>NZ_JANIFL010000004.1:0-588779 GCF_024518695.1 Mesorhizobium sp. LMG17149
TCATCCATGATGCCAGTCTCTCGCCAAACCATCGCCGGTCCTCCCGGCGGACAAGAAAACTGTCACCCATGCTATCGGTCCATTCTGTTACCTATCTATCCGGTTCGGACAATAGCGCCCCTCTCCCCGTCACTATACGGGGAGAGGATGCCGGCAGGCAGGTGAGGGGCAGCGCCGACTTCGACACCTGATGGTCTCCACCAGGAAGCTGCCCCCGGCTACCCGCCGGTGGCGATGGTCAGCACCTTGAACGGCGTGGTGATGACGATTTCCGCGACCGAGCCGACGGCCTTGCCCAGGCCCTGACCGAGATTGTTGAGCTGAGTCGGGACGGGCTCGTCCGAGGCAAGGCCGGCAGGCGCCCGCAGCCGATCGCCCAGCAGTTGCACCAGCATTGGGTTGTCGGCGAATTTGGCGTGGTTGAGGCGGTCACCGCCCTTGGCCTGGGAAAGGTCGACCACCGACACGCCATAGCTGGCGAGGTCGGCCGCATCGCCGTAATCGCCGACGCGCGGCTTATCGCCCGAGATCAGGGAGGACAGCTTGAGAGCCCGGTCATCCGCCGAGAGCAGGATGGCGAATGGCTTGTCGGGTTTGCCGTAACGGATCATCTGTTTCTTGAACACGTCGACATCGATGTCGGGCGAGGCCAGGATGACGTAACCGAGTTTGTCGTCGAGATCGCGATCGCCGGTGATGGCAAGCTGGCGCAGAGCCTCCATGGTCACCCAGGTCCCCATCGAATGGGCGATGATGTCGATGCTCTTGACCTTGGTCTTGGCCAGCATCCTGAGCGTCGCCTCGAGGTCGTCGCGCGCTGCGTTGGCGCTTTCCTTGTCGTAGATGTAACCCGTGGTCTTGCCGCTCGAAGCCCATGAGAACAGCACCGGCGTGCCGGGATATTTCGTGTCGTGCGCGATCTGCGTCAGCCGGTAGATGCCGTCATCGAAGCCGTTGTTGAAGCCGTGCACGAAAACCAGCGCACGGTCGCCGCGCATGGCGATGTCGGCGCCGACCGCCTTGGCGAACTGCGGCGCGCCTTCATAGAAGGTGACGTCCTTGGCGGTGAAATCCTTGGCCGGGTTGCTGTTTGCCGATCCCTTGGCCCGCTCGATGGCGCCGACCTGATGGTTTTTCGGGACGGTGACGTCGACACGGGCAAAGCTGGTGGTCAGCGAGCGATCGCCGTCGAACACCTGTCGCGGGTCCTTGATTGCCCTCTGGCGGGTGGTGGCGACGAAGATTTCATGCGTGGCCGCGATGTCGGAAGCGGGCACCGTGACCGTCGTCTTGTTGAGCAGGTCGTGCGTTTTGCCGCCGGCGCAGCCGGTGACAGCGAGCGCCAATGCAACGACGAGGTAGCTCTTCGAACGCATGGTCATACGCCGGCTCCCGCCAAGGGGGACGTCAAACGCGTGACGTCGCTGGCTATTCCGATAAGGCCAGAGACCGGCGCGGTCCAGTTCAAAGTGTATCCACACGTCCGCGATGCCGGGCAGGCACGGCGAAAACCGCGGGACCGCACCTATTGGCCAAGCAGGCTGATGCGGTCTGTCACGTCACGGTCGCTGGCAAAGCCGTCATCCTCGCGCAGCCGCTGGCCGATCATCTTCACCAGCGTCGGATTGTCGGCGAACTTCGTATGGTTGAAGCTGTCCGATCCCTTGACCTTGGACAGGTCGACGACCGACACGCCATAGGAGGCGAGATCGGCGGCATCCTTGTAGTCGCCGACGCGCGGCCGGGATCCGGCGATCAGGCCGGAGAGCCGCAGCGCGCGGTCGTCGTCCGACAACAGCAGGATGAACGGCTTGTCGGGCTTGCCATAGCGCCGCATCTGGCTCTTGAACACGTCGACATCGATGTCGGGCGAAGCCAGCACCACGTCGCCGAGCTTGCCGCCGAGATCGCGGTCGCCGGTGATGGCCATCTGCCGCAGCGTTTCCATGGTGACCCAGGTTCCGAGCGAATGCGCGACGATGTCGATGCGCCGCGCGCCGGACTGCTCCAGCATCCTGAGCGTCACCTCCAACTGGTCGCGGGCAGCGCTGGCGCTTTCCTTGTCATAGACGTAGTCGGTGGTCCTGGCACCCGATGCCCAGGAAAACAGCACGGGCGTGCCGGGATAGCCGGAATCATGGACGATCTGGGTGAGGCGATAGACGGCGGCATCGAAGCCGGTGTTGTAGCCATGCACGAAGACCATGACGCGGCCGCCACGCGCCGCGATGTCGGCATTGAGCGCGCTGGAGAATTTCGGCTGCGTGTCGTAGCCGACGACCTCGGAAGCCATGAAATATTTGGCCGGGTCATCCGACTTGCCGCGCGAGCGGCGCTCGATCTGGCCGGTCTTGTGAAGCCCCGGAACGGTGACGTTGACGCGGGCATAGTTCAGCGTCGCCGAGCGTTCGCCGTCGAAAACCTTGTTGGGATCGTCGGACTTCTTGCGCGTCGTGGCGATGAAGATCGAGTGGTTGCCGGCGATCTCCGTCACCGGCGCGGACACCATGGCGCTGCCCAGCAATTCCTGTGTTTGCTGGCCGGCGCAGCCGGCGACGAACAAGGCCAGGAGAACGGTGAAAATCTTCTTCAAAGGCACGCCTGAATTTCCAACTCCGGCCGAAAGGCCTGTCTATCCTCACGATACCTCCCGGACAGGCAGAGTGCGGCAGAACTAAGTCATGTCCAGTCGAAATGTGATCGGCGCGCCGCTGCGGCCATCGCAGTGTTGCGCGAATGCCAAAATGGCGGGAAACGCCTGCGTGATCCGCGCAATGAGCGGCGTCGCCGCCGGCTCTCCAATTCCCGCAGAGATAGCGGTTTCAAGCCGCCCGGTGCCAGGGGCATGAGAATGTACCCACAAGTAGCTGAAAATATTCCGCAAAATTTCCGCTCGGAACGACGCACATGATGGACGATGGCGCCACGTAGCCGGATATGCAATAGGCTGGCTCGCGCCGCACCTGTCCCGGCGCTCAACAACCGAACGTGTGCGACCCGATCAATGATAGAGGTCCGCGGACAGCGTGCGACACAAGGTGGCTTTCCCAAGGGTGGTTTCCGATGAACAGTTTTTCTTCCCGCGTTGCTGCCGCTGCCGCCGCGATCCGCCAGATCTTCCCTGAAACGCCGCTGCAGGAAAACGATTATCTGTCGAAAAAGACCGGCGCGCGGGTGCTGTTGAAGCGCGAGGACCTGTCGCCGGTCCGCTCCTACAAGATCCGCGGCGCCTTCAATTTCTTCCGCAAGACACTGGCGGCCGGCAACGAGGCTGAACTGTTCGTCTGCGCGTCCGCCGGCAACCACGCGCAGGGTTTTGCTTTCGTCTGCCGCCATTTCGGCAGGCGAGGCGTCGTGTTCATGCCGGTGACGACGCCGCAGCAGAAGATCGACAAGACCAAGCTGTTCGGCGGCGATTTCATCGAGATCAGGCTGGTCGGCGATTTCTTCGACGACTGCTATCGCGCGGCCCTGGAATTCACTGACAGTTCCGGCGCCCATATGGTGCCGCCCTTCGATCACAAGGACATTATCGAGGGCCAGGCAACCGTCGCCTACGAGATCGCGGACCAGATGTCGGGCGCCCGCATGCCCGATATCGTCATGCTGCCGGTCGGCGGTGGCGGACTTGCCGCGGGCGTCACCCATTATTTCGCCGATCAGGGCAGGGAAGCACGCTTCGTCTTCTGCGAACCGGCAGGGGCACCGAGCCTGCGCGAAAGCCTTGCGGCGGGAAAACGGCTCAAACTCGCCAAGGTCGACAATTTCGTCGATGGCGCCGCGGTGG
The DNA here is from genome assembly GCF_024518695.1 of Mesorhizobium sp. LMG17149. Lineage (NCBI taxonomy): Bacteria > Pseudomonadati > Pseudomonadota > Alphaproteobacteria > Hyphomicrobiales > Phyllobacteriaceae > Mesorhizobium > Mesorhizobium sp. LMG17149. The sequence goes on from NZ_JANIFL010000004.1 coordinate 3,788, forward strand.
CCGAGATCGGCCGCGAGCCGTTGCGTCATCTCAAGGATTTTCCGGCCGAAACGGTGCGGCTGATCCCGGAAAACCGGCTCTGCGCCACCATGATCGAAATGCTCAACGTCGAAGGCGTCGTGCTGGAGCCGGCTGGCGCGCTGGCGATCGATGCGCTCAAGGATTTCTCCAAGAAGGAGATCAGGGGCAAGACCATCGTTGCCGTGGTTTCGGGCGGCAATTTCGATTTCGAGCGGCTGCCGGACGTCAAGGAACGGGCGCTGCGCTTCGAGGGGCTGAAGAAATACTTCATCATCCGCTTTCCGCAGCGGCCCGGCGCGCTGCGAGACTTCCTCGAACTGCTCGGGCCCGACGACGACATCGCCCGTTTCGAATATCTGAAGAAATCGGCGCGCAATTTCGGTTCGGTGCTGATCGGCATCGAAACCAAGGACCGCCGCAATTTCGATCTGCTCAAGGCGAAGTTCGAGGCCGAGGGCGTCCAGTATCAGGACATCACCGACAACGAGACATTGGCCGGTTTCATCATATGAGCGGCAAGGAGGCAGGAAAAATCTTCGTCGCGCTGTTTTCCGGCATCAATGTCGGCGGCAACCGCATCGTCAAAATGGCGGAGCTGCGGTCGTTCTTCGAGGATCTCGGCTTTTCCGATGTCGCCACCTACGTGCAGAGCGGCAATGCCGTGTTCCGGGCGAAGAAGGGCGACGCGGCCGCGCTGACGAAACAGATCGAAGCAGCCTTCGAGAAGAAATGGGGTTTTTATTCGCGCATCATGGTGCGCGATCTCTCATGGTTCGAGCGGCTGGTGAACGAAAACCCTTACCCGGAAGTTGCCGGGGACCATACCAAGCTGCATGCCTATGTGCTGGAGCGCGAGCCGACAGCGGACGAGGTGGCGCGACTGACCGAAAAGTGCACCGGCCCCGAACGCTTCGAGATCAAGGGCGATGTGCTCTACTTGCACGCGCCGGACGGGCTGGGCAAATCGGTGTTTGCCGGGCTGATCCCGCGCACGCTGAAAGTCCCGGGCACCGCACGCAACTGGCGCTCCGTGCAGGCGCTGCTGGAGATGGCTGCTCAGACCGGTGGGAAGTAGGCGGCCTATGCCGCCGGTGCTGGTTTCCAGTCGAAGGTCAGTTCTTCGCGGAAAGCAAAGCGCTTGATGTGATCGGCGACAACGCTTTCCAGGCGCTCGATCGATCCCGCTTCGTCGGTCGACACCGTGATATGCAGTGTCGCCGCATCGGCATCCATGACGGTACGGCCCATTGAGAGATCGATGGTGCCGTGGGTGGGATCGAACTCGACCGGGAATTTGTGCGCCCAGTGCTTGCACAGCTGCTGCAGGTAGCGGCTGGCATGTTCGGTGGCGACGTCGGCATGGCTGGTCGGCATGAATTCTCCTGGGCAAGCGCCTGTTGCATGGCTGGGCGCCGGCCCAAGCCTGGCGCCTCAGCCAGACAGATAGGCGCCGCCCCTGAAAAACCAAACGGTACCGGGCCGTCAGCCTGGTATTGTCCGCTCAAGACAGCGTGATCGGCTACCAGCTTCCGGTGTTCGCCATCGAAGCCCAGGGCTCCGCCTTGGCCTTGGCCGGGCCTTTCTGCAGAAGCTCGATCGAGATGCCGTCCGGCGACTTGACGAAAGCCATGTTGCCGTCGCGCGGCGGCCGGTTGATGATGACGCCATTGTCCATCAGATGCTGGCAGGTGGCGTAGATGTCGTCGACCTCATAAGCGAGGTGGCCGAAATTGCGTCCGCCCTTGTAGTCTTCCGGATCCCAATTGTAGGTCAGTTCGATCAGCGGTGCCTTGTCGGCGATGCCGCTTTGCTCGTCTTCGGAGGCCGCGAGGAAGATCAGCGTGAAGCGGCCTTGCTCGTTTTCGTAGCGGCGCACTTCCTTGAGGCCGAGCTTGTTGCAGTAGAAGTCGAGCGAGGCATCGACGTCGGTGACGCGGATCATGGTGTGCAGATAGCGCATGTGATTTCCTCGATAAATTGCGTTGCGGCGCAACATAGGGTCGGCCCTGTCAAAGGGCAATCGTGCGGCGGTGCGCAATGCCGGCAAAGAACAAATCCGGTATTGCCCAAATGAACCGTGAAAAAAGGCACGGCAGGTCTTGCACAGACCGGAAGCCGCAGTGTTAATCTGTTGGCAAGAATCAGTTGCGGTGTTCTTGAAAAAAGGGGGCATTCTTATGGGGGAAAAGGCCTCTTTGACGGGGCGGGACGGACCCCTCGGCGACGCCTTGCAGCGTGACGAAGGCGGCGATGCCGCGGACTTGCTCGAAATAGCCGGCGCCATCAAGTGGTTCGATGTGGCCAAGGGCTATGGTTTCATTTTGCCGGATGACGGCATTTCCGGCGATATCCTCCTCCATGTGACATGTCTTCGAAGGGATGGCTTTCAGACGGCCCTGGAGGGCGCACGCGTGGTCTGCCTCGTCAAACATGGCGACCGCGGATTGCAGGCCTTCCGGGTGCTCTCTATGGACGTCACCACCGCGGTCCACCCGGCCGAGATGCAGGAGCAGCGCACCCATGTCGCGGTGACGCCGGAGAGCGGTCTCGAACGCGCCCTGGTGAAATGGTTCAACCGCACCAAGGGGTTTGGTTTTCTCACCCGCGGCGAGGGCACCGAGGACATCTTCGTCCATATGGAGACCTTGCGCCGCTACGGTATCACCGAGCTTCGGCCCGGACAGGTCGTGCTGGTTCGTTTCGGGCGCGGCGACAAAGGCCTTATGGCCGCCGAAATTCACCCCGATATGGGGACCTTGCCGGTCTCGCACTAAGGCGTTTCCGGCCGAGGATCTCGAATGGCTTACAGGAACTGGCTGACCGCGGGCGCGATGTGCGCGATTGCCTTCATCGCCGCCGCCGGTGGTTACTTCTATTCCGAAAAGCCGACCTCGGCGGACAGCCGGGCGATGATCCTTCCGGCCGATCCGGCGCCATTGGTCGTGGTGACGAAAGGCGGTGATCGCTCTTTTTCCATCGAAGTCGCCGACACCGCCGCGGAGCGCGAGGCCGGCTTGATGTACCGCCAGGACATGGCGGACAACCACGGCATGCTGTTCGTCTTCGAGGTCCAGCAGCAGGTCGGCTTCTGGATGCACAACACGCCAATGCCGCTCGATCTGATTTTCGTCGGCCAGGATGGCAAGATCCGGGCGATCAAGCACGGCGAGCCGCAATCCGACGCCGTCATTTCGCCCGGCGTACCGGTGCGCTTCGTGCTCGAGCTCAAGGCCGGCACTGCCGCCAGGAACGGCATCGAGTATGGCGACCTGTTGCGTCATCCGGCCGTGGGCACGGTATCCGGCCCCGGCATGCCACCAGCCGACAATGGCGATGCACCCAATGGCGGTGGCGGTTGAGCACACAGGCGGGATCGCAGATGCAGTCTTTCACCCATGACGGCTTCGAGCTTGCCTTCCTCGACCGTCAGCCGGCATCCGGCGAGGGCGATCCGGTGCTGATGATCCATGGCTTCGCCTCGAGCCATTATGTCAACTGGGTGTCGCCCGGCTGGTTCAAGACGCTGAACGATGCCGGTTACCGCGCTATCGCCTTCGACAATCGCGGCCACGGTTCGTCGTCGAAGAGCTATGAGGAGGCCGACTACACGCCGGTCAAGATGGCTTCCGATGCCGCTGCCTTGCTCCGCCATCTCGGCATCGAGCGCGCCCATGTCATGGGTTATTCGATGGGCGCTCGCATCGCGGCGTTCATGGCGCTGTCCGATCCGGACAAGGTGGCGACGCTGGTCTTCGGCGGTCTCGGCATCGGCATGGTCGACGGTGTCGGCGATTGGGATCCGATCGCCGCCGCCCTGCTTGCCGATGATCCGGCCGCCACCAGCCATCCGCGCGGCCGGTCGTTTCGCGCCTTCGCCGACCAGACCCGCAGCGATCGCCGGGCCTTGGCCGCTTGCATCGCCAAATCGCGCGAATTGCTGAGCGAGCAGGATATCGCCCGCATCGCCCAGCCGACGCTGGTCGCCGTCGGAACGACCGACGACATTGGCGGCTCGCCCGATGAGCTTGCAGCGTTGATGCCGAACGCCAGCGCCTTTCACATCGAGGGCCGGGACCATATGCTGGCCGTCGGGGACAAGACCTTCAAGCAGCGCGTGCTGGAGTTCTATGCCGAGAATCCGCTTTGAGCGGACGGCGATGCATCAGGCGGATTTGATGCTTGTGCTCAGTCCGGCGCTCTCGCTGCTTGAACCGACTTCGCCATCACGCACAGCAGCTCGAACATCATCGTCGCGCCGGCGAGCGCCGTCATTCCGCCCAGGTCGAAAGGCGGCGCCACCTCGACGACGTCGGCACCGACAATGGTCAATCCGTCGAGCAGGCGGACCATTTCCTGGGCCTCGCGGGTGGTGAAGCCGCCTAGCTCGGGCGTTCCGGTCCCAGGCGCCATCGACGGGTCGATGCAGTCGATGTCGAAGGTCACATAGATGGGCGTATCGCCGACGATGCCGCGCGCCTCTTCCATGACGCTGGCCGCGCCCCGCCTGACGAACTCCTCCATGTAGATGATGCGAATGCCTTGGGCGATCGCCCAGTCATGTTCGCCGGGTTCGTATATCGAGCCGCGGATGCCGATCTGGACGATGCGCTTCGGATCGAGCAGTCCTTCTTCGATGGCGCGGCGGAAGGGCGTGCCATGCGTATAGGGATTGTCGCCGAAATAACGGTCGTTGGTGTCTGAATGCGCGTCGAAATGGATCATGCCCACGGGCGCCTTGCGGGCCACGGCGCGCAGCACCGGCAACGTCGTCAGATGATCGCCGCCCGCTGCAAGCGGAATGGCGCCCGCCGTGACGATCGCCGCGATGCCGTCCTCGATGCGCTTCAGCCCGTCCAGGAGGTTGATTGGATTGACCGAGAGATCGCCGACATCGGCGACATTGGCGATGCTGAACGGCTCCGTTCCCGAGACGTGATGGGCGCGCCGCATCAGGCTCGACTGGTTGCGGATCTCGCGCGGGCCGTGCCGTGCGCCGGCCCGATTGGTGGTGCCGCCGTCCCACGGAATGCCGACGAGCGCGATGTCGAGCCCTTCCGCGCTTGCCACGGCCGGCAGTCTCATGAAGGTCGAAAGTCCGGCGAAGCGAGGAACGGCGGAAGCGTCGATCGGCTGGAAGAAATTGCTGCTCATGGTGTCGGCACCTCAGAAGAATTCACGTTTGACGATTTCCGCAATGCGGGTCTCGCAGTCGTCGAGCAGCCACCGGCCCTTTTCGGCTGATGAGCCCTCGGTCAGCGACAGCACGCCGGATGGCGGCACTTCCTCGGCTGGCTTGGGATAGCGATCATATGGCCTGAACTGCGCCGGGCCGTCATGCAGTGCCTTGCCGAGATCGACGAACTCGGGACGCAGCGCCAGCATCATCGAGGTCTCGATGACGCTCGCATGTTCCAGCTCGATGCCGGGATAACCATCGGGGAACACTTTTGCCAGCGTCTCTGTGCGCACCATTTCCCAATGATCGATGCGCAGGATCGTCAGATCCGCCGCACGCTCGCGGCCGATGGCATCGAGCGCCAGTTCGATGCCTTCGATCGACGGGCCGATGTTCTCGTAGTGGCCGTTGAGGACAACGATGCGCCGGACCTTCTGGCGATAGAGATCGCAGATCACATCCTTGACCAGCAGCGAAAACGTGTGCGCCGTGATGTTGATCGTGCCGGGGAAGGCCGGGCCGCCGCCTGTTCTCGGCTGCGAACGGTTGCCGTAGGCAATGGTCGGCGCGACGAGGCCGCCGACCTGCTTCGCCACTGTCTCGGCGATGGCGGTGGGAAGCACGACATCGACATTCATCGCCATGTGGTGGCCATGCTGTTCGGTCGAGCCGAGCGGCAGGAAGATGGGAGCGCCGGCGGCGATCCGCTTCTCGGCTTCGGGCCATGGCAGTTCAGCGAGGAAAACTCGGTCTTTCATGATCATCTCGTTTCAAAGCATCGCCGCGCCACCATTGGCGCCCAGGCATTGTCCAGTGAAGAAGGTGGCGCCGGGGCCGGCAAGGAAGACCACCGCGGAGGCGATTTCATCCGGCCGGCCGATCCGCCCCAGCGGGTGTGTCGTTTCAAGCGCGCGCTGGCTCTCGCTCAGCGCCTCGAAACCGAGAAGCGGCGTGTCGGTTGGTCCCGGCGCCACGGCGTTGACCAGTATGCGAGGCGCAAGTTCGCGCGCCCAGGAGCGGGTCAGGCCGAGCAATGCTGCCTTGGTCGCGCAATAGACCGAGGCGCTCGCCCGGCCGAGATAGGCGAGCTCGGAGGCGATGTTGATGATGCGGCCGCCATCGGGAAGGTACGGCAGGACTTCCCGCGACACGATGATGGCGCCGCGCACATTGACGGCAAACATGCGGTCGACATGGTCGAGCGAAATCGCGCCAAGCGGTGCTTCCTGCAGGATGCCGGCATTGTTGATCAGGATGTCATAGCCGCCGATCCGTTCCGCTCCTTGCCTGACCGCGGCAATAATGTCGGCCTCATTGGCAAGGTCGCAGGCAAGGATCGGGATATCGCCTTCGGATGCCTTGAGATCGAAGCCGAGAACCGTGGCTCCGGCGTCCCGCAAGGCGAGCGCGGTAGCGCGGCCGATGCCGCTGGCCGCACCGGTGATCAGCGCGCGTTTTCCGTGCAGCGGGGTTACCAAGGCACTTCTCCCCTGTCGACGCCGAGCGACTGCCCGGTGATGTTGGCCGCGAGATCCGACGCCAGGAACAGGTAGGTGCCGGCCATGTCGGCCGGCTCCATCAGGCCGGGCAGGGCTTGCGCGCCGACGATGTCTTCGAGCAGTGCTGCTTCACTGACGCCGCCTTGCTCGGCCATGCGGCCAAGCGAGCGCATCGATGCTTCCGTGCGGACCCATCCCGGACAGACCGCATTGACGCGGATGCCCCTCGATCCAAGTTCCTTGGCCCAGGTTTTCGTCAGCCCGATGATGGCGTGCTTGGAGGCGACATAGGCGCCGAACCGCGCTTCGGCGACGCGGCCCCAGATCGATGCGGTGTTGATGATCGAAGCGCCGGCCTGCATGCGCGGCAAGGCGCGCGCGGTGACAAGCGCCGTGCCGATGACGTTGATCTCGATGATGCGCCGGAAGGCGGCTTCGGCCTCGTCGCTGCTGTCAGTGATCGGCGTCATCAGCTCGAGGCCGGCATTGTTGATGAGCACGTCGATCCGGGAGATCGGTTCGAGGGCCGCGCCGACCGCCTCGCGGTCGGCGATGTCGGCCTCCGTGCCTGTGGCGCCCAAGTCGTGGGCCCGTTCGTGCACGGCCGCGTCGTTGGCAATGAGGTGCAGGCTGGCGCCGGCCTGGGCGAAGCCCTTGGCGATGCCGAGCCCGATGCCTCGGCTCGCTCCGGTGATCACGACCGTCTTTCCGGAAAAGGAGAGGCTCATACGACCACTCCGGTTTCGTTGCGGATCAGATGCAGGACCTTGTTGCGCAGCTCGAAGAATTTCTGGGTTTCGCGAATCTCCAGCGGCCGGTCCGGGCCAAGCTCTGCCGCCACGTCGATATCGGCGACGATCGAGGCTGGACGGCGCGAGAACAGGATGATCCGGTCGGCGAGAAATACGGCTTCTTCGACGTCGTGGGTGACGAAGATGATGGTCTTTTCCTCGCGGATCTGGATCTGCCGCAGCTCGACCTGAAGCCGCTCGCGCGTCAGCGCGTCGAGCGCGCCGAAGGGCTCGTCCATCAACAGCACGTCCGAACCCGCGGCGAGCGTGCGGGCTATGGCCACGCGCTGGCGCATGCCTCCCGAGATACGGTTTGGATAGGAGTCGGCAAAGTCGGCGAGCCCGAACAGCTTGAGATAGTGGCTGATACGCTCGGCTCTTTCGGTGGCACCGAGGTCCTTCCTGTAGCGCATGCCGAAGGCGATGTTGTTTTTGACCGTCAACCAGGGAAACGACGAATAGGACTGGAACACCATGCCGCGCCGACGGTCCGGCCTGACGACCTTTTCCCCACCGAGCAGGATCGAGCCCGAACTCGGTTCGTCGAGGCCGCCGACCATGCGCATCAGGGTGGTCTTGCCGCAGCCCGAGGGGCCGAGGAAGACGACCAGCGAATTGCGGTCGAGGCCAAGGCTGGTGTTTCGCACGACATCGACGGGGCCAAAGGACTTGGCCGTGTCGACGAATTGAACATATCCGGTCATGTCATGCTCCTCACAGATACCGGAACAGCCGGCGGTGAAGCAGGCGCAAAAGCTGGTCGGTGACAAGGCCGATCAAGCCGATGACGACGACGCCGGCCATGACCTCGGGCGTCTTGACGAAGCGCCGGGCCGTCCAGATCACATAGCCGATGCCGGAATCGGCGGCGACGATCTCGGCGATGATCAGATAGGTCCAGCACCAGCCGAGCGTGATGCGCAGATTGTCGAGCAACGTCGGGCCCATCCAGCGCAGGGCGACGTCGACCATGACCTGCCTCGAATTGGCACCGACGGTGCGGGCGACCTCGACGAACTCCTGCGGCACGCGCCGCATGTCGTCGGCGACGAGCAGCACGAGCTGGAAGAACGTCCCCAGCCAGAGCAGGAAGATCTTGGTCTCCTCGCCGACGCCGAACCAGATGATCGACAGCGGCACGAGTGCGGGGACCGGCAGGTAGCGGATGAAATCGATCATCGGCTCGAGGGCGGCGCCGACGATCCGGTAGCTGCTCATCATGATGCCGATCGGGATCGCCATGACGGCGGCCAGCAGGAAGGCAATCCAGACACGGGTGGTCGAAACCGCGACGTGCCACAGCAGGTTCTGCTCGGTCAGCATCGTCCACAGGGCAATGACGACGCGGCTCGGCGAGGGCAGGAACTGCGGCGCAATGATGCCCGCGCGCGCCGCCAGCTCCCACAGGGCAACGACGAGCACAGCCGCGGCGACACTGACGGCAAACTCCAGCATCGGCGATGCGCGACCGCGGAAGACAAACAGGCTGCTGAACAAATCATTATCCCCGGATGATCGAAAGAACGGCCGTCACCGGCGCGAGCCGGAATGACATCGCTGCCGACAGCCGAGACAAGCTGCCGGCCCGGCCGCGCGGCCGCTATTTCGCCGGGATCTTGTTGATCGCCGAATTGTCGATCTGGTCGGCCGCCACCAGTCTGTTGTCGGCGGCGCCGTTCTCCAGGTTTAGATCCATCACCGTGTCGAATATCCCGTGCAACGTGCCTTTTTCTCCCGGCTTGCCCATGTAGGCCAGGGATTCTGCAAGCGTCGTGTAGGACAGGCTGGAGTTGACGATGTCGGTCACTTCGGCAGGCGTCAGGCCGAAATGCTTGGACGCCATGTCGGCGAATTTTTCCGGCTCGGCCTTGATGAAATCGACCGCCTCATAGATGCAGCCGAGGAATTTTGCGTATTTGTCGGGGTTCGCCTTGAAGTCGTCGTTGCGGGCGATGATCGCGTCGATGATGATGCCGCGATGATCCTTGGACGAGATCAGCATGCGGGCACCGGTGCGGGTCGAGGCCTTCAGCGCCTGCGACATGAACGGTTCGTAGGTCGCGATCGCCGCGATCGATTCATCGACGAAAACCGCACCCGTATCGGCCGTCGCGATGTCCTTGATCTGCAGATCCTTCAGCGACAGGCCCGCCTGCTTCAGCTCCATCTGCAACAGCAGGCGCGAGGGGATGTTGGGCTCGGCCGCGACAACCTTGCCCTTGAGATCGGCAACCGACTTGATCTTGTCATCGGTGATGACGCCGTCGCCACCGACGGATTCGTCGATCGTTCCGATGATGATGCCGGGCGTCGAGGCGTCGCGCGGGCGGCCCTGATATTCGCCGACCGAGCGCATCTGCATCTCGATGTCGCCGCGCGCCATCGCCGCCATGACGTTGGTCAGGTCATCCTCGAACTTGATGCTGACATCAAGGCCCTTGGCGGTGAAGCAGCCAAGGTCGCTGGCGATATGGACAGGCGCAAATCCCAGCCATGTCGGCGCCAGGATGCGGATCTGGTCGGCGCTGAGGGCGAGCTGCGAACTGGCGAGCAGCAGGGCTGCGGACAAGGCGGTGCCGAGTAACGGTTTCATGATTGTTCCCCAATTTTGTTCCGTACAGGCTCGCGATTTCTGACATTGATGTAAATGAGTTTATTTAGAACGATACATCGAATAACATCGATGTATCGTTCTGTGCATCATGGGGGGCGCCATGCGCCGGCTGGACAATATCGACATCCGCCTGCTGCGCGTTTTCGTGGCGCTGGCCGATTCAGGCGGGTTCGCCGCTGCGCAAATCACGCTCAACCTGTCACAGCCGACGCTGAGCACGCATCTGGCGGAGCTGGAGAAACGCATCGGTGCCCAACTCTGCCATCGCGGGCGCAAGCAATTCCGCCTGACCGAGGTTGGACAGGCAACCTACGATGCGGCGCAGAAGCTGTTCCGCGACCTTGACGATTTCGGACATCGCATCAATGCAGCCAGCGGCAGCCTGTCGGGCCGCTTGCGGGTCGGCACGTCTGATGGGGTCTTCACCAGTGGCGAACTGGGTATCCAGCACGCGCTTAGCCGCTTCATGGGGCCGGATTCCGACGTCTTCATCGACCTTTCGGTGGGTACGCCGTCCGAACTCGAGCAACAAGTCGCCGATGGCGGTCGCGACGTTGTCATCGGGCCGCTGTCGCAGAAAGCGCCTGGGGTTGTCTATCGCGACTATTGCGGCGAACCGCATCTTCTCTATTGCGGCCGCCGGCACCCGCTCTTTGCGATGCTCGATTCAAGGATCGATCAAGGCGCCGTCGACGCCGCGCGGTTCTCGGTGCGCAGCTATCGGCATTTCGACGACCTCTACCTGGTCGGCCATCCCAAGGCGAGTGCATCGGTCGTGCACATGGAAGCGCAGTTGATGCTGATCCTGTCGGGCAACTTCATCGGCTTTCTGCCGTGCCATTTTGCCGATCCCTGGGTCGCCGCCGGAGACATGCGGGCAATCAAGCCAAGGGCCTATTCGTTCAGTTCCATACACCGCGTCGCCTATCGCAAGACCGACGCCCAGCGCTCGCTTGTTCAGGCGTTTCTCGGTGCATTGTTCGATGCAACGCCCGTGGCCGGATAGGGCGACATGCAAGCGTGCCACCGGCGAAGATCACAAAGGGCTTTGCAGGGCCTGCAATGACCGCGTCATGTTTTCCCTGGCCTGCGGTTCGCAGCGCTGGCGAAACTCTTCAGTGTGGAAGATATGCGGGCGGGCGAGGAAGCTCTTCAAGACCGCACTGCGTCCGGCTCGCCACATCGGCTCCTCCACCCAGTGATACTCGCGCCGCACGGCGCGCTCATAGGCGTCGAAGGCGTCCGGCGCGGCTCCCAGGATCGACAGGTCCATATCCAGGAAAAGACTTGCGTCCCGTGTGGCCGCCGCGTCTTCGAACGGCGGCACCTGGTGCGTGGCGGTGGCGACGATCATTGCCGAGATGCGGTTAAGGCGTGAAGGATTTGCGCGGCCCGCCAGCTTTTTCTCGGCAAGGGCCGCACTTTGCGCCTCATTGTCCTTGGCCTTGCTGTCGTAGATGGCATCGTGGAACCAGATCGCCGCTTCGATCGCCTCGGGGTCGCCGAGCAATTCTCGACAGTCGCCAGCGAGCGCCAGCATTGCCTCGATATGGGAAAGGTTATGATAGTGGCGGCCTGGCGCCCGGTAGAGAGCCGAAAGCTCGCTTTTCAGCGCGTCGTCGATCAAGGGTTCGTTTTCCATGGCTGCTTGAATTCCCGCGAACCAAATCCATTTGACAAAGCACTAAGGAAAATTGAGTTCAATCGTGCTATGATCTGGCTTATATGTGCGGCTTGGCAACAGGCACAACAGGCAAGCCAGGCAGGACGCAGGACGAGACGGCGATGAACAGCATCAGCATTTCCCGACACAGCGCATTGAAGCCGGTCGATCCGATCTGGCGTTCGATCCGCGACGAGGCCATGGAGGCTGTCAACCGCGACCCGCTGCTCGCTGCATTCCTCTATTCGACCATCCTCAACCAGGACAGCCTGGAAGAAGCAGTCATTCACCGGCTGGCCGAGCGGCTGGCGCACCAGGACATCGGCTCCGACCTCATCCGCCAGACCTTCAAGTCCATGCTGGCCGACGACAAGGAGTGGCCGACGACGGTGCGTGTCGACATCCAGGCCTATTACGATCGCGATCCGGCTTGCGATCGCTTCATCATGCCTGTGCTCTATTTCAAGGGTTTCCACGCCATCCAGACCCATCGGCTGGCGCATTGGCTGTGGAATCAGGGGCGCAAGGATTTCGCGCTCTACCTGCAGAGCCGCTCGTCTTCGGTGTTCCAGACCGACATCAACCCGGCCGCCCGCATCGGCAAGGGCATCTTCATCGACCATGCCACCGGCCTCGTGGTCGGCGAGACCGCTGTCATCGAGGATGACGTGTCGATCCTGCATGGCGTGACGCTGGGCGGCACCGGCAAGGCCGGTGGCGACCGCCACCCCAAGATCCGCTACGGCGTGCTGATCGGCGCCGGCGCCAAGATCCTCGGCAACATCGAAATCGGCCATTGCTCGAAGATAGCGGCCGGCTCGGTGGTGCTGTCGCCTGTGCCGCACAACAAGACGGTTGCCGGCGTGCCGGCCCGCGTCGTCGGTGAGACCGGCTGCGATCAGCCGTCGCGCCAGATGGACCAGCTTCTGCCGTCGCAGACGATGGATCAGGTCGTCAGCTTCGACATCTGATTTTCACGGCGCCGTCGTCTGCTGTCGGATTCCGGCCGCGGGCAGGAGCGGGCGGTTGTCTCGCCTTATCAGGCCGCTTGCCTTTACATCGCCATTGTCGACGTGCCAGAAGCGCGTTCGAACGAGCAAGCCCGATGATCGGAGAAGACTGTTGAAGCCGGACGAAATCAGAAAGCTGGACGCCTATTTCAAGCGCGTCTTCCAGAACCCCAAGCTCGAGGTCAAGGCACGGCCGCGCAAGGACGATTCGGCCGAGGTCTATGTCGGCGACGAATTCCTCGGCATCGTCTTCAAGGACGAGGACGACGGCGATTACAATTTCTCGATGGCGATCCTCGACATCGATCTGGCCTGAGCCAGCGATTTTGCGCTCGGCCGGCTCCGCCTCGAATGCGGCCGGCCGGCCGCACCTTCCGAGGCTTTCTTACTGTCCTGTTTTCAGGACGCGCCCGGCTTCAGTGGCGATTGCCGCGTCGAGCGCCTGCCAATCGCCCAGAAACTCCCTTGGGAAGCGATAGGTGAGGCTGAGTTCGTCGCCGACCTGGATGTCGCGCTCGCAAGGCGCCAGCGATTGGTCGGCACTCGGTCCGCTCAGGCAACGGGCCACAAACGGCTCCTTGCCGGGGCGATTGCCGACAACCAGCACCTCGTTCAGATAGCCTGATTTCTCGTTGAAACCATAAATCATCGTGCCGCCAGGCCCGACAATGCCGGGTTGGATGATCAACGCGCTGTAGATCGGCGCGAAGCGGCCACTCATGTCACGCGACATCATCTGCTGTTCGAAGGCCAGAAAGACGATGCTTTTGGCTGTCCCCGTATGGTTGAAATCATCCCGCGCGGCCTCGCTGTAGCCGTCCATCTGGGGATAGCGCAGATAGAGGTCGAGCCGCGAGGCGATGCCGTCGCGCCGGGCCTGGGCGAAACGGATGGCGTTGGCCGGGACCGTGATGACATTGTTGCCGATCACCACCTGGTGCATCGTTGCGTCGTCGGTGTATCCGGCCATGGCGATCGAATGGCCAAACCATTTGCCTGCAAGGCTGATCGCTGCTGAAAGCAGGGCCAGCGCCGCGAATCCGTAGAGCACCCGCTTCATCAGCCTGGAATCGACCACAGTGAGTTCGTTGGCGAGCGCTGCCTGCTTCATCTCAGTCCTCGGATCTCGGGCCGTCCGTCCGCCTCCAGTGTCCCTGGGCGGCACACATCGTACGGCACGGCTCTTGCAGCCTGCGTGGAACGACTGTGCAATTTCATGGTAAATGGAAAGTTAAGATGGGACCGCTGGAACTCACACTCTTTGCTTTTGCCGTCGGGTTGACGGCCTGCGGGCTGGCCGGATCGGCTATGGAACTGGTGTCGGGCCGCAAGGTCGCCTTCACCGAACCCTATGTGTCGCCGTCACATGTCTTGCGCTCGCTGCTCGCCACTGCCTGTGCCGGACCCTTCATGCTGGTCAATGATGCCATCGATGCCCGGCGTCAGCGCCGCATTTCAACGTTGGCGCTGATGTCCTGCGGCTGCACGGCAATTGCGTGGACCTTGGCGCTGGGCGTCGTCGTGCTTGCCATTGCCTCATGGACGGTCCGTCTCCTAGGGTCCGAGCTGCCAGCTTGAGACGATTCGGAGACCAGAAATGCCGCTTTATGCGATCGATGGAACAGAGCCCAGCTTCGCCGATGCGGGTTCGAACTGGATCGCACCCGATGCGACGCTGATCGGCGACGTCAGGGTCGGACGCAATGCCGGCTTCTGGTTCGGCGCCGTCATCCGCGGCGACAATGAGCCCATCGTCATCGGTGCCGACACCAATGTGCAGGAACATACGGTCATGCACACCGATCCCGGTTTCCCGCTGACGATCGGGGAAGGCTGCACGATCGGCCACCGCGCCTTGCTGCATGGCTGCACGATCGGCGACAACAGCCTGATCGGCATGGGCGCCATCGTGCTGAACGGCGCGAAAATCGGCAGAAATTCTCTGGTTGGCGCCGGCGCGCTGGTCACCGAAGGCAAGGAATTCCCGGACAATTCGCTGATCGTCGGCTCGCCTGCCAAGGCGATCAGGGTGCTGGACGACGCGGCCGTTGCAAGGTTGCGCGGTTCGGCGGCGCACTACGTTGCCAACGGCAAGCGCTTCAAGGCGGGGTTGAAGAAGGTCTGAGGTCAGCCTGGCATTTGCTGGCGGTGGTTCGTAGCGCCCCAACTCACTGTCTGTCGGAGCTGCGCCCGGCCATCGCATCGCGCAGCAAGGAGGCACCGGCTTCAAAGCCGGCAATCTCGGCTTCCTCGATCACGTTCCTGTAGTCATCGATGCGGGTTTCGAGCACCGGGTCGGCGCCCGCCGCCAAAAGCAGGCCGATCGCATCGACACTGCGGATGGCCACCGAATAGTGCAGCGGAGTCCAGTCGTTGACGCCCCGCATGTTGGGGTCGGCACCGCCGTCGATCAACACCCGCACGATGTCCAGCCGGTCGGCGCGGTCGGTGGACAGCGCTGCAATGATGGACGGAAACCCGCCGTGATCCTGATAGTTTGGATTCGAGCCGGCATCCAGCAAAGACGAGATGAAGCCGACGGGGCTCCAATAGATCGCATATTCCAGCGGATGCCCGAGGCCGAGCTCGAACGGCATGCGCTCGTCGAACCAGCGGGAAGAGCCGCCCAACGCCACGCCGAGGCCCTCGAAGTCGCCGGCCTTGAAGGCATCGTCGATAACGTTGAACAGGCGATGGCGCTCGCATCGATCTTCCGGGATTTCCAACATGGCCGTGATCCAGAAGGCGAAACTGACGGCCTATAGTGCCTCGATCTTCCGGGCGTGGGAAGGCGGGACGATTCGACTGAATGAGATTGGGATCTTCAGCCTACCGCAGGCTGATTGGTTTTCGATTCTCCGCCAGAAATGGCGGAGCCGGCCCGGGGACGGGGCCGGCTCCTTTCACCCGGTCGTTGGGGACGGGGAGGGTGGGGACTCGACCGGGTTTCTCCTTAAGCGGTCACATTCATGCGACGCGCTTGATCTCTGTTTTAGCGGACGCTGGCGACCGCGTCGGAGCGGCCGTCATTGATCGTCACCCAAACGCCGGAATTCTGGTCCGACTGGCGCTTGAGATAGGTGTAGTCGGTGTCCGTCCAGGACAGGACTTTGGTTTCCAGATTGTCGAGGATGAATTCTCCAAGGCTCGTGCGCACGGTCAGCACCGCGTGGCCGTCGCCATTCGGCTGGCGCGCCACCGTCATCAGCAGATTGCCGGCGGGGACGCCGGCATCCATCAACTCGCGGCGCTTTTCCAGCGCGTAGTCCTCGCAATCGCCATAGCCATTGGCCGGATAGGCCCAATATTCCTCGACACCGTAGTTTTCCATGTCGGTGCGCGGCTTGATGCGGGTGTTGACCGAATTGTTGATCTTGACGATCGTCGCCCACAGTTTGCGGGTCAGTTCGACCGGCGCACCCTTCGGGGTCCGTTCGCTGCATTCGCCAGGACTGCGCTGGCAGAACTCATAATGGCCAACAGGCTGGGTGGTGCGTCCGCCGGTGTGCATATAGGCCGGTCCCGCGGCATATGCTGATCCCCAAGCGGAAAGCTGCATCGCCATTGCCACCAGCAACAGCTTGCCCCTCGTGTTCTTCATTGTTGTAGTCTCCCCGTTCGAAGGAGACATTGCCACATGTGGATTTATGTGACGCAAAAGCTCGAAGTAGATATTGAGTAAAACTCCAGTAGAATAAACGTAAAATTTGAACCAGTTGAGTATTAATTCGTTTGGATATTGAGGCGCCAATCTCGACGCGCGGAGGGCTGCCAAGCCCCGCCAAGAGTGGCCTAAGCATGCAGGTCATGGCGTCGAAAACAAAAAACCGGCCACAAGGGCCGGTTTCCTGGAGTGTCGCTGTCGGCCTGCTCAGGTACGTGGCGTGTTGAATTCGGAATCGAGCGTTTCGGGGCGCTGGATCACAGCGAATTCGATGGCGACGCCGTCCTCGAAATGACGCACGACCTGCCCGCGCATGGTGCCAAGCATAACCTGGATGCCAATCGCCGGCTTGACGTCGATCTCGACCGCGGCGCCGGAGAGCGAAAGGTCGATGATACGGCATTGGTACTGGCGGCCGTCGGTGAGCTGCAGCACGCTGGTCGGATTGCGCGGCGCGACGCGCTCGTGGCGGCGATCTTCCGGCAGGTCGAGTTCATGCTTGTTGGCGAGCCAGGTCAATTGCGCGGCCAGCTTGTCCTTCTTGCGATCCGACGCGATGACGGTCATCGCGAAACCGTCCTGCAAGGTGCGGGTGACGACACCTTCGATGCGGCCGATATGATCGATGTAGGCAATGATTTTTTCGCCGGGCATGCCGATGTTCGGTGCGAAACGCGACATTGCCCGGTGACATGTCGACGACCTGGCAGGGGTGTTCGGTGCGGTCTTCCAGCATGAAGCGTCCGTAGATTTTAACCCGGACGCGCTGAAAGTTACGCCTTTCAGCTTGGGACGGCGCATAGTCGACCGCCGCTGACCTCATGACTGCCTACACCCCGTTTGGCATCCCGCGCGCCGATGCGAGGAACTTCATCAGAGAAGTACAACAAAGCGGGTTAACAAAGGGAAAAAGCGGGCGCTCCAGGGGTTTCCTTTTTGCAGGTCGCGGTGCCAAAATAGCCGCGCAGTTTTGGGCGACGTGCATCAGGCCGCAAACGGACTATTCCTCGCGCCCGCCATCGAACACGACGAGATGGCGGATGCGGCGCGCCCGGCCGAGTGCCGAGATCGTCTCGGGTGCTCCAAGTTCATCGGGAACGAGCGAGGGAACATCGATCGCCGGGCGATTGTTGAGAAGCTCCTTCTCCGGATCGATGACGCGTATCGAATCGATCAACGCGTCGGTGATCGGATCGGCACCCAGCCAGAAGGGCTTCTCCACGGCGCTGATGACGCCCAGGCAGCGCGGATTTTCGACGCCGCCGTCCAGCGGCAGGGCAAGCAGTTCGAACTTGTTTGAGCGCCCGTTGCGGCTGAAACCCTCATAGCTGATCAGCACGACCGACTTCTGCTCGAAGACGCCATGGATCAGCCGCGAGACGAGCCGCTGATCCTTCTCGCGCCACAGCGATGGAAAGGAAAACCCCTTGAGTTCGCGGCCGTAGCAGGCGCAAAGCCTGGTGCCGGCCAGCCGGAATACGGCTTGCCCGCGCGTGTCCCGTTCCAGGATAAAGGTGTCGGCCAGCAGCGACTTGATGTCGGCCGGCTCGACCTCCGAACGCTTCGGGGCAGGGCGTCCATCACGCAGGCGGTTCCAATATTGGAACAGCGTGATCGATCCATTCTGGTTCATACTATGCTGCTCCGCGCATTCTGTCGTCTGATGTCCCATCGGTGAACAGAAGGGCGCCCTCCGATGACCTACATGCGTTGCGGAGCAGGAAGCGTGCCAGCGTCGTTAACACTTGTTCACGGGTCGGGGCCGTTAAGGTTAACAGGTGGTTTACGTTGCATCGAAGCGAGCCCCGTGGCACACAAAAACCACTCCAGAAGCGGTCGTTTCGCGACGATCGGCAGCACTTCAGTCAAGAGTTTTAGGGGAGCAGGGGGCTCGACCAGCCGTTCAAGGGAAACCTTGAACGGCTTCTTTTTTGATTCGCGCCGCGGCGATTCGCGGTTTGCGGTTCGGTCCGTGGTGATCTAGATGCTCGAACCCCGAATCCCGCAGAGTGCAATTTCAAATGAGTGAACCGGCATCTCCCTCGGAAGTCGACCCGGTCGAGGGCGCACCTGAACCGCGGCGCGAGCCGGTGTTCAACCTGCCGCCCGTCGTGCTGGCGGTGATCGGCATCTGCGTCGTCGTCTACCTGTTGCAGCAATATGTGTTGAGCGAATCCCAGCAGATGACATTGCTGTATGACGGGGCCTTCATCCCCGTTCTCTACACCGGGCAATACGGCTTCGACTGGTTCCTGTTTTCGCGGCCCTTCACCTATGCCTTCATGCATGGCGGCTTTGCCCACATCGCCATCAATATGGTGTGGCTCGCCGCGTTTGGTTCACCATTGGCAAACCGTCTGGGAGCGCTGTGGTTCGCGCTGTTTTTTGCCGCAACCGGGTTGGCTTCGGTCGCGCTTTTCTGGGCGATGCATCCTTATGGTGAGGCGCCGCTGGTCGGGGCTTCCGGTGCGATATCGGGCATGATGGGGGCTGCGGCGCGTTTCGGCTTCCGCACCGACCGTTCGGCCGGCAAGGCCGCCTTCGCCGGCCCCGTGTTGCCGATCGCATTCGTATTGCGCCTGCGCGGTGTCGTGATCTTCCTCGCCATGTGGATGGTCATCAATCTCGCCACCGGCCTGCTCGGGTTTGCCCCAGGGGTAGATGGTCAGATCGCCTGGGAGGCTCATATTGGCGGCTTTGTCGCGGGCTTCTTCGGCCTGCGCTGGTTCGACAGGCGATGGCAGGCGCCCGAGTGGGAGACGACTGACCACCGCACTTGAAATGCAACCGATCACGGCGCACGATGTTCACTCTTACGTGAAGGCCGGTCAGGGCAGGAACCGGCAGGCAAAGCAGAGGAGGACGCCATGACGGTGAAGGCAATTCTCGAGAGAAAAGGCCATGACGTGTTGACGCTCGGGCCGAACGAAAAGCTGAGCGAAGCCATCCGCATCCTGGCAGAGCACAAGATCGGTGCGCTGGTCATCACCAATGGCGATCGCAAGATCGTCGGCATCCTGTCAGAGCGCGACATCGTCCGGGTTGTCGCCCGGGAAGGTGGAGCCGCGCTCGATATCGCGGTGCGTTCGGCGATGACGCCGAAGGTGAAGATCTGCAACGAAAATCACACCGTCAACGAGGTGATGGAGATTATGACCCGCGGCCGTTTCCGCCATCTGCCGGTGGAAAAGGACGGCATGCTCGATGGCATCGTGTCCATCGGCGACGTGGTCAAGCGCCGCATCGAGGATGTCGAGCGCGAGGCCGACCAGATCAGGGCCTATATCGCCACTGCCTGAACGGTGAGGCGAACCGCCGGCCGGAGAACCGACCGGCGGAACCGCGGGCTACCTGTTGTCGAGTTCGGAGCGGACAAGTGCGAGCCCGCGCCGGGTGATGCGGTAGGGGCCGCCTCCCGACGAAGAAACCGCCTTCTTCCGCTTCAGCTTTCGAAACATGTCGAGATCGACGTCCGGATAGTGCCAGCCGTCGCGGGTCAGGCATTTGACGGAGGCGATCCGCTTCTTGTCGTTCTTTTCGATTTCAATGCGTCCGCCCTGCGCGAGCAGGTGCAGGATGCGCTGTTCAGTGCGCGAAATATCCATGTGAGAGTTTTCCGGGAAAACAAAAAATGCCGCCGCCGCGAAGCTTCGCGGCACGGGGTTTCAGGTTTTCTGCCCTGCCTCGCCAGGAGGTCAGGGCCTTACCGGGACTGAGCGTAAGTGGACATCCACTCTCCATTGGAATGAGCGTCCTATAGGCGAAAGCGGCTGAAAAGGCCAGTCCGTGGCTTTGCGCTTGTCTCTTTTGGCCGTTTGCACTAGCGAATGATTTCACGTTCGACGTGAAATTCAGGTTCAAACGTGAAATCAGTCACCGCAATTCGCAGGCCGCCATGTCCCTTATCGACACCCGTACTCCTGACGCAAAACGCCTGATCCCCGGCGCCACCGGCGACTGGGAGATCATCATCGGCCTCGAGGTCCATGCGCAGGTCACGTCGGAAGCAAAGCTGTTTTCGGGCGCCTCGACGGCCTTCGGCGCGCCGCCCAACGCCAATGTCAGCCTGGTCGATGCGGCGATGCCGGGCATGCTGCCGGTCATCAACGAGGAATGCGTCAAGCAGGCGATCCGCACCGGCCTGGGGCTGAAGGCGCAGATCAACCACAAGTCAGTCTTCGATCGGAAGAACTACTTTTATCCCGACCTGCCGCAGGGCTACCAGATCTCGCAGTTCAAGCAGCCGATCGTCGGCGAAGGCACGGTGATCGTTTCGGTCGGCCCGGACCGCCAGGGCGAATTCGAGGACATCGAGGTCGGCATCGAGCGGCTGCATCTGGAGCAGGATGCCGGCAAGTCGATGCACGACCAGCATGCGACCATGTCCTATGTCGATCTCAACCGCTCCGGCGTGGCGCTGATGGAGATCGTCTCCAAGCCGGACATGCGCTCGGCCGACGAGGCCAAGGCTTATGTCACCAAGCTGCGCACCATCGTGCGCTATCTCGGCACCTGCGATGGCAACATGGACGAAGGCTCGATGCGCGCCGACGTCAACGTTTCGGTGCGCAAGCCGGGCGGCGAGTTCGGCACGCGCTGCGAGATCAAGAACGTCAACTCGATCCGCTTCATCGGCCAGGCCATCGACTATGAGGCGCGCCGGCAGATCGCCATCCTCGAGGATGGCGGCAAGATCGATCAGGAGACGCGGCTGTTCGACGCCGTCAAGGGCGAGACGCGTTCGATGCGCTCCAAGGAAGAGGCGCATGATTACCGCTACTTCCCCGATCCCGACCTTTTGCCGCTGGAATTCGACCAGGCCTATGTCGATGCGCTGGCCAAGGAATTGCCGGAACTGCCGGACGACAAGAAGGCGCGGCTGATCGCGTCGCTCGGCCTGTCCGTCTATGACGCCTCGATCCTGGTTTCGGAAAAGCCGATCGCCGATTATTTCGAGAAGGTGGCCGCCGGCCGCGACGGCAAGCTTGCCGCCAATTGGGTCATCAACGATCTGCTCGGGCAATTGAACAAGGCCGGAAAAGACATTGAAAACGCTCCGGTTTCACCCGAGCAGCTCGGTGCGGTCATCGATCTGATCAAGGATGGCACCATCTCCGGCAAGATCGCCAAGGACCTGTTCGAGATCGTCTGGAATGAGGGCGGCGACCCGCGCCAACTGGTCGAGAGCCGTGGCATGAAGCAGGTCACCGACACCGGCGCCATCGAGAAGGCCGTCGACGACGTTATTGCCGCCAATCCCGACAAGGTCGAACAGGCGCGCGCCAAGCCGAGCATGGCCGGCTGGTTCGTCGGCCAGGTGATGAAGGCGACCGGCGGCAAGGCCAACCCGCAAGCCGTCAACGACCTCGTCAAGGCCAAGCTGGGCATCGAGTAGCGCCGTGTTCGTCCGCACCGCAGGTGAACGCGACCTTGCCGCTGTGCGGACGCTGCTGGTGGAAACGTGGCATGCGACCTATGACGCCATTTATGGCGCTGCCAAAGTCACCGAGATCACCGACGAATGGCACTCGGTCGCTTCGCTCCGCTCGCGGCTGACGCGGCCGAATTCGGAATTCCTGGTGGCCGATGATGGCAAGCGGATCGGCGGCATGGCTTTCGCCGCCGCCACCGCCGATGCGAAAATCATCCTGCTGAACCAGCTCTACGTCCATACGGACTGCCAAAGGCGCGGGATCGGGCAAGCACTGCTCGACGAGGTCGAGGCCAGTTTCCCGGAAGCGCGAACGCTGCGCGTCGAGGTCGAGGAGGCCAATGGCGGCGCCATCGCCTTCTATCGGTCGAAAGGGTTCTTGCCTGTCAGTGCCGCGGAGGAGTCCCGTGATACCTCAAGGCCGACGACGCTGAGTTTCGAGAAGTCGCTCGGATAGATTGCCACCGGGATGAATAGAGCGACCCGGCCATGCGTCATCGCGGCGTTTGCTGTGCCGGCTCACGACGGATATGCAAGAGCATGACCAAACTGTCCCGCATTACAGCGCTGGCGCTGCTCGCCATCATCATTTTCGCGACCTTGTCGCCGATCCAGATGCGGCCGCACCTCGCTGAAGCGAATGTCGAGCGTGCCTTGGCTTATGTCCTGCTGGGCTTCGCCCTGGCGATCGGCTTCCCCAACCGACTGTACCAGGTCGTGATCTTCGTGGCTGTGACCGCCGGCATGCTGGAACTGCTTCAGCTCATTGATCCCGGTCGCCATGCACGCCTCATCGATGCATTGGTGAAAGCCCTTGCCGGGGTGGTTGGGATCGTCGCGGGACACCTGATCGTCAGGGCCGGCGGACAAAAGAGCGAGAGCTAGGCGCGGCAGCAATCCGCCGCGATACGTCGACCCCAAAGAGTACGGGACCATCGACTGTGGTCGGCCCGTGTCTATCTGGCCGAAGGATCGAGCCTTCGCTAAACAGCGGGAACCCCGACATTGTCGATCAGTCTGGTCTTGCCGAGCCATGCTGCCGCGAGAAGACGCCCTTCGTGGTTTCGATGCCATGGCGCAAGCGTCAGGCTTTCGCGTGCCTGGACATAGTCGACCTTTTGAAAGCCGGCGGCGATGAGGGCGCGGCTGGCCTCTTCGGTTGCGTCGCTCTGGTCGGCGCCTGCCGCCAGGGCTGCAGCCGTATTGCGCAATATCACGTTGAGTTGGCGGGCGATCTTCAACTCGGCCTCATCGAGATAGGCGTTGCGGGACGACATGGCGAGACCATGCGCGTCGCGGATCGTTGGTGCGCTGATGATCTCGACGGGCAGGTCGAGGTCGCGGCAGAGCTGCCTCACCACGCAAAGCTGCTGGTAGTCCTTCTCGCCGAAGACCGCACAGTCGGGCGTTGCCTGCAGGAGGAGCTTTGCCACCACGGTGGCGACGCCGTCGAAAAAGGTCGGCCGAAAGTCCGATTCGAGCCCGCCGGAGGGGCCGCCGACCGAGATTTTCGTGGCGAAGCCGGCGGGATACATCTCGCCAACCGTCGGTGTGAAGGCAAGGTCGGCCTTTGCCGCGCCCAGTTGGTCGAGGTCGCGGGCGAGTTGGCGCGGGTATTTGTCGAGGTCTTCGCTCGGCGCGAACTGGGTCGGGTTGACGAAGATCGACACGACGCAGCGCTCGGCTCTTTCGAGTGCGATCCTGACCAGCGAGATGTGCCCGTCATGCAAAGCGCCCATGGTCGGCACCACGGCGACACGAAGGCCGTCGCGCCGCCAGTCCCGGATTTGCGCGCGAAGTGCGGCTACGTTGTCGACGACGGCGGGTTGGCTCATGCGTCGTCCCTGCTGTTTGTCGCCGAAAAGACATGGCCGGGGCCGGGGAATGTCCGGCCCCGCACCTCGGCTGCATAGGTTTCCGCTGCATGCGAGATCACGCTGCGCAGGTCGGCGTATTCCTTGACGAATTTCGGCACGCGATCGA
This sequence comes from Mesorhizobium sp. LMG17149, assembly GCF_024518695.1. Taxonomy (NCBI): domain Bacteria; kingdom Pseudomonadati; phylum Pseudomonadota; class Alphaproteobacteria; order Hyphomicrobiales; family Phyllobacteriaceae; genus Mesorhizobium; species Mesorhizobium sp. LMG17149. Next base: position 27,640 of record NZ_JANIFL010000004.1, read on the forward strand.
CGGTCAGCCCGACCATGTCGTCGATGACCAGGATCTGGCCGTCGCATTCACCGCTGGCACCGATGCCGATGGTCGGAATGGCGAGGCGGCGGCTGATATCGGCGGCGACCCTCTCGACCGTGCCTTCGATGACCACCGAGAAAGCGCCGGCATTCTCGACGGCGAGCGCATCGCGAAGCAATGCCGCAACAGCCTCCTCGGTGCGGCCCTTGATCTTGTAGCCGCCGTCCTTCTCGACCGATTGCGGCTGCAGGCCGATATGTCCCATCACCGGAATGCCGGCGGCGACGATGGCCTCGATCTGGCTGATCATGTCGAGGCCGCCTTCGAGCTTCACCGCCTGGCAGCCGGTTTCGTCGACGACCCGCCGCGCCGAGGCGACGGCTTGCGCTGCCGTTGCCTCATAGGTGCCGGCCGGCAGGTCGACGACGACGCAGGCCCTGGCCGAGCCGCGCATCACGGCCTGCCCATGTGCTATCATCATCTCCAGCGAGGCGCCCAGCGTCGTCTTGTGGCCATGCAGGACCATGGCAACACTGTCGCCGACCAGAAGCAGGTCAACATGGTGATCGAGCAGACGGGCGATGGGATAGGTATAGGCGGTCAGGCAAACGATCGGCGTGCCGCCCTTGCGGTGGCGAATCGCCTCGGCGCTGATGCGAATGTCGGTGGTCGGCAATTCCGTGGCCAATCGTCACCTCCTTTGGCCTCAAGCCGGGCTGGATGCTGGCATAGGCGCGCAGAGCTTTAGAAATACCGTAAAGGCTTGGCAAGCGTGCATGCTGCGACCGGCAGGATCACAGGCTTGTGTCGGGTTTCCGGCAAGCCATTTGCGCGCACGCCGTGGCAAAAGCCTTGCCTTCGGCAAGGCCTGACGCCATAAGCAGGAAAACGGGCGCTGCCGGCGCGAGGGTTTTGAAATGAAGACTTTCCTTACGCAGTTTTTCACCTGGTGGAACAGCCAGACGATAGGAACCCGCCTGCACACCTGGCGGTACGGCAAGAAGGTCGGCCAGGACGAAACCGGCAATCTCTACTACGAAGGCGGCATCGATTCGGAAGGCCGCACGCGCCGCTGGGTCATCTACCGCAATTATTCGGAAGCTTCGGCGATACCGCCCGGCTGGCACGGCTGGATGCACCACCGCGTCGACGTCGCGCCGTCCAGCGAGGACTACAAGCCGCGCGACTGGCAAAAGCCGCATCAGCCCAATCTGACCGGCAGCCCGGCGGCCTATCGCCCGAAGGGCTCGGTGCTGACCAATCAGCATCGCCCGCAGGTTACCGGCGATTACGACGCCTGGACACCCGGGTCTTAGCGACAGGCTGCAAGCCGGTCCTTTATCGCCACAATTGGTGTTTAGCTGCTTGCTGATCAGAAAACGGCGACTAGCCTTGGTGATCGACAGAATCACCCGGGCGCGAACCACCGGTATCTTTGCATGAGCTTTTCTTACTCAATATCGGCCAGTCTGGCGCTAGCCGCCGGTCTTGCCGTCAGCACCGTGGCCTTCGCCGCTTCGCCTGAGCCCGCGGCACCCGCGCCGGCGCCGCCCGCGGGAGCGGACCGGGTCACCAATGCCGTTGCCGAGTTTGCCGGTATCGACAAGATCACCGGCCGCATCATCACCTTCGATGTCTATATCGACGAGACGGTGCAGTTCGGTGCTTTGCAGGTGACGCCGCGCGTCTGCTATTCGCGGCCACAGACCGAAGAGCCGAAGACAGATTCCTTCGTCGAGGTCGACGAGATTACGCTGGACCGCAAGATCCGCCGCATCTTCACCGGCTGGATGTTTGCCGAAAGCCCCGGCCTCAATGCCGTCGAGCATGCCGTCTATGACGTCTGGCTGAAGGCTTGCAAGCAGAAGTCGGATGTGCCGGCGCCCGATGGCGCCAAGGCAGACTCGACCAAAGCCGAGGCGCCCAAGCCCGCGGCGGCCAAACCGAAAGCCGCGACCGCTCCGGACGTGACAGAGCCTGGCGTGACGGAGCCGGACGCTTCGGACCCCGATACGACCGACACCAACTGATCCTCCGGAACCGTCCTTGCCACCATACGTTGGGGCACGGATGAGCGCGCATCTATGCGCAGGGAGGATCTTCCGATGTCAGACAGCAAGCGGATCACGGCTGGCAAGGCAGAGTTGCTGGAACTTGAAAAGGGATTCTGGACTGGCGACGCGGCCTACTATGCGGCCAATGTCGACACCGAATGCTTGGTGGCGTTTCCGCAGATGGCACAGGCGATGGACAATGCGGATCTCGCCAAGACCGCAACCAAGCCCAACCGCTGGCGCGACCTGAAAATCGACCTCAAGGGTATTATCGAGCCGGGCAGCGACATCATCATGCTGACCTACGAGGCACATGCGACACGCGAGAACGGCGAACCTTACGTCGCGCTGGTCAGCACCGGCTATGTCCATCGCGTCAATGGCTGGAAGATGATGTTCCATTCGCAGACGCCATTGGAAGCCGCCACCGGGAAGTAGGCTCAATCTTCAGGGATAGAATTCGGCGTCAGGGATAGAATACGGCCTCGCCCTTCAGCGCGTCGGCCAGCATCTTTTCATATTTGCCGCGCGGCACGTCGACCGCGCCGAAGCGCTTGAGGTGCTCGGTGGTGAACTGGGTGTCAAGCAGAGCGAAGCCGCGTGCCTTCAAGCGCTCGACGAGATAGAAAAGGCAGGTCTTGGAAGCGTCCGTCTCCCTGGCGAACATGCTCTCGCCAAAAAACACCCGGCCGAGCGACACGCCATAGAGGCCGCCGACCAGCCGGTCCTCGCGCCACGCCTCGACCGAATGACAATGGCCTATCCGATGCAACTCGACATAGGCTTCGCGGATCGGCGCATTGATCCAGGTCGAGCGCCGTTCCACGCGCTTTTCGGCGCAGCCGTCGATGGTCGCTTCGAAATCGAAATCGAAACGGATGTCGAAGGGGTTCTTCCTGATCGTTTTCCTGAGGCTTTTCGGCGCGTGAAAACCATCGAGGGGAATGATGCCGCGCGTCTCCGGCCGCACCCAGAACACCTCCGGGTCGCCGGCACTTTCGGCCATCGGAAAGACGCCCGAGGCGTAGGCCTTGAGCAGCAGGTCGGTGGGGATGCGATAGCCGGGCGCGTAGGGGCGGGTCATCGCGTCTCCGCGCTAGTCTTCCTTGGCCAGGTATTTTTCCAGCCAGTGGATGTCGTAGTCGCCATTGGCGATGTCGGCATTGCCGACGAGATCGCGAAACAGCGGCAACGTCGTCTTGATGCCGTCGACGACGAACTCGTCCAGGGCGCGGCGCAGGCGCATCATGCACTCGACGCGATTACGCCCATGCACGATCAGCTTGCCGATCAGGCTGTCATAGTATGGCGGGATCTTGTAGCCGGAATAAACGCCGGAATCGACGCGGATGCCCAGGCCGCCCGGTGTGTGGAAATGGGTGATCGTGCCGGGCGAGGGGGTGAAGGTGCGCGGGTCCTCGGCGTTGATGCGGCATTCGATGGCGTGGCCGTTGAACTTGATGTCCTCCTGCTTCACCGAGAGGCCGCCACCGGAGGCGACGCGGATCTGCTCGTGGACGAGATCGATGCCGGTGATCGCTTCCGTCACCGGATGCTCGACCTGCAGGCGCGTGTTCATCTCGATGAAGTAGAACTCGCCATTCTCGTAGAGGAACTCGATGGTGCCGGCGCCGGAATAGCTGAGATCGGCGATGGCCTTGGCGCAGATGCCGCCGATGCGGGCGCGCTCTTCGGCATTGAGGGCGGGCGAGGGCGCCTCTTCCCAAACCTTCTGGTGGCGGCGCTGCAAGGAACAGTCGCGCTCACCGAAATGCACGCCGCGGCCAAAGCCGTCACCGAACACCTGGACTTCGATATGGCGCGGCTTTTCCAGGTATTTTTCGATATAAACGGCATCGTCGCCGAACGCCGCACCGGCTTCCGTGCTCGCCGTCTGCAGGGCGATCTCCAGGTCAGCCTCGGTGAGGGCGACCTTCATACCGCGACCGCCACCACCGGCCGATGCCTTGATGATCACGGGATAGCCGATCTCGGCGGCAATGCGCCTGGCTTCCTTCTGGTCGGTGACGGCGCCGTCCGAACCGGGCACAACCGGAATGCCGAGGCGCTTGGCGGTTCGCTTGGCCTCGATCTTGTCGCCCATGATGCGGATATGGTCGCCGGACGGACCGATGAAGGTGATGTTGTGCGCGGCCAGTATGTCGGCGAATTTGGCGTTCTCCGACAGGAAGCCGTAGCCCGGATGCACGGCGTCGGCGCCGGTGATTTCGCAGGCCGCAACGATCTGATGGATGTTGAGATAGCTGTCGCGCGATGGCGGCGGACCGATGCAGACGCTCTCGTCGGCGAGCCGCACATGCATGGCGTCGGCATCGGCGGTCGAATGCACCACCACCGTCTGGATGCCGAGTTCCTTGCAGGCGCGCAGCACCCGGAGGGCGATTTCGCCGCGATTGGCGATGAGGATCTTCTGAAACATCAGGCCCGCTCTATTCGATCACGACGAGCGGCATGCCATATTCGACCGGCTGCGAATCCTCGAAAAGGATCGCGGTCACCGTGCCGGCACGTGGCGAGGGGATCTGGTTCATCGTCTTCATCGCTTCGATGATCAGCAGCGTCTGGCCTTCCTTGACCTTCTGGCCGACTTCGATGAATGCCTTGGCGTCCGGCGACGGCGCCAGGTAGGCGGTGCCGACCATCGGCGAGGTGACTGCGTTCTTGGAAATATCTGCCACAACGGGCAGAGCTACGGAGGCAGCTTGCGCTGCTGCCGGCGCATAGGCCTGCTGCGGCGCTGCGATTGCATGAACAGCCGGCGCCTGCCGCGAGACGCGCACCTTCAGGTCGCCCAGTTCAACCTCGATCTCGGTGAGATTGGTGTCGTTCAGTATGCCCGCCAGATCGCGGATCAGTTGCTGGTCAACACCGGTCTTCTTTATCGACATTTTCGAGCCTTCTGTTTGTTGGCCGGTCATAGGCGTGCGGCCAGCGCCTGTAGCGCCAGCGTATAGCCGAGCGGCCCAAAGCCACAGATCATGCCGACGGCGACCGGCGCGACCATGGAGATGTGGCGGAATGGTTCCCGCGCATGGATGTTGGAAAGATGAACTTCGGCCACCGGCAACGGCGCGACGGCGCGGATGGCGTCGTGGATGGCAATCGAGGTGTGGCTGTAGGCGCCCGGATTGATGACGATGCCGACAGCCTTGTCGCCAGCTTCCTGAATCCAGTCGACAAGGTCGCCCTCATGGTTCGACTGGCGGAAATCGATCTCGAACCCCAGCGCCGTGCCTGCCTGCTTGCAGTCGTCGGCGATCGCGGCAAGCGTCTTGCCGCCATAGATGCCCGGCTCGCGCTTGCCGAGCGCGTTGAGATTGGGACCGTTCAGGACGAAAACCGTTTTCAAAAAGCCGACCTTTCCCGGCGCCGTCATCAAGCCGGCGCGCTGGGCCCTCTATAATGGGCATAGCCGCCCGCGGAAAGAGCGCAAGTGCGTTCTTTCACTGTCCACAACAGGCGGAAATGTGCCCGTGAGAAATAGCTGGCGAGCAAGATCAGAGCGCGGCTTTCGCCGCCTCGATCTTTTCTGCCAGCACTTCCTGCCCGAGTGCTCCGAACACCACCTCGTTGCCGATGACATAGGACGGCGTTCCGGTGATCGCCAGCTTGTTGGCAAGATCGTAGGTCTTGGCGAGGGCCTCGTTGATTGTCGGGTCCTTCATCTTCTCGCGCAGCGCCGCTTCGTCGGCGCCGAGCGACAGCGCGACCTTGATTGCCGACGCCTCGGTGGCGCGTCCCTGGCCGCCGAGCAACGCATTGTGGAACTCGCCGTACTTTTCCGGGTGCATCAGGTGAAAGGCCATCGAGACCACGCTCGCCTTCTGCGATTCCGGTCCAAGGATGGGGAATTCCTTGAGCACGAAGCGCAGGTCCGGATCGGTCTTGGTCAGCGCCTGCATGTCGTCCATGGCGCGTTTGCAGAAGCCGCAATTGTAGTCGTAGAACTCGACGATGGTGACCTTGCCGTTCGGATTGCCGACGACGCCGTCGAAGGCGGAGTTGAAGATCTGGTCCTTGGCATTCTTGATCACGCCGAGATGAGCGATGCGCTGCTCTTCCTTCTGCTTGGCCTCAAGCGCGTCCTGGACTTCCAGGAGGACTTCCGGGTTTTTCAACAAATAGTCGCGGATGATGCCTTCGACCTCGGTGCGGTCGATCTTGGTATCGGCCGCCGCGGTCTCGACCGGCTGTGCGGTACCGGCCTTGGCGATCTGCGGGTTTCCGGCAACGAATCCGAAAGCCAGCATGGCCAGGGCGACCGCAACCCCCGTGGTGCCCAGCAGCAGTGCCTTTTTCATCGTTCCTGTTCCTTCTACCTGTTTTCCGGTCTGGCTATGTCGTGGCGCGCGGCCGGAAGGTTCACTTGATCTTGGTTGACGGCTTGTAGTTTATGATATCCTGGGCGCGAAGCCAGCGCGGCTCGCCGCGTTTCATCTGCTGCTGCGCCCGCATGGCGAAAATCTTCGCATCCTTGTAGTTGCCGGAATAGAAATGGCTTTCGGCGGTGGCAAGTTCGGCGCCCGGTATGTCACCCAACTCACCGTAGGCCTGTGCCAGATAGCGATACCCGGCTGAATTTTCCTTGTCGCGCCCGAGGCCGTTGTTGATCTGCACGACGGCTTTTTTCAGAGAGTCGGGCGTGCCGACGGCCATCAGCGCCTGGCCCATGGACACCGGCAGCAGACCGGACCGCGCCGAATCGAGGCTGACCGCCTTGGCGTAGGCGTCCGCGGCTTCCTTGGGTTTGTTTGCCTTCATCAGGATGTCGCCGCGCAGTTCCTGGAAGTAAGCGTTCTTGGGCTGCGCCTTGATCAGTGCATTGGTCTTGGCGAGCGCGGCGGCGATGTTGCCGAACAGGTAGGTCGACTGGGCGTCGCCATATAGCGCGGCGAGTGTCCCTTGCATCTTTCGCATCAGCCGCGACGCAGCCGCCTGGCCTTCCATGTAGACGGCGATCTTCACCCGCACCATGTCATGGCGCTGCTGCAGCGCGGGCGGGTCCGGCCTGTCGACATTGGGGCTCTGTTTCACCAGCACTTCGAGATTGGAGATACGATCCCGCGGCATCGGATGGCTGATCCGGTAGGGATCGACTTGCGCGCCCGAGAGCGACAGCGCAGTCTGGAAGCGGTGAAACGTCTTCAGCATGCCCATGCCGGACTGGCCGGTGGCGTTGAGATAGGTGATCGCCGAGCGGTCGGCCGTCATCTCCTCGGTGCGCTGGTAGGCGAGGATGCTGCGCTGTGCCATCTCGCCGCCGCCGGCGGCCACGCCCACGCCCGCACCGGCAAGGCCGCGGCTATTGGTTGTCGCGCCGGCGACCATGGCACCGGCACCCAGCAGCGTCGCGATGATGGCCATCGTCTTGGCGCGTTCAAGCTGGTCGCGGAGTTTCTGCTGGTGGCCGCCGGCGATATGACCGGCTTCGTGCGCGATGACGCCGATGATCTCGTTGGGCGTTTCAGCCGTCATCAGCGCGCCGGTGTTGATGAACAGCCGGCGCCCGGTGACGAAGGCGTTGAAACTCTGGTCGTTGACCAGAACGATGTCGATGCCGTCATTCGCCAGGCCAGCCGCCCTGAAGATCGGCCGCGCGTAATCGCGAACCAGCGCCTCGATCTCGGCGTCGCGCACCACCGGCACGTTCTGGGCAAAGGCGCTGACCGAACTCGCCACTGCAACGGCAACGCCAAGCGAAAGCGTCGCGAAGACGCGCGCTGCCTGGGCAATCGTCGATCTGGGTCGGCTCAACATGATGGCTCCACTGGTAGACGAGCGGGCGAAAGATGAAAAGTCGGCGCCGGAAACTTCCTCAACTTGTGATCCTCACATCAATCGGGCATTTGTGCGGCACATGCGCCAGTGCCTGGCGCCGTCAGTCATCGGGAATACTGGTCAAATGGTCGTTTCGCTCTCACGTCGTGGCAATGTCGAGCCCTTCCATGCGATGGACATTCTGGCAGAGGCAAACCGGCTGAAGTCCCAGGGCGTGCCGGTTGTTTCGATGGCCGTCGGCCAGCCCTCCGATCCCGCACCGGTTCTGGTTCGCGCCGCAGCCGCCAAGGCGCTGCAGGACGGACGCATCGGCTACACCGACGCGCTGGGACTGGCAGGTTTGCGCAAGGCGATCGCCGGACACTACGCCGATCACTACGGGCTTGATATCGAGCCCGGCCGGATCGCGGTGACCACTGGATCGTCGGCCGCCTTCAACCTCGCCTTCCTGGCGATGTTCGATCCGGGTGACCGCGTCGCCATCGCGGCACCCGGCTATCCCGCCTATCGCAACATCATGGCCGCGCTCGGCATCGAGGTGGTCGAGATCGAGCTCGGCGACGCCGCCTACCTGCATGCCGGCCATCTCGAGACCGCGCATCGTGAAAAGCCGCTGAAAGGCGTTCTCTTCGCCAGTCCCGCCAATCCAACCGGCGCGGTCATACCGGCCGATGAACTGGCGGCCCTGGTGAGGACGGCACAAGACCTCGGCATCGCCGTCATCTCCGACGAAATCTATCACCGGCTCGCCTATGCCGCCCCCGACACCACGGCGCTTGCCTATGGAGGCGACGTGACCGTGATCAACTCCTTCTCCAAATATTACTGCATGACCGGCTGGCGCATCGGCTGGATGGTGCTGCCGCAAGAGCTGGTGCGGCCGGTCGAGCGCGTCGCCCAGAGCCTCTACATCTCGCCGCCGGAGCTATCGCAGATCGCCGCGATCGAGGCGTTCAGGGCGACCGAGGAACTGGAGGCGGTAAAAGGCCGCTACGCCTGGAATCGCGAGCTTTTGATGAAACGCCTGCCCGAGCTCGGCTTTCCGCTGGCGGCGCCCATGGACGGCGCCTTCTATGCCTTTTGTGACGTCACCAGGCATACCAATGACAGCATGGCCTTCGCGCGCAAGATGCTGGCCGAGGCGCATGTCGCGGCAACACCCGGCCAAGACTTCGACACTCAGGCCGGCCACCGGACCATGCGTTTCTCCTATGCCGGCAGCCACGACGACATGGTTGAGGCAATGGCGCGCATCGAACACTGGTTGAGGTAGCGCCATGCCGGAACTCGAACAGGCCCACAAACTTGATCAGGCCTCCAAACTTGATCAGGCATTGGCCGAAGTCGCTGCCGAAATGGCCGATCGCACCGATCGCGGTGACGTCGCTTCCTACATTCCGCAGTTGGGCAAGGTCGATCCGAAGAAATTCGGCATCGCAGCGGTCACCAATGACGGCCACGTGCTGACGGCGGGGGACGCCGACCAGGCCTTTTCCATCCAGAGCATCTCGAAAGTGTTCACCCTGACACTGGCGCTCGGCAATGTCGGCGACGCGCTGTGGCAGCGGGTCGGCCGCGAACCGTCAGGCAATCCGTTCAACTCGATCGTGCAGCTCGAGCATGAGAACGGCATTCCGCGCAATCCGTTCATCAATGCCGGCGCCATCGTCATTTCCGACATCCTGCTTGCCGGCCACCAGCCGCGCGAGGCGATCGGCGAGATCCTGCGCTTCATCCAGTTCCTCGCCGACGACGAGACCATCATCATCGACCGCGAGGTCGCGGCGTCCGAGCGCGCCACCGGCTACCGCAACTTCGCGCTTGCCAACTACATGAAATCCTTTGGCAATCTCCACCATGCGCCGGAACTGGCGCTGGGCGTCTACTTCCACCACTGCGCCATCGCCATGAGTTGCCGGCAACTGGCGCTCGCCGGCCGCTTCCTCGCCAATGGCGGCAAGAACCCGGCGACCGGGCATTCCGTGGTGTCGGCCGAGCGGGCACGCCGCATCGGCGCCATGATGCTGACCTGCGGCCATTATGACGGCTCCGGCGATTTCGCCTTCCGCGTCGGCATCCCCGGCAAGAGCGGTGTCGGCGGCGGCATATTGGGCATCGTGCCGGGCGTGGCGTCGCTTGCCGTCTGGTCGCCAGGTCTCAATGCCAACGGCAACTCCAAGCTGGGGTCGATTGCGCTGGAAAAGCTGGCCAGGATGATGAACTGGTCGATCTTCGCGCCGTAGCCTTTCGCGATCCGCCATAGCGCCAGATAAGAAAATCCCGCACCGTCTTCGAGACGGCGCGGGATTTTTTTGTCAGAGAACTAGCTCAGGTGGCTGAAACGCTTAGAAAAAGCCCTTCCGCTGCCACCAGCCGCCGCGCTTCGGCTTGTCCTCGGTCTTGTCCTCGGCCTTGGCCGCGGGCTCTTCCGCGACGATCGAAGACACGACCGGCACGACCGGCGCATTCGCCGCCGCCGGCTTGCGCCGCGACGGGCGGGCCTTCGGTGCCTCCTCGACAGAAGCGATGGCTGCCTCGTCGGATGCGGTGACCGGCGTGTCGACCGGTGCTTCCACCTCCGCAGCCGGCTCATCGGCGACAATTTCGGCCGCGGCCTTCTTTGGCTTGGCCGCGCGACGTGGCTTCTTCGGCTTCTCCGTGGCCGGCGCGTCGTCATTGGCCGGGGCAAGCGCCACCGGCTCTTCGGCTGGTGCGGCAACGACCGGCTCGCTGGCGATCACCTCGGTTGCCCGGACTTCGCCTTCAGACGCGTCTGCTGTTTCGCCAGCACTTGCCTCAGCCTCGCCTTCACCGTCTTCGCGACGGTTGCGCTTGCCGCCGCGCTTGCCGCGCCGGCGCTTTTTGCCCTGGCCTTCGTCCGAAGCTTCAGCTGTCTCAGACGTTTCGGCAACACCGACAGGGGCGTTGTCGTCCGCTTCCGTGTCGCCATCGCTGGCGGCCGAGTCCGGGTCCGAAAACTCACCGGCCGGAGCCGAGACGGAAGCACCGTCCGCAGGGGCGCCATGTTCGCGATCGCGATCCTTGCCGCCGCGCCGGCGCCGACGCTTGCGGCGCTTGCGGTCGCGGCCTTCGCCTTCTTCGCCACCGGCAGCGGGCCGGGGCTGTTGTTGCTGCGGCTGCTGGCGTGGCTGTTCGGCCTGCACCGGTGCTTCATCGTCTTCCTCGACGACGACAATCTCGTCCTCGGGCTCTTCCAACTCGACATAGGCCGGGAAGCTGCGCGCCTCGACGAAGCCTTCCGGCTTTTCAGCCAGCGCGCCACGGAAGATCGCATAGTGTTGCGAACCCACCGAATCGTCGGCCTCGACGGTGATCGTCAGCCCGAAGCGGCTTTCGAGTTCGACCAGCGTGCCGCGCTTGTGGTTGAGCACATAGAGTGCGGTCGCCGCCGGCGTCCGCACCGTGATGTGGCTGCGGGAATCCTTGAGCAGGAATTCCTCAATCGCCCGCACCACCATCAGCGCGACCGACGAATCGGAGCGTACGTGGCCGGTGCCGCCGCAATGGGGGCAGGGCTTCATGGTCGATTCCAGCACGCTGGCGCGGATGCGCTGGCGTGACATCTCCATCAGGCCGAAATGCGAGATACGGCCGACCTGGATGCGCGCACGATCGTTCTTGAGGTGATCCTTCAGCCGCTTCTCGACGGAGCGGTTGTTGCGGTTCTCCTCCATGTCGATGAAGTCGATGACGATCAGGCCGGCAAGGTCGCGCAGCCTGAGCTGACGCGCGACTTCCTCGGCCGCTTCCAGATTGGTGTGGAGTGCGGTGTCCTCGATCGAGTGCTCCTTGGTGGAGCGGCCCGAATTCACATCGATGGCAACCAGCGCCTCGGTCTGGTTGATGATGATGTAGCCGCCGCTCTTCAGCGTCACCTGCGGCTGCAGCATGCGGTCAAGCTGTGCCTCGATGCCGTTGCGCACGAAGATCGGCGTCGTGTCGCGGAACGGCTGAACCACCTTGGCGTGGCTCGGCATCAGCATGCGCATGAAGTCCTTGGCCTCGCGATAGCCTTCCTCGCCGGAGACAAGAATCTCGTCGATATCCTTGTTGTAGAGGTCGCGCACCGAGCGCTTGATCAGGCTGCCTTCCTCGTAGACCAGGGCAGGGGCCGTGGACTGCAAGGTGAGATTGCGGACATTTTCCCAAAGCCGCATCAGATATTCGTAATCGCGCTTGATCTCGGCCTTGGTACGGCTCTCGCCGGCGGTGCGCAGGATCACGCCCATGCCCTGCGGCACTTCGAGATCGGCAACGACCTCCTTCAGACGCTTGCGATCGACCGCGCTGGTGATCTTGCGCGAAATGCCGCCGCCACGCGCCGTGTTCGGCATCAGCACCGAATAGCGGCCGGCAAGCGACAGATAGGTGGTCAGTGCCGCACCCTTGTTGCCGCGCTCTTCCTTGACGACCTGCACCAAGAGGATCTGCCGGCGCTTGATCACTTCCTGGATCTTGTACTGGCGGCGCACCGGCTTGCGGCGGTTGCGCACTTCTTCCAGCGCGTCCTCGGCGCCGACCGATTCGACCTCGTGATCGTCCGGATGCGAGGACTGCACTTCTTCCAGCATGCCGCGATCATTGTCGCCGGAGGTCGCCTCGCTGCCTTGTTCGGCCTGCGGAACGGCTTCGGAAATCACATCGGCCTCGACCGAGGCGGCGATCGACGTCGGGCCGCCTTCGCGGGTTTCGCCTTCGTCCTGCTCGGCGGAATCCTCGCCATGTTCGGACGCATCGGCATGTTCGGACGCATCGGCCGCATGTTCGATGATCTCGGACGTGTGCGAGATCTCCTCGAAACCAGCGTCGGCGCCCTCTTCCGCCTCGTCGGCAGCGTCGCTTGCCTCGCTGGAATCGGCTGCATCGCGCTTGTGCTCGCCCCGGTCGCGGGGCTTGCCGCCGCGCCTGCGGCCGCGCCGTCCGCGATCGCGGCTCTGGCGATCATCGCCGTCGCCGTCCTCGTTCTCTTCGTCCTCAGCCTCCTGCGCTTCCGCGCGCAGCAGTGCCTGACGATCGGCGACCGGAATCTGGTAGTAGTCGGGGTGAATTTCACTGAAGGCGAGAAAACCGTGACGGTTGCCGCCATATTCGACAAAGGCTGCCTGAAGGGAGGGCTCTACGCGCGTTACGCGGGCTAGGTAGATGTTTCCTTTGAGCTGCTTCTTGTCCTGGGATTCAAAGTCGAATTCTTCAATACGGTTACCGCGTACGACGACAACGCGTGTTTCCTCCGGGTGGGAGGCGTCTATCAGCATTTTGTTGGGCATTATTTCGTTTCCCCCCGGCAGCCGTCAGCCGCAGCTTGCGAGGCAAAGCCTGCTGCTGCGTGCCTGGGATGTGGGTGCCGGATATTTGATCGTCCGTCGGCCGCCGCTTGAGCGCCATGGCGGTGCCGCCCGCAGCCATAATGGCGCGGTTTGATGCGGACCTTTCCATGATTGCGCTTGAAGCCATCGTCACCAACAGAACCTTTTGAACCAAAGCCCGGACGAACCGGACCAGCTTGTTTGCTCATACAGAGCCGGCACGGGAACAAACCCGGCCGTTTTCCTCACGCAGGCGATTCCCCCGCCACGGGAGCACGCCTGCGAAATTCGTCGCGATCACCTGAACCCTTTTCGCCTGAAGCGAAAGGAGCCGCCTTTACGTCTGACCCTGTAGCAAGAAGCTGCGGAGGAGGGCGGTTCCAGGATTGCAGTGATCCACCATCGCTTTTATGATTTGGCGGGGTGGAAGGCAACCCCGATTTCCGATGCCGGCAAAAAGCCGTTCCGTAGCGTAAGCCAGCTTGCCGCCCTTGCATGAAAAGGCTTGGTTAACCTTCTCTGGATACCAATCGTTAATCGAGTTCGCGGCCTAACCGGCATTTCGACGAAACGACCGGCGCCGGGCGCCAAACCGGGAGCGACTGGAAGAGAGATGGGATTGGCGGACTTCACAGACAAGGGATGTCGTGTCGGCGGCCGGATCCTGGCCGCTTTCTGCCTCTTGCTGCTGCTGGCGGTCTCATCTGCCTTGTCCTCAAAAGCCAATGCCGCCGACGCTCCGCTCGTGGCAAAAGGTTACAAGATGGCCGGCGATGCCACCAAGATGCGCATCGTCATGGACTTCGATCGCGAACCCGATATCAAATGGTTCCTGCTGCGCGGTCCCAACCGCCTTGTCATCGATCTCGCGAATACGAGATTCGTCGTTGATGCCAAGGACTTGAAGGCGCGGGGCCTGGTCAAGGGCGTGCGCCTGGGCGCGCTCGGCGAGGGCGTTTCGCGGCTGATCCTCACCGGCAAGGGACCGTTCGCCGTCGACAAGCTCGACGTGCTCAAGAACGAGGACGGAACCGGCTACCGCATTGCCATCGACATGTCGGCGGCATCCGAGCGCGAGTTCGACGTGGCGCTGGCTAACCAGGCGCTGACCACCGGATCGACCGTTTCGACCGACAAGGGAGGGCGGGTCGGCACCGGACCGGTTTCCAATCCGGGTCATCGGTTCACCGTCGTCATCGATCCCGGCCATGGCGGCATCGACGGCGGTGCCGAGGGCCTGAACGGCACCATCGAGAAGAATGTCACGCTGGCCTTCGCCACGGAGCTGCGCGACAAACTCGCAGCCGTTGGCAATTATGATGTGTTCATGACGCGCGACACAGACGAATTCCTGCGTCTTGATGACCGCGTGCGCATCGCCCGTCAGCACGAGGCCGACCTGCTTATTTCGATCCATGCCGACACGATCAGCGTCAAGGGCATTCGCGGCGCCACCGTCTACACCGTCTCCGACAAGGCTTCGGACCCCGAGGCGCAGGCGCTTGCCGACCGAGAAAACCTCTCCGATCAGTTCGCCGGCATGGAAATCAAGAACGACAACAAGGAAGTCACCGACATCCTGATCGACCTGATCCGCCGCGAAACGCACAATTTCTCGATGAGTTTCGCCCACACGCTGGTTGGCCAGTTGTCGACCAGCGTCGGCCTCATCAACAATCCGCAGCGTTCGGCGGGCTTCAAGGTGCTCAAGGCACCCGACGTGCCGTCGGTGCTGGTCGAACTCGGTTATCTCTCGAACGCCAAAGACGAGGCGCAGTTGCTCAACGCCGACTGGCGCGGCAAGGCGGCCCAGAGTATAACCAACGCCGTCGCGCTGTTCGCGTCGGCCAAGGCCGGACCGGGAACCGGAGGTTGACATGACCGGCGGCGCCTGCAACCAGAGGCGGCGTTGCGCGACGACAACACCCAATGCTTTTTATTTCCGGCTCGCGACCGCGAAATCAGGCATTGCCGTATTTTGTCCACATGGCGGCGACAAGGGTTTTCGATTACGGATTGGGACCGGCTCGAAAGCTTGCGCGAAAGGCGGCTTCGTTTAGGAAATTCCCGAACCAAGGACTGGAGCGGGTATGATTCGTCTCATTGGCTATTTTTTCGGCATCGGCACGACGCTGGCCCTTTTGGTCGCGGCGGGCGTTGCGATCTACATCGGCCATTTGTCGAAAGATCTGCCCGACTACGAGGTGCTGGCCAAATACGAGCCGCCGGTGACCACCCGCATCCATGCGTCGGACGGCGCGCTGATGGCCGAATACGCGCGCGAACGGCGCCTGTATTTGCCGATCCAGGCCATACCGGACCGCGTCAAGGCGGCCTTCCTGTCGGCCGAAGACAAGAATTTCTACAACCACCCGGGCATCGATGTGACCGGCCTCGGCCGCGCCATCATCGTCAACCTGCAGAATCTCGGCTCGGGCCGGCGTCAGGTCGGCGCCTCGACGATCACCCAGCAGGTGGCGAAGAACTTCCTGTTGTCCTCGGACCAGACCTACGAGCGCAAGATCAAGGAGATGATCCTCGCCTTCCGCATCGAGCAGGCCTATCCCAAGGATCGTATTCTCGAGCTCTACCTCAACGAAATCTTCTTCGGTTTCGGCGCCTATGGCGTCGCCGGTGCGGCGCTGACCTATTTCGACAAGTCGGTCAACGAACTCTCCGTGGCCGAGGCCGCCTACCTGGCCTCGCTGCCCAAGGGGCCGAACAACTACCACCCTTTCAAGCATGCCGATCGCGCGATCGAACGCCGCAACTGGGTCATCGACCAGATGGTCGAGAACGGCTACGTCACGCGTGAAGAAGGCAACAAGGCCAAGGCCGAGCCGCTGGGCGTGACGCCGCGCCGCAGCGGCACCTATCTGTTCGCCGGCGAGTACTTCACCGAAGAGGTGCGCCGCCAGATCATCGCCCGCTACGGCGAGAACGCGCTTTACGAAGGCGGCCTCTCCGTCCGCACCACGCTCGATCCGAAGATCCAGCTCATTGCCCGCAAATCGATGCAGAACGGGTTGATGAAATACGACACGCTGCGCGGCTATCGCGGGCCGGTGACATCGATCGACGTGTCGGGCGACTGGGGCGTGCCGCTTGGCGCCGTCAAGGGGCTGGAGGATGTTCCCGAATGGTCGCTCGCCGTCGTGCTCGACAGTTCGGCGACCGGGCTGTCGATCGGCCTGCAGCCCGCACGGCAGGCGTCGGGCGAGATCGTCAAGGAGCGCGTCGAAGGCACCGTCAGCAAGGAGGACATGGGTTTTGCCATGCGCCATGTGGTTGCCGGCAAGACCGTCAAGGCCAAGTCGCCGGCGGAGGTGCTGAAGCCGGGCGACGTCATCTTCGTGCAGAAAAACGATGGTGCCGATGGCGCCTACAGCCTGCGCCAGGTGCCCGAAGTGGAAGGCGGCCTGATCGCCATGGACCCGCACACCGGCCGCGTGCTGGCCATGGTCGGCGGCTTCTCCTATGCGCAGTCCGAATTCAACCGCGCCACGCAAGCCATGCGCCAGCCGGGCTCTTCGTTCAAGCCGATCGTCTATTCGGCCGCACTCGACAATGGCTATACGCCGGCCTCGGTGATCATGGACGGGCCGATCACGATCCAGAGCGGTAACACCAGCTGGACGCCCAAGAACTATGACGGCACCGTCGCCGGTCCGGCGACCCTGCGCTCCGGCATCGAGAAGTCGCGCAACCTGATGACGGTGCGGCTTGCCAATGACATGGGGATGAAGCTGGTCGTCGAATACGCCGAGCGCTTCGGTGTCTACGACCATCTGGCACCCTATCTACCGATGGCGCTGGGTTCCGGCGAAACCACCGTGATGCGCATGGTGTCGGCCTATTCGATCATGGCCAATGGCGGCAAGTCGATCAAACCGTCGCTCATCGACCGCATCCAGGACCGCTACGGCAAGACGGTGTTCAAGCAGGACGAACGTGGCTGCCAGGGCTGCAATGCACAGGAATGGCAGAACCAGCCGGAGCCGGAACTCGTCGACAATTCCGAGCAGGTGCTCGATCCGATGACGGCCTACCAGATCACCTCGATGATGGAAGGTGTCGTGCAACGCGGCACCGGCGCCACCATCAGTGAACTCGGCCGTCACATCGCCGGCAAGACCGGAACGACCAACGACGAAAAGGACGCCTGGTTCATCGGTTACACGCCCAACCTCGTCGTCGGCCTCTACATGGGCTACGACACGCCGCGCGGACTCGGCCATGGCGCCACCGGTGGTGGCCTCGCGGCCCCGATCTTCAAGGACTTCATGCGGGTGGCGCTGGACGGCACGCCCAATGTCGACTTCAAGGTGCCCGAAGGCATGAACCTTGTCGCCATCAACCGCAAGACCGGCATGCGTGCCGCATCGGGCGATCCGGGCACCATCATCGAAGCCTTCAAGCCGGGTACCGGTCCCGCCGACAGCTATTGGGTCATCGGCATGGGCGCCGACGGCTCCAATGCCACCGGTGGCGCGTTGTCGCCGCAGGCCAACCAGGCCATCCAGTCCGGCGGCGGCGGCCTCTACTGACGATTTTCATGAGCGGATGGGCTGGCCTTTGCGCCAGCCCATTTTGCTTTACAGCCGGCGGCGGCCTGCCTATGTATCGCGCCGACCGACTTCAGCAAACAGGACAGAACAGCCAGCCATGCGCGCGGAAACGCAGAATATTGTCGACGAGATCAGGCAGGCGATAACCCTGCTGAGGAGGCATCTTTGACTGGGATCAGGCCATAAAGCGGCTTGAATACCTCAATGTGCGCGCCGAGGACGCCAGCCTCTGGAACGAGCCGCTGGAAGCGCAGAAGCTGATGCGCGAGCGCCAGGGCCTGGAAGAGGGCATCGCCTCGGTGAAAGGTCTGACGCAGGCGCTGGAAGACAATATCGGCCTGATCGAGCTCGGCGAGGAAGAGCGCGACGAGGGGGTCATTGCCGAGGCCGAAGCCGCGATCCGCTCGATGCAAGGCGAAGCGAAGGCCCGCCAGGTCGAGACGCTGCTGTCGGGTGAAGCAGATTCCAACGACACCTATCTCGAAATCCATGCCGGTGCCGGCGGCACCGAAAGCCAGGACTGGGCCTCGATGCTGCTGCGCATGTATACGCGCTGGGCCGAGCGTCGTCGCTTCAAGGTCGAAGTGCTGGAAATGCATGACGGCGAAGAGGCCGGCATCAAGTCGGCCACGTTGATGATCAAAGGCCACAACGCCTATGGCTGGATGAAGACGGAATCGGGCGTTCATCGCCTGGTGCGTATTTCGCCCTATGACAGCAATGCGCGCCGGCATACGTCCTTCGCCAGCGTCTGGGTCTATCCGGTCATCGACGACACGATCGAGATCGACGTCTCCGAATCCGATGTCCGCATCGATACTTATCGCTCGTCCGGCTCGGGCGGCCAGCACGTCAACACCACCGATTCGGCCGTGCGCATCACGCATCTGGCCACCGGCATTGCGGTTGCCTGCCAGGCCGAACGTTCGCAGCACAAGAACAAGGCCAAGGCCTGGGAGATGCTGCGCTCGCGCCTTTACGAGGAAGAGCTGAAGAAGCGCGAGGCGGTTGCAAACGCCACCGAAGCGTCGAAGAGCGATATAGGCTGGGGTCACCAGATACGCTCCTATGTGCTGCAGCCCTACCAGCTGGTGAAGGATCTCCGCACCGGCGTCGAGAGCACCAGCCCGTCGAGCGTGCTCGATGGCGACCTCGACGATTTCATGGAAGCCTCGTTGTCGCAGCGCATCGAAGGCGGTGCGGGCGAAGCCGTAGCAGACCTGGATTAGGATATGTCCATGTTCAGGTGAGGCTAGCCTGACCTCAATCTGAACATATCCCTGCGCACCACAGCGACGGAGGAGAGGATTGGCGAGCAAGCTCACCGGAAAGTGCTTTTGCGGCGCGGTTCACTACGAGGTCGCCGACGAATTCCTCTATGCCGCGAATTGCCATTGTTCGGACTGCCGGCGCACCACCGGTTCGGCCTTCAAGCCTTTCGCCGGTATCGAGCGTGAAAAGCTTGTCCTCACCGAAGGCGGGGACAAGCTCCTGATCTTTGGCGACGAAAGCGGCCATAACGCGCATTGCGGCCGGTGCGGCTCCTTGCTTTATTCGCTGGTGCGCGACGGCGCCTACGTCCATGTCGCCATGGGAACGCTCGTCAACGACCCGTCCATCCGCCCGACCGAGCACATCTTCGTCGGGTCGAAGGCGGGCTGGTTCACCATCATCGATGACCTGCCGCAGCATCAAGAGCACGTGATTGCCGGCTCTGACCAGCAATAGGCTGGAACCACAGCGGGCCAATTCCGTTTATTCGACGCCCGTTTGCCGGGAATTGACCTTGGCCTCATCTCGTCGGCGGTAGCGGATACCTGACGTTTATAGAACGACGTCGGGAATGCATCTTCTTGCGCCGACCAAGGAATCAGCCCAGCATCCAAACGCTGGGAGAGAAAAAGCATTTATGGCCGGACGCGGCATATCTGCGACCCGACGATCCGGCCACTGGGAAGATACGTTCCGGGAACGGGCAAGCGAAACGCTTGAGCTCGTTTGAAAGGAACGCGTCATGTCTGCTGCCACACTCAGATCGGCCAATGCCGTTCAACCGGCTGGCCGACTTTTGTTTTCCCTGTTCGTGATCGGCGCGATGGCAATGCTGACGGCACCCGCCTTCGCGCATGACGCCACACCCACGGCGGCAAAGCCACAGGGCTGGAGTTATCCGTTCGCATGCTGCGCCAACTATGATTGTCGCACGACCCATACAGGCGAAGTGCTGGAGAAACCCGAGGGCTATGTCATCGCCGGAACGGGTGAGATCGTTCCAATGACCGACAAGCGTGTCAAGGACAGCCCGGACGGCGAGTTCCATTGGTGTGCGCACCAAGCGGGCCTCGACGCCGGCAAGACAATCTGCCTGTTCGTGCCGCCGCGCTCTTATTGACGACAGGATGGCGGTCGGACGTCCGCGGTCGCGTGTGACCGGGGCCGCAGGCCGGGTTTGCGCGGTTCGGGTGATGCCTGCTGACAGACAGTTGTCAGGAGCACCTCTTTATGCTGCCTTTGCCGCACAGGGCGGCGGGCGACAGGAGGAGTTCGTTGATGACCATCAAGGCAAGCTGTCATTGCAAGGCGACGACATTCGAGGTTTCGCAGGCACCGCAGACGGTGACGCAATGCACCTGTTCTTTCTGCTCGAAACGCGGCTCGCTCTGGGCCTACTACGTGCCTTCGCAATTCAAGCTCACCAGCCCGATGGAGAGCGTCTCTTTCTACCGCTGGGGATCGAAAACCGTAAAGCACGGTTTTTGCGCCGCCTGCGGCTGCGGCACCTTTACCGAAACGCCGGACTGGTCGACCGGCGAGCCGGATTTCGACAATCCCAAGATCAGCGTCAACTCGCGACTGTTCGACGATTTCGATCTCGACAAGGTCGAAGTGGTGGTCATAGACGGCAAGAACCTCTGGTAGCCTGATCCGAACGATTGCGGCCCGGCGATGCGGCGCTATCGCCAGGTATCGGTCCCTCGGGAAAAGCCGTGAGCGGCGCTTTTGCCGTTCCGCTTTTCGCCGCAATTCGTGGTACAAGTCGCGGGAAGGGCTGATTTGGCGCCACCGCAAGGCGTGACTTGGAGAGGGACCATCCTATGAAAAAGACTGTGCTCGTCGTCGTGGCGACGGCTGTGCTCGTGAGCGCCTGCACCACCACCGATCCATATACAGGCGACCAGAAGATTTCCAATACGGCGGCCGGCGCCGGCCTTGGTGCTCTGGCGGGTGCCAGCCTTGGCCTGCTTGCCGGCGGCAACGACCGCCGCAACGCACTGATCGGCGCCGGCATCGGCGCGCTGGCCGGCGGCGCCATCGGCGCCACCATGGACCAGAACGAGGCCGAACTGCGCCGGCAGCTCGAGGGCACCGGTGTCAGCGTCACCCGCAGCGGCGACCAGATCATCCTCAATATGCCGTCCGACATCACCTTCAACTCGGACCAGGATGCGGTGAAGCCCGGCTTCTACCAAGTCCTGAACTCTGTCGCGCTTGTGCTGAAGAAGTTCAAGCAGACCACAGTCGACGTGTTCGGCCACACCGATTCGACCGGTGGCGACCAGCACAATTTCGATCTGTCGCAGCGTCGTGCTTTGGCGGTGGCGAACTATCTGTCCGGTCAGGGCGTGGATCAGCGACGCTTCGCAGTCACAGGCTTCGGCAAGACGCGCCCCGTCGCATCCAATGCCACGGCCGAAGGTCGCGCCCAGAACCGCCGCGTCGAGATCCAGCTTTCTCCGCTCACCTGATTTGTACGGCAAACCAATGCGAAACGGCTCCCATGGGGGCCGTTTTTGTTTGAGCGGATATTGGTGTTGTTCAATTAGTTATTGCTAAAATACATCTTTCCCGCAGCTATGGAAAGGAATAGCATCATCGCTGTTCCTGAGGGGATGAGGCGGTGTCACTGGCCGCGCAATCAGCATTTTTCCGCCTCGGTCTTGCACGGCCAGATCAGAAATCTGGGAGGAATGCATGACAAGAACAGCCAGCCTTGGGCGCTGCGGCGTCCTCGTTTTGACAGGTTTGGTAGGCGCGTGGCTGAACGTTGCTTCGGCTCGCGCCGAGGACGCCAACAAGGCCGACATCGAAGCCTTGAAGAAGTCGCTCGCCAAATATGAGGATTACACCGCTGCCGTCCGCGACCTCTATCTGTCGACCGTCGGCTGCGTCCACTACAGCGGAGAAAAGATACCGGGCGCGATGGACTACCCGAAGGGCGCCATGGGCATCCACTTCGTCAATGTCCCGAGTGTCGGCCAGAAGCTCGATCCGATGAGGCCGAACGTGCTGATCTACGAGCCGACCAAGGAAGGCCTGAAGTTGGTCGGAGTGGAATGGCTGGTGCCGCTGACGCCGGACACCAAGGAGCCGCCCAAGCTGTTTGGCCAAACCTTCATGGGACCTATGGAGGGGCACTACCCTCTCATCCCGAAGGAGTTCGTCCATTACGACCTTCATGCCTGGCTCGGGGACAACCCGAACGGCATGTTCAGTCCGACGAACCCGAACGTGAAATGCAACAAGGCCGAGTTTCCGATGCTGGAAAAACCGACCAAGATGATGCCTGGGCCGATGTAACGGGCGAGCCAGGCTGGAAGCTTTGCCAAGAAGGCAGCCGAGTGGCCGGCTCGCCTTCGAAGCGGTCGGGATCAGACCTTGGCGACGATCCGCATGAAGGCCGGCATGTCGTCGCCGAAGCCAACGGTGGAATCATTGTCTTCCTGGTGGCGTTGGCGGGCAGGGCGGCTGTTGTCGCGCTGCGGCCGGGTGTCGCCGCGTTCGGGTGCGCGCTGTTCATTGCGATCGGATGATTTGCGCTCGGTGTTTTCCGAACGGATCGCTTCCTTGCGCGAACGCCGTTCGCCGATGTCGGCGGCTGCGGCCTCGGCCACCGGCTGATCCTCGCGGACTGTTTCCGGTGCGGCATCTTCGCTGCGCTTGGCGTGGCGTTCGCGCGGTTTGCGCTCGCCGCTCTTTTCCCTGCCGCGGTCGTCGTCCTTGCGTCCGGCACGGCGCGGTGCGCCTTTGCCACGGCGCGGAGCATCGTCCTCGCCTTCGCTGGCAACCACCGTCGACAAGTCGCCGTCATGCCACTCGATCTTGTTGCCGATCAGACGTTCGATGGCATCGATGTATTTGGTGTCAGATTTGGTCGCGATGGTGAAGGATTTTCCGGAGCGTCCGGCGCGCCCGGTGCGGCCGATACGGTGGACATAGTCCTCGGCGTGGATCGGCACGTCATAGTTGAAGACATGGCTGACATCGGGGATGTCGAGGCCGCGCGCGGCAACGTCGGAAGCGACGAGGTAGCGCAGCTTGCCGTCGCGGAAATTGGCCAGCATCTGCATGCGCGCGCGCTGGTCCATGTCGCCATGCAGCGCACCGGCGTCGAAATCATGCTTCAGCAGCGAGCGGAACAGCTCCGACACTTCGACCTTGCGGTTGCAGAAGATGATGGCGTTCTTCAGTTCGGCGTCTTCGGCCTTGATCAAATTGCGCAGCGTCTCGCGCTTGTCCCACGGCTTGGAGCCTGATTTGACCAGCCGCTGGATGATGTTGGTGGCGGCGGATGCTGCCTTCGAAACCTCGACGCGGACCGGCGCGTGCAGGAACTTTTCGGTGAGCTTGGTGATTTCGGGCGGCATCGTCGCCGAAAAGAACAGCGTCTGCCTGGTGAACGGGATCATTTCGCAGATGCGCTCGATGTCGGGAATGAAGCCCATGTCGAGCATGCGGTCCGCTTCGTCGATGACGAGGATCTCGACGCCGTTGAGCAACAGCTTGCCGCGCTCGCGGTGATCGAGCAGACGGCCGGGTGTCGCGATCAGCACGTCGGCGCCACGCTCCAGCTTCTTGTCCTGTTCGTCGAACGACACGCCGCCGATCAGAAGCGCGATGTTGAGCTTGTGGTTCTTGCCGTATTTGACGAAGTTTTCCTCGACCTGAGCGGCGAGCTCGCGCGTCGGCTCCAGAATGAGCGTGCGCGGCATGCGAGCGCGGGCGCGGCCCTTTTCCAGCCTTGTGAGCATCGGCAACACGAAGGAGGCCGTCTTGCCGGTGCCGGTCTGGGCAATGCCCAGCACGTCCTTGCCCAGCAGGGCATGCGGAATGGCGCCCGCCTGGATCGGCGTCGGCTCGGTGTAGCCGGCGTCGGTGACTGCGGAAAGGACCTTCGGCGACAGGCCGAGGTCTGAAAAGGTCAACGCTTCTGGAGCGGTCGTGGTGTCTGAGGACAAGTGTTGTTGTCTTTGGCTGGTTCGGGGAAGCGCAACGGCGTCTAATGGCGTCTGTCGCGGCAAGCGCCACGCGCCTGCAAGATTGGTATTGCAATTAGGAGCAAGCCCTCGATTTGTCAACAGAAACGGGCAGCAATGGCACGATTGTGAAGTTGTAACCTTAATCGGGATGCTTAATCGACCTGTCGGTCGCAGCGCCGGCTCAATAGCGGAACTGTTCGGCGAGAATACGCTCGTTCCAGGAATGATTGGGATCGAACAGCAACGTTGCTGTCGCCGTTGGTGATTCTCGCACCGTCACCGAGGTCACGGCCTTGACCTCGGTATGGTCGGCGGCGGCGTTTACCGGCCGCTTTTCCGGCTCGCGGATGTCGAAGCGCACGGTCGCCTTGTTGGAGAGCAGCGCGCCGCGCCAGCGGCGCGGGCGAAACGGGCTGACCGGGGTCAGCGCCAGCAGCGGCGCGTCGAGCGGCAGGATCGGTCCATGCGCCGAAAGATTGTAGGCGGTGGACCCGGCCGGGGTTGCGATCATGACGCCGTCGCAGTTCAGTTCCTCAAGCCGGACCTGTTCGTCGACGGTGATGCGGATCTTGGCCGTCTGGTACGACTGGCGCCACAGCGCCACCTCGTTGATCGCCAGTGCTGAAATCGTTTCGCCTTCCGAGGTCACGGCCAGCATCTCCAGCGGGCGGATCGTTTCGGCGACGGCGGCCTCGAGACGCTCGGTGAGGCCACCGGAACGATACTCGTTCATCAGGAAGCCGATGGTGCCACGGTTCATGCCGTAGACCTTCTTGCCGGTCCCCATCGTGTCGCGCAGGGTCTGCAGCAGGAAACCGTCACCCCCAAGCGCAACGACGATCCCGGCCTCCTCGACGGAAGACTGGCCATAGCGCGCCGACAGGCTTTCCAGCGCCGTCTTGGCGTCAGCGGTGTCGGACGAGACGAAGGCGATGCGGCTGGCGGCTTTGCTCATGGCTCCCCGATGACGACCGATTGGCAGCGGCCGGTTGCTGGGCCGCGCCAGCGCCGGGGTAGCATGGGCGGGGTACGTCTGCAAAGGGAGGTACCATCCCGGATGGCAACGCCATCCCGGATGATACGGCCATGCCGGTCGGCGGATGCGGGCATGCCGTTCGCGTATCATGTCAAAGGCTACGCGAATGTGATGGTTAAGACGGGCCTTAAAGTCTCGTAAAGCCGGATCGGTCATGTTAGCCGGCAGTGGATGGGTGGCGTGGGGGCTAGCCAGTCGAGGCCGACATATTGCCGGTAACACGCCTGATCATCGTCTTCCTGATGCTGGGAAGCTTCGCGCTGCTCTTTGCCGAACTGGTGCGCCAGTCCGAAGAGACGAGCTTCCGGCCGCAGCCCACGGCGTCGCGCTGTGGTGATGCAGCCGGGGCGCCATGCCCGCAAAGGGCGCTGTAGCCCTGAAATGTCCTGATCATCCTCGCGATGACGGGCAGCATCGGCGGTCGCTTCGATGCGCGACATCGCGCGGCAGTTTCTCTGCTTAAAAGCAGAGGCCGGTCGGCCGCCGCACGTTCCACTCGTGAAGGCTTGCTGTTTGCACTCGCGGCGCTTGGCGGTGTAGATGGGTGCATCGATTGGCGGAAAGGCTTTTGGGTAGCTCGCATCCGCTGTTGTTGGGAAACAAGCCCTGGGCTCGTTGACTGGCCGGTGTCTGGAGCGGGGGTTTTCCATGTCACGCAGCGTGTTGATCTCTGGCGGCTGCGGTTTCCTGGGCTCGCATCTGGTCGACCGTCTGTTGCGGCGAAGCGATCTGGAAAAGCTGGTCGTCGTCGACAATCTTTGGACCGGGACGCGAGACAACATCGCGCATGTCGCCGATCCGCGTTTCGATCTGCAGATTGCCGACGCCGAAAGCTTTTCATCCCTTCAGCGCTTCGATGAGATCATCCATCTCGCGTCGCCGGCGTCGCCGCTTTGGTACATGCGCGAGCCGGTACGCACGATCAAGGCCAATATCGGCGGCGCGCTCAATCTCCTGACGCTGCTAAAGCCCGGCGGTCGCTTCTGCTTCGCCTCGACCTCGGAAGTCTACGGCGACCCCCTGGTTTCACCGCAACCCGAGAGTTACAGGGGATCGGTGGACTGCACCGGTCCCAGGGCTTCCTATGATGAAAGCAAGCGCTGCACAGAGGCATTGCTGTTCGAGCAGCAGCGGGTCGGCGGGCTCGACATTCGCGTCGTCAGGATCTTCAACACATATGGGCCACGAACCCGCATCGACGATGGACGCGCCGTCTCGAATTTTGCCATCCAGGCACTGACAACCGGGGTTCTGACGGTTTATGGCGACGGCTCCCAATCGCGCAGTTGGGGTTATGTCGACGATATCGTCGAGGGGCTGGAACGTTACTTCTGGCGCGACGGCATCTCGCATCGCGGTCCTCTGAACATTGGCAACGACCACGAGGTTTCGGTCCTGCGCATCGCGGAATTCGTAAGATCGCTTGTCCCCGGCAGCCGCATCGAGCACCACCCTCCAGCTCCCCAGGATCCGACAAATCGGTGTCCGGACCTGACTTTGGCGAGGCATGTCCTTCCTGGCTGGGAAGCGAGGACGAGCTATCAGGAAGGCATCGGGCGCACCTTCGATTGGTTCCGCCAGCGAATTGCGGCCGCGAGCATTTCGGCCTCCACGGCCTGACGCGTCCGGTATCGCGGCTAAACCTCTTTCTGCCTGCTCACTCAGTCACCATCTCATCGGGCGCATCGTCAATCGCCGAGCAATGGCCGTACCCGCGGAAAGATATTGACTGTATGTTTAGTCATAGTTACTCCTGAGGTCGCGAATTGAGTTGGACAGCCGGCGCCAGCCGGTGAATGGCCACAATGAAGAGGGGAATATCTCGACCGCGATGCGGCTTGCCGTTGCCGGCGCGCCGCATGCCGCAACTGCGATGTCGACGGCCGGGCTCGAGCCGGTCGGCATTGCCGCGGCCATCTTTTCGTCAGCAGGAAACGGACCTGGGGCCGTAACGCCGCCGGTCCCAACAATGGGAGCATGCAGCATGAACTGGAAACTGACCGCGACGGCCATCGGCCTGTCGCTGCTGACTGTCACGGGCGTGGCCCGTGCCGACGGCGAGCTCAACATCTACAATTGGGGCAACTACACCAGCCCCGACCTGATCAAGAAGTTCGAGGAGACCTACAAGGTCAAGGTCACCGTCACCGACTATGACTCCAACGATACCGCCTTGGCCAAGGTCCGGCAGGGCGCCTCCGGCTATGACATCGTCGTGCCTTCGGCGAGCGTCGTGCCGGTCTGGATCAGCGAAGGTCTGCTCTTGGAGACCGATCCCAACAAGATGGAAAACTTCAAGAACGTCGATCCCAGGTGGGTCGATGTTCCATTCGATCCAGGCCGTAAATACACCGTTCCATGGCAGTGGGGCACGACCGGCATTTCGGTGAACAAGTCGGTCTATGCCGGCGATCCGAACACATCGGCGATCTTCCTCGACCCACCTCCCGAACTCATCGGCAAGATCAATGTCGTACCCGAAATGGGTGACATCATGTTCCTCGCCATCGCTTACGAGGGTGGCAAATATTGCAGCCGCGACATGCAGATGCTGAAGAAGGTGCATGACAAGCTGGTGGAGGCGAAGGCGAAATGGCTTTCGCTCGACTATGCGGCCGTCGATGGCCTGGGCAGGGGCGACATCGCCGCGGGCGTCAACTGGAACGGCATATCGCTGCGCGAGCGGCTTGAGAACGACAAGATCGTCTATGGCTATCCCAAGGAAGGCTATCCGATCTGGATGGACAATGTCGCTGTCCTCAAGGACGCCAAGAATGTCGACAACGCCAAGCTGTTCCAGAACTTCATCATGGATCCGCAGAATGCGGCGCTGATCTCAGCCTTTGCGCGTTATTCGAACGGCATCAAGGGCTCGGAAGCCTTCATGCCCGACGACATGAAGACCGCGCCGGAAGTCAACATTCCCGCCGAGTTCGCCGCCAAGGGCCAATTCATGCTGGCCTGCCCGCCCGATGTGCAGGCGCTCTACACGAAGATCTGGACCGACCTGCAGAAATGACCTGACCAGGCTTTCCCGCGCCGCCGCACGCGGCGCGGTCATCTTCCGTCCATGCCAAACGCGATGCGCAGATCGCAGGAGACTTCCCATGACCGATCTCGACCTTTGCTACATGCCGGCCAGCGAGGCGCTGCGGCTGTTCAAGGCAAAGAAGCTTTCGCCCGTCGAACTGATGCAGGCCACCATCCGCCGCGCCGAAGCCACCAAAGCGACGATCAACTGCCTCACCTTCACGCATTTCGACGAGGCGATAGACCTGGCCAGGAAAGCCGAGGCAAAATACGCCAGGGGCGCCCGGACCGGGGCGCTCGAGGGCCTGCCGATCGGCATAAAGGACGAGAGCTACATCAAGGGCAAGCCGACCTCGCACGGCTCGCTGCTGTCCGGGGATGCTATCGGTGGCCATACCTCGACGATGAACGAGCGCATCATCAAGGCCGGAGGCATTGTCCATGCCCGCACGGCGACGCCTGAATTCAGCTGCGCCGGCTACACCTGGTCGAAACGCTGGGGCGTGACGCGCAATCCGTGGAACCCGGATTTCACGCCCGGCGGTTCGTCGGGAGGCTCCGCGGCGACGCTGGCATCCGGCACGTCGTCGATCGCCACCGGTTCGGACATTGCGGGATCGATCCGGATTCCCGCGTCGGCCTGCGGTCTTGTCGGCTTCAAGCCGCCTTACGGGCGCAATCCGGACGAGCCGCCATTCAACCTCGACTTCTACTGCCACACCGGACCGCTGGCGCGAAACGTCGGGGATGCGATCCTGCTGCAGAATGTGATGGCCGGACCAAGCCCGCTCGACATCGCCACGCTGCGCCCGAAACTGCGCCTGCCGCTCGAGTACAAGCCGATCAAGGGCTGGAAGATTGCTTTCTCGATGGACCTTGGTTCTTTCGAAGTCGACCCGGACGTGCGCAAGAACACGCTTGCCGCCTGCGATGTGTTCCGTTCGCTCGGCGCCACGGTCGAGGAAGTCGATCTGGGCTGGGGCGACGAAGTGCTCAGGGCGGGCATGGCCTATCTCGAGCATCTGTTCGGCGCATCGCTGTCGCAGCTGCTCAAGAAGCACGGCAAGGACATGACGAGCTATGCCAGGCAGTTCGCCGAGGACGGGCAAAAGTCGAAGGCGACGGACTTTGTCGGAACACTCGACGTGGCGGCCAGGATGTACCAGACGCTGGGGCCGCTGCTGGAGACCTACGATGTGCTGATCTGCCCGACCAACGCGCTTCCCTCCGTGCCGGCGGAGTTCGATCAGACCACGGGTACGGTCGAGATCAACGGTAAGCAGGTGAACCCGTCGTTGGGATGGGTGATGACGACGCCGTTCAACATGATGAGCCGTTGTCCGGTTCTGTCCATCCCTTCGGGTCGGGCGGCAAGCGGCGTGCCGACAGGCATCCAGATCGTCGGCCGCACCTATTGCGATGCCGATGTTTTCCGAGCGGCCATGGCCTATGAGACGGCCAACGGGCAGTGGTACACAAACGCCGAAACGCGTCCGTCGCTATAACAGGGCGATGCGGCTCTTGCCGCGGTTGGAGAGCCGACGCCGGACACCTCGAATAGACGAATCTGTGGTGGCGCCGGTGATCGCGCCAGAAGGTCCGAAAGGAGCTGGACGAAGATGGCGCAACAAAAGGCTGCGGCGGCAAAACGCAAAGGCGCAACGGCGAAGAATGGGCGTGCGGCAAACGATGCCGCGCCGCCCAAGGACCGTCGGCGCGAGCGCGGCGAAGCCAGCGTGCAGCGGATCATCGACGCCACCATCGAACTCATCGCGGAGGAGGGGCTGGCAAGCGTCACCATGCAGCGCATCGCCGAACATGTCGGCTCGTCCAATGCCCTGGTCGTCTTCCATTTCCGCAGCAAGGAGAACCTGTTTCGCGCCGTCCTGCAGTATCTCAGCGATCGATATGATGAGCTGTGGGTGACGTTGGTGCGGGCGCCCGGCCTGTCGCCGGTTGAGCGGGCTCTGGGCGCGGTCGATTGCGCGCAACGTTTCGCCCGCCAGCATCCGAAATGGGTTTCAGTTTTTGTCGTGTTTTCCAGCGACCGCAAGAGCATGCAGATCTACAACGAAATCGGCCTGCCGAGCGACCTTGCCTACACCGCCGAGGCGCGCGAGCTGCTGATCGAGATTTCGCGCAGTGGCGGTTATACCGGCGTCGACATCGATACGCTGTCGGAGAGCCTGAATTATCTGGTTCATGGCGCCTGGTATTGGGATCACCTGAACCCTCGCGGCCGTGACACCAACGTGCTGCGCAAGACCATGCTGCTCCTGCTGCATCAGGCGTTCCCCCGGCATTTCGAACTGATGCGCTAACTGCTTCAGGGCTGCCGCAGATGGCAGCCGGCCTGCCGCTTCTGCGCCAGATACTCGTCGACAAGCTGGCGGTAGCGTACCTTGCCGAAGCTTGGGAAATGCCCGCCATGCACGACTGAGACATGGAGGTCGCGCAGGCGCATCAGCGTCGCCATGTAGTCGGGAATGTCTGAGTGGTAGACGTCGTCGATCAGCGGGCCGTCATAGATGATGTCGCCGGATAACAGGGTGCCCGTCCTGTTTTCGTAGAGCGCGATGCCGCCGGGCGAATGGCCGGGCGTGTGGATCACCTCGAAGGCACGGTCGCCGAGATCGACGACATCGCCCTGGTCGAGCAAACGGCCGGCGGGCGCAGGCAAAATGCCGTAGCGCGCCGTGTCCCAGCCTTGCGGCATGCGATCGAACATCTCGTCGGTCGCATAGGTGCCGGCTGCCGTCCATTCATTGCGCGGATCGGCGAGGATGCCGGCCTCGGCGGCGTGCACGCAGCGCTCGGGAAATTCGTGGTGGCAACCGATATGGTCGAAATGCGTGTGGCTGGCGACGCAGGTCAGCTTGCGCTCGCTCACCAGCGGTACATGGCGCCGGAGGCTGAAATGGCCGAGGCCGGTGTCGAAGAGGAGGTCGCGATCGCGACCGCGCACATGCCACATATTGCAGCGGAAGAACGGCTTTATCCACGGCTCGTGGATCAAGGTCACGCCATCGCTCATGCGGATGGTTTCGTACCAGTCGGGTGCCTCGATGAGCGGAAGTGTTGCCATGTTCAATCCGTCAGAAAAGCTCAGTCCGTCAGCAGAATAATCTGGTCGGTATTGCAGGAAATCGCGACCGTGTCGCCCGGCTGGACGGCCGCCGTCGCTGGCAATTTGGCGATGAAGTGAAGCGAGGGGTCCTCGATGGAAACCGCAAGCACGCGCTTGAAGCTGCCCTGGAAGACGACATCGCTCACCTCAGCCGTGCCGAGCCTGACACCGCCGCTGGCCTCGCCGAGGACAAGATGCTCCGGCCGTATGGCCAGCGCAACGGCGGAGCCCACCGGCAGCGCACCGGGCAGCGAGACCGGGCCGACGGGCGTGGCGACGGTGCTTGTCCTCTCCTTCGCTTCCGTGACCGTGCCGGCAAGGATCGAGCTTTCGCCCATGAAGGTGGCGGAAAAGCGCGTCGCCGGCCGTGCGTAGACGCGCTCGGGCGGACCTTCGTCCTCAATGCGCCCATCATTCATCACCACACAATGGTCGGCCAGCGCCATCGCTTCTTCCTGGTCGTGGGTGACGTGGATGAAGGCGGTGCCGACGCGCTTCTGGATCGCTTTCAACTCGTCCTGCATCTGCCGGCGTAATTTGAGATCGAGCGCGCCGAGCGGCTCGTCGAGCAGAAGCACCGCCGGCTCGATCACCAGCGCCCGCGCCAGCGCCACTCGCTGCCGTTGGCCGCCGGAGAGCTGGTGCGGCTTCTTGTCGAAGGCGGCAGCCAATCCGACCAGCGCCAACGCCTCACGCGCCTTTGCAGCGCGCGTCGTACCGTCGACGCCCTGCATGCGCAGGCCGAAGCCGACATTGCTGCCGACGCTCATATGCGGGAACAGCGCATAGTCCTGGAACACCGTCGTCGTCGGCCGCTTGGCCGGCGGCACCGAGGTGCAGTCCTCGCCACGGATGAACACCTTGCCTTCGCTGGGGATGACGAAGCCGCCCAGAATGGAGAGCAGCGTCGTCTTGCCGGAGCCGGACGGCCCGAGCAGGATGGTGTAGCTGCCGGGCTCGATCTGCAGCGAAACGTCATTCAGCACGGTGTGCTGGCCGAAGCGATGCGAGACGGCACGAATATCGACCAAAGGCGCGGTCATGCCTTTCTCCTGCGCAGCAACGTCAACTCGAACAGCACGACCAGCACGATGGAAACGGCGAAGACCAGTGAGCCGATGGCGTTGGTCTTGGGGTTGAGGCCGGAGCGCAGCAGGTTCCAGATTTCGACAGGCAGCGTGGTGTCGAAGCGGGTGAGCAGGAAGGAGATCACGAATTCGTCCCAGGAGAAGGTCATCGACAGGAAGAAGCCGGCGAAGATGGCGGGCGCCATGACCGGCACGGTGATCAGCAGCAGCACCTTCCATTCCGGCGCGCCGAGGTCGCGCGCGGCACGCTCGATGTTGATCTGGTGGTCGCCCATCTGGCTGTAGATGATGGCGAAGCACAGCGGCAGGTTGATCACGACATGGCCGATGCCGGCGGCGAGCAGCGATTTCGGCACGCCGGCCCAGTTGAACAGCACCAGCAGCCCCATGCCGATGATGAGATAGCTGACCGTCAGCGGCAGGGTGATCAGCCCGCGCAGCAGGCCGGAGCCAGGCAGGACGAAGCGGGCAAAGCCCCAGGCGGAGAGAAAGCCGAGCGTGACGGCTGCGAGCGAGGAGATGGATGCCACCAGCAGCGAGTTGACCAGCGCCGAGGTCAGCCGCGTGTCCGAAAGAACCGCATCGTACCAGCGCAGCGACGGGCCGGTGAAGGGCGGGATCGGGAACGACGTCGCCTGCAGCGAAAACAGCACCAGCACGACGACCGGCAAGAAGATGAAGCCGTAGACGGCGAGCGCGTAGAGCCAAGAGGCGATGCGGACAATCCGGCGCATCTCAGGCCCGCTCGATCTTCAGCCAGCGCGCGCAGGCGAGGTAGGCTGATGTGACCACCGCCATCAGGATGATCGACAGCGCCGAGGCCAGCGGGAAATCGCCGCGCCTGCCGATCTGCATCATCACCAGTTGCGGCATCAGCAGCTCGTTGTTGCCGCCCAGGATCTGCGGCGTGATGTAGTCGCCGATGCACAGCACGAAGGTCAGGAAGGCGCCGACCATGATGCCGGGCAAGGTCAGCGGCAGCACGACATGCAGGAAGGTGCGCACCGGCCCGGCGCCGAGATCGGCGGCCGCCTTGCGGTAGCTCGGGCTCAACTGCTTGAGGTTGGCAAAGATGGTCAGCGTCAACAGCATGACGAAGAAGTGCACGAAGCCGGTGACGGTGGCGAAACGCGTGTTGGCGAGTTGCAGCGGCTCGCTGAACAGGCCAGAGCCGGTCAGCGCCCGGTTGACGACGCCGTTCTGCGCCAGCACCAGCAGCCACGAGTAGGAGCGCACGACATAGGAGGTCCAGAACGGCAGCACGGCCAGCATCAGTGCCAGCCGCTGCCAGCGTTCCGGAACCTGTTCGGCGAGGATCCAGGCAAATGGATAGGCGAGCAGCACCGAAATCACGGTGACGATCGCGGTCACCTGCAGCGAGTTCACCATCGCCTGCCAGTAGGACGGGTTGGTGAAGAACTGGCTGTAGTTGGACGCCGTGAAGCCGCCGCCCTCATGCGCCGTCAGGCTGGAAAACCCCATGGCGATGAAGGGCAGCACGAAGAACAGCAGCGTCCAGCCGAGCGCCGGCGTGACCAGCGCCCAGGGCAGGGCAGAGCCCGCCCGGGGCAGGGCCGCCCGGGGCAGAGCAGAGCCCGCCCGGGGCAGGGCACGTCCGTTGTTTGCCGAGCTGCTCATGAGCGCTATCGGCTCATTTCGCCTGCAGCATTTCGGTCCACATATCCTGCATCTTCTTGTCGAGATCGGCGTTCGGCGCCGGATAGGCCTGGGCGCGCGCCAGGAAGCCCGGCTGCTCGTCGAAGCGCAAAACCTTCTTCTGGTCGTCGGTGAGTGCGGCCTTGGTGTTGGCCGGCATGCCCCAATAGCAGGAGGAGGTGGCAAGGCGGGCCTGGCCTTCCGGGCTCATAATGTACTGGATAAACTTCAGCGCCATGTCCTTGTTCTCGGAATCCTTGAACATGGCCAGCGACTGCGACCAGAGAATCGCACCCTCCTTGGGGACCGAGAAGTCCAGCGCCGGGTTTTCCTTGGCCAGGCCCGCCGTCACCCATTCGCCGCCGCCGACCAATATGTCGACCTCGCCGGTCGCAAGCGCCGTCTGGCTGGCGGTCACTTCGCCGACCAGCTTGGCATTGGCCTTCATCTTCAAGAGCTCGTCCTTGAGGGCGGGCAGGTCGGCTTCGGTGAGATCGGCCGTCTTCTTGCCGATCGCCAGTGCCGCCATGCCGATGACCGGCAGGTAGTAGTCGTAGATGGCGACCTTACCCTTGTACTTGTCGCCGGTGAGTGCCGCCATCGACTGCATGTCGGCCGGATCGACCTTGGTCTTGTTGTAGCCGATCGTGTTGTAGCCGAACTTTTCGGTGATGCCGTAGCGCTTGCCGCCGACCACGGTGGAGCTGTCCATCTTCACCTGCGGAAACAGGTCGGCCAGCGGCAGTTTGTCTTCCGGCAACGGCTCGAACAGTCCCTTCTCGACGCCGCGCGGCACATCGATGCTGTCGATCACCATCACATCCCAGTCGCCGGGCTGCGACTGCTCGACGATGGCGAGGCCGGCGCCGGTGCCCTCGAATTCCTTGACGTTGACCTTGACGCCATTGGCCTCCTCGAAAGGCTGCAGCAAGGCCGGATCGGCATGATCGCACCAGATCAGCGCGTTGAGATCGGCGGCCTGCGCGCTCGTCGAAAGCAGCAGCGCCGCGGCTGCGGCAGCTGTGCGCAAACGGGTCTTCAGGATGGAAAGCGGATTGCTGGCTGTGTGTGACATCGAGTGTTCTCCCTTGCCTTTGTGGCTTCTTGCAAAAAATTGAACCAATTCTAAAATTGAGTCAATTCTGTTTTTATGGCAAGAGGCTGGGAATGAGCGGATTGCGGGCTAGGCAAAAGGCGGACCGGCACCGGCGTATCATCGAGGCGGCGGCCGAACTGTTTCGCGAGGCCGGCTACGAAGGCGCCAAGATCGAGGCGATCGCCGCGCAGGCCGAGGTCTCTGTCGGGACGATCTACAACTACTACGAGAACAAGGGCGACATCCTCGGCGCCATCGTCTCGCTGGAGGTCAACGAGGTGCTGAATGCCGGGCAAGGCGTCGTCGCCAAGCCGCCGGCCAATGTCGGCGACGCGCTGGACACGCTGGTCGGCATCTATATCGAGCACTCGCTGCACTATCTCAGCAAGGAGATGTGGCGGCAGGCGATGGCAATCTCGACGCAACTGCCCGACAGCCCGTTCGGCCAGGCCTACACCGCGCTCGACCGCGCCCTGACCGAACAGATCCGCGCCCTGATCGCCCGGCTGCAGGAGATTGGCCTGGTGCGCCAGGACATCGACGGTGCAGCGCTCGGCGAACTGATCTTCAACAACATGAACATGATGTTCATCGAATTCGTGAAGCGTGACGCGGCCAAGATACCGGAACTGCGCGCGGCGATACGGAGGCAGAATAGGATATTGGTGGCGGCGATTGGGGTGTGACACGTCAGGAGCAGGCAGGAGAAAGCGTCGCTTCCGCATAAGACCTGGTTTCAGACGCGGGTCGCCTCTTGAGTTGCGTTTGAAATCTGGTACAACCTAGGAGGGCATAAATAGGGGGAGGGGTAAATGGGCACGTTTTCAGTCTGGCATTGGGCGATCTTGCTGCTGTTGATCGGCGTGCCTGTTTTCCTTGCCGTTCGATCAGCCGCGAAGCCGTCACAGAATCCTGAGGCTCTTGTGGGCTTCGGCGGCTGGCTGATGCTGCTGGCTATCGGTCAGGCAGTGTCACCATTGCGGACGCTTGCCGACTTCGCCAATTCGGCCGACGGCTACCAGCAACTCATGACCCTCTCGAATGGGCCGCTGGCGGTGTATGGCGAGGTTGCCCTTAATCTGGCGTTTCTGGCGCTTCAGCTGGTTGTGCTCGTTTCGATGCTGCGGCGTAGCCGCCGCTTTCCGCAATTGTTTCTGCTCCAGTGGCTGGCGATTCCCGTCGTGTTTATCCTGGACACGATCTGGGTTGCCTCAGTTCTGGGCGTTCCGGTGAGCCTGGTGCTCGCAGGCGATGCGCTGGTGGCCCCCATAGTCTCGTTTGTGGTGACAGGGCTCTGGGTCGCCTACGTCTACAAGTCTGTCAGGGTGCGGAACACGTTCACCAGGATTGGGGCATCCGCCCAGGTTGCGAGCGCGTCATAGAAGGCAGCCCAATTTGGGATATTTTGGAGCATCGGGGCTCGACGAACTGATCTTCAATGACATGATGTTCATCGAGTTCGTGAAGCGCGACGCGGCGAAGATACCCGGAGCTGTGCGCGGCGGTCCGCAGGCAGAACTGGATTTTGGCGGCGGCGATCAGGGTGTGACCTCGTGCACCACTATGTCGTCATCGAACCTGGAATGGCCAAATCCCGAGCCGAATGACCGCAACTGTCGTCCGTGACGGCTGCGAGCTTTTGGAAGGTCTTCATTTCGGCTTCGTTTATAGGTGCTGCCCGCGCTTTCGCCTGGAGATCAGCCAGGCGCGCCACGAGGGCTTGCGACGTCTCGACTTCAGGGCTCATCATTTTCATTGTCCGATTCAGTGGCGATTGACGAGCACAACCCGCCGCCATCCCTGCCGGCGGGCGTGGCCGGTTCGAAGTTTCAGTCGTAGACTTTCACAATCTTGCGTGTGCTCGGGTCCACCAGAACCGTTCGGTTATCGACCACAGTATAGCGGTATTTGACGTTGGGAACCTCGTGGAGCTCGACCGTGTCTGGCAGCGCCGTGCCGACGTTCAGCTCGACCCCCGGAAGCTTCACAGAAGCCAAGGGTTGCTTCTTCACGTATTCGCGCACGACGGTGTCCTGTTCCGGTGTGACAACCACATCCTGTGCCGCAACTGCGCCGACGCTGGCCAGCAGCAAGAGCGCCGCAGCGGCGCTGCTTAGGTGCATCCTCATTGTTTTTCTCCTCTTAACCTGGCGGCAGCACGATCGGCTGGCCACCCGAACACGTCGCCAGGCCAAACGTTCCTCATACGGGCTTCTGGCTGAACCCGCGCAGGACCAAAGTCTGATTGGCAAACGCAATGGTCTTACCCGCTGGGAGTAGGCGGAACGGCTTAGGCCTAAAGGTTGTTGTCTCTCCGAATTCGGAGAGAAACAGTGGAAAAAAGTGTCGGCCAGGCGCGATGGTTGCTCGCACCGATTTTGGCAACAGCCATCACCTTCCTGGTGATGGGAATAGTCCTTGGCTGACATGGCTTGGATCGGCGCAGCTACGTCCCTTCCTGCGCGGATAGGACCCGTGAGCCGCTTTCGGCGGCTGGCGGGTCCTGTATTTCACCGTGCGCTGGGCTGCTCATGCGGCAGCGCGCGCTTTCTAGCTCATGCACCTTGGGAGGTTTATTATGGATCGGCGATCCTTCTTGACCGCAATGTTTGGTGTTGCCGGGGCAGCGGCCCTTGCAAGCGCTGTCCGCCCAATCGACGCAGTGGCGGGTGTTCCAGGAGCCGGACGCGGCATCCTCGATGAACTTGAGACGCCACAAACAGCGACCTTTGACGAAGATGCACAGGCAGAAGTGCAGCAAGTCTACCATCGGGACTGGCACCACCGTCCCCACCGCCGCCGCCGGCGAGGCTGGAGACGGGTTTGCCGCAGTTACTGGCGGCATGGTCGCCGCCGCGTCCGGTGCTACCGCCGACGTGGTCCTTCGGTCGTCCTTCGATTTTAACTAGCTTTCCGCCTTGGCCCGTTCCGGCTCACGCGCCGAGAACGGGCCGCTTGGATTCTTTGGTGAACGATAACAATGACATTGGTCCAGAGATCGAATGCGAGTGGCAGCGCAAACCAACCGGGAAATGACAATGATGATCATGCGCCCGGGTTTGCGGACGCCGCCTCGTTGCCGGACGAGGAAAACATTGCCGACCTTGTCAGGCGAACAGAGCGCATGGCCATTTTGGTGGTTCTAGGAATGGGCGGCTGGTTGATGTTGGTCCCCGCCATCTACCTTGTCCTGACCCACGGGATGTGAACGGCTTTCGGTATCGCGGCGGCTGACTGCAGCATGTCTGCAGAAGCTAACGCAACATCCATGCGCGTCCAAAGTTGAATTGCGGGAGCATCGCATCGCGGCTTCCGCACCCCGTTTCCTGTATCGGCAATATGGGGACGGGCTGTTTTGCTGGCGCGAGGCACAAGTGTCTGGAACCACCTATTATAGTGGTCCACGTCCGGCATGCTGGGAAGGCGCTCTCATCCAACCAGCCGCGCATACTCGGCCTCCGGTTTGCCGTAGGTGCCATTTGCGCAAGCCGCAAGGCCGCTGCGGTCCCTGATATGCACTTCGCCACGTCGAGAATAGATGAAACCGCGCCCTTCCAGCACTTGCAGTCCAACGGTAACCCCTGGGCGTCTTGCTCCAAGCATGACGGCGAGAAACTCGTGGGTGATCGCAAGGCGTTCGCCGTGGACCCGATCGTCACACATTAGAAGCCAGCGCGCCAACCGCTCTTCAAGGTTTGATTTTGCGTTGATCAGGGCCGTATAGCTGGTCTGGATGTGGAAGTAGTGGACATAGCGCAACAGGAACAGGCGCAACGTTGGGCTGTTCGCAAGAGCCTCCTTGAAGGGCTCGGCTCCGATCCTGAAAGCGCTGCCGGGCGACTGAATGTAACATTGATGCGCCGCATAGTCAGCGCCCATCACGAGCGCGGCACCGGTCATTCCCTCAAAGCCGACAAGACCTACCTCGGCCTCCTTACCTGAAGCCGCCGCGACCACAGAGGCAATGCCGTCTTCCAGGAAGTAAACCGTCTCGATCTCCGAATCGGCTTTCTCCAAGGTCATTTTCAGCTCGAGGTCACACAGTTCAAGGTGTGGCTGCAAAAGCCCCAGGTCACCAGGGTTAAGCCGACGCAACAATTGGTTTTTATAGGAAGCGTTCTCTGGATTGGTCATAGCTCAATCCCGCTTGGGGCAAGAGCTTTCCAATCTCCCTGCCGTCTGCGCCCGTAAACACGTGCAGACGATTTGGAGAAGATACGCCCTCTGGCGCGCGATTGACAGTGAAATGCGACCTGATGCACGGCGTCCCCCCAGCCGCCGAATTACAAAACAGGGGTGTACAAAGTTAAAGGGTTGGAATCGTACAGAACTCTGCTTCGTACGAATCCGACAATTTCGTGATCGCGGCCAACGCCGGCATGATGTGCATGGTTATCGATGTCGAGGTAGAGCGACGAGAAGGCGACTGGCAGGACCGACTGGCAAGGCGAAGGCTGTGCTCCATAACGGGTCAAACAATTTGGCATCTAAATTGCTTTGACGGGTATGGGGTGGGCGAGAGCCCGTCGCTTCGCAAATGGAGCGGCGGGTCTACTCTACCTGCGACTGTCGAATGGCCACAGCAGCAGGATGTACCCGCTTTTCAGCAGAAGCTAACGGAACATCCGTGCGCGTCCAAAGTTGGATTGCAGGAAGCACCGCATGCCGGCTTCCGCAGCCCGTTTCGTGTCACCGGCAATGTGGGCGGAACGGGCTGTTTTGCGTCGGTACGCGATTTATCCAAGCGGTGACTACTTGTGGGTAATCCAGTCCAACAAGCCTGCGTCAACCTGCTCGCACCCGACATATTCGCGGACCAAGCTTTCAGCCAGGTGGCGCCATTCACACGCGGGAACGCTTGTTTCCCTTACCAGGTTTCGAAATGCAGAGCGGAGAATGTCGGCATCGAAGGCCGAGACGGCAACAGGATCTGGATCCGGATCTTCCCAACCTCGGGCCAGGTCATCGCGGTGACGTTGCCGAAGGCCCTTGAGCAGTTCGCGCGAGGCCTCGATTGCGCGTCGGGAGTGGTCCATACCGCGGCGAAATGAGGCGGTTCCGGCCAGGGAATGGTGCCGCAACCGAAAGCTGGTTTCTATAGCCGCGCGTGCGATTTCTATATGCGTTTCAACCATCGCGGCCTCCCTTCCTGCGAAGAGATTTATTTACTCTCTTTTCGCGCGTGACCCAAGAAGGATTCAACGTACGGTTTGATACGCAAGGGCGGCGTGCAGAGGGCTGCGGATCGTGGACGTCTCTAACGAGCATTCGGGCGTGAGCAAGCTGTTCGAGCAAGACCAGCATTTGCTGCTCGCTCATTCTCGCCAATACAATCTCGTCAAGCGCGCTGACCGCAGTTTTGAATCAGGGTCTAATGTGGCGGAAATACAACGGCACATATCGGCGCGCTCTGCTACGAGAGGGTGGGTTA
This sequence comes from Mesorhizobium sp. LMG17149, assembly GCF_024518695.1. Classification (NCBI taxonomy): domain Bacteria; kingdom Pseudomonadati; phylum Pseudomonadota; class Alphaproteobacteria; order Hyphomicrobiales; family Phyllobacteriaceae; genus Mesorhizobium; species Mesorhizobium sp. LMG17149. The sequence goes on from NZ_JANIFL010000004.1 coordinate 68,112, forward strand.
CAGGGGATCACCTATGAAGAAGCTGCTTCTTGGTTTGTCGTTGTCTCTGCTGGCTTCGTCGGCGTTCGCTGCCGATGCCATGGTCGAAGAAGTCGCCCCGGTTTTTAGCTGGACAGGTGGGTATATCGGTCTTCAGGCAGGCTACGCTCGGGGTGAGGGGAATATACGGCAGGCCAGCGGCCCGGGCTTCATTGAGACAGATCCTGACGGGTTCCTTGGAGGTGTCTACGCCGGTTACAACTACCAGATGCCGAACAATATCGTCATTGGTGCGGAACTGGACGTCGTATATGCGAATGTTGATGGCAGCGGCCAAATATTCGCCGCTCCCGGTCTCCCATTTCCGGGCGGCATCGGGACCGAGGAACTTAAGTGGAGTGGAGCGGCAAGACTTCGATTGGGATATGCCGTTGATCGCTTGCTTCCCTATGTCGCGGGTGGCGTTGCATTTGGCGACATCGACACAAGCAGTAATACCGTCTCAGGTTCTTTCGGAGACACATTTACTGGATGGACGATAGGCGCGGGCTTGGACTACGCCATGACCGACAATCTTCTGCTGCGCGCCGAGTATCGCTATACTGATTTCGGCACTGAATCATTGCCGAATGGTAATGTTGATCTGAAGATCAATGAGGTTCGCTTCGGTATCGCCTACAAATTCTAGTCCACTAAAGCCCATAGAGAGAGCCTGCCGCCAAACCGCGACGGGCTTTTTTCTTTGCGCGACAACAGAGAAATATCTCGGCAATGCGTCGTCGCATCCCTGGGACGGCGTCTCCCGCCTGGTTCCTGTCTTAGTGGTGGCTTTGGGCGCGGACCGCTTTACATGTCGTGAGGAAAGTAGGAATATTATCCTCGGGTGGGGCGACTCTTAAAAGGTGTCGCAATGGCTCGGTCAAAACCTTCGAAGCGATTATCGCAGGCTGAAATCGAGCGCTTTCTCGTGGCGGCGGAAGCGCTGCACCTGAGCATCATCAAGCCGTTCATATCGCCGCAATGCGACCACTACAGACAGACGCGCGTCTTGCATGAGGTGCTGTTAAGGGCGGTGCGGGAAGTCACCGGGAAGGATGCTACGTTCATCCGGTGGAATTTGACCGGGCCGGCACAACAAGGGCGGAGCACCCGGTAGAAGAGCCCATAGCATGGTCCGGAACGGACGAAGGGCCTGAGCCGCGAACTATTTGCGATCCAGGCCCCTAGCCGTCGGGTTCGTGGCGACATTGCGCCCGCGCTAGACCGTTCGCAAGCTGGACCTTGGTCTTGCCATTCCTGCGGAGGGCGTCAACCATCAGCGATGGGCTGAACAGTTGGAACTTCATCGCGATGCCGACGCGGAAATCGTGCGTCTGAAGCGGGTGTTCGAGCGTGCATCCGCCGCCGCAATATTCAAGCGACTTCTGCCCGCCGCTGCCGTGAATGGAGCGGCGGGCTCTATTTGGATTTGTGGTATCGTTCAAAATTGCGTCGCTACGCGCCTTGGATGCCGAAATTTCCGTCTTGGATTACTGTCGTACGGCAAGGTAGCGGTGTGGTATTTTTACACTAGCGGGAGGTCGGTGCGGTAATTACCCAAGAGTCTGCTCAAGCACTGGGGGTGCGCTTTGAAATTTTATCTCGCGACGTTGGTTTCTATCCTTGCACTGACCGCAGGCGCTAACGCTGCCGATGCGGTTGTGGAAGAAGTCCCTGCAGCTGTCGAGGTGGATGCATTCACCTGGAGCGGATTCTACGCCGGTATCCACGGTGGTTACGGTTGGGCTGACAGCGAGATTAACGTTCTTTCCGGCGGATTGAACCATACCTCGGAGGCTGATCTTGACGGATTTCTGGTCGGTGTGCACGCCGGCGCCCAGCATCAGTTCGGCAACAATATTGTTCTGGGTGTTGAGTTTGACGTCGACTACCGAGATGGCGATGGCACCGGAGAGACATTTGCCGGCGCATTTGCCTTTCCTGGATTTTCCTCGCAAGTCGAATACAACTGGACTGGTTCGGCGAGGCTTCGCGCCGGCTATGCAATGGACCGGTGGCTCCCTTATGTGACCGGCGGTTTGGCTTTTGCCGACTTCGACGCGGCTAGTCTTTTCAACGGCGCAGAGATCAGATCCTACAGCGATACCTCGGTCGGCTGGACAGCTGGTTTGGGTACTGAATATGCCTTTACCGACAATCTGATTTTCAGGGCCGAGTATCGCTACAGCGATTTCGGCAACTCAGATGGTTTCCTGCTGCTTCTACCAACCACAGGGGATCTCGATCTCACGAGCCATGACATAAATCTCGGTGTTAGCTACAAGTTCTAACCGGCATTTCCGGTCCACTTAACCCCGGCCTTCGTGCCGGGGTTTTTGTTCCCCCCGCGTCCGGACAGCCTCGTCACGGCTATCAAACATTCAATTTGTCTAAAATGGTCCGGAACCTAAGGGGCGGGTATTCCGGCTGGTAAGCCAAAATTTAAGGTGGACTAAGCGATGGACGGAACTTCACGTTCATCAATCAAGTAATTGAGATAGTTGTCTGGTGCCCCCGGACGGAATCGAACCGCCGACCTTCGGTTTACAAAACCGCTGCTCTACCAGCTGAGCTACAAGGGCACGGCGCTCCGGTTAGCATATTTGTTGCGCCAGTAAAGACAAAACTCCGTTTTTCCCCGGCATGCCGCATGGCCCGTCGACGAGGGCATCCTGAAAAGCGCTAGATTGCTTCCTACATCTAGGGGAGGTGCAATCGCTTCGAGCAGGGGTGTGGCATGATCAGATTAGTCATCATTCTCCCGATCATCTTCGTGGCCTGGATGCTGCTGGTGAAGATCATCAGCGATGTGAAGAAGGCCAATGTCGACTGGACCGGCGTCACCACCATCATCGGCTTCATCGCGCTGGCGTTCTGGCTGCGCCATGTCACGGGGATGGGGTGAGAGAGAGCGAATAGTGAGTAACGAATAGCGAATAGGGAACGGCAACGTAGCGATTGGTAAGTGGCGTTCCTGCCTTTTCCTACTCGCTATTCGCTATTCACTATTCGCTCGGGCCAAAGGCCCCACAAAAAATCTCTTCGACCTATCGAACCTTTTGCCGCGCCGCGCCGACTGATGGTTAGAGGCGAATGGGTCGCCTCGATCAAAAGATCCAGGAGATCATCATGTTCAAGCGCACTCTTACCTCAGGCCTCGTCGCCATCTTCGTCGCCACCGGCGCGCTCGCCGGCACTGTCGGCACGTCGTCAGCCCACGGCATGCACGGCCATCATCACCATCACAACCACAAACATCACAAGAAGCACTTCAAGAAGTTCTGGTGGAAGCACTACAACAACCACCACCACAACCATCACCACAGGCACGGCAGGGTGATCATTTTCCTTTGATGGAGGGACCCAATTCCCCAAAAGGGCGGCTTCGGCCGCCCTTTTTGCGTTCGGCGATCACTTTGTGAAGTGGGGACGGCAAAGCTGCCGATCTCCCCCTTTGCGGGGAGATGTCCGGCAGCACAGAGGGGGGGTGAAAGATCACCGGCTTCCCCATGAACTTTCTCTATTTTGTCCGTGCGGTTGCCTCGCCCTGATTGGTTGACAAGCTGGCGGGACAGCACCCCCTCTGCCCTGCCGGGCATCTCCCCGCAAGGGGCAGGACTATCGCATATGGATTCTTGCGAAGAGGGCCCCCCACCCTAACCCTCCCCACAAAGGGGAGGGAACGCTGCCGCGTGCCTTTAATTCTTCTTTGGCGCCGAAAAGACAGGCGATTCGCCTAGGTCAGCACCAACGGAAGTCTCCCTCCCCCTTGTGGGGAGGGGCTAGGGGTGGGGGTCCGTGCCGGGCAGACATCTCAGGAATTCCATATGCGATAGCCCTGCCGCAAGGGGGGAGATCAGCCGCATCAACTTCTTCGCCAAGCTCTCGCAAGGTCGCCGTCAGCATGACCTCGGTCGATCCGATTTCCCCGATCCCAGAAGATCGACAAAAGATTCGAACCTTTTTCCTGGCTGCGACGACAGATGATCAAGAGGCGGATGGATCGCCTCGGTCAACGGAGCAAGGAGATCGTCATGTTCAAGAACACACTCGTTTCCGGCCTTATCGCCACCGCCGTCGCCGCCGCCACGCTGGCCGGAACCGTGCAGCCTTCGACCGCTCACAGCCATCACCACAATCACGGCCTCGGCATCGGCATTGCGGCCGGCGTCGGCGGCTTTGTCCTCGGTAGCCTGCTCGCCCAGCCGCGCACCGTCTATGTCGACGAAGGCGGCGGCTCGTGGCATGTCCGCCGCTGCTACGACCGTTACGCCAGCTACGACGCGGACTCCGATACCTATCTCGGCCGCGACGGTTACCGCCACTATTGCCGTCTTTAGAGGGGAGGACCGTTTCAGCAACAGAGGGGCCCATGCGAGCCCCTCTTCTGCTGTCTGGATGGTAGCGGTGCGTACTCCATCGGCCGATTCAGCGCAGAAAGGATTGGCCCGGGCGGCAGACCGGACGGTGTAGAGAGATTTTCCGAGCGTCTATTCTGACCGCGAAACGCGGGGAGAGACCTTTGGACGAGCAGGACCCCAGGGAAGACCTGGTCGAAACGGTTTTCCGCAACGGCACCGTCACCGCCGTCGGCATCCTGCTGGCGTTTTCGCTGGGCTTCATCACGCATTGGGCCGCCAACCCGATCCCGTGGCAGACCTACCATCTTGTCGCCGTCCTGCCGATCCTGGCCGGCATTGCCTTGCAGATGCGGGCGCTCTCGCTGCTGCTCGACACGAAATGCCTGCAGCGGCGCATCTATGAACGTGCCAACCGCATCTTCATGGCCGGCCTGATATTCACCGCCTGCGGCGTCGGCATGGCCATCCTTCTCGATTTCTTTGATATCGCGACCAGGAGCGCGCTGCCCGGGACGGGCTGATCAGCTGGCTCGCACGCCGCCGATCATCCTGGTCACCTCGGCGGCGGCATCGCGCACCAGCGGGCCGATCTCGGCCAACCGCTCCGGCGTCACCCGCACCGTTGGTCCCGACACCGAAACGCCGCCGATCGGCTCGCCGAATTCGTTGAAGATGGCGGCTGCCACGCAGCGCATGCCGGGGTGCCGCTCCTCGTCGTCGACCGACCAGCCGCGCAGCTTGATCCGCGCCAGATCGTGGGCAAGCGCCGAAATGTCTGAAAGTGTCCTGTCCGTGAAGCGCTGCAGGCCTGCCTTGCGCAGGATGGTTCCGACGCGCTCCGGCTCGAGATGGGCCAGCACCGCCTTGCCGATGCCGGACGCATGGAAGGGGCTGCGTGTGCCCGGACGGAAGAAGGCGCGGATCGCCTGATGCGTCTCGACCTGGCTGACGAAGACCACGCAATCGTCCTCGGCGACGCCGAGATTGGCGGTCTCGCCGGTCCTCTCCATCAGCTCCTGCATGACGACACGCGCGCGGTCGACCAGCTTGCGGCGGCGCAGGAAGGCCGCGCCCATGCGGTAGGTCTCGACGCCGATCGACCACAGTTGGTCTGATGTGTCGAATTCGACCATGCCGTGGTTTTGCAGCGTCGTCAGCATGCGGTAGGCGGTGGAGGCGGCAAGGCCGCTCTGCGCCGATATCTCGCTCAGAGACAGGCCGCTGCCTTCCGCGACAATGGCCAGGATGCGCAGTGCCCTGTCGAGCGACTGCACCGAACTGGCCTCCGAGGGCCCGTTGAAAGCGCGCGGCCGGCCACGCTGGCGTTTTTCGGTGGTTTCCATGGCGCCATTCTCGGCCGATTTCGCCAAGCGCGCAATGAAAAAGTTTTTCACTACCATCACTAGCTGAATTCCTGGAAAACGGAAAACCCAATAAAATCAAAAACCTGATGCCGTTTTCTAGAAATGAAAAAATATTCTGAAAAAATTGAAAAATACCCGGCGTGCTGACATCCTTGGCCAATCCAACAATGACAAACCCCGTGGAGGGCTGGAAATGGCCAGGATGCGCGCTGTCGATGCCGCGGTTCTCGTTCTCGAAAAGGAAGGCATTTCCTGCGCTTTCGGCGTGCCGGGCGCGGCGATCAATCCGCTCTATTCGGCCCTGAAGGCGAGGGGAACGATCCGCCACGTGCTCGCCCGCCACGTCGAGGGCGCCTCGCACATGGCGGAAGGTTTTACCCGCGCCAAGGCAGGCAATATCGGCCTGTGCATCGGCACATCGGGTCCGGCCGGCACCGACATGATCACTGGGCTCTATTCGGCGGCCGCGGATTCCATTCCGATCCTGTGCATCACCGGGCAGGCGCCGCGGGCGCGGCTGAACAAGGAGGATTTCCAGGCCGTCGACATATCAGCCATTGCCGCGCCGGTCGCCAAATGGTCGGTCACCGTCATGGAGCCCTATCTCGTCCCCATGGCGCTGCAGAAGGCATTTCACCTGATGCGCTCGTCGCGGCCGGGTCCGGTGCTGATCGACCTGCCCGTCGACGTCCAACTGGCCGAGATCGAATTCGACATCGATGCCTATGAGCCGTTGACACCGTTCAAGCCGGCCATGACACGCGCGCAGGCCGAAAAGGCCTTGACGATGCTCAACGGGGCCGAAAAGCCGCTGATCGTCGCCGGCGGCGGCATCATCAACGCCGACGCGTCGGACCTGCTGATCGAATTCGCCGAAATTTCGGGCGTGCCGGTCATCCCGACCTTGATGGGCTGGGGCGCCATCCCCGACGACCACCGGCTGATGGCCGGCATGTGCGGGCTGCAGACCTCGCACCGCTATGGCAATGCCACGATGCTGGAAGCCGACTTCGTCTTCGGCATCGGCAACCGCTGGGCCAACCGTCACACCGGCTCCGTGGATGTCTACACCAAGGGGAAAAAGTTCATCCATGTCGACATCGAGCCCACTCAAATAGGCCGTGTCTTCGCGCCGGATCTCGGTGTCGTTTCGGATGCGGGCGCGGCGCTGAAGATGCTGCTCGACGTTGCCACCGAATGGAAGACATCAGGCAGACTGCGCGACTGGTCCGGCTGGGCGAAGGAATGCCAGGCCCGCAAGAAGACGATGAAGCGCAAGACGCATTTCGACCAGGTGCCGCTGAAGCCGCAGCGTGTCTATGAGGAGATGAACAAGGCGTTCGGCCGCGACGTCACCTATGTCACCACGATCGGCCTGTCGCAGATCGCCGGTGCGCAGTTCCTGCATGTCTACAAGCCGCGCAACTGGATCAATTGCGGCCAGGCCGGCCCGCTTGGCTGGACCTTGCCGGCAGCCCTTGGCGTGCGCGCGGCCGATCCCGACCGGACCATCGTGGCGCTGTCGGGCGACTATGACTTCCAGTTCATGATCGAGGAACTGGCGGTCGGCGCACAGCACAAATTGCCCTATCTGCATGTCGTCGTGAACAACGCCTATCTCGGCCTGATCCGGCAGGCGCAGCGTGGGTTTTCGATGGACTTCGAGGTCGACCTTGCCTTCGAGAACATCAACCGGGCAGGCGATCCCGAGGCAGGCTATGGCGTCGACCATGTTGCCGTCGCCGAAGCGATGGGCTGCAAGGCGGTCAGGGTGCGCAAGCCGGAAGAGTTCGCCGGAGCCTTCAAGGAGGCGCAGCGGCTGATGAAAGAGCACCGGGTTCCGGTCGTGCTTGAATTCATCCTCGAACGCGTCACCAACATCTCCATGGGCACCGAGATCGACAAGATCACCGAATTCGAGGAGCTTGCCGAAAGCCACGAGGATGCGCCGACGGCGATCGTGATGTTGGATTAGGAGAAAAAGAATGCCGCGTTTTTCAGCCAATCTGTCGATGCTCTTTGGCGAGCATGAGTTCCTCGACCGTTTCGATGCCGCCGCCCGCGCCGGCTTCAAGGGCGTCGAATATATCGGACCCTATGACCATGCGCCCGATGTCGTCGCCGCCCGGTTGAAGAAGAACGGCCTGACCCAGGTGCTGTTCAACCTGCCGGCCGGCGACTGGGGCAAGGGCGAGCGTGGCATTGCGGTGCTGCCGGACCGCGTGCCGGAATTCCGCCAGGGCATCGCCAAGGCGATCGTCTACGCGCAGGCGCTCGGCTGCCAGCAGGTCAATTGCCTGGCCGGCATCGCGCCGGCCGCCGCCGACCGCAAGGTGCTGGAGGATGTCTTTGCCGAAAACCTCGCTTTCGCGGCGGAAAAGCTGGAGCAGGCCGGGATCAGGCTGCTGATCGAGCCGATCAACACGCGCGATATTCCGGGCTTCTTCCTCAACTATTCCGATCAAGCCCTGGCGCTGATCGATCGTGTCGGCTCAAAAAACCTGTTCCTGCAATACGACATCTATCACATGCAGATCATGGAGGGGGATCTCGCCCGTACCATCGAGGCTAACCTCGGCAGCATCGCGCATATCCAGCTTGCGGACAATCCCGGCCGTCACGAGCCGGGGACGGGCGAGATCAATTTTCCCTTCCTGTACGAGCACATCGACCGCATCGGTTATGCCGGATGGGTCGGGGCGGAATACAAGCCGAAGGCAGGGACGGAGGCTGGGTTAGGCTGGTTTCGGGAGTTGAGCGGGCAGGGCAGTGCTGCGGCTTAGCGGCCAAGGCCCCCTCATCCGGCCCTTCGGGCCACCTTCTCCCCGGTGGGGAGAAGAGACAGGCATCAACGTCGGCATTCTCTTCTCCCCTCGGGGAGAAGGTGGTCGCGCTAGCGGCCGGATGAGGGGGCGTTTCACACAACCTTCTGGAGAACCACAATGGAAACCATCGGCTTCATCGGCCTCGGCATCATGGGCGCGCCGATGGCAGGGCATCTCTTGGACGCGGGCTACAAGGTCATCACCAGCGACCATCGCTCCAAGCCGCCGGCCGATCTCGTCGCCAAGGGGCTGAAGACCGTCACCGGCCACGCCGGCGTGGCCAAGGCTGCCGACATCATCATCCTGATGGTGCCCGACACGCCGCAGGTGGCCGATGTACTGTTCGGCGACAACGGCGTCGCGTCCGGCCTGGCCAAGGGCAAGCTGGTCATCGACATGAGCTCAATCTCGCCGATTGAGACCAAAATGTTCGCAAAGAAGATCAACGATCTCGGCTGCGACTATCTCGATGCGCCGGTCTCGGGCGGCGAGGTTGGCGCCAAGGCGGCATCGCTCACCATCATGGTCGGCGGCGAGGAAACCCCCTTCGAGCGCGCCAAGCCCGTGTTCGAGAAGATGGGCAAGAACATCACCCTGGTCGGGCCGAACGGGGTTGGCCAGACCACCAAAGTGGCCAACCAGATCGTCGTCGCGCTGACCATTGAAGCTGTCGCCGAAGCGCTTGTTTTTGCTTCGAAAGCCGGCGCCGATCCGGCCAAGGTCCAGCACGCGCTGATGGGCGGGCTGGCGGCTTCGCGCATTCTGGAAGTGCATGGCGAGCGCATGGTCAAGCGCACCTTCGCGCCTGGTTTCCGCATCGAACTGCACCAGAAGGATCTGAACCTCGCGCTGGAGGGCGCGAAGGCGCTCGGCGTTTCCTTGCCCAACACGTCGACGACTCAACAGCTGTTCAATTCCTGCGCGGCCAATGGCGGCGCCAAGGAGGATCATTCGGCGCTGGTCAGGGCGCTGGAGCGGATGGCGGGGCATGAGGTGGGGTAGGAGCGAGTAGCGAGTAGCGAATAGCGAATAGGGATTGCAGCCACGGATAGCCGGGATTCGACTTTCGCTATTCGCTACTCGCTACTCGCTAAAAACTTCCTCGCCACGTAAAGGCTGATCGCCGCGGCATTCGACACGTTGAGCGAATGGATCGCGCCGGGCATGTCGAGCCGCGCCAGCGTCGTCACCGTCTCGCGGGTCTTCTGGCGCAGGCCCTTGCCTTCGGCGCCCAGCACCAGGGCGATCTTTTCTCCGGCAAAGCTCTTTTCGAGTTCGGCCGGCGCGTCCGAATCAAGCCCGATGGTGCGAAAGCCCGCCTCGTGCAGCTGGCCGAGCGCGTCGGCGAGGTTCTTCACCTCGATCTGGTCGATGTGCTCCAGCGCGCCGGAGGCGGATTTCGCCAGCACGCCCGATTCCTGCGGGCTGTGGCGGGCTGTGGTGATCAGCGCGCCGGCGCCGAAGGCGACCGCGGAGCGCAGGATGGCGCCGACATTGTGCGGGTCGGTGATCTGGTCGAGCACCAGCACCAGCTTCGCGTCACCAAGCGCATCGAGCCGCTTGGCTTTCAGCGGCTCGGCCTCGATCAGCACACCCTGATGCACGGCATCCGACCCGGTGATCTTGTCGATGTCCCTGGGTTCGACCAGTTCGGTCTTGAAGGGCAGGGCGGCGAGATCGGCTATTTCGAGGCGCTCGGCCGCATTGCGCGTCACCAGCATCTTCCTGATCTTGCGGCGCGGATTGTCGAGTGCGGCGCGCACCGTGTGCAGGCCGTAGAGCCGCACCAGGCCGTCCGCGGCATTTTCGCCCGGCGGAACCGGCTGTCGGGGCCGGAACGCCGGCGCGCCGCCGCTTTTCTCGTCGCGATAGGCGCGGCGCAGCTTGGCGTAATGGGTGTCTTTGGGGGTGTTGGTTTTATCGCTCATGGCTGGCTTCTATAGCCGTGTCCTCCGGCCAAGGATATGGCCCGCCGTCACAGCCGGCGAACAGAAACGAAAAACCATGGTTGCGCGGTTGACACCCAATGGGCTTGCCGCCATAAGGCGCTGCGCTGGTTTCGGAGAACACATAACTCGGGTCCGGATCGGCGTGAATGCCTCGTTGCATGGCTCCGGCGGCAGACTGGAGAGGTGCCCGAGTGGTTAAAGGGGACGGACTGTAAATCCGTTAGCTTAGCTTACGTTGGTTCGAATCCAACCCTCTCCACCACTGCCGGCCCGGAAGCCCTGAAACGCGACAAGAATCGGACCGAAAAGTGCATGGCGCTTTTCGGATGAATCCGGTACTTCAGGTAAGGCGCGGGTATAGCTCAGTGGTAGAGCAGCAGCCTTCCAAGCTGAATATGCGGGTTCGATTCCCGCTACCCGCTCCAGACGCTCATCCCATCACCAGTAAATCGAAACACTGCGCACGAGGCGCAGCGCTCCAATTGTCGTGGCCGTGACGCGTCAGCTGTTGAAGGCGGTGGCGACCTGGTGCTGCTGCGGCACCTGGCCGTTCGGCGTCAGTCTGTCGACGATGCCGGGCAGGGCGGTGGACAGTTGCTTGAGCAGTTCCTGCTCGTCCAGCCCGGTCCGTTGCGCGATCTCGCGAATGATCTGCGGTCCGATCGCGGCGCCAAGATCGTTGGCGTTGATCGGCTGGTTCTGCCCGGTGCCGACCCAGGAGTCGGCGGCATTGCCGTGGCCGGCATTTCTGAGCTTGTCGAGCAGGCCGCCCAAGCCGCCAGCCAGGCCACCATCGGCGGATGTGGTTTCCGTCGGGACGGGAACGGGGGCGGTCGGAGCGGGCGCGGGAGACTGTTCTGGCGCTTCGGCACTTCTGCCGCTCAGCATCTTGCCGACCAGCAATGCGCCGAGCGCGATCATCAGGGGTTTGGTGATGTTGCCGCCGGGAACGGCATTGTCAAAAAGTCCCATAGTGGATCCTCCATAGCGACCAAGGCCCGACCCCTCCTCAACAATGAAGCATTCGGGCGGAATTTCAAGCTGGCTTGAGGTTTTGACAATCCTATGAAAATGTTCGGCTGGCGAGGGGATGGAGAGGAAAAAATGGGTATCATCAGCTGGATCATTCTCGGCGTGGTCGCCGGCTTCATAGGCAGCAAGATCGTCAACAAGACCGGCCAGGGTGTCATCATGGACATCGTGCTGGGCATCGTCGGCGCCATTGTCGGCGGTCTGATCTTCAGTGCCTTCGGCGCGTCAGGCGTCACCGGCCTCAACATCTACAGCCTGATCGTTGCCGTCATCGGAGCGGTGGTCGTTCTGTGGGCTTACCATCAGTTCAGCGCAAGGCGGACGCTTTAGGCGCCTGAGATTTCGAGTTTCTGAAGGCAAGACCGGCTTTCAGGCCGGTACGTGCAGCGGCTCGTCTATGGCATCAGCACTGCATCGGCGGCGACGAAAAAGATCAGCGTTCCGGCGATGAACACCGCCCAGCCGACAAGCGACTTGCGGATAGCGGCCTTGTGCTCGGCGTCGGAGTTGTTGTTTTGGTCAAAATCGGTCACGGGGAACTCCGCTGGCTGATTGATCATGTCGTCGTCGATCGAACGTTGCTTCGCCGATTAGACGATCTTTTTCGGCCCGGCAACGCCTCGTGAGCACCTGCCCGGGTGCCGAGGTTACGCGACGACGGCCAGCCGGCGCTGACGCTGATCCAGCGACACGATGGTCAGCCCGCTGCCGACGACCAGCAGGATGCCGCAGATCGCCAGCGCGTTGGGGAATTGCCCGAACACCAGCAGGCCCGAAATGACCGCCCAGACGGTGAAGCAATAGTAGAACGGCGCCACGGCGCTGGTCGGTCCGACGCGATAGGCCATGAAGATGAAGAAATGGCCGAAGATCAGGAAAAATCCGGCACCCGCCATCAGCAGCAGGTGATGTGCCCCAGGCATGACCCAGCGCTCTGAAACCAGATGCGCAGCGCCGGCGCCGATCAGCACCACCACGACGGCGGAAATCGCCACGATCATCCCCGGCACCTCGGCCGCGACCCGCCGGCCGGCAAGGTCGCGCGCCGCCGCAAATGTGGCATTGCCGAGCGCCAGCAAGGCGTAGACCGAAATGCCTTGCATAGTAGGCTGCGCCACCATCAGCGCTCCGACGAAGCCGAGCCCGATCAGCGCCATGCGCCGGCCGCCGATCCGCTCGCCAAACAGGATCGAGGAGCCGACCAGCATCAAGAGCGGCGTGATCTGGCCGAGCGCGGTGGAATCGGCGATCTGCATGTTGGCGAGCGCGACCACATAGCAAAGGATCGCCGCCAGCTCGAGCATGTTCCGGCTCAGGACGCGCTTGTCGAAGATCAGCGGGATCTGCTTGCCGTAGCCCAGTGCGAACAACAGCGGGAAGCCCCAGAGCGCTGCCGCGGCACCGCGCAGAAACAGCACTTCATAGGACGGCAGGCCTGCCGTCGCGAGCTTCATCATCGTGTCGTTGACGAGATACGACCCCGTCGAGACGATCATGAACAGCGGGCCGCGGATAGAGGCAGGGATGAAATGCATCCGGCCACAAGATCAGAGGCGGGTGGTGGCGGCAAGAGGTGCCAATGGGGCAGCGCCGCTCAGCAACGCCACCAATTCGCTCTGACGGCCGGTGCCGGTCTTGTAGAAGACACGCTCAAGGTAGGTACGGGCGGTTTTGACCGTGATCCCGTGGTCAAGTGCCGCCGCTTTCAGCGGACGGCCGGATACCAGCGATGCGGCAAGCTTTGCCTCGGCCGGAGACAGATCGAAGAGCGCGCTCAGAATTTGCGGCGACGGCTCTTGGTTGCCCATGCGGATCGACGCTGCAACGACAAGGATGTTTGCACCTGCGAATATGTCCCTTGCTGATCGGCGAAGCGGCAACACATGCAGGACGACAGCGGGCTGATCGATCGTCTGGCGAACGGGAATGGACCTGACGATTGGCACGATGGCAGCCGAAGTGCTCCTGACTGCCTCCTGGAACAGCAAATCGGCTTTCGGATCGCCGATTGCCAAGCCGTCATACGCCAGCGGCTGAAAAACGGACGGCAACGCATCGAACAGTCCGTTGGTGGCAACCACCTGTCCGCCGGCCGACATGACTGCGGCGGGAAGCCCAACGCTCTGCAAGGCCGACACGGTGGCCAACGCCCTCTCCAGGCCAAGCCTTGCCGCAACAAGCCCGGCGCGGGCAAGATGAGGGCGAAGGACGTTGAGCGAGGCGATGGAGGTTGGGTCATGCGGACCGTCCTGCAGACGACGCTCCACACTGTAGATCACGACCTCGCCATTGGTCATCGGTATGACCATGCCGGTTTGCCAGCCCAATCCGTACCTGATCAATTCGTGTCTCATCGGATCGGTTTCCAATTCGTCCGGACTGAAGAGTTCGACGTCGCGAAGAAACCCATCGACACTAGGCTTCCAGCGCAACGGACGATCGTTGTTTCGCCACGCGTCGGAAGAGAATTCAATCAGCGCATCCATAATCGATGCCGATGCCGCAAACCGCGGCGGATGAGCCTCGCTGGCGACCAGCAAGGCGCCGCCTACCGATCCCGACATCGTGCTCAAGCCGTCAAGCACCACCGGCCACAGCTCTGGCACGAATGCGGCTTCGTAGATTCGGTCGATCAGATCTTCCATGAAAGTTGCCCCTCAATCGGCACGGGAACGAACGATCCGCCCAGCCATCACGCTAGCGATATGAATGACCTGTATCGGCTGAGCAAACCAGATATTCGCCATATCGACAAGCGCCCGATCCTCGGCTTCGGATCCAGTATGCAACGCCCATTCCATTTGACGGTTCGCCTTCCTATATCAGCGTCATATCCCGCAATCGGATCGATGGTTCGGACTGAGTGAGACGGCACCCGGCCAAAAGACGCTTGTGTTTTTTGGCCTTTGTCGCTAATCGCCCCGCATTCGACTGAACTGAAGGTCTTCGACCGAACTGAAGATCCGGGCCGTCCAAGGAAAGAGACAATGGCAAAAGGTAAATTCGAGCGTAACAAGCCTCACGTGAACATCGGCACGATTGGCCACGTCGACCATGGCAAGACGTCGCTGACGGCGGCGATCACCAAGTATTTTGGCGAATACAAGCGCTACGACCAGATCGACGCCGCCCCTGAAGAAAAGGCGCGCGGCATCACGATCTCGACGGCGCATGTCGAATACGAGACGGCCAACCGCCACTACGCTCACGTCGACTGCCCCGGCCACGCCGACTATGTGAAGAACATGATCACCGGTGCCGCGCAGATGGACGGCGCGATCCTGGTCGTGTCGGCTGCCGACGGCCCGATGCCGCAGACCCGCGAGCACATCCTGCTGGCGCGTCAGGTCGGCGTGCCGTCGATCGTGGTGTTCCTCAACAAGGTCGACCAGGTCGACGACGCCGAGCTGCTCGAACTGGTCGAGCTCGAGGTTCGCGAGCTTCTGACCAAGAACGAGTTCCCCGGCGACGACATTCCGATCGTCAAGGGTTCGGCTCTGGCTGCTCTGGAAGATTCGGACAAGAAGATCGGTGAAGACGCGATCCGCGAGCTGATGGCTGCGGTCGATGCCTACATCCCGACGCCGGTTCGTCCGCTCGACAAGCCGTTCCTGATGCCGATCGAAGACGTGTTCTCGATCTCGGGCCGCGGCACGGTCGTGACCGGCCGCGTCGAGCGCGGCGTGGTCAAGGTCGGCGAGGAGCTGGAGATCATCGGCATCCGTCCGACGACCAAGACGACCTGCACGGGCGTGGAAATGTTCCGCAAGCTGCTCGATCAGGGCCAGGCCGGCGACAACATCGGCGCGCTGCTGCGCGGCGTTGATCGTGAAGGTGTCGAGCGCGGCCAGGTTCTGGCCAAGCCGGGCACGGTGAAGCCGCACAAGAAGTTCGTGGCCGAAGCCTACATCCTGACCAAGGACGAAGGTGGCCGTCACACGCCGTTCTTCACCAACTACCGTCCGCAGTTCTACTTCCGCACGACCGACGTGACCGGCATCGTGTCGCTGCCGGAAGGCACCGAAATGGTGATGCCGGGCGACAACATCACGGTCGATGTCGAGCTGATCGTGCCGATCGCCATGGAAGAGAAGCTGCGCTTCGCTATCCGTGAAGGCGGCCGCACCGTCGGTGCCGGCATCGTCGTCACCATCAAGGAATAATCGAGCCCGGCATTCGCCGGATCGACAAGAAAAGGGCGGTCTTCGGGCCGCCCTTTGCTTTTGCGGGGCTATCGGTTGCGGCCCGTCAGCCGAACCCTGTTGCAAGGCTCTCGGCCTCGACTAGTATAGGTTGCATCGAGGGGCTTATTCCAAATGGTTCCAAGGCGGTTTTTCCATCGTCGGGCATTGTGGCCGCTGGCTCTGACCTGGCTGCTCGCATTGCTTGCCGCAGGCCCGGGAGCCTTTGCGGCGGATGCGGCGCCGGATCTTGGGCCGACGATGCGGTTCGGCATCGTTCGCAGCAACGCACCGGGGTGCGAGCCGATCTGCCCGGAATGGATATCGGCCGAGGGCTCGATAGAAGCCGGCACGCCGGCACTCTTCAAACGCATGCTGAAGACGCTTGGTGGGCGGAAACTGCCTGTTGTCGTCGATTCTCCCGGCGGCAATGTCGAGGCGGCGCTGACGCTTGGCCGGCTGATCCGCAAGAACAAGTTCGATATCGCCATCGGCAAGACGGTGTTTTCCAGCTGCCAGCCCGATGCGAAGGGCTGCCAGGACCGTGACGCCCGCTACTTCGGCGACGTCATCGACTATGGCGCCATGTGCAATTCCGCCTGTCCTCTGATGTTTGCCGGCGGTATCAGGCGGGTGGCCGGCGAATGGGCCTATCTCGGCGTCCATCAGATCACCACGACCTACATCCGTACGAAATTGCAATACCGGACCACCTATCGCGTCGTGGGAGGCAAGAAGAAGATCCTCAACACAAAGATCGTCAGCCGCAAGAACGCCGGCAGCTACAAGACCTACGAGATGAGCAAGGCGGTTGAGAAAAAGCTGGCGGCCTACCTGAAACAGATGGGCATCGAACAAAGCATGCTCGAAACGATGAAGGGCACCCCGGCCAGCGAAATCCACCAGATCGCCCTCGACGACATGCTGGCGATGAAGCTGGTCACCAGCACGGACGCTGTAGGCCTGCTGACAGCGGCAAGCCTGTGCGAGCCCGGCCGCCTGGCCGCGAATTGCCGGGAGGTGCCGGGGAACAAGCCTGATGGCCTGACGGCGACCGCGGCCACGCCGCCACCGATCGAACCCGAGGCGGCGCGGCGCGATGAAGACATGCGCTTCGTCGTCGTTCGCGGCACCAATCCACTCTGCAATCCAGACTGCCCGGAATGGATTTCGGCGGAAGGTGCGATCACCCCCCAGACCCCGCAGAAGCTGCGCCAATTGCTCGCCATGCTCGGCAAACGGCAACTGCCTGTCGTGATCAGCTCGAGGGGAGGCGACCTGTTCAGCGCACTGGCGGTGGGACGGCTTATCCATGAAAAGAAGCTCGCCGTCGCCGTTGGTCGCACCGATTTCGTCGGCTGTGACCCAGGAGCGTGGAATTGCCTGGCCAAGGAAGGCGCCTATGCCGGGCTGAGCATCGATGCGGGCGTGGAGTGCGATTCGGCCTGCGCGCTGATGCTTGCCGGCGGCATCAGGCGGTTTGTCGGTCCCCAGGCGCGGCTTAGCCTTTACCCGATGGGGCAAAAGCAGATGGTCAAGGCCTATCTCGAGGAGATGGCGATCGGTCCCGCCCTGTTCGCGGCGATCGAGCGGCGCTCGGTCGAGCGCCGGCTGGAACCCGGCATGATGCTGAAGGTCGGCCTGACGACCGGCCTGCAATCGGTCGACGCGCTGACCGGTGCCACCATTTGCGAGGCGGTGCCAAGACCCGAGAATTGCCGGACCCGGCCTTCCGCCAATGCCGAGGCTGACGCGCCGGCCAAATTGTAGTGTGCGGCGGAGCCGGAAACCGGTCATGAGGCAGGTTGAGCCGCTTCCGATTGTTCCGCTATCGTCGCTGCTGGCGGCGCCAGGCAGGCGGAGGATCGATGCCGGCCTGGGTTGGGGCGTGCCGGGCGGCCCCTATAAGCCACCGGGTACGGAACCATGATCGGCACGAAGCGTATCGGGCGCAGGCATTCGGAATAACGCCACAATAGGGCGGAATGCTGCACTGGCCTGCAACCGTGAACGGTCCCGAGATGCTGATCGCCCATCTTCCAAGTGGCTATATTCTCGGAACGTTCATGCGCAGGCAGTGGCCTGGCAGCCCGGCTATCGTCGGGGCCGCCATAGTCGGCAGTGTCATCCCCGATATCGATATGCTGTATTTCCATTTCATCGACGGCGGACGCACCCACCATCACTCCTATATGACGCATTGGCCGCTGTTCTGGGCGGCCGCAGGGGCGCTGTCGTTGCTATTCGTCAGCTGGCGCGCCCGCTCGTATCTGGCAGCCACGGCTGCCTTCTTTGCCGCCGCCATGCTGCATATGGTCCTCGATACGCTGGCGTCGCCGATATTGTGGCTGATGCCATTCGATCGGCGGGCGTTCGAACTCGTCACTGTACCGGCGGACTTCAGCAATTGGGTGCTGAGCTTTTTGCTGCACTGGACGTTCGCATGCGAGCTCCTGATATGCGGCTGGGCGCTTTGGCTTGCACGCGGGCGACCGCAGCCTGCCACGAATGCCGCTTGAGGACGCTCCACATCGAAGAGGGCAGGCGACGTCTCTCTCAATCACGCCACCGCGCGCTGGCGACTTCAGGCCGGAGCTTGGGATCGACCCGGATGGCCTTGTCGGGATTAAGGCGCGTTTGCTTGCAAACCGCTCTTTACAGAGCGTGCGGAAGCTTTTAGGAAGCGCCTTCTGCGCCGACATGCGCACGATACGGGCATAGCTCAGTTGGTAGAGCGGCGGTCTCCAAAACCGCAGGTCGTAGGTTCGAGCCCTGCTGCCCGTGCCATTCCCTGAATGGCATTCAACCCAATGTTTCGCCGTTTCGAAATGGCGTTTCAAAGCGATATTTCCATGGCCTGGCCTTTGAAAATCGGCGACCCGCTTGCCATATAGGGTCGATTGGGGCATAAGAGCGCCATAGCCGGGACGGAACGACTGGATGGTTCCGAGGCGGTGTTTGGTCATAAAGCGGAGACTTGCCACTTGCGTGGATCAAGAATCGGTTTTATGTAGACGAAACAGACACGCGACGCGTGGAGCTGGGAAACCGGCTTTACGCGTCTGATTTGCATGGGCGAAATGATTGCGCTGATTCGGCGCGAGATTGGGCTCAGGCGGCACGTCCCGGCCAGCGGGATCATCCAGGAGACCCGGCCAACGGGTCTTGAAGACAGAGCGGCATATGGCTTCGAAAACCACAAATCCTTTCGTCTTTCTCCAGCAGGTTCGCGCGGAGACCGCCAAGGTGACTTGGCCGTCGCGACGCGAAACGATGATCTCGACGGTGATGGTTCTGGCCTTCGCAGTGATCGCGATGATCTTTTTCTTCACCGCCGATCAGCTCATGGGCCTTGCGGTCGAACAGATTCTGGGCATCGGACGCTAAGTCCGGCGATTACGGAGAAGTCTTGAAATGACCGCGCGCTGGTACATCGTCCACGCTTATTCGAACTTTGAAAAGAAGGTCGCCGAGGATATCGAGAACAAGGCCAAGCAGAAGGGCCTGTCCGCCGACATCCACCAGATCGTGGTTCCGACCGAGAAGGTCGTCGAAGTTCGCCGCGGTCGCAAGGTCGATGCCGAGCGGAAGTTCTTCCCGGGCTATGTGCTGCTGAAGGCCAATTTGACCGATGCGGTGTTCTCGCTGGTCAAGAACACACCGAAGGTCACCGGCTTCCTGGGCGACTCCAAGCCGGTGCCGATCACCGAGGCGGAAGCCCAGCGCATCCTGAACCAGGTCCAGGAAGGCGTCGAGCGGCCGAAGCCTTCGGTAACGTTCGAGATCGGCGAAGCGATCCGCGTTTCGGATGGTCCCTTCGCGTCGTTCAACGGCTTCGTCCAGGAAGTGGACGAAGAGCGGGCGCGGCTCAAGGTGGAAGTTTCGATCTTCGGGCGCGCCGTGCCTGTCGATCTGGAATTCGGACAGGTCGAAAAGGGCTGATCCGAAATCCCTGACGCCGGTTTGGCGATCGGGGGAGGCGGCGCGGAAGCGCGCGGCCTGAGACGGTGGGAGGCGAGTGCGGCTTTAGCCGGCTGCGCGAACCGCACCACCAGACTGCAACCGCCGGCATGACCGGCATAGACAAAGGCAGGAAAAGAGATGGCTAAGAAAATTGCAGGCCAGCTCAAGCTCCAGGTGAAAGCGGGATCGGCGACGCCGTCTCCCCCGATCGGCCCGGCGCTTGGTCAGCGTGGCATCAACATCATGGAATTCTGCAAGGCGTTCAACGCGCAGACCCAGGAAATGGAAAAGGGATCGCCGGTTCCGGTCGTCATCACCTACTATCAGGACAAGTCCTTCACCTTCGTCATGAAGACGGCGCCGGTGAGCTACTTCCTGAAGAAGGCGGCGAACCTGACGTCCGGTTCCAAGGAGCCGGGCAAGGTCAAGGCCGGTACGGTTTCGCGTGACAAGGTCCGCGAGATTGCCACCGCGAAGATGAAAGACCTGAACGCAAACGACGTCGAAGCGGCCATGCGCATGGTCGAGGGCTCCGCCCGCTCGATGGGTCTGGAAGTGGTGGGCTAAGATCATGGCAAAGATTGCAAAGCGCGTATCGAAGACCCGCGAAGGCATCGATCCCAACAAGGCTTATGCCCTGGGCGATGCGCTGAAGCTGCTCAAGGACCGTTCCTCGGTGAAGTTCGATGAGACCATCGAAGTCGCCATGAACCTCGGCGTCGACCCGCGCCATGCCGACCAGATGGTCCGCGGCGTGGTCAACCTGCCGAACGGCACCGGCCGCTCGGTGCGTGTCGCCGTGTTCGCCCGTGGCGACAAGGCCGACGAAGCGCGCGCCGCCGGCGCCGACATCGTCGGTGCCGAGGATCTGGTCGACATCGTCCAGAAGGGCACGATCGATTTTGATCGCTGCATCGCCACGCCGGACATGATGCCGCTCGTCGGTCGTCTGGGCAAAGTGCTCGGCCCGCGTGGCATGATGCCGAACCCGAAGGTCGGCACCGTCACCACCGACGTTGCCGCCGCCGTCAAGGCATCCAAGGGCGGCGCCGTCGAGTTCCGTGTCGAGAAGGCTGGCATCGTCCATGCCGGCGTCGGCAAGGTCTCGTTCGACGTCAAGGCCCTGGAAGAGAACATCCGCGCCTTCGCCGATGCGGTGACCAAGGCAAAGCCGACTGGCGCCAAGGGCAACTACGTCAAGAAGGTGTCGGTCACCTCGACGATGGGTCCGGGCCTCAAGCTCGACGTCGCGACGCTCAACGCGTCCTGATAAGTTTTGATCGAGATCGGCCGGTAAACGGCTGATCTGCAAAGAATTCCGGGCCTCCGACCTAGTTGGCGGCCCGGTACCGGAAGCCGAGAGGTTTCCGGACATCCTGTCCGAGATTGCAGGCGGCCCAGAAGCCTTAATTCGATTTGGGCCTGCATGAGACGGGTGAAGACCGGACAACGGAGCGATTGCTCCAATGAAAGGTTCGAACCGTGTTTGCCTTTTGTCTGCGCATCGCCGGCTTGACCGTCGATGTGGCGAAAGGGGGCAGGATCCTCGAGCGTCGTTCGGGAGATCCGTTACTGGATGGCCCGGCCGACAAAAGGCAACCCGACGCCTGTCCTCGTCAATGGGATGTTCCCGTTAACAGGATTGGGGTCAACTGGAGATAGGCAGTGGACAGAGCGGAAAAACGCGAACTCGTCACGGGCCTGAACGGTGCGTTCTCGAACGCAGGTTCAGTGGTCGTGGCCCACTACGCCGGTATCACCGTCGCGCAAATGAACGACCTTCGGTCGAAAATGCGCGCCGCCGGTGGCACCGTCAAAGTCGCGAAGAACCGTCTCGCCAAAATCGCTCTTCAGGGCACGGACTCCGCATCGATCATCGAGCTGTTCAAGGGACAGACGCTGATTGCTTATTCGGAGGATCCGATTGCGGCGCCGAAGGTCGCGTCCGATTTCGCCAAGGGAAATGACAAGCTCGTCATTCTCGGCGGCGCAATGGGCACCACCTCGCTCAATGCCGACGGTGTGAAGGCACTCGCCACACTTCCGTCGCTCGATGAGCTGCGCGCCAGGCTGGTTGGCATGATCGCCACGCCGGCAACCCGGATCGCCCAGATCGTCAATGCGCCAGCGGCCTCGGTCGCGCGCGTCATCGGCGCTTACGCCCGGAAGGACGAGGCGGCATGAGGCCGTTCCTCGCTATCACAAACACACGTTCGAACCTTATGAAGGAACACAACAATGGCTGATCTCGCAAAGATCGTAGACGACCTTTCGAAGCTGACCGTCCTCGAGGCGGCCGAGCTGTCGAAGCTTCTGGAAGAAAAGTGGGGCGTTTCCGCCGCTGCTCCGGTGGCTGTTGCCGCCGCTGGCGGTGGTGCGGCCGCCGCTGCTCCGGTCGAGGAAAAGACGGAATTCGACGTCGTCCTCACCGAGGCAGGCGCTCAGAAGATCAACGTCATCAAGGAAGTCCGCGCCATCACCGGTCTTGGCCTCAAGGAAGCCAAGGATCTGGTCGAAGCGGCTCCGAAGCCGGTCAAGGAAGGCGTTTCCAAGGCCGACGCTGACAAGTTCAAGGCCCAGCTGGAAGCAGCCGGCGCCAAGGTCGACCTGAAGTAATCGTGAAAGCGGCGGGCGGCCTCGCGCCGTCCGCCACTCCCTTCGCCCGGAGGGAGCACGCGTAACGCGAGATTTACGAGAACCTCTTTCCTGAGGGCCGAAACCGGCCTTCAGGAAACGGGTTTTCTCCCGTTCTAGCCGGCCGCCGACAGGCGCCGGGAAAACAGACAGAGGGTTGCCGCCAAGGTGGCCCAGAATGCAAGGCGAGCCGCGGCGAGGCTCGTCCCGAGTTTAGAGCTAAGGAGCGACGATGGCCCAGACCCAGACTTTCAATGGCCGCAGACGCGTACGCAAGTTCTTCGGAAAGATCCCGGAAGTTGCGGAGATGCCGAACCTCATCGAGGTTCAGAAGGCATCCTATGATCAATTCCTGATGGTGGCGGAGCCCAAGGGCGGGCGTCCGGACGAGGGACTGCAGGCTGTTTTCAAGTCGGTTTTCCCGATCTCCGATTTTTCCGGCTCCTCGATGCTGGAGTTCGTGAAGTACGAGTTCGAAGGACCGAAATTCGACGTTGACGAATGCCGTCAGCGCGACCTCACCTATGCCGCGCCGCTGAAGGTGACGCTGCGCCTCATCGTGTTCGATATCGACGAGGATACCGGCGCCAAGTCCATCAAGGACATCAAGGAGCAGGACGTCTACATGGGCGACATGCCGCTCATGACCTTGAACGGCACCTTCATCGTCAACGGCACCGAGCGCGTCATCGTCTCGCAGATGCACCGCTCGCCGGGCGTCTTCTTTGACCATGACAAGGGCAAGTCGCACTCGTCGGGCAAGCTTCTGTTTGCCGCGCGCGTCATCCCCTATCGCGGCTCGTGGCTCGACATCGAGTTCGATTCCAAGGACGTCGTGCACGCCCGCATCGATCGCCGCCGCAAGATTCCGGTGACGTCGCTGCTGATGGCGCTCGGCATGGACGGCGAAGAGATCCTGTCGACCTTCTACAACAAGATCACCTACAAGCGTGCCGGCGACCATTGGCGCATTCCGTTCAACGTCGAGCGTTTCCGCGGCCTCAAGGCCGTCGGCGACCTGGTCGATGCCGATACCGGCGAAGTCGTCGTCGAAGCCGGCAAGAAGATCACCGCCCGCCAGGCACGGGCGCTTGGCGAAAAGGGTCTCAAGGCGATCAAGGCCACCGACGAGGACCTGCTCGGCAACTATCTGGCCGAGGACATCGTCAACTACGCCACCGGCGAGATATTCCTCGAGGCCGGCGACGAGATCGACGAGAAGACGCTGAAGGTTCTGCTCGGCACCGGCGAAGACGAGATCAAGGTTCTCGACATCGACCACGTCAATGTCGGCGCCTATATCCGCAACACGCTCAACGTCGACAAGAACGAGAGCCGCCAGGACGCGCTGTTCGACATCTATCGTGTCATGCGCCCGGGCGAGCCGCCGACGCTCGAAACCGCCGAAGCCATGTTCAACTCGCTGTTCTTCGACAGTGAGCGCTACGATCTGTCGGCCGTCGGCCGCGTCAAGATGAACATGCGTCTCGAGCTCAAGGCCGAGGACACCGTGCGCGTGCTGCGCAAGGACGACATTCTGGCCGTGGTCAGGACGCTGGTCGAGCTGCGCGACGGCAAGGGCGAGATCGACGACATCGACAATCTCGGCAACCGCCGCGTGCGTTCGGTCGGCGAGCTGATGGAAAACCAGTACCGCGTCGGCCTGCTGCGCATGGAGCGCGCGATCAAGGAGCGTATGTCCTCGATCGAGATCGACACGGTCATGCCGCAGGACCTGATCAACGCCAAGCCGGCGGCTGCCGCCGTGCGCGAGTTCTTCGGTTCCTCGCAGCTGTCGCAGTTCATGGACCAGACCAACCCGCTGTCGGAGATCACCCACAAGCGCCGCCTCTCGGCGCTTGGACCGGGCGGTCTGACCCGCGAGCGCGCCGGCTTCGAAGTGCGCGACGTGCACCCGACGCATTACGGCCGCATCTGCCCGATTGAGACGCCGGAAGGCCCGAATATCGGTCTGATCAACTCGCTGGCCACCTTCGCACGCGTCAACAAATACGGCTTCATCGAGAGCCCGTACCGCAAGATCGTCGACGGCAAGCTGACCAATGACGTCGTCTATCTCTCTGCGATGGAAGAGGCCAAGCACCATGTCGCGCAGGCCAACGCCGAGCTCGACAAGAACGGTGGTTTCGTCGACGAATTCGTCATTTGCCGCAGCGCCGGCGAAGTGATGATGGCGCCGCGCGAAAACGTCGATCTGATGGACGTGTCGCCCAAGCAGATGGTGTCGGTGGCCGCGGCCCTGATCCCGTTCCTGGAAAACGACGACGCCAACCGCGCTCTGATGGGCTCGAACATGCAGCGTCAGGCCGTGCCGCTGGTGCGCGCCGAGGCGCCGTTCGTCGGCACCGGCATGGAGCCGATCGTCGCCCGTGACTCGGGCGCCGCCATCGGCGCCCGCCGCGGCGGCATCGTCGACCAGGTGGACGCGACGCGTATCGTTATCCGCGCCACCGAAGATCTCGATCCGGGCAAGTCCGGCGTCGATATCTACCGGCTGATGAAGTTCCAGCGTTCGAACCAGAACACCTGCATCAACCAGCGTCCGCTGGTTCGCATGGGTGACCGGGTCAACAAGGGCGACATCATCGCCGACGGTCCGTCGACCGAGCTCGGCGATCTGGCGCTCGGCCGCAACGTGCTGGTCGCGTTCATGCCGTGGAACGGCTACAACTACGAGGACTCGATCCTCCTGTCCGAACGCATCGTCGCCGATGACGTCTTCACCTCGATCCATATCGAGGAGTTCGAGGTCATGGCGCGCGATACCAAGCTCGGGCCGGAGGAAATCACGCGCGATATCCCGAACGTCTCGGAAGAAGCGCTGAAGAACCTCGACGAAGCCGGCATCGTCTATATCGGTGCGGAAGTTCAGCCGGGCGACATCCTGGTCGGCAAGATCACGCCGAAGGGCGAAAGCCCGATGACGCCGGAAGAGAAGCTTCTGCGCGCCATCTTCGGCGAAAAGGCATCCGATGTGCGCGACACCTCGATGCGCATGCCTCCGGGCACTTTCGGCACGGTCGTCGAGGTGCGCGTGTTCAATCGCCACGGTGTGGAGAAGGACGAGCGCGCCATGGCGATCGAGCGCGAGGAGATCGAACGCCTCGCCAAGGACCGCGACGACGAACAGGCCATTCTGGACCGTAACGTCTACGCGCGTCTTTCCGACGTGCTCGTCGGCAAGGAAGCGATCGCCGGACCGAAGGGCTTCAAGAAGGGCTCGACGCTGTCCAAGGATACGCTCGACGAGTATCCGCGTTCGCAGTGGTGGCAGTTTGCCGTGGAGAACGAAAAGCTCCAGAGCGAACTGGAAGCCCTGCGTGGCCAGTACGACGATTCCAAGAAGGCGCTCGAACAGCGTTTCATGGACAAGGTCGAGAAGGTCCAGCGCGGCGACGAAATGCCTCCGGGCGTCATGAAGATGGTCAAGGTCTTCGTGGCCGTGAAGCGCAAGATGCAGCCCGGCGACAAGATGGCCGGCCGTCACGGCAACAAGGGTGTCGTGTCGCGGATCGTTCCGGTCGAGGACATGCCTTTCCTCGAGGACGGCACGCATGCCGATATCGTGCTCAACCCGCTGGGTGTGCCGAGCCGTATGAATGTCGGCCAGATCCTGGAAACGCATCTGGGCTGGGCATGCGCGGGCATGGGCAGGAAGATCGGCGAGCTGATCGACACGTACAAGGCAGCCGGCGACATCAAGCCGCTGCGCAAGACGCTCGAGAGCTTCATCCCGGCCAACGACCGCAACGAGCCGGTTCGTGACTATGACGACGAGAGCATCGTTCGCCTCAGCGAGCAGATGCGCCGCGGCGTCTCGATCGCGACCCCGGTGTTCGACGGCGCGCATGAGGCTGACATCAACATCATGCTGGAGCAGGCGGGCCTGCACACATCAGGTCAGTCGCAGCTCTATGACGGACGCACGGGCGAGCCGTTCGATCGCAAGGTGACGATGGGCTACATCTACATGCTCAAGCTTCACCACCTCGTGGACGACAAGATCCACGCGCGTTCGATCGGTCCGTATTCGCTCGTCACGCAGCAGCCGCTGGGCGGCAAGGCGCAGTTCGGTGGCCAGCGCTTCGGCGAGATGGAGGTCTGGGCACTGGAAGCATACGGCGCCGCCTACACGCTGCAGGAAATGCTGACGGTGAAGTCCGACGACGTCGCCGGTCGTACCAAGGTCTACGAGGCGATCGTGCGTGGCGACGACACCTTCGAGGCCGGCATTCCCGAGAGCTTCAACGTTCTCGTCAAGGAAATGCGGTCTCTCGGCCTCAATGTCGAGCTGGAGAACACCAAGCTCGACGACAACCCTGTCCGGCTGCCCGATGCTGCCGAATAGGGGCGCGGCCGAGTAAACAAGACGTTCGGTCGCGGAAATCGCGACCGAACGCACCAAATTCTTCGGCCGGTGGCCGACACACGACGGCGGGCGTTTGGCCCGCGCTAGATGCAAGGGGTTTTCGAGGACCCCGAAAAGGAGAACGGCATGAACCAAGAGGTCATGAATCTCTTCAATCCGCAGGCGCCTGCGCAGGTGTTCGATTCCATCCGGATATCGCTTGCCAGCCCTGAGAAGATTCTGTCCTGGTCTTTCGGCGAGATCAAGAAGCCGGAGACCATCAACTACCGCACCTTCAAGCCGGAGCGTGACGGTCTGTTCTGCGCGCGCATTTTTGGCCCGATCAAGGACTATGAGTGCCTGTGCGGCAAGTACAAGCGCATGAAGTACAAGGGCGTCATCTGCGAAAAGTGCGGCGTCGAAGTCACGCTGTCGCGCGTTCGCCGCGAGCGCATGGGCCATATCGAGCTGGCGGCTCCGGTCGCCCATATCTGGTTCCTGAAGTCGCTGCCGTCGCGCATCGGCACGCTGCTCGACATGACCCTGAAGGACATCGAGCGCGTTCTCTACTTCGAGAACTACATCGTCACCGAACCTGGCCTCACCGCGCTGAAGGAGCACCAGCTGCTCAGCGAGGAAGAGTACATGATCGCCGTCGACGAGTATGGCGAGGATAGTTTCACCGCCATGATCGGCGCCGAGGCCATTCATGACCTCCTGGCGGGCATGGACCTGGAGAAGATCGCCGGCGACCTGCGTTCGGAACTGGCTTCGACCACCTCCGAGCTGAAGCAGAAGAAGTATCTGAAGCGGCTCAAGGTCGTCGAGAACTTCATGGAATCCGGCAACCGTCCGGAATGGATGATCATGAAAGTGGTTCCGGTGATCCCGCCGGACCTGCGCCCGCTGGTTCCGCTGGACGGCGGCCGCTTCGCCACGTCGGATCTGAACGATCTCTATCGCCGCGTCATCAACCGCAACAACCGTCTGAAGCGGCTGATCGAGCTGCGGGCGCCGGGCATCATCGTGCGCAATGAAAAGCGCATGCTGCAGGAAGCCGTCGATGCGCTGTTCGACAACGGCCGTCGCGGCCGCGTCATCACCGGCGCCAACAAGCGCCCGCTGAAGTCGCTGTCCGACATGCTCAAGGGCAAGCAGGGCCGGTTCCGTCAGAACCTGCTCGGCAAGCGCGTAGACTATTCCGGCCGCTCGGTCATCGTGACCGGTCCGGAGCTCAAGCTGCATCAGTGCGGCCTGCCCAAGAAGATGGCGCTCGAACTGTTCAAGCCCTTCATCTACGCCCGTCTCGACGCCAAGGGTTACTCCTCGACCGTCAAGCAGGCGAAGAAGCTGGTCGAAAAGGAGCGTCCGGAGGTCTGGGATATCCTCGACGAGGTCATCCGCGAACATCCGGTGCTGCTGAACCGTGCGCCGACGCTGCACCGTCTCGGCATCCAGGCGTTCGAGCCGATCCTGATCGAGGGCAAGGCGATCCAGCTGCACCCGCTGGTCTGCACGGCCTTCAACGCCGACTTCGACGGCGACCAGATGGCCGTCCACGTGCCGCTGTCGCTGGAAGCGCAGCTTGAAGCCCGCGTGCTGATGATGTCGACCAACAACATCCTGCACCCGGCTTCCGGCGCGCCGATCATCGTGCCGTCGCAGGACATGGTTCTGGGCCTCTACTATCTCTCGATCGTCAACCAGAACGAGCCGGGCGAGGGCATGGTGTTTGCCGACATGGGCGAACTCCAGCATGCGCTCGAGACCAAGGCGGTGACGCTGCACTCCAAGATCAAGGGTCGTTTCCGCACGGTCGACGCCGAAGGCAAGGTCGTGTCGAAGATCCATGACACGACGCCTGGCCGCATGATCATCGGCGAGCTTCTGCCGAAGAACGTCAACGTGCCTTACGAGACCGCCAACCAGGAGATGACCAAGAAGAACATCTCCAAGATGATCGACACCGTCTACCGCCATTGCGGTCAGAAGGAGACGGTCATTTTCTGCGATCGCATCATGGCGCTCGGATTCAGCCATGCCTGCCGTGCCGGCATTTCGTTCGGCAAGGACGACATGCTGATCCCGGATGCCAAGATCAAGCTGGTCTCCGACACCGAGGCTTTGGCCAAGGAATACGAGCAGCAGTACAATGACGGTCTGATCACGCAGGGCGAGAAGTACAACAAGGTCGTCGACGCCTGGGCCAAGTGCTCGGAAAAGGTCGCCGACGAAATGATGGCCCGCATCAAGGCGGTCGAGTTCGAGGACAATGGCCGTCAGAAGCCGATGAACTCGATCTACATGATGTCGCACTCCGGTGCGCGTGGCTCGCCCACCCAGATGCGCCAGCTTGCCGGCATGCGCGGCCTCATGGCCAAGCCGTCGGGTGAAATCATCGAGACGCCGATCATCTCGAACTTCAAGGAAGGCCTGACCGTGCTCGAGTACTTCAACTCGACCCACGGCGCCCGCAAGGGTCTGGCCGACACCGCCTTGAAGACGGCGAACTCGGGTTACCTCACCCGTCGTCTGGTCGACGTGGCGCAGGATTGCATCGTCAACTCCGTCGACTGCGGCACCGACAAGGGCCTCACCATGCAGCCGATCGTCGATGCCGGTCAGGTCGTCGCTTCGGTCGGCCAGCGCGTGCTGGGCCGTACGTCGCTCGACGACATCACCCATCCGGTGTCGGGCGAGATCCTGGTCAAGGCCGGAACGCTGATGGACGAGCGTGACGTGGAACAGATCGAAAAGGCCGGCGTCCAGTCGGTCCGCATCCGCTCGGCACTGACTTGCGAAGTCAGGGTTGGCGTCTGCGCGGTCTGCTACGGTCGCGATCTGGCCCGCGGCACCCCGGTCAATCAGGGCGAAGCCGTCGGCGTCATCGCGGCGCAGTCGATCGGCGAGCCGGGCACGCAGCTCACCATGCGTACCTTCCACATGGGCGGTACCGCGCAGGTCGTGGACAGCTCGTTCCTTGAAGCCTCGTATGAGGGCAAGGTCGAGATCCGCAACCGCAACGTGGTGCGCAACTCCGACGGCCAGCAGATGGTCATGGGCCGCAACATGGCGGTTCTGATCCTCGACGAAGCCGGCAAGGAGCGCGCCTCGCACCGCCTCACCTATGGTTCGCGCATCTTCGTGGACGATGGTGACAAGGTGAAGCGCGGCCAGCGTATCGCCGAGTGGGATCCCTATACCCGTCCGGTCCTCACTGAAATCGAGGGCAGGGTGTCGTACGAGGATCTGGTCGACGGCATTTCCGTTCAGGAAACGGCCGACGAGTCGACCGGCATCACCAAGCGTGAGGTCATCGACTGGCGCTCGACGCCACGCGGCAACGACCTGAAGCCGGCGATTGCGATCCAGGACGCCAAGGGCAAGGTCGGCAAGCTGTCGAAGGGCGGCGACGCCCGCTTCCTGCTCTCGGTCGAGGCCATTCTTTCGGTCGAGCCGGGTTCGCAGGTTCGCCCCGGCGACGTTTTGGCGCGTATTCCGATGGAAAGCGCCAAGACCAAGGACATCACCGGCGGTCTGCCGCGTGTTGCCGAGCTGTTCGAGGCACGTCGTCCGAAGGATCACGCCATCATCGCCGAGATCGACGGCACGATCCGCTTCGGCCGCGACTACAAGAACAAGCGTCGCATCATCATCGAGCCGCATGACTCGACGCTTGAGCCGGTCGAATACCTGATCCCGAAGGGCAAGCCGTTCCATCTCCAGGACGGCGACGTCATCGAGAAGGGCGACTACATCCTCGACGGCAATCCTGCGCCGCACGACATCCTGGCGATCAAGGGCGTGGAGGCACTTGCTTCCTACCTCGTCAACGAGATCCAGGAAGTCTATCGTCTGCAGGGCGTGTCGATCAACGACAAGCACATCGAGGTGATCGTTCGCCAGATGCTGCAGAAGGTCGAGATCACGGTGCAGGGCGACTCGACCTACATTCCAGGCGATCATGTCGACGTGATCGAACTGGAAGAGGTCAACGAGCGTCTGGTCGAGGACGGCAAGAAGCCGGCCGAAGGCCTGCCGGTGCTGCTCGGCATCACCAAGGCATCGCTGCAGACGCCGTCCTTCATCTCGGCCGCCTCCTTCCAGGAAACGACCCGGGTGCTGACGGAGGCTGCGGTTGCCGGCAAGACCGACATGCTGCAGGGCTTGAAGGAAAACGTCATCGTCGGCCGGCTGATCCCGGCCGGTACCGGCGGCACGATGAGCCAGATCCGGCGCATCGCCACCTCGCGCGACGAACTGATCATCGACGAGCGCCGCAAGGCCTCGGGTGCGGAAGTCGCCGAGCCGATGCTGGCCGACATGACAACCGCCGCGCAGTAAGCGCGGCGGCAGGAATCTCAGGCAAAAAAAGGCCGTCGGGGCGACCCGGCGGCCTTTTTTCATTGCGTTGGAGCCGAACTTTGTGGCGGTGGCGAAGTGAGGAGCATCGTCTGATGCCTTGTTTTGCAGGCTGGCGCCGCCCCTCATCTGCCTGCCGGCATCTTCTCCCCGTATAGTGACGGGGAGAAGGACGCCGTCGCTGACGATTTCGCCAATCGGCGACCTTGCAGGGCGAACGCCGGCGTCGCCATTGCCCCTTTCTCCCCGTCACTATACGGGGAGAAATGTCCGGCAGGACAATGAGGGGCGGCGCGCCCTTCGCAAATGATCCGGGAAGTGGGGATCGGAGCGAGGTCGCTCTTCACAGCCCATTGTCAATCGAAGAACGCCTCGACCACGTTGCGCTTGCCGAGCATGAAGGCGTCAGCGACATGCTGCAGCGGCGCCAGATCGACATCGGAGGTGCCGGCGCGGACGATCTCGGCGAAGCGCTTGTAGAGCATCGGGTACTCGGCCTCCGGCTCGTCATGAACCACCTTGCCGTCGATGGCGAGCTTCGAGCCGCCGCCCGACAGCACCATCGCGCCCTTGTCGGTGTCGGCCAGGATGTCCCAGCTTTGCGGGCCTGTCTGCAGCCAGTCGAGGTCCATCGTCACCGGCAACCCGTTCGAGGTGCGGAAGGCGATGCGCGCGGCAACCGGGGAGGCGCGGTTTTCGGGAAAATCCAGCACCGCCGAGGTGATGAACATCGCCGGCAGGATATGGGTGGCAATCGACAGCGCGTTGATGCCGGGATCGAAGACGCCGAAACCGCCGGGAGCCCAGATCCATTCCTGGGTCGGGTGCCAGCGGCGCACGTCTTCCTTCCAGTTGATGGCGGCCGACCTGATCTTGGCCTTGTCGAGGAAGGCGCGTGCGGCCTCTACGGCCGGCGCATAGCGCGAGTGCCAGCTGGCGAACAGCGAGACGCCGTTCTGCGCGGCCAATGTCTTGAGGTCCTCGACCTCGCTGACCGTGGCGCCAGGCGGCTTCTCCAGGAAGACATGCTTCTTGGCCATCAGCGCGGTGCGCGCCGCATCGTAGCGGAACTGCGGCGGCATGCAGAGCGACACGGCCTCGAGCTCGGGCACGGCATCGAGCATGGCTTCGATATCAGGGAAATTCGGGATGTCATCCACCTTGCCGTGACGGCTGGCAGCCGCGATGAGGCGATAGTCCTGGTCTTTCGCCAGGGCCGGCAGATGCTGATCGCGGACGATCTTGCCAACGCCGACGATGCCTATCTTGATGGGCTGGGACACGGCCGCTCCGTCTGTTTGATGATGGTGATGGTTTCTTACCAGAACACTTGCCCCGGGCAAGCCGAAGCCGAGAAGCCTAGCTCGGCCTTCCTTGAGGCGGCAGTGCACATTTTTGTCGGCTGGTAAGGCCACGGTCGCCGATTCGTCTCGGCAGTCGATTCGAAAGCTGGACCGGATTCGGTTCAGATCGGCACGTCGAAGGTAACGATCGACACTTCGCCTTCGAGCGCGCCCTGGAAGGCGGAGATATGCGGCTCTTCGTCGGGGATGCCGTCCATGTCGCCGATCTGGTCGAGCTCGGCCTCGGCGTATCCTTCGGCGGCAAGCGATTCGAGTGCCCGGCGCACCGCCGAATCGTCGTCGGGCGCGACCAGCATGACGTGGACGCCTTCCGGTTTGCCGCCTTTTTTCTTCCACACCCGGCCGGTGATGATGGTGACCGGGCGTTCTTCATTGTCGTTCACGGGCCGATTCCTCTTGGCAGCGGGTGGGCGGGCGAGGGGGTTTTGACTGCTCATGCGGCCTTTTCGCATGAAGCAAGGCCGCGCAACAGCGCAAACCCATTCACTTTGCCTGAAGGCTTGTCACTTTCTTCCTCGCTCTTGCAAAAATGCGAAAGAAAATTACATGCGGTTTTCGCATGGCTGCCAAGCCTTGGTCGGCGCGCAATATTTGGTGCTCCGGGCTTGACGGTCCGCGGTCTTACGAGTAGAAGCCGCCCAGTCAGAACCGATGTGAGGCTCTCCCTTCCGAAGCGACACGCTTTGGAGTTTGCCTCAAACAGGGTTCGTTTTACGAGCGAAAAGACATTTCCGGCGTGCACGAAGCGGCTTCCGCTTCCTCTGCCTTTTGTTCGGGCAAGACCGCGAGGCGCGGTTTATGGCCCGAATTTGCGTATGGAAATGACGCTTTGAGCGGCCCTGACCGGGCGAGACACGGAATTGAGAGACAAGAGGGTTTAATGCCTACCGTCAACCAGCTGATCCGCAAGCCGCGCATTGCGCCGGTGAAGCGCAACAAGGTCCCGGCCATGCAGCAGAACCCGCAGAAGCGGGGCGTCTGCACGCGCGTCTATACAACGACGCCGAAGAAGCCGAACTCGGCGCTGCGCAAGGTGGCCAAGATCCGCCTGACCAATGGTTTTGAAGTGATCGGGTACATCCCCGGCGAAGGCCACAACCTTCAGGAACACTCCGTGGTGATGATCCGCGGCGGCCGCGTCAAGGATCTTCCGGGCGTTCGCTACCACATCATCCGCGGCGTGCTCGACACGCAGGGTGTGAAGAACCGCAAGCAGCGCCGTTCGAAGTACGGCGCCAAGCGTCCGAAGTAAGGGGCGTCCGAAGTAAGATTTTCCGGCCTTGGCGCTCCTTGGGTGCGTCGGGTTATGAGATTGAGAGACAAAAGCCATGTCGCGTCGTCACAGTGCAGAAAAGCGTGAGATCAATCCGGACCCGAAGTTCGGCGATCTGATCGTCACCAAGTTCATGAACGCCGTCATGTATGACGGCAAGAAGTCGGTCGCCGAGACCATCGTCTACGGCGCGCTCGACCAGGTTCAGTCGAAGACCAAGCAGGAGCCGGTCACCGTCTTCCATCAGGCGCTCGACAATGTCGCGCCTCATGTTGAAGTGCGTTCGCGTCGTGTCGGTGGCGCCACCTACCAGGTTCCGGTTGATGTGCGCCCCGAGCGCCGCCAGGCATTGGCCATTCGCTGGCTGATCGCTGCGGCCCGCAATCGCAATGAGACCACGATGGTCGACCGCCTCTCCGGCGAGCTGATGGACGCGGCCAACAACCGCGGCACGGCTGTCAAGAAGCGTGAAGACACCCACAAGATGGCTGAAGCCAACCGCGCTTTCGCGCACTACCGCTGGTAAAGCGCGAACGAGACTGAGAGGCAGCTACGATGGCCCGCGAATACAAAATCGAAGACTACCGCAATTTCGGTATCATGGCGCATATTGACGCCGGCAAGACGACGACCACCGAGCGCGTCCTCTACTACACGGGCAAGTCGCACAAGATCGGCGAAGTCCACGACGGCGCTGCCACCATGGATTGGATGGAGCAGGAGCAGGAGCGCGGCATCACGATCACCTCCGCCGCGACCACGACCTTCTGGAAGGCTCGTGACGGCAAGATGCACCGCTTCAACATCATCGACACCCCCGGCCACGTCGACTTCACCATCGAAGTCGAGCGTTCGCTGCGCGTGCTCGACGGTGCCATCGCGCTGCTCGATGCCAATGCCGGCGTTGAGCCGCAGACCGAGACCGTCTGGCGCCAGGCCGACAAGTACCGCGTTCCGCGCATGATCTTCTGCAACAAGATGGACAAGATCGGCGCCGACTTCTACCGCTCGGTCGAGATGATCGGTTCGCGCCTCGGTGCGCATGCCGTTGTCATGCAGCTGCCGATCGGCGCCGAGACCGAGTTCAAGGGCGTCGTCGACCTCGTCGAGATGAACGCGCTTGTCTGGCGCGACGAGACGCTGGGCGCTGCCTGGGATGTCGTCGAGATCCCGGACGACCTCAAGGCTCGTGCCGAAGAATACCGCGAGAAGATGATCGAGGCCGCCGTCGAAATGGACGAGACGGCGCTTGAGAATTACCTCGAAGGCAAGATGCCGTCGAATGACGAGATCCGCGCGCTGATCCGCAAGGGCACCATCGCGGTCAAGTTCTACCCGATGTTCTGTGGCTCGGCCTTTAAGAACAAGGGCGTGCAGCCGCTGCTCGACGCCGTCGTCGAATATCTGCCGTCGCCGGCCGATGTTCCCGCCATCAAGGGTGTCGATGCCAAGACCGACGCCGAGATCGAGCGTCACGCCGACGACAACGAGCCTCTGTCGATGCTCGCCTTCAAGATCATGAACGACCCGTTCGTCGGTTCGCTGACCTTTGCCCGCATCTATTCGGGCAGGCTCACCAAGGGCATCTCGGTCGACAACACCGTGAAGGGCAAGAAAGAGCGAATCGGCCGCATGCTGCAGATGCATGCGAACTCGCGCGCCGACGTCGAAGAGGCTTTTGCCGGCGACATCGTTGCTCTTGCCGGTCTCAAGGACACGACCACCGGCGACACGCTGAGCGATCCGCTGCATCCGGTCATTCTCGAGCGCATGGAATTCCCCGATCCGGTCATCCAGATCGCCATCGAGCCGAAGACCAAGAACGACCAGGAAAAGATGGGCCTCGCCCTTCACCGTCTGGCCGCCGAGGATCCGTCCTTCCGTGTCAAGACCGACGAGGAAAGCGGCCAGACCATCATTTCCGGCATGGGCGAACTTCACCTGGACATCATCGTCGACCGCATGCGTCGCGAGTTCAAGGTCGAGGCCAATGTCGGCGCACCGCAGGTGGCTTATCGCGAGACGATCACCCGCAGGCACGAGCAGGACTACACGCACAAGAAGCAGACCGGCGGTACCGGTCAGTTCGCTCGCGTCAAGATCGTCTTCGAGCCGAACCCGGACAGCAGCGAGTTCGAGTTCGAGACCAAGATCGTCGGCGGCGCCGTGCCGAAGGAATACATCCCCGGTGTCGAAAAGGGCATCAACAGCGTCATGACCTCGGGTCCGTTCGCGGGCTTCCCGATGATCGGCGTCAAGGCGACGCTGATCGACGGCGCTTACCACGATGTCGACTCCAGCGTTCTGGCCTTCGAAATCGCCGGCCGCGCCTGCTTCCGTGAAGCCGCACCCAAGCTTGGCGTGCAGCTGCTCGAGCCGATCATGAAGGTCGAAGTGGTGACGCCGGAAGATTACGTCGGCAGCGTCATCGGCGATCTGAACGGTCGTCGTGGCCAGATCCAGGGCCAGGAAGCGCGCGGCGTCGCCGTCGTCATCAACGCGATGGTGCCGCTCGCCAACATGTTCAAGTATGTCGACAACCTGCGCTCGATGAGCCAGGGCCGTGCGGCCTACACCATGCAGTTCGATCACTATGAGCCGGTTCCGACCGCAGTGGCTCAGGAAGTCCAGAAGAAATACGCCTAAGGGTTTCTTAGCCACCGGGTCGCGCCCCTTGCGCGGTGCCGGATCTGAAGAGCGAATAACAATTTCCCCTTAGCGGGTAGAATAGACGGAGAACGATTATGGCCAAAGGTAAATTCGAGCGTAACAAGCCTCACGTGAACATCGGCACGATTGGCCACGTCGACCATGGCAAGACGTCGCTGACGGCGGCGATCACCAAGTATTTTGGCGAATACAAGCGCTACGACCAGATCGACGCTGCTCCTGAGGAAAAGGCGCGCGGCATCACGATCTCGACGGCGCATGTCGAATATGAGACGGCTGCCCGCCACTACGCTCACGTCGACTGCCCCGGCCACGCCGACTATGTGAAGAACATGATCACCGGTGCCGCGCAGATGGACGGCGCGATCCTGGTCGTGTCGGCTGCCGACGGCCCGATGCCGCAGACCCGCGAGCACATCCTGCTGGCGCGTCAGGTCGGCGTGCCGTCGATCGTGGTGTTCCTCAACAAGGTCGACCAGGTCGACGACGCCGAGCTGCTCGAACTGGTCGAGCTCGAGGTTCGCGAGCTTCTGACCAAGAACGAGTTCCCCGGCGACGACATTCCGATCGTCAAGGGTTCGGCTCTGGCTGCTCTGGAAGATTCGGACAAGAAGATCGGTGAAGACGCGATCCGCGAGCTGATGGCTGCGGTCGATGCCTACATCCCGACGCCGGTTCGTCCGCTCGACAAGCCGTTCCTGATGCCGATCGAAGACGTGTTCTCGATCTCGGGCCGCGGCACGGTCGTGACCGGCCGCGTCGAGCGCGGCGTGGTCAAGGTCGGCGAGGAGCTGGAGATCATCGGCATCCGTCCGACGACCAAGACGACCTGCACGGGCGTGGAAATGTTCCGCAAGCTGCTCGATCAGGGCCAGGCCGGCGACAACATCGGCGCGCTGCTGCGCGGCGTTGATCGTGAAGGCGTCGAGCGCGGCCAGGTTCTGGCCAAGCCCGGTACGGTGAAGCCGCACAAGAAGTTCGTGGCCGAAGCCTACATCCTGACCAAGGACGAAGGTGGCCGTCACACGCCGTTCTTCACCAACTACCGTCCGCAGTTCTACTTCCGCACGACCGACGTGACCGGCATCGTGTCGCTGCCGGAAGGCACCGAAATGGTGATGCCGGGCGACAACATCACGGTCGATGTCGAGCTGATCGTGCCGATCGCCATGGAAGAGAAGCTGCGCTTCGCCATCCGTGAAGGCGGCCGCACCGTCGGTGCCGGCATCGTCGTCACCATCAAAGAGTAATTTGGACTTAAACCGATCTGTCGCGGGCGCGGGAGTTGCCCGCGCCGCGCCAGAACAAGGAAGTGACGCATGAACGGACAGAATATCCG
Organism: Mesorhizobium sp. LMG17149; assembly: GCF_024518695.1. Taxonomy (NCBI): domain Bacteria; kingdom Pseudomonadati; phylum Pseudomonadota; class Alphaproteobacteria; order Hyphomicrobiales; family Phyllobacteriaceae; genus Mesorhizobium; species Mesorhizobium sp. LMG17149. Next base: position 105,816 of record NZ_JANIFL010000004.1, read on the forward strand.
CATCCGCCTTAAGGCGTTTGACCACCGCGTGCTCGACGCCTCGACGAAGGAAATCGTGTCGACGGCCAAGCGTACCGGCGCAAACGTCCGCGGCCCCATTCCGCTGCCGACGCGGATCGAAAAGTTCACGGTCAACCGGTCGCCTCACGTCGACAAGAAGAGCCGCGAGCAGTTCGAGATGCGCACGCACAAGCGTCTGCTCGACATCGTCGATCCGACCCCGCAGACGGTCGATGCTTTGATGAAGCTCGATCTGGCCGCCGGCGTCGACGTCGAGATCAAGCTCTAAGGGAATGAGAGCGCGGTAAGGGGCGGTGCCCCTGGCCCGGAACTCTAAAGGAATTGAACCGATGCGTTCAGGTGTGATTGCAAAGAAGGTGGGAATGACCCGCATCTACAACGATGCCGGGGAACATGTTCCCGTCACCGTTCTCCTGATGGAGAACTGCCAGGTCGTGGCCCAGCGCACGCAAGAGAAGAATGGCTACACCGCCGTTCAGCTCGGCGTTGGCCTTGCCAAGGTGAAGAACACGTCGAAGGCGATGCGCGGCCATTTCGCGACCGCTTCCGTCGAGCCGAAGGCGAAGGTCGCCGAGTTCCGCGTCTCCGCCGACAACATGATCGATGTCGGCGCCGAGATCACCGTCGAGCACTTCGTCGCCGGCCAGAAGGTCGATGTGACGGGCACGACGATCGGCAAGGGCTTCCAGGGCGTCATCAAGCGCCACCACATGGGCGGTGGCCGTGCAACGCACGGTAACTCGGTTTCGCACCGTACGCACGGTTCGACCGGCCAGCGTCAGGACCCGGGCAAGGTGTTCAAGGGCAAGCATATGGCTGGCCACATGGGCGACACCCGCGTCACCACGCAGAATGTCGAGATCGTATCGACCGACGCCGACCGCGGCCTGATCCTGATCCGCGGTGCGGTTCCCGGATCGAAGGGCGCCTGGATCCTGGTCCGCGATGCGGCCAAGGTGGCACTGCCGGCCAATGCGCCGAAGCCTGCCGCGATCCGCGCCGTTGCTGCCGAAAGTGGCGCCAAGAACGAGGCTCCGGCCACAGAGGGAGCGGAATAATGGATCTCAAGATCACAACGCTGGGCGGCAAGGACGCCGGCAAGGTGGAACTCTCCGACGAGATTTTCGGCCTTGATCCGCGCGAAGACATCCTGCAGCGCGTCGTGCGCTGGCAGCTTGCCAAGAAGCAGCAGGGCACGCACAAGACCAAGGGTCGCGCCGAGATCGCGCGCACCGGCGCCAAGATGTACAAGCAGAAGGGTACGGGCCGCGCCCGTCACCATTCGGCACGCGCTCCGCAGTTCCGCGGCGGCGGCAAGGCCCACGGCCCGGTCGTTCGCAGCCACGAGCACGAACTGCCGAAGAAGGTTCGTGCTCTCGGCCTCAAGCATGCTCTCTCGGCCAAGGCCAAGAGCGCGTCGATCATCATCATCGACGAGCTGAAGCTGACCGAGGCCAAGACGAAGGCGCTGATCGCGAATTTCGCGACGCTGGGCCTGACCAACGCTTTGCTGATCGGCGGCGCCGAGCTTGACAAGAACTTCAAGCTGGCGGCGACGAACATCCCCAACATCGACGTGCTGCCCATCCAGGGCATCAACGTCTACGACATTCTGCGCCGCGGCACGCTGGTCCTTTCGAAGGCCGCCGTCGAGGCTCTCGAGGAGCGTTTTAAATGACCGACCTTCGTCATTACGACGTGATCGTCTCGCCGGCGATCACCGAAAAGTCGACCATGGCCTCCGAGCAGAACAAGGTCGTCTTCAACGTCGCCAAGAAGGCGTCGAAGCCGGAAATCAAGGCCGCCGTCGAAGCGCTGTTCGGCGTCAAGGTGATGGCCGTGAACACGCTTGTCCGCAAGGGCAAGATCAAGCGCTTCCGTGGCACGGTTGGCCGCCAGAGCGACGTCAAGAAGGCGGTTGTGACGCTGGCCGATGGTCAGTCGATCGACGTCGCGACGGGTCTCTGAGCAAGGCCGCGAGGACAGAACAATGGCACTGAAAAAATTCAACCCGGTAACGCCCAGCACCCGTCAGCTGGTCATCGTCGACCGCTCGGGTCTTTACAAGGGCAAGCCCGTCAAGGGTCTGACCGAAGGCCTGACCAAGTCGGGCGGCCGCAACAATCACGGTCGCATCACCGCCCGCTTCATCGGCGGTGGTCACAAGCGTTCGTACCGCATCATCGACTTCAAGCGCCGCAAGTTCGACGTCGTCGGCACGGTCGAGCGCATTGAATACGATCCGAACCGCACCGCCTTCATCGCGCTGATCAAGTATGACGATGGCGAGCTGTCCTACATCATCGCTCCGCAGCGTCTGGCTCCCGGCGACAAGATCGTCTCCGGTGAATCGGTAGATGTGAAGCCGGGCAATGCGATGCCGCTGGCTTCGATGCCGGTAGGCACCATCGTCCACAACATCGAGCTGAAGCCGGGCAAGGGCGCTCAGGTCGCCCGTTCGGCAGGTGGTTACGGTCAGCTGGTCGGTCGTGACCAGGGCATGGCGATCCTGCGCCTCAATTCGGGCGAGCAGCGTGTCGTTCACGGCTCCTGCATGGCCACTGTCGGCGCCGTGTCCAATCCGGACCACGGCAACATCAATGACGGCAAGGCCGGTCGCACGGTTTGGCGTGGCAAGCGCCCGCACAATCGCGGCGTGACCATGAACCCGGTCGACCATCCGCACGGCGGCGGTGAAGGCCGCACCTCGGGTGGCCGCCATCCGGTTTCGCCCTGGGGCAAGCCGACCAAGGGCAAGAAGACGCGGTCCAACAAGGCGACCGACAAGTTCATCCTGCGCTCGCGCCATCAGCGCAAGAGCTAAGAAGAGGTAACGCCAAGTGACTCGTTCGATTTGGAAAGGCCCCTTCATTGACGGCTACCTTCTCAAGAAGGTGGACAAGGTTCGTGAAGGTGGTCGCAATGAGGTGATCAAGATGTGGAGCCGTCGCTCCACCATCCTGCCGCAGTTCGTCGGCTTCACCTTCGGTGTCTACAACGGCCAGAAGCATGTTCCCGTCTCGGTGAACGAGGACATGGTCGGTCACAAGTTCGGTGAATTCGCTCCGACCCGGACCTATTACGGTCACGGCGCGGATAAGAAGGCGAAGAGGAAATAATCATGGGCAAGGCCAAAGCTCCGCGCAGGCTTGCTGATAACGAAGCGCGCGCCGTATTGCGCACGATCCGTATCAGCCCGCAGAAGCTCAACCTCGTTGCCGCGCTGATCCGCGGCAAGAAGGTCGCGACAGCGCTTTCCGATCTCGAATTCTCGGCCAAGCGGATTTCCGGCACGGTCAAGAAGACGCTGGAATCGGCAATCGCCAACGCGGAAAACAACCACGACCTGGATGTCGATGCGCTGATCGTGGCGGAAGCCTATGTCGGCAAGTCGATCGTCATGAAGCGGTTCCATGCCCGTGGCCGCGGTCGCGCCAGCCGTATCGAGAAGCCGTTCTCGCACCTCACGATCGTCGTTCGTGAAGTCGAAGAAAAAGGGGAGGCCGCATAATGGGCCAGAAAGTCAATCCGATCGGTCTTCGCCTCGGCATCAACCGCACCTGGGATTCGCGCTGGTTCGCGAACACCGGCGAGTACGGCAAGCTGCTGCATGAGGACATCAAGATCCGCAAGTATCTCGAGAAGGAGCTCAAGCAGGCTGCCATCTCGAAGGTCGTGATCGAGCGTCCGCACAAGAAGTGCCGCGTCACCATCCACGCCGCGCGCCCGGGTCTGATCATCGGCAAGAAGGGCGCCGACATCGAGAAGCTTCGCAAGAAGCTGATGGAGATGACGAAGTCCGAGACGCACCTCAACATCGTTGAAGTGCGCAAGCCGGAAATCGACGCGACCCTGGTCGCCCAGTCGATCGCCCAGCAGCTCGAGCGTCGTATCGCGTTCCGCCGCGCCATGAAGCGTGCCGTTCAGTCGGCGATGCGCCTCGGGGCCGAAGGCATCCGCATCAACTGCGCCGGCCGCCTCGGCGGCGCCGAGATCGCGCGCATGGAATGGTATCGCGAAGGCCGCGTGCCGCTGCATACTCTGCGTGCGGACGTCGACTACGGTACGGCCGAAGCGCACACGGCTTATGGCATCTGCGGCGTCAAGGTCTGGGTGTTCAAGGGCGAAATCCTTGAGCATGACCCGATGGCTTCGGAGCGTCGGGCCAGCGAAAGCGATGCAGCGCATGGCGGTGGTGGTGATCGCGAACGCGGTCGTCGTCGCGAAAACGCCTGAGACATTTAGGAATTTGGAGTTAGAACGATGCTGCAGCCAAAGCGCACAAAGTTCCGCAAGCAGTTCAAGGGCCGTATCCATGGTACCGCAAAGGGCGGCACCAACCTGGATTTCGGTGGTTTCGGGCTGAAGGCGCTTGAGCCGAACCGCGTCACCGCACGTGAGATCGAGGCGGCCCGCCGCGCGATCACGCGTGAAATGAAGCGCGCTGGTCGCGTCTGGATCCGTATTTTCCCGGACGTGCCGGTCACTTCGAAACCGACCGAAGTCCGCATGGGTAAGGGCAAGGGTGCGGTCGACTACTGGGCGGCGCGCGTCAAGCCGGGCCGTATCATGTTCGAGATCGACGGCGTCAATGAAGAAACCGCCCGTGAGGCACTGCGTCTCGGCGCGGCCAAGCTCTCGGTCAAGACGCGCTTCGTGCAGCGCATCGCAGAATAAGGACGGGCTGATCATGAAAGCCGAAGACATCCGGACCAAGACCCAGGACCAGCTGACCGACGACCTGGCCAGCCTGAAGAAGGAGCAGTTCAACCTGCGCTTCCAGAAGGCCACCGGCCAGCTCGAGAAGACCGCGCGCGTGAGACAGGTCCGTAAGGATATTGCGCGTATCAAGACCATCGCTGCGGAAAAGTCCGCGGCTAAGAAGGCTTAAGGACGAAAACCATGCCAAAGCGCATTCTGCAGGGCACCGTCGTCAGCGACAAGAACGAGAAGACGGTTGTCGTCAAGGTCGAACGGCGCTTCACGCATCCCGTGATGAAGAAGACCGTGCGCATGACCAAGAAGTACAAGGCGCACGACGAAAACAACGCCCACAAGGTTGGCGATCAGGTGTTCATCCAGGAATCGAAGCCGATTTCCAAGGACAAGCGCTGGATCGTCGTGTCTTCGGACCAAGCCTGACCTCGGGCGTAAACAACGAATTTTGGACAGACCGGGGAGGGGCTTTGAGCCCATCCCGTTAGAAGAGAAGAAGGCGGCCAGTCATGATTCAGATGCAAACAAACCTCGACGTCGCGGATAATTCCGGCGCCCGTCGTGTCATGTGCATCAAGGTGCTGGGCGGCTCGAAGCGGAAATACGCTTCCGTGGGCGACATCATCGTGGTGTCGATCAAGGAAGCCATTCCGCGCGGCCGCGTAAAGAAGGGCGATGTGATGAAGGCGGTCGTGGTTCGCACGGCCAAGGACATCCGCCGCCCGGACGGCAGCGTGATCCGTTTCGACAAGAACGCGGCCGTTCTCGTCGACAACAAGAAAGAGCCGATCGGCACGCGTATCTTCGGACCGGTTCCGCGCGAACTCCGCGCCAAGAACCACATGAAGATCATCTCGCTCGCGCCTGAAGTGCTGTAAGGAGCCGGACCAATGCAAAAGATTAGAAAAGGCGACAAGGTCGTCGTGCTGGCCGGCAAGGACAAGGGCCGTTCGGGCGAAGTCCTCTCGGTGCAGCCGAAGGAAGACACCGCGCTGGTGCGCGGCGTCAACATGATCCGTCGTCACCAGAAGCAGTCCCAGTCCCAAGAGGGCGGGATCATCACCAAGGAAGCGCCGATCCAGCTGTCGAACATCGCGCTGGCCGACCCCAAGGATGGCAAGCCGACCCGCGTCGGTTTCATCTTCCAGAAGGACGGCAAGAAGGTGCGCGTCGCCAAGCGCTCGGGAGAAGTCATCAATGGCTAAGGCTCAATCCAAGCAGGCGACCGCGAACAACACGCCGCGCCTCAAGCAGGTCTACAACGAGACCATCCGCAAGGCGTTGCAGGAACAGTTCGGCTACGACAACGAGATGCAGGTTCCGCGCATCGACAAGATCGTGCTGAACATGGGCGTTGGCGAAGCGACCGCCGATTCGAAGAAGCCTTCGATCGCGGCCGAAGACCTGGCGATGATCGCCGGCCAGAAGGCCGTCGTCACCCGCGCCCGCAACTCGATCGCCGGCTTCAAGGTCCGCGAGAAGATGCCGATCGGCGCCAAGGTCACGCTGCGCAAGGAACGTATGTACGAGTTCCTCGACCGTCTCGTGAACATCGCACTGCCACGCGTCCGCGACTTCCGCGGGCTCAATCCGAAGAGCTTCGATGGCCGTGGCAACTACGCCATGGGCATCAAGGAACACATCGTGTTCCCGGAGATCAACTACGACAAGGTTGATCAGATCTGGGGCATGGACGTCATCGTTTGTACGACTGCGAAGACGGATGACGAAGCCAGGGCATTGCTCAAGGCTTTCAACTTCCCCTTCCGCCAGTAACGGCAGCGAGAAAAGGAAAAATCTGAAATGGCAAAGACCAGCTCAGTCGAGAAGAACAACAGGCGCCGCAAGCTTGCCGACCAGTACGGTCCCAAGCGCGCTGCCCTGAAGGCGATAATCATGGATCAGTCCAAGCCGATGGAAGAGCGTTTCCGCGCTCAGCTCAAGCTTGCCGCCATGCCGCGCAACTCGGCCAAGATCCGCATCCGCAACCGCTGCGAAGTCACCGGCCGTCCGCGCGCCTACTATCGCAAGCTCAAAGTATCGCGCATCGCGCTTCGTGATCTCGGCAATAACGGCCAGATCCCGGGCCTGGTCAAGTCGAGCTGGTAAGGAGGACATAACATGTCATTGAGCGATCCTCTCGGCGATATGCTGACCCGCATCCGCAACGCGTACGGCCGCAAGAAGTCGAGCGTTTCGACGCCGGCTTCGCGTCTGCGCACCCGCGTCCTCGACGTGCTGAAGGCTGAAGGCTATATCCGCGATTACAGCCAGACCGACTTCGACAACGGCAAGTCCGAAATCGAGATCGAGCTGAAGTATTTCGACGGCGCGCCGGTCGTGCGCGAAATCGCCCGCGTCTCGAAGCCAGGCCGCCGCGTCTATGTTTCGGCCAAGTCGATCCCGCAGGTCGCCAACGGCCTCGGCATCGCCATCCTTTCGACACCGAAGGGCGTGATGGCCGACCATGAAGCACGTGAACAGAACGTCGGCGGTGAGATCCTCTGCCAGATCTTCTGATCTGGCAGTTGACCGCAAAGTGGAATCCGGTCTTCGGATCGTTCCCGAAGACAGAGACCTGAAACAAGAGAAGTGACGAGGACAACAAAATGTCTCGTATTGGAAAGAAACCCGTTTCGCTGCCGCAGGGCGTGACCGCGACCGTCAACGGCCAGACCGTGACGGCGAAGGGCCCCAAGGGTGAGCTGAAGTTCGTGGTGAACGACGAAGTGCTGGTCAAGATGGAAGGCAGCGAGATCGCTGTCCAGCCGCGCGACCAGACCAAGACCGCCCGCTCCAAGTGGGGCATGTCGCGCACGCAGATCGTCAACATCCTGCAGGGCGTCAAGGACGGTTTCGAGAAGAAGCTCGAGATCACCGGCGTCGGCTATCGCGCGGCACTTCAGGGCAAGAACCTGCAGCTGGCGCTTGGCTTCAGCCATGACGTCGTCTATGAGACGCCGGCCGGCATCACCATTACCGTGCCGAAGCCGACCGAAATCACCGTGGCCGGCATCGACAAGCAGCAAGTCGGCCAGGTTGCGGCGGAGATCCGCGAGTATCGCGGTCCCGAGCCCTACAAGGGCAAGGGCGTCCGCTATGCCGGCGAAAAGATCGTCCGCAAGGAAGGCAAGAAGAAGTAGCGGGCCTGGCCTCGAGAAGTTGAGGCCAAGCCAAGAAGTGTAACGCCGCGGGGAGCGGTCGCGGGAGGCGCTTTCGCCTACCGCATATGGCGGCCCCCGTTTTTTGAAGGCAAGGAAGACCATCATGGGTACCAAGGAATCCACGCAGCGCCGCGCGCAGCGCGTCCGTCGTCAGATCAAGAAGGTCGCCGGCGAGCGTCCGCGTCTGTCGGTCCACCGCACGTCGAAGAACATCTACGTGCAGGTCATCGACGACGCCAAGGGCCACACCATCGCTGCCGCTTCGACGCTCGAGAAGGATCTCAAGGGTTCGCTCAAGACCGGCGCCGACACCGCCGCCGCCGCCGCGATCGGCAAGCTGATCGCCGAGCGCGCCACCAAGGCCGGCGTCAAGGAAGTCGTCTTCGACCGCGGTGCCTACATCTATCACGGCCGCGTCAAGGCGCTCGCCGAGGCTGCCCGCGAAGGTGGCTTGAGCTTCTAAGCATAGTCCCGAAAAGTTGCAGACTTTTCGGATAGGGATTATGCGAAGGAATTGATTTCGCCCCCGGTGACCGTTTCCCGATTTATTCGGGGCGAGGCACCGGATCTTATCAGCAACCGTGCTTCCGGAAAAAAACAAGGAACAGGATATGGCACAGGAACGTAGGGATGGCGGCCGCGGCCGCGATCGTGAAGAACGCGATGACGGCATGGTGGACAAGCTCGTCCACATCAACCGCGTCGCCAAGGTCGTCAAGGGCGGCCGTCGCTTCGGTTTTGCAGCACTCGTCGTCGTCGGTGACCAGAAGGGCCGTGTCGGCTTTGGTCACGGCAAGGCGCGCGAAGTGCCGGAAGCCATCCGCAAGGCAACTGAATCGGCCAAGCGCGACATGATCTTCGTGCCGCTGCGCTCGGGCCGTACGCTGCATCACGACGTCGAAGGACGCTGGGGTGCTGGACGCGTGCTGCTGCGCGCCGCCAAGCAAGGTACCGGCATCATCGCCGGTGGCCCGATGCGCGCTGTCTTCGAGACGCTCGGCATGCATGACGTGGTCGCCAAGTCGATGGGTTCGTCGAACCCCTACAACATGGTTCGCGCCACCTTCGACGCGCTGAAGAGCCAGATGCATCCCAAGGATGTGGCTGCTGCTCGCGGCATCAAGTATTCGACCCTTCAGGCCCGCCGCGGCACCGCCGTTGCGGCTGAAGAATAGTCGATCTGACCAGGGATTTTGACCATGGCCAAGAAAGCAACCAAGACCATCACCGTTGAGCAGATCGGTTCGCCGATCCGCCGTCCGAAGGAGCAGCGCGCGACGCTGGTCGGCCTCGGCCTCAACAAGATGCACAAGCAGCGCACGCTGGAAGATACGCCCTCCGTGCGCGGCATGATCGCTGCCGTCCAGCATCTCGTCCGCGTCGTGGACGAGGGCTGAGCCAGAGCGCAGGAGAACTCAGATGAAACTCAACGATCTGCGTGACAAGGACGGCGCGACGCACTCCAAGAAGCGTCTCGGCCGTGGTATCGGCTCCGGCTCCGGCAAGACCGGCGGTCGTGGCGTCAAGGGCCAGAAGGCGCGCTCCGGCGTCGCGATCAACGGCTTCGAGGGCGGCCAGATGCCGCTCTACCGGCGCCTGCCGAAGCGTGGCTTCAACAACATCTTCGCCAAGAGCTTCACCGTCGTGTCGCTGGCCCGCATCCAGGTGGCCATCGACGCCAAGAAGCTCGACGCCAAGGCGACCGTGACGGCTGAATCGCTGGTTGCCGCCGGCGTCATCCGCCGCGTCAAGGACGGCGTGCGCATCCTCTCGGACGGCGAGATCAAGGCGAAGCTCGCCTTTGACGTCGCCGGCGCCTCCAAGGCCGCGATCGAAAAGATCGAAAAGGCCGGCGGTTCGGTCAAGCTGCCGCAGGAAAAGGCAGCTGCCGAGTAACGGCAATTTGAAGCGCGATCGGCAGGAGTGGGATCCGTTTTTGCTCACGATTGCGCTTTGATCTGCTCAACGAGGCGGCCGCGTCAACGCGGCCGCTTGCATGTTTAGAGCCCGGAGCTTATCTCGTGAGCTTCGGTGAAACGCGCCGCCTGACCTCAGGGCCATCAAGCGTTACCAAGCGGAGAATCAGGCATGGCTTCGGCTGCTGAACAATTAGCCTCGAATCTGAATTTCTCGGCCTTCGCCAAGGCGGAGGATTTGAAGAAGCGCATCTGGTTCACGATCGGCGCGCTGCTCGTCTATCGCCTCGGCACCTACATCCCGCTTCCCGGTATCAATCCCGACGCCTTCGCCCAGGCCTTCTCTTCGCAGAGCAAGGGCGTGCTTGGCATGTTCAACATGTTCGCCGGCGGCGCCGTGCAGCGCATGGCGATCTTTGCGCTCGGCATCATGCCTTACATCTCCGCCTCCATCATCATGCAGCTGATGACTTCGGTCATCCCGTCGCTGGAAGCGCTGAAGAAGGAAGGCGAACAGGGCCGCAAGGTCATCAACCAGTACACGCGCTACGGCACGGTGCTGCTTGCGCTGGTTCAGGCCTATGGCATTTCTGTCGGTCTGGAAGGCGGCAACGGCATCGTCAGCGATCCCGGCATGTTCTTCCGCATCTCGACCGTCGTCACGCTGGTCGGCGGCACCATGTTCCTGATGTGGCTGGGCGAGCAGATTACCGCGCGCGGCATCGGCAACGGCATTTCGCTGATCATCTTCTCCGGCATCGTCGCAGGCCTGCCGCACGCCATCTCCGGCACGCTGGAGCTTGGTCGCACCGGCGCGCTGTCGACCGGCCTGATCCTGGCGATCATCGTGCTGGCCGTCGTCGTCATCGCGCTCATCGTGTTCTTCGAGCGAGCCCAGCGCCGCTTGCTGATCCAGTACCCGAAGCGCCAGGTCGGCAACCGCATGTTCCAGGGCGATACCTCGCATCTGCCGCTGAAGCTCAACACGTCGGGTGTCATTCCGCCGATCTTCGCCTCGTCGCTGCTGTTGCTGCCGGCCACCGTCGCGGGCTTCTCGCAGACGGCCAACATGCCGGCCTGGGCAAGCACCATCCTGGCCGCGCTCGGCCACGGCCAGCCGCTCTACATGGCATTCTATGCGGCGATGATCGCGTTTTTCGCCTTCTTCTACACTGCGATTGTCTTCAACCCGAAGGACACCGCCGACCAGCTCAAGAAGCATTCGGGCTTCATCCCGGGCTATCGTCCGGGCGAGCGCACCGCCGATTACATCGATTACGTTCTCACCCGCATCACCGTCGTCGGCGCCATCTATCTGGTGCTGGTGTGCCTGTTGCCGGAGTTCCTGATCTCGGCGACTGGCGTACCATTCTACCTTGGTGGCACATCGCTTCTGATCGTGGTCAGTGTCACGCTCGATACGGTTGCGCAGATTCAGGGGCACCTGATTGCGCACCAGTATGAAGGCCTGATCAAGAAGTCGAAGCTGCGCGGGGGGAAGAAAGCCAGATGAGGTTGATATTGCTTGGGCCGCCAGGAGCGGGCAAGGGGACGCAAGCACAAAGACTGGTAGAAAAACACGGCATACCCCAGCTCTCGACGGGCGACATGCTGCGTGCTGCCGTCCAGGCAGGCACCGAAGTCGGCAAGCGCGCCAAGGCGGTGATGGATGCCGGTGAACTGGTGTCCGACGCGATCGTCAACGCGATCGTCGCCGAGCGTATCGATCAGCCCGACTGCGCCAAGGGGTTCATCCTCGACGGCTATCCGCGGACCCTGGTGCAGGCGGATGCGGTCGAGCAGATGCTGTCGGATCGCTCCCAGGGCCTCGACGCCGTCATTGAGCTCGTCGTCGACGACAAGGCCCTGGTTGGCCGGATCGTCAAGCGCGCCGACGAGGCGCAGGCCGCCGGCCTTCCCGTTCGCAAGGACGACAACCCGACCGTGTTCGAAGAGCGCCTGAGGGAATACTACAAGAAGACGTCGCCGCTGATTGGCTATTATTATGCCAAGGGCAAGCTCCGCAGTGTCGACGGCATGGCCGATATTGACGCCGTGACGGAACAGATCGAAGCGGTGCTCAAGGACGCAGTTCGGGGAAATTAACGATTGCACTTGACGGAGGCGGTTCGCTGCGGTATGGCGGCCCGTCTTCCTATCAGGCATGAGCTTTGCTTGTCCGCAAGGGCAAGGCAGCCGCATTGAATTGGAAACTCCCGCATGGGCCGGCCTCCACCGGACGCGGGGCAACTTAAGACAGCGCCGTGCCCGCCTCGTTTTTGAGGATTGGCCGGCCCACATGGAGAAGGGAAGAACATGGCTCGTATAGCCGGCGTCAACATTCCGACCAACAAGCGCGTTGTCATTGCGCTTCAATACATTCACGGCATTGGCAAGCGGTTCGCCCAGGAGATCGTCGACAAGGTCGGCATCCCGGCCGAGCGCCGCGTCAACCAGCTGACCGACGCGGAAGTGCTGCAGATCCGCGAAACCATCGACCGCGATTACCAGGTTGAAGGCGACCTGCGCCGCGAAGTCTCGATGAACATCAAGCGGCTCATGGACCTCGGCTGCTACCGCGGCCTGCGTCACCGCCGCTCGCTGCCGGTCCGCGGCCAGCGCACGCATACCAATGCGCGCACCCGCAAGGGCCCGGCCAAGTCGATCGCCGGCAAGAAGAAGTAATTTTTTAGGGGAATAAGGGAGTGGGGGAGTAAGGCAGTAGGGAATGCCCGCCAGTCGGGTCGCACTTTTCCCTACTCCCTTACTGCCCTATTCCCCTACTTCCTTACGAAGGTGGAGCCGCTGGCATTACGGCGGTGTAGAGATCAACTGAAAGGACTATCATGGCCAAGGAAGCCGCTCGTGTTCGCCGTCGCGAACGCAAGAATATCTCGTCGGGCGTTGCCCACGTCAATTCGACCTTCAACAACACGATGATCACCATCACCGACGCGCAGGGCAATTCGATTGCCTGGTCGTCGGCCGGTGCCCAGGGCTTCAAGGGTTCGCGCAAGTCGACCCCGTTCGCTGCCCAGATGGCTGCCGAGGATGTTGCCAAGAAGGCCCAGGAGCACGGCATGCGCATGCTCGAAGTCGAGGTCTGCGGACCCGGCTCCGGTCGTGAATCGGCGTTGCGCGCCCTGCAGGCGGCCGGCTTCACCATCACCTCGATCCGTGATGTGACGCCGATCCCGCACAATGGCTGCCGCCCGCGCAAGAAGCGTCGCGTCTAAGCATTTACCGAACGCCGCGCGAGCGCCCTTGGGCGCTCCTCCGCGGCATTCCAGGTCGCCCGCCACGATTGGATGGTGGCGGGTCAACGGAAGGAAAGCATCATGATCCAGAAAAATTGGCAGGAACTGATCAAGCCGAACAAGATCGAGTTCTCGTCGAAGAAGAAGACGCTGACCACGCTGGTCGCCGAGCCTCTCGAGCGTGGCTTTGGCCTGACGCTGGGCAACGCGCTGCGCCGCGTGCTTCTGTCTTCGCTGCGCGGTGCGGCTGTTACCGCCGTGCAGATCGACGGCGTTCTGCATGAATTCTCGTCCATCGCCGGCGTGCGCGAGGACGTGACCGATATCGTCCTCAACATCAAGGAAATCGCCATCCGCATGGAAGGCGATGGCCCCAAGCGCATGGTCGTTCGCAAGCAGGGACCGGGTGCGGTTCTCGCTGGCGACATCCAGACGGTTGGCGACGTCGAGATCCTCAACCCCGACCACGTCATCTGCACGCTGGACGAAGGCGCTGAAATCCGCATGGAATTCACCGTCGACACCGGCAAGGGTTACGTGCCGGCCGACCGCAACCGCGCCGAAGACGCGCCGATCGGCTTGATCCCGGTCGACAGCCTTTATTCGCCGGTCAAGAAAGTCTCCTACAAGGTCGAGAACACCCGTGAGGGCCAGGTTCTCGACTATGACAAGCTGACCATGACGATCGACACCGACGGTTCGATCACCGGCGAGGACGCGGTGGCTTTCGCCGCCCGCATCCTGCAGGACCAGCTCGGCCTGTTCGTCAACTTCGACGAGCCGCAGAAGGAAGTCGCCGCCGAGGCCGTCACCGAGCTCGCCTTCAACCCGGCGCTGCTCAAGAAGGTCGACGAACTCGAGCTTTCGGTGCGTTCGGCCAACTGCTTGAAGAACGACAACATCGTCTATATCGGCGACCTGATCCAGAAGACCGAAGCCGAGATGCTGCGCACCCCGAACTTCGGCCGCAAGTCGCTGAACGAGATCAAGGAAGTCCTGGCGGCGATGGGCCTGCACCTCGGCATGGAAGTGCCGGACTGGCCGCCGGAAAACATCGAAGATCTCGCTAAGCGTTACGAAGACCAATATTGAGCATGAATTCCAAGGATGGGCGGCGTGGGCCGCTCGATCCGACGGTCATGCGGAAAACCATCAGAGGCCGCGGCCTCTTGAACAACTGAAGAAGGAAAAGAGCCATGCGCCACGGTTTCAAAGGCCGTCGCTTCGCCCGAAGCATTAGCCATCGCAAGTCGATGTTCGCCAACCTCGCCGTGTCGCTGCTCGAGCACGAGCAGATCGTCACGACCTTGCCGAAGGCGAAGGACCTGCGTCCGATCGTCGAGAAGCTGGTGACGCTCGGCAAGCGCGGCGACCTGCATGCCCGCCGCCAGGTCATTGCCCAGATCGGCAATGAAGGCGTCGTCAAGCGTCTGTTCGACACCATCGCGCCGCGCTACGCCAACCGCAATGGCGGCTATCTGCGCATCATGAAGGCGGGCTTCCGTCACGGTGACAACGCCGCCATGGCCGTCATCGAGTTCGTCGATCGCGACGTTTCGGCCAAAGGCGCCGGCGACCGCGCTCGCATCGAAGCCGAAAGCGCTGACGCGGACGCCGCAGCCGCATAAGGCTCGGTTTTCCCAAATGACTTCAAAGGGGCCTGCGGGCCCCTTTTTTGTTTGCCGATGTTTGCTGTCCATCGGCCAGCGCCAGGTACTGGCTTCCGCTCAACAGCTTCCAATCGAATGCACCCGGTACCTCTTCAGTCTTCGGGTAAGGATATGAATAGATACTGTCGAGGACGGCTCGAGAATCGATTTTCGCCATCGCTTGCGACGGGGAGGAGGCCTTCAAATAGGTTTCGGCATCTTGGTTGCCGATGAAGTCGGCAGCCACATGAAAATGTATCTGAATCGGTCCGGCGCAGATGTTCATCCCGATGTCATGGCCGGATGCCGCGTAGAAAACCTTGGCCTGATCTGGAGTCCAAAGGCCGGCACCCAGGAACTCTGATGGCTTTGTCTTTCCGCTGAACCCGTCCAGGGAGAGTGCAAAGCGAGTGGTGAGAGCCTCCAAATCGCCTTTGAGGTAACTGGCCTGCTCAATTTGAAACCAGTTCATCTGGCGAGGCGGCGTGATATCAAAGGAAATTTCGAGCTTTCCGAACGTCCAGTAATCTGGATCGACATGCTCAGGCATGCCGAGCACTTCGACAATCTCGGCCATTGTCATGTCGGGGGAGATCGGCCCCAAGCTGCCGGTCTTCAAAAAGTCACGGAAAGACAGGAGTTGTTTTTTCATCAGGGCCACGAGGTTTTCGGTTTCAAGGTCAGCTGTAGCTGTTTTGCTGCCCAAAATAGTCGGATTTCAGCGGCTTAGCCTTTCATTTTGCACAATCGTCGGGACAATGCCCCCGAACTTGCCTTGGAGGATTCGCGAATGCGCGCCAGAAGACTGCCCTTTGTTCTGCTTTTCGCCATCATGGCGTTTGCGGCCGCACCGGTGGTCAGGCAGGCATTGGCCGAGGAGACGAAGACCGATCCCGGCCTGTCCGATGTGCTGACCGACCTGCTTCATGGCGTGGAAGGCGAAAACGCCACGGCTGGTCCCGACAAGCGCGTACCCTTCGGCCGCGAGGAGGTGCAATTGTCGTTTGCGCCGCTGGTCAAGCAGACAGCCCCGGCCGTGGTCAACGTCTATGCCTCGCAGACGGCCAAGGTCACGTCGCCTTTCGATGGCGATCCGTTCTTCGAGGAATTCTTCGGTCGCTCGCAGCCGCGTGCGCAGTCTTCGCTCGGCTCCGGCGTGCTGGTCGATCCGACCGGCGTCGTGGTCACCAATTACCACGTCATCAAGGATGCCGACCGGGTCAAGGTGGCGACCGCTGATGGGCGTGAGTTCGACAGCAAGGTGCTGCTCAAGGACGAGACACTCGACCTTGCCGTGCTCAAGATCACCTCGGACAAGCCGTTTCCGGTTATCGCCATCGGCGATTCCGACGCGCTCGAGGTCGGCGACCTGCTGCTGGCCATCGGCAACCCCTTCGGCGTCGGCCAAACCACCACCAGCGGCATCGTCTCGGCCCTGGCCCGCAGCCATATCGGCGTCTCCGATTCCAGCTTCTTCATCCAGACCGACGCCGCCATCAATCCGGGCAATTCCGGCGGTGCGCTGATCAACATGGGCGGCCAGCTGGTCGGCATCAACACCGCCATCTACAGCCGCAGTGGCGGTTCGATCGGCATCGGCTTCGCCATTCCCTCGAATATGGTCCGCGCTTTTGCCGACGCGGCCAAGGCCGGGCTCGACTTCTTCGAACGGCCCTATATCGGCGCCGAGTTCGAATCGGTGACGCCGCAGATCGCCGAATCGCTCGGCATGGAGAAGCCGACCGGTGCGCTGGTCTCGTCGGTCGAGGCGACCGGTCCGGCCGGCAAGGCAGGACTCAAGCCCGGCGACGTGGTGCTGCAACTCAACGGCAAGCCGGTCGAGAGCATCGAAGCGCTGGACTACCGGATGGCGACGCTGTCGATCGGCACCACCGCCAATTTCGCGGTTTTGACCAAGGGCCAGCAGGCGGCGATGGATATTGCGCTGGAGCGTGCTCCGGAAGGCATGAAAGCTGCCGAGGTGACGCTGCATGGCCGCAGCCCGTTTTCGGGCGCCAAGGTCGCGGAGCTGTCGCCCCGGCTCGCGCAGCGGCTTGGCCTGCGCACGGACATCAAGGGCGTCACCGTGGTCGACATCAACCGCGATTCACCGGCCGCCGATTTCGGCTTCCAGCCGGGCGACATCGTGCGCGAGGTGAACGGCACCACCATCGATACCGCGGCGACCCTGGAGCTGGCGGCCAGGACGGATACGCGCTGGTGGCGCTTTACCGTAGAGCGTGGCGGGCAGATAATGCGTCAGGTGTTGCGTTATTAGGGCTGGGTTCCGTGCATTCGGGCTCATGCTCCAACGAAAAAGAAGTGCATGGCCGATCTGTTCAGCGTCGATGAACCGGAAAAGACCCCGCCTGGGCGGCCGCTGGCCGACAGGCTGCGGCCGAGAAACCTTGGCGAGGTCGTCGGCCAGGAGCATCTGACCGGCCCTGACGGCGCGCTGACCCGATTGATCGGTTCCGGCTCGCTCGGCTCGATGATTTTCTGGGGACCGCCCGGCACCGGCAAGACCACCGTGGCGCGCCTGCTTGCCGGCGAAACCAGCCTGGCCTTCGAGCAGATATCGGCTGTCTTTTCCGGCGTCGCCGACCTGAAAAAGGTGTTCGAAGCGGCCAAATTGCGCCGCACCAATGGCCGCCAGACCTTGCTGTTCGTCGACGAGATACATCGCTTCAACCGTGCCCAGCAAGACAGCTTTCTCCCGGTCATGGAGGACGGGACAGTCGTGCTGGTTGGCGCCACGACCGAAAACCCGTCCTTCGAACTGAATGCCGCTTTGTTGTCACGCGCGCGCGTTCTGGTCTTCCATTCGCTTGGCGAGGAGAGCATCTCCAAGCTGATGGTGCGGGCGGAGGAGACCGAGGGCAGGGCGCTGCCGCTCGATGACGAGGCGCGGACCATGCTCATCCGCATGAGCGATGGCGACGGCCGGGCCTCGCTGACGCTCGCGGAAGAAGTCTGGCGGGCAGCCAAACCCGGCGAGGTCTTCGATCCCCAGGGACTGCAGCGCATCGTCCAGCGCCGCGCGCCGATCTACGACAAGGGCCAGGACGGCCATTACAATCTGATCTCGGCGCTGCACAAATCGGTACGCGGTTCAGACCCTGACGCGGCTCTCTACTATCTCGCACGCATGTTCGATGCCGGTGAGGATCCGCTCTATCTAGGCCGCCGGCTGGTGCGCATGGCCATGGAAGACATCGGCCTTGCCGACCCGCAGGCGCTTGTCGTCGCCAACGCCGCCAAGGATGCCTACGACTATCTCGGCTCGCCCGAGGGCGAGCTGGCTTTTGCCGAGGCCACCGTCTATCTCGCCACCGCGCCCAAATCCAACGCCGTCTACAATGCTTTCAAGGCCGCCACGCGGGCCGCGAAGGAACACGGCTCGCTGCTGCCGCCCAAGCACATCCTCAACGCACCGACAAAGCTGATGAAAGAGGAGGATTACGGCGCCGGCTATCGTTACGACCATGACGAGCCGGATGCCTTTTCGGGGCAGGATTATTTTCCCGAGAAGATGGGCCGCCAGACCTTCTATGATCCGCCCGAGCGCGGCTTCGAGCGCGACATCAGGAAGCGGCTCGACTATTGGGCGAAGCTGCGCAAGGAGCGGGAGTAGCAGGCTTGCGTGAGGCCGTTGACCAGATCCACCAGGCAGCCAGCCGGCCACGATAGCAGGGCCGTTGTGTGGTAACCCAAAAAACCTTATCAAGGCGCACGACCGGGCGGTGGTCGTTGCCGTGATTTGGGCACTTCATTCGCAACAGGATCGCGCTCCGCGCGTGGAAAAATGACAAAAACCCTTCGCAAGTCCCTTCGCAAATTCGCCATTGCCATCCCGCTTCTCGCCCTTGGCTTCTATTTCATTCCCATCCTGACGACGATCTTCATCATCTGCGGCCTGATCGACGTGCTGCGCAACGACCGCAAGGATCTGTCGCTGTTCTCAGGCTATTTTCTCGGCAACGGCCTGTTCACCTGGCTGCTTTCGCCGTTCAATCTGCTGGTCGACCTCTTGTGCTACAGAAATCCGGGTGTCTGGAAGCTGGAGCAGTTTCCCGACGACTATCAGCGCGAGGTCAACGAGGTCCTGGACATCTTCAAGGCGCGCAAGGATGAGATCATTGCCGATATCGACGCCAATTTCGGCGCCGGCCGGCGCGGCATGTATGTCTACCAGTGGTACGGCAAGCACAGGATCGATAATGTCGCCGAGTTCAACAAGGATTTCAAATACATCAAGACCATAGCCGTTTCCGTCTTCAGCAAGCGCGAATCGACGTCCTGGCATTTCGGCCCGCTGCGGCTCAGCCTACGCATTCTCTACAATCTGATCCCGGTGAAGTCGGAGATTTTCGTCGAATGCGGCAACGTCAAGAATTACTGGTACGACAATCCGCTGTTCATCTTCGACGACACGCTGCTGCATCGCTCGGTCAACGAGTATGACGGACGCCGCTACTGCGTGTTCATGGACATCATCCGGCCGTCTCCAGTTCCCAGACTGATCGCGGGCATGCTCTCAATCGTCTCGGTCAGCGTCGAGCGCATCAATTCCATGTTCTACAAGAACTGGAAGATGATCGGTTCGACCAAGCCGAAAAGTGCCGGGACGACCTGAGCAGGCAATCGATCAATGCAGCTGGCGGCATCGGCTGAATTTGAATAGCCCGGGGAAGTACCGAAGATGTTCAATCTGTTTCTCGTCGTCGTCGGTGGCGGCATCGGTGCCGGAATTCGTCACCTTGCCAACATCGGCGCGCTGCGTTTTGTCGGCCCCAGCTATCCCTGGGGCACGATGGCCATCAACATCATTGGCTCCTTCGCCATGGGGCTGTTCATCGCCTCCATGATGCGCCGTGGCGGATCGAACGAGGTCAGGCTGTTCGTTGCTACCGGCATTCTCGGCGGCTTCACCACCTTCTCCGCCTTTTCGCTCGATTTCGCGACGCTGTGGGAGCGGGGAGCCACGCTGCCTGCGCTGGCTTATGCCCTTGCCAGCGTCATTGGCGCCATTATCGCCCTGTTTCTGGGACTTTGGCTCGCAAGAAGCCTGCCTTAGTGCTATTGCCGCGCCAAGAACAGGCCGAGCTTCGCTCGGGAAACGGATAAGCGACAAAAAACATGGCAGGCGTTGAACAGATCACGGTGGAGGCCGGCGAGGCGGGCATGCGGCTCGACCGCTGGTTCAAGACCCATTTCCCGGGCCTTGGTTTCGGCCATTTGCAGAAGCTTCTGCGCTCCGGCCAGATCCGCGTCGATGGCGGACGGGTCAAGGCCGACACCCGTGTCGAGCCCGGCCAGATGGTTCGCGTCCCGCCGCTCGAGGTCGACAAGAAGGGCGAGAGTGCGCTGACCGGCCACTCGATCCGCAACCAGGGCGATGCCGATGTCCTGTCGAAAATGCTGATCCATGAAGATCCCAAGGTTTTCGTCTTCAACAAGCCGGCGGGCCTTGCGGTGCAGGGCGGCTCGGGCGTCACCCGCAATGTCGACGACATGCTGGAGGCCTGGCGCAGCCAGAAGGGCGAGAAGCCCAGACTGGTTCACAGGCTCGACCGCGACACTTCAGGTGTTCTGGTCGTCGCCCGCACCCGGCTGGCCGCCATGAAGCTCTCGGAAGCGTTTCGCGCCCGCGAGACCAAGAAGACCTATTGGGCGCTGGTCAAGGGCGTGCCGCCCAAGCGCGAGGACAAGATCTCGACCTGGCTGATCAAGGAGCCGACGCCGGACGGTGACCGCGTGCGTGTCGCCGCGCATGGCGAAAAGGGCGCCGATCACGCCGTCTCCTACTATCGCATCATCGAGCAGGCTGCGCAGACGATGACCTGGCTTGAAATGGAGCCTTATACCGGCCGCACCCACCAGCTTCGCGTTCATGCCGCCTACATCGGCTGCCCGATCCTGGGCGATCCGAAATATTTCGAGGCCGACACCAACTGGGACTTTCCAGGGGGCATTCAAAACCGCCTGCATCTGCACGCCCGCCGCATCATCATTCCGCATCCCGACAAGGGCGTCATCGATGTCACCGCGCCAATGCCGCCGCACATGCGCCAGAGCTGGAACCTGATCGGCTTCGACGACGCCAGCGCGGAGGACTGATCGTGAGCGGCGCCAGTGACGCGCTCGACCGGCGCGACACGGTCGACATGGCCGCCGCCGCCATCATGGTCGGGCTGACCTTTTCCTGGGGGTTGAATTACGTCGCCGCCAAGATCTCCTACGCCGGCTATGACCCGGTCTTCCTGTCGATCGCGCGCTCGATCATCGGCGGCCTATGTGTCTTTGCCTGGTGCCGGTGGCGCGGCATCGCGCTTTTCACGCGCGACGGGACCTTGCTCGCCGGCATCGTGGTTGGCGCGCTTTTCGGCATCGAGTTCCTTTGCCTTTATGTCGGCCTGGAGCATACGACCGTTGCCCGCAACACGCTGCTGGTCAACACGATGCCGTTCTGGATGCTGCTCGGCGGCCATTTCCTGCTCGGTGAGCAGACACATTGAGGAAATTCCTTGGCCTGCTGCTGGCCTTTGCCGGCCTTGCCGCGGTGTTTTCCGACAAGCTTGGCGGGGGCGGAGACATGCTGTTCGGCGATCTGCTGAGCCTCGGCTCCGGATTCTTCTGGGCTTTGACCAACATCCTCATCAAGCGCTCGAAGCTGGTCGAGGCGAGCGCCGAGAAGCTTCTGCTTTACCAACTCGCCGGGGCAGCGATCGTAGGCATATTGGTGCTGCCTCTCGCCGGCCCGCCCGTTCGCGACCCGACCGTGCTGCCGACCTTGGCGCTGCTCTTCCAGGCTGTCTACATCGTCGCCTTCACCTATGTGCTGTGGTTCTGGCTGTTGCGGCGCTATCCTGCGTCAGGCCTGTCCAGTTTCACTTTCCTGTCGCCGGTTTTCGGCGTGCTGTGCGGCGCCATGTTCTTGAATGAGCCGCTGACCATGCGCATTTTCCTGGCACTTGGCCTGATTGCCGCCGGCCTGATCATCGTCAACCGGCCAGTGCGCAAGCTGACGCCGGTGTAAGAGAGACCTTCTATGCGTGACATCCTCAACGACCTTGAAGCGGGCAAATATCTTTCGGATCCGGATCCGGTGCGCCGCGCCCAGATCCAGATGAAGACGCCTCTACCGAAGCGCTTCTACAAGACCGTCTCGGTCGCGCCGGTCGAAGGCGGCTTTGCCGTGTATCTCGACGGCAAGCCGGTGCGCACGCCCGGCAAGGCGCTGCTGGCAGTGCCTACCGAAGCGGCAGCCGCGCTCGTCGCCGACGAGTTCGCCGCCCAAAGCGAGACCATCAATCCGGTGACCATGCCGGTGATGCGCCTCGTCAACACCGCCATCGACGGCGTCGCCAGCGACCCGCAGGCGGTGCTGGAAGACATTCTGCGCTTCGCCTCGTCCGATCTGCTCTGTTACCGCGCCGACGCGCCGCAAGGGCTGGTGGAGCGGCAGAACCAGCATTGGGACTCGGTGATAGACTGGGCGAGGGGAACACTTGGGGTGCGCTTCAATCTCGCCGAGGGGATCATCCATGTCGAGCAGCCGCGTGAGACCATCGCGGTGCTGGGCAGCCATCTTGCCCAGCGAACAGAGCCGCTGCGTCTCGCCGCCATCCATGTGATGACGTCGCTCACAGGTTCGGCGCTGCTTGCGCTGGCTGTCGATTTCGGCGAGATCGACGCTGAGGCTGCATGGGCCGCGGCTCATGTCGACGAGGACTGGCAGATCGAGCATTGGGGGCAGGACGCCGAAGCCGTTGCCCGCCGCGCGGCTCGCAAGCACGACATGATGGCTGCTGTCGGCCTGCTGGAAGCGCTCAAGGGCTAAGGGTTTCCCAGCTCGCCCGGTTTCATCCCGCAGCGCACCTAATACCAAAGTCATAATCCCAAAGACGCGCTGCCTTTGGCGGGCGCTTTCTGTCATTTTTCCCGAATGGCTGTCGTTGAGTCCGTGCTCGGAGGAGAACGCGGACGGTGTCGCGCAGCATCGAGAACGGGTCTCACGGGAGGATAACGCAATGGCAATAGCATCGACCGCCGGCGGAGCAAGCCGCGCCATGACGCGGGAGGAGAAGAAAGTCATCTTCGCTTCCTCGCTCGGCACCGTTTTCGAATGGTATGATTTCTATCTCTACGGCTCGCTGGCGGTGTTCATTGGTTCGACCTTTTTCAGTCCAGCCATCCCGGAAGCGACCCGCAATATCTTCGCGCTGCTGGCTTTCGCTGCCGGCTTCCTGGTGCGCCCGTTCGGCGCATTGCTGTTCGGCCGCATCGGCGATCTTGTCGGCCGTAAATATACCTTCCTCGTCACCATGACGATCATGGGCCTGTCGACCTTCCTGGTCGGCTTGCTGCCTGGCTATGCGACCTTGGGCATCGCCGCTCCGGTGATCCTGATCATCCTGCGCATGCTGCAGGGCCTGGCACTGGGTGGCGAATATGGCGGCGCGGCCACTTACGTCGCCGAACATGCGCCGGACAACCGGCGCGGCTACTACACCTCGTGGATCCAGACCACGGCGACGCTCGGCCTGTTCCTGTCGCTGGTTGTGATCCTGATCGTACAGGCTTCATTGAGTAAGGAAAACTATGCTGCCTGGGGTTGGCGTATTCCGTTCATCGTGTCTTTCCTGCTGCTCGGCATCTCGATCTGGATCCGGCTTTCGCTTTCCGAATCCCCGACCTTCCAGCGCATGAAGGATGAGGGCAAGGGCTCCAAGGCGCCGCTGACGGAAGCCTTCGGTCAATGGAAGAATGCCAAGATCGCACTGCTGGCGCTGCTCGGCCTCACCGCCGGTCAGGCCGTGGTCTGGTATAACGGCCAGTTCTATGCGCTGTTCTTCCTGACCAACGTGCTCAAGGTCGACGCGCAATCGGTCAACATCATGATCGCGATCGCCCTGGCAGTAGGCTCGATCTTCTTCGTCGTCTTTGGCTGGCTCTCCGACAAGATCGGCCGCAAGCCGATCATCATGGCGGGCCTTGCCTTAGCGATTGTATGCACCTTCCCGCTGTTCAAGGCACTGACCTGGGCTGCCAATCCGGCGCTTGCCACAGCCCAGCAGAACACGCGGGCGACGGTGACGGCGGCACCTGGAGATTGCAAGTTCCAGTTCAATCCGGTGGGTACCGCGAAGTTCACGACATCCTGCGATATCGCGACCTCTTTCCTGACCAAGAACTCGGTTCCCTATGACGTCGTGTCGACGGCCGCCGCCGGCACACCCGCATCTGTCAAGATCGGCAACGAGACGGTCGAGTCCTATGACGCCATCGCCGCCGGCGATCAGGCCAAGGCCAAGGAAGCCGCCTTCATCAAGGCCGTCAACATGTCGCTGCAGGACGGCGGCTATCCGCTGAAGCGCGCGGCAGCCAAGGTTGCGGACCAGAAGCTCGATGCGTTTGTTGCCGCCAACCCGGAACTGAAGCTGGATGCCGCTGCCATCCGTGCCGGTGAGAGGGCGACGGTG
Organism: Mesorhizobium sp. LMG17149; assembly: GCF_024518695.1. Classification (NCBI taxonomy): domain Bacteria; kingdom Pseudomonadati; phylum Pseudomonadota; class Alphaproteobacteria; order Hyphomicrobiales; family Phyllobacteriaceae; genus Mesorhizobium; species Mesorhizobium sp. LMG17149. The sequence continues at coordinate 130,024 of NZ_JANIFL010000004.1, forward strand.
CCGATCGACCAGGCAGTCAAGGACAAGCTGCTGACCACCGACGAGGCGGCGGGCGCACCCGAAGTCACCGTCTACAACATTCCGGGTGGTGGCGCGTTCGCCATGTTCGCCGATCCTGCAGCAGTGAACTGGCCAATGACGATCGGCATCCTGTTCATCCTGGTGCTGTTCGTGACCATGGTCTATGGGCCGATCGCGGCGATCCTGGTCGAGATGTTCCCGACCCGCATTCGCTACACCGGCATGTCGTTGCCCTATCACATCGGCAATGGCTGGTTCGGCGGCCTGCTGCCGGCAACCGTGTTCGCGCTCAGCGCCTATAAGGGCGACATCTACTATGGCCTTTGGTATCCGGTGGTGATCGCGGCGATAACGCTGGTCATCGGCATGATCTTCGTCAAGGATACGCTCGGCACCGACCTGCACGCCAAGGAGTAGGCAGGCCCGGTGTTCAGAAGAAAGCCCGGCGCGAGCAATCGCGCCGGGCTTTCTCTTTTCAGGCCAATTCGTTGGCGAGGGCTGCTGCCCTTTGTGTCAGCTCTTGCGGCCCCGGGTCTCATCCTCGATGGCTGCCTCATGGTACCAGCCGTCGCCGAAGTCTGCGCGGGCACCACGCAGCGAGGCAAGCTCTGCCGCAAACTTAGCCTTGCCGCTCAAATTTGAGGCAGCGGCGCGCGCTGCCGTCGGGAACATCAAAATCTTGGCCGACGGTCGTGTGGAAATGATTTCCATTGCCGGGTTCCTTTCTTCTGCCGAACCTTTTCGATTCAACTTGATCCGAAGATAAGGTCTGCAATCAAGTTAGGCAATATGCCTATGAAAAGATCAGCAATTGCATACTATTTGTGCAAATAACAACTGTGATTGATCCGAACGCATCGCTTAGGCGGCTCACCAACTTCGAGTGGAAACCGGGTCAATTTTGCCGCACCCTCCACACCAAGAATGGCACACGAATTGCATTTTAAGAATGCGGCAGGCCGGCTGCTGACGGCAGACGCATGTCGACGCCGTTCAGTGTTCGGTGATCAAGCAACGAGAGGCTAGAATGACGAAATACAAGCTCGAGTATATCTGGCTCGATGGATATACCCCGGTCCCCAACCTTCGCGGCAAGACGCAGATCAAGGAATTCGCCGAATTCCCTGATCTCGAGCAGTTGCCGCTGTGGGGCTTCGATGGTTCCTCGACCCAGCAGGCCGAAGGGCACAGCTCCGATTGCGTGCTGAAGCCGGTTGCGGTCTATCCGGATCCCGCCCGTACCAACGGCGTGCTGGTCATGTGCGAAGTCATGATGCCCGATGGCGTCACGCCGCATGCCTCCAACAAGCGCGCCACCATCCTCGATGACGAGGGCGCCTGGTTCGGCTTCGAGCAGGAATATTTCTTCTACAAGGACGGCCGGCCGCTCGGCTTCCCCGAGAGCGGCTATCCCGCACCCCAGGGCCCGTACTACACCGGCGTCGGCTATTCCAATGTCGGCTCCGTCGCGCGCCAGATCGTCGAGGAGCATCTCGACCTCTGCCTCGCCGCCGGCATCAACCACGAGGGCATCAACGCCGAAGTTGCCAAGGGCCAGTGGGAATTCCAGATTTTCGGCAAGGGCTCCAAGAAAGCCGCCGACCAGATGTGGATGGCCCGCTACCTCATGCAGCGCCTGACCGAGAAGTACGGCATCGACATCGAATACCACTGCAAGCCGCTCGGCGACACCGACTGGAACGGCTCTGGCATGCACGCCAACTTCTCGACCGCCTATATGCGCGAAGTCGGCGGCAAGGCCTATTTCGAAGCGCTGATGGCGGCCTTCGACAAGAACCTGATGGATCACATCGCCGTCTACGGCCCGGACAACGACAAGCGTTTGACCGGCAAGCACGAGACCGCGCCGTGGAACCGGTTCAGCTATGGCATTGCCGACCGTGGCGCCTCGATCCGCGTGCCGCATTCCTTCATCAAGAGCGACTACAAGGGTTATCTGGAAGACCGCCGTCCGAACTCGCAGGGCGACCCTTACCAGATCGCCTCGCAAATCCTGAAGACGATCGCCTCGGTTCCGGCAAGCGCTCAGGTTTCGGCCGCCGCGTAAGCGTTTCGGACTGCATGACAAGATGACCCCGGCGTTTCGCGCCGGGGTTCTTTTTTGGCCGTTACCCGGCTGACGGCATTCCTGGTAAAACATACCCAGAAAAAGTCAGGGAATTCACGCGGTCGCAAATCGCCCGGAAGTTCTGGCCGCAGCCATGTGAGCCTCCGGCGATCACTCCCTATAAAGCCCGGAAAAGCGCCTTTTCCAGCCCTTATCTGGGGCAATGGACCTTCCATAAGCATCTGTTCATACAGCAGAATCGGTCATTCGCGGCCCGGCTTGCAGCGTTGACAGATCACGCTACGGCATGCGTATTCGCAGGCCTTGGGGTTACGTCACGCAATGCTGTTCGGACGGGCGGGGTTTTCTGAACGGCGGCATTGGCGTGGGCGCCGGACGAGCGGTCACTGTAGCCTGAGACAGTGCTCCGCTCGCTCCTGGCTCCAACGTTGGCGACCGACCGGCCGCCTTGATCTTCACCGGACATCGCCGAGTAGTGATTGAAGTCACCGGACCGATGCTCAAGCCGGCCGCTCCTATGGACCGTGGGTCCAGAATCCAGGCATCGTATGATCGTCGAAGACGAAAGGCCAATATGGCTGTCCATGCGTGGCTGCCGCGCAGGCGAGACATGCCGGTCGGCTGGCAATTCATATTGGAGCGCAGCAAAAAGCCCTTGAAAGAGGGAAGTCTTTCAAGGGCTTGGTTATTATGGCGAATCTTAGTCTGAGATTGAAGCCTCAGACGGAGTAGTACATGTCGTATTCGACCGGATGCGGGGTCATTTCGAAGCGCATCACTTCGGCCATCTTCAGTTCGATGTAGCTGTCGATCTGGTCGTCGTCGAAGACGCCGCCAGCCTTCAGGAAGCCACGGTCCTTGTCGAGGCTCTGCAGGGCTTCGCGCAGCGAGCCGCAGACGGTCGGGATCTTCTTCAGTTCCTTCGGCGGCAGGTCGTAGAGATCCTTGTCCATCGGCTGGCCGGGATGGATCTTGTTCTTGATACCGTCGAGGCCGGCCATCAGCAGCGCGGAGAAGGCGAGGTAGGGGTTCGCGCCCGGATCGGGGAAGCGGACCTCGACGCGCTTGGCCTTCGGCGACGAGCCGAACGGGATACGGCAGGACGCCGAGCGATTGCGCGCCGAATAGGCGAGCAGAACCGGCGCTTCGTAACCCGGCACCAGGCGCTTGTAGGAGTTGGTCAGCGGGTTTGTGAAGGCGTTGATCGCCTTGGCATGCTTGATGACGCCGCCGATGAAGAACAGGCAGCTTTCCGACAGACCGGCATATTCATTGCCGGCGAAGGTCGGCTTGCCGTTCTTCCAGATCGACATGTGGACGTGCATGCCCGAGCCGTTGTCGCCGAAGATCGGCTTCGGCATGAAGGTCGCCGTCTTGCCGTAGGCATTGGCGACCTGGTGCACGACATATTTGTAGATCAGCATCTTGTCGGCGTTGCGTACCAGTGCGTCGAACTTGATGCCGAGTTCGTGCTGCGCCGCCGCCACCTCATGGTGATGCTTTTCGACGCGCACGCCCATCTCGGCGAGCACGGTCAGCATTTCCGAGCGCATGTCCTGCGCGCTGTCGATCGGCGGCACCGGGAAGTAGCCTCCCTTGACGCGCGGACGGTGGCCGAGATTGCCGGTCTCGTAGTCGGTGTCGTCGTTCGACGGCAGTTCCGTGGAGTCGAGCTTGAAACCGGTGTTGTAGGGATCGGCCTTGTACTTCACGTCGTCGAAGACGAAAAATTCGGCTTCCGGGCCGACAAAGATGGTGTCGCCGATGCCTTCGGCCTTCATGTAAGCCTCGGCCTTCTTGGCCGTGCCGCGCGGATCGCGGTTGTAGGATTCACCCGAAACCGGATCGAGGATGTCGCACAGGATGACCATGGTCGACTGGGCGAAGAACGGATCCATGTGGACCGTTTCCGGGTCGGGCATCAGCACCATGTCGGACTCGTTGATGGCCTTCCAGCCGGCAATCGACGAGCCGTCGAACATCACGCCATCGGCGAACATGTCTTCCTCGACCTCGATGACATCCATCGTCACGTGTTGCAGCTTGCCCTTCGGGTCTGTGAAGCGCAGGTCGACGAATTTCACGTCGTTGTCCTTGATCTGCTTCATGATGTCTTTGGCTGTCGTCATGTCGTGTATCCCTGTGTGATGACTTTTTTTGATGATGACGTTTTCAGGAGGGTGGGGCGGTCGGTTCAGACCGCGTCCATGCCCGTTTCGCCGGTGCGGATCCGCACGACTTCCTCGATGTTGGAGACGAAGATCTTGCCGTCACCGATGCGGCCCGTCTGGGCCGCCTTGCGGATGGCCTCGATGGCGCCTTCGACCGCGTCGTCGCCAAGCACGACCTCGATCTTCACCTTGGGCAGGAAATCGACGACATATTCGGCGCCTCGGTAGAGTTCGGTATGGCCCTTCTGACGACCGAAGCCCTTTGCCTCGGTGACGGTTATGCCTTGCAGTCCGGCCTCCTGAAGCGCTTCCTTCACTTCGTCCAGCTTGAATGGCTTGATGATCGCTTCGATCTTTTTCATGTAAAAAGTGGCCTCCACTGCCAAAAAAACGGGTTGTGACCCCCCGCTTGCGCCTCCATCAAGCACGAACTGTGCCAATTCAGCGGATTCGAAGCGGTCTCATAAGATTTCAAAGCCACGCCGCACCGGGATGCAAATTCGCGTCATTCGCTGCACCGGAAGCGGCATGGGCTGCCAGAGCCTACACAGCGCCAGCACCCGCGTCCGCACAAAAATCAGGCATATCGCCTATCCCGCAGGCAATTTTCTGCCCGCGATGCCTTCGTGCCGACGTTATGGCTGCAGATCTCGGCAACTCCCCCTTGTTTGCTTAGGATCGAAATTGGACAATGCGCGATAGCATGCGGATCGGCAATCCATGAGCAACGAACTTCTTTCCCCGGCCGAAATGAGCGAGGCTGATCGGCTGACGATCGCGGCCGGTCCGGCCGATGGAATCAGCCTGATGCGGCGCGCGGGCGAAGCGGTCGCGACCGAGGTGCTCAAGCGCTATCCCTCGGCAAAGCACATCCATGTGCTCTGCGGGCCCGGCAACAATGGCGGCGATGGCTATGTCGTCGCACGCCTCCTGGCCGGCAGCGGCGTCGGCATAACGATCTGGTCATCCGGAGCGCCGAGGCCGGAAAGCGATGCGGCGCTCGCCGCCGCGGAATCCCTGGTCAAGTCCCGGCCGCTGTCTGATTTCGACGCCGAGTTCGGCTCGATCGTGATCGACGCGCTCTATGGGGCAGGGCTGTCCAAGCCGCTGTCCGGCGATGCCGCGAAAGCTGTCGATACCGTGACAGCCCTGCGCCTGCCTGTGGTCTCGATCGACCTGCCGTCGGGCGTCTCGGGAGCCAGCGGCGAAATATTGAGCAGGGCGTTTCGTGCCGAGGTCACCGTCACCTTCGCGCGGAAAAAGCCCGGCCACTTGCTGCTGCCGGGGCGCGGGCAATGCGGTGAGATCGTGCTCGCCGATATCGGCATCGATGACGGCATCATCGCCCAGCTCGCCGTCTCGACCTTCGAAAATGTGCCGGACCTGTGGTTGCGGGAATTTCCGGTGCCGGCGGTGGACGCGCATAAATACAAGCGCGGCCATGTCGGCGTCTTTTCCGGCGGTCCCAGTGCTACCGGCGCAGCGCGGCTGTCGGCGATGGCCGCCGCGAGAAGCGGGGCAGGGGCGGTCACCGTGCTGTCGCCTGGCAATGCCATGCAGGTGAACGCGATACACCTCACCTCGATCATGCTGCGAGAGGCGGGGTCACTCGAGGAGGTGCAGGAATTTCTGACGGCGCGCCATCCCGAGGCGCTGGTGTTTGGACCGGGGCTCGGGCCAAAGCCCAAGGTCGGCGATTTCGCCCTGCAACTGATCAAGACCTTGGCGGAGGGTGCACGCGCATCGCAAACTGCAAACCATAGAGGAGCGATCGTGCTTGATGCTGACGCCATTACATCTATGGCCCATCAGCCGCAGGCGCTGTTCGAAGCCGCCCGTCACCTGAACGCGCCAGCGTTGGTGATCACGCCGCATGAGGGTGAATTCGGCCGCTTGTTCCCAGATATCGCCGGGGACAAAACCATGTCGAAATTGGACAAGGCGCGAGCGGCTGCCGCGCGGGCCAACGCAACGATCGTCTACAAGGGCGCCGACACGGTCATAGCTGCGCCTGATGGCAAGGCAGCCATCAATTCCAATGGTGCGCCGTGGCTGGCCACAGCCGGGTCAGGCGACGTGCTGTCGGGCATCATCGCCGGTCTGCTCGCACAAGGCATGCCGCCCTTCGAGGGCACCTGCGCGGCGGTGTGGCTACACGCTGAAGCCGGCAGCCGGTTCGGACCCGGCCTGATCGCCGAGGATCTGCCGCTGGCGCTGCTGCCGGTGTTGCGTGAACTCTTCGACGCGCGCACGGCCGCTCCATGAGCCGTCCCTTTGCTCTTTTGCTTGCCACTTTCTTTATCGCCTTCGTGGCGTCGACGGCGCGCGCCGAAGGCCCTGTAACCGTCGTCGACAATCCGGCGGTGCTCGCCGCGCTCGATGCCGGGGGTTTCGGCTTCGCCGATGTTTTGGGGGTTGACGGCGAGGACGGTCTAAAGACGCTTTACGACGAGGCCCCCGCCTATCACGCCATCGTCGACATCGTTGCCTCCGATGTTGCGGCGCTCCGCGCCGAGATGAAGGCCGGCGGGCGGCCGCTCTACGAGGTGACAGACGGCAATGTCGGCCGCATCATGGACGTGCGCTGGCTGAAGACCGACGCCGCGCGCTTCCGTCTGGTCGGCGTCGTCAACCGGCTCGACCGTCGCGATTTCATGCCGCTGCAAGGCGACAGGAGCTGCGGCGAGGTGCGCTTCATCTACCGCCTGGCCTACAGTTTTCGCAAGAACGGCAAGCTGCTGGCATCACGCCTGCCTTTCAACTTCAATGCCGTCTACAGCGCCGCGCCCGATGCCGATGGCGGCTGCGTCGGCACTGCCGGACGCTGGGCGCCACAGCTTGACGAGAGCGTCGATGCCGGCTGGCTGACCGGCGGGCCGCTGGAGAAGGCCGGGCTGACCTTCAAGCAGCTGGAGCTCAACGCGCAGGTGGTGCGCTTCCCGTCCGGCCAGGAAACCGAGTTCGGCGGGCAGGCGGCCTATCTCATGCGGGTATTCGGCATCTATGGCGCTGCTATCAGCGAGAAGCCGCTGGAGAACACGCCCGACACCGCACGGCTCTCGCAGGACGCGGCGCTGAAAGCACGGCTTGCCGCCTATGTCGGCGCCAATCTGCCGGCGGTCGACGAAGGCGTCTATGAAATCCCCGACGAGTTCCTGGCCAGAAAGATCATTTCATGGTCGACCTTCGGCAGCGCGCGGCAGGCCAATCATCCGTTTACGCAATTATTCCAGCCCAAGGAATTCGCATCGCTCGACTATTCCGCGCTGAAACTGGTGCGCACGCCGGAAGCGCTGGTCGAGCGGCTGGACAACGGCGCCTGCCAGGGTTGCCATCAGGCCGGTTCGACCGCCGGTTTCCATTTCATCGGGCTAGACGACAAGACGACATCGCCGTTGAACCGCATCGAGGTCGGGATTTCGCCGCATCTTCATGCCGAGATCCCGCGGCGCCAGGCGTGGCTCGCCGCCACGGCCGAAGGCAAGCAGCCGAACCGCTTCCGTCCGCTCTCCTTTGCGCCGCCGGCGGTCTGGACGAACGCCGACGCGGTCGATTACGCGCCGGCGGAGATGGCCATGCCGTGCCTGATGCCGGAAGATGCCGCGCGGTTCGGCGCGACCTGGCAATGCGACGGCGGCACCGTCTGCACGCCGCTGGCCACCGCTTCAGGCGTGCACACGAAACTGGCGCAATGCCTGCTGCCCAAGGACAGCGAAAAAATGTTTTCCGGCCACCCCTGCCTGACCGGCTCGATCGCCAGCAACGCGGTGCAGCCTTTCAACGACCGCTACAGCAGATCGGGCCAGTTCGCGGCCTTCGCCCCGGATGTCTCGCGCACCGCCTATACCTGCCGGCCGCCGAAGATCGGCGTGCCGGGCGGGATCGCTTATCGCGGCTGCGACGACAAGGACCGCGACTTCGCGGCCTTCAAAGCCGGCAAGCCGATGCCGAACGAGATTTGCGGGCTGGTCGGCGGCAAGAAATTCGATATCTGCGTGGCCACCAACAATTTCGACCAATGTCTTGGCGGCGCCGTCAATCGCGGCAACCGGCCGGCCTGTTCGGCCGATCATTTCTGCCGCGAGGACTATATGTGCCAGTCACTGCCGCCTGACACGCCGGGCATCGGCAAGGTGAAAGGCATCGGCTTCTGCTCGCCGACTTACTTTATCTTCCAGATGCGTATCGACAATCACGCGACGCCATGGGGCAGCCCTGTCCGCGCCACCATGGGGGCGGGATTTGGCGCGGCGGAAGAGGAGTGAGCTGCCCGACGGTTACCTCGGATAGATGCCCAGCCACGCCTCACAGCGGGATGTTGTCGTGCTTCTTCCAGGGGTTCTGCATGTCCTTGTTGCGCAGCATGCGTAGCGCGCGCGCGATGCGGCGGCGGGTCGAGTGCGGCATGATCACCTCATCGACATAGCCGCGCTCGGCGGCGACGAAGGGCGACAGGAAGCGATCCTCGTAAGCCTTTGTGTGGGCTGCGATCTTTTCGATGTCACCGATGTCCTTGCGATAGATGATCTCCACCGCCCCCCTGGCACCCATCACCGCGATCTGCGCCGTCGGCCAGGCATAGTTCATGTCGCCGCGCAGATGCTTTGACGCCATCACGTCATAGGCGCCGCCATAGGCTTTGCGGGTGATGACGGTGATCTTCGGCACGGTGGCCTCGGCATAGGCGAACAGGAGTTTCGCGCCATGCTTGATCAGCCCGCCATATTCCTGCGCGGTGCCAGGCAGGAAGCCGGGGACATCGACGAAGGTGACGATCGGGATCGAAAAACAGTCGCAGAAACGCACGAAGCGCGCCGCTTTGCGGCTGGCATCCGAATCGAGCACGCCGGCCAGCACCATCGGCTGGTTGGCGACGAAGCCGACGGTGCGGCCCTCGACGCGCCCGAACCCGGTGACGATGTTCTTGGCGAAGTTCTGCTGGATCTCGAAGAAGTCGCCTTCGTCGGCAACTTTCATGATCAGTTCCTTGATGTCGTAGGGCTTGTTGGCATTGTCGGGAATCAGCCGGTCGAGCGACAAATCATGGTCGGTGACCGACTGGTAGCATTCGATCTCGGGAAGCTCCGATGTGTTGGAAGCCGGCAGCAGGTCGACCAGCCGGCGCATCTGCAACAGCGCCTCGACATCATTGTCATAGGCGCCGTCGGCGATCGAGGATTTCGTCGTGTGGACGGAGGCGCCGCCGAGGCTCTCGGCGGTCACCGTCTCGTTGGTCACGGTCTTCACCACATCCGGTCCGGTGACGAACATGTAGGAAGTGTCGCGCACCATGAAGATGAAGTCGGTCATGGCAGGCGAATAGACGTCGCCGCCGGCGCACGGTCCCATGATGACGGAAATCTGCGGAATGACGCCTGAGGCCAGCACGTTGCGCTGAAAAATCTCGGCATAGCCGCCGAGTGCTGCCACGCCTTCCTGGATGCGCGCGCCGCCAGCATCGTAGAGGCCGATGATCGGCGCCCGGTTGCGCAGCGCCATCTCCTGCACCTTGATGACCTTCTCGGCATGCGCTTCCGACAGCGAGCCGCCGAACACGGTAAAATCCTTGGCGAAGAGGTAGACCGGGCGGCCGTTGACGGTGCCCCAGCCGGTGACCACGCCGTCGCCGGCGATCTTGCTCTTCTCCATGCCGAAGTCGGTCGAGCGGTGCTCGACATACATGTCGAATTCCTCGAACGAGCCCTCGTCGAGAAACACCTCGATGCGTTCGCGCGCGGTGAGTTTGCCCTTCTTGTGCTGGGCATCGATGCGAGCCTGGCCGCCGCCCATGCGGGCAATCTCGCGGCGGCGCTCGAGTTCCTTGAGAACGTCTTTCATCGATTACCTCCCAAGCCAGTGGCATTTCGTGGTAATCGTGCCGGCAAGCGAGCGCAAGCGCCGCTTGCGCCACGGGTTTTGTTGCGCTGCAGCATGACGCCCCTTGCATTTGGCGGCGAACTCAGCCATATGCAGCCCATAGGCGCTTGGGCCGGGAACGAATCCGGCCTTCTCGACGAATGAGACTGGTTGCGTCTGTTTTCCCTCTTTCCGGTATATCGGCCCTTTTTCCGGTAAATCACAAAGCGGCGAAAAAGCCCCGTGGCATGATGCCTGCGGGCACGACAGCGCAGCCGAGTGGACGAATACGTCCGCCCGCCTTGTCGTTCATCACAGATTTTTCGACGGCAGGTTGCGCCCTGCCGCCATCGATGTTTGCGGCCAGAAGCCGCGTGAAAGAAGATTATTTTGACCAACGAAAACACTTTGCCCGGTAGCACTGCGGAACTCACCGGTTTCGCGGCACTGGGTATTACGGGCGCGCTGCTCAAGGCCACCCACAACGCCGGCTTCGCCGAGCCGAAGCCGATCCAGGCACAGGCGATCCCGCCTCAGATGGAAGGCCGTGACATTTTCGGCATCGCCCAGACCGGCTCCGGCAAGACCGCGGCCTTCGCGCTGCCGATCTTGTCGAAGATCATTGCGCTTGGCACCAAGCGCCGGCCGAAGACGGCGCGTGCGCTTATCCTGGCGCCGACGCGCGAACTCGCCGTGCAGATCGAAGACACGATCAAGATCCTCGCCAAGGGCGCGCATGTCTCGACCGCGCTCGTGCTCGGCGGCGTGTCCCGCTTCAGCCAGGTGAAGAAGGTTGCTCCCGGTGTCGACATCCTGATCGCCACGCCCGGCCGGTTGACCGACCTTGTGCGTGAGGGCGACCTCGTGCTTGCCGACACCAAATGGCTGGTGCTGGACGAAGGCGACCGCATGCTCGACATGGGCTTCATCAACGACGTCAAGCGCATCGCCAAGGCCACGGCGCCCGACCGTCAGACGGTGCTGTTCTCGGCGACCATGCCCAATGAAATCGCCGAACTGGCCAAGGGCCTGCTGAAGAACCCGATCCGCGTCGAAGTTGCGCCGCAAAGCACGGCTGCGGCCGAGATCGTGCAGGGCGTCGTCTTCGCCCGCACCAAGCAGAAGCGCCAGGTTCTGTCGACGATGCTCGCCGACGAGGCGATGAAGTCCGTCATCATCTTCTCGCGCACCAAGCATGGTGCCGACAGGGTGACCAAGGACCTCGAGCGCGACGGCTTCAAGGCCGCCGTCATCCACGGCAACAAGTCGCAGAATGCCCGCCAGAAAGCGCTGAACGATTTCCGCGACGGCTCGGTGCGCATTCTGGTGGCGACCGACATTGCGGCGCGCGGCATCGACGTCCCCGGCATCAGCCATGTCGTGAATTTCGACCTGCCTGATGAAGCCGAGAGCTACGTCCACCGCATCGGACGTACCGGCCGCAACGGCATGGACGGCATCGCGATCACGCTTTGCGATCCTTCCGAGAACAGCAAGCTGCGCCAGGTCGAGCGCATCATCCGCACCAAGCTGCCGATCGTTGCCGACCATCTCGGCAGCCCCGATCCGCTGCGCAATCCGGCTGAAAAGAACGAGCGCTTCGAGCCGGCCAATGATCGCAACGACCGCAATGGCCGTCGCGACGGCAGGCGGCCCGGTGGCGAGAACAAGGGCAACGGCTTTGGCAAGAAGCGCTTCGGCGACAAGCCTGCGTTCGCAGGCGAGCGCAAGCCGGAAGGCGCCAAGCCGGCCTTCAAAGGCAACAACAAGCGCCGCTTCGGCGGCAAGCGTCCGGCAGCGCGGGCTGCGTAAGTAGCCAGCGTTGTAGTCAGTCAAGCTCAGGCTGGCTGATTGCCGGGACAGACAAGGAAAGGGCGGCTGAAGCGATGCTTCGGTCGCCCTTTCCGTTTGCCTACTTCACCACCGCTTCGATCCAGACGGCGATCCTTTGCGCCAGAAACGCCGTGGTCGACGGCGACAGCGCGTCGCCGGCAATGACGTGATTGTCCGGGTCGCCGGTGTCATCGACCGGAACCAGTTCATGCGGCGCGCCCCAGCGCCCGGCAATCTCGCGGGTGCGATCGGCCCGCACCACTTTGTCCGAATCAGAAAAGATGAACAAAGCAGGGATGGTCGCCTTCTCCACCGGCGCGCCATAGGCAAGCTCGGTCAGCGCCTGCATCGGCAAGGTTGCTTCGATCGGATAGCGGGTGGTCCAGAATTCTTCATTCAGCGCGTTGCGCGGCACGAAACTATGTTCCTTGCCGGCGACCAGCCTGGCGATTTGTTTGCCCCACGGCATGGTCAGGATCTCGGCGCCCGAAGCCTTGACGCCGAAGTTCGGGGAGATGAACGCAATCGCCGCCACCCCGTCCGATGCACCGGGCTGCGTTGCCGCCCAGACGGCCAGCGAGCCGCCGGTCGACGTCGAGATGACGATCACCTTGTCGCCGATCGCCCGGCCAATGGCGAGTGCCTCCTCATAGTCGTTGATCCAGGCGTTGATGCTGCCTTGCGTCATCGCCGCGCCATCCTGCCCATGACCGGTAAGGCGTGTGTAGAAGAGATTGGCGTCAAGATGTTCCGCCACTTCGTCGGGCAGCGGGCGGACCTCACCCTTCGATGCGGAAAAGCCGTGGATGTAGACGATCGACAGCGGCGTCCTGGCATGCACCATCGGATCGGCCCAGACGATCTCTTTTTCCAGCCCGTCACGGATTCCGGGGATGGCGGCTTCCGCCTTTGCCACATAGGCCTGCGGATCGTCAGCGATGAGCGAGGGATCGAAACGCATCGTGGTGTCGACGCGAACGCGCGGGCCGAGCACGAAGGCCAGTGCGAGAATGGCGATCAGGCCCAGCACAGCAAGCACGATCCGTCGCCCCATCGCAGACTCCACGCAGCACTTGTCTCAACCATGGCGACGGCGGCCCGAAACGGTGAGCCTGCCAATTTCGCCGGCGGCCTATTCGATCGGGGGCTTGCGGTCGTAATGCAGCGGCCGCGCCTTCCAACTGGTCATCAGGCTGATAAACCCTCTGCACAGCGGCCTCGGCAGCAGGCCGAGCAGTTTCAGGGGCCAGCTGGTCCGGCGCGGGAAATGGACTTCGAAGCCGCCCGACTTGATGCCCCGCGCCATGCGGCGCGATGCGCGGCTGACCGGCATCAGTCCCGGCATGGGCAGCATGTTCTTCTCGGTCAGCGGGGTGTCGATGAAGCCGGGATTGAACACCTGGATACGCACGTTCATCTTGTCGAAATCATACTTCAGCGACTCGGCCAGGATGTTGATGGCCGCCTTGGTGCCGCCATAGGCGGCCGTTGTCGGCCAGCCGAAATAGGATGTCACCGAGCCGACCAGCACGACATGGCCGCGCGCCCGCACACGCATGCGTTCGACCGCGGGCACGAGGCCGTTGATGATGCCGAAATAATTGACCTCGAAGGACCGGCGAAAGTCGTTGACGACAAGATTCTCCCCCGGCGTCGAAATGTAGTTTCCTGCATTGAAGATGGCGAGCACGATGGGACCGAGCTCCTTCTCGATCGCGGCGACGGTTCTTGCCATGCGCGGCTCGTCGGTGACATCGCAGGGAAAGGCCGTGACACTGCCCGGCATCTGCGCGGTCTCGACGACAAGCGTGTCGATCGGATCGTCGTCAAGCGCCGTCACCGCGACGGCATAGCCCTGGGAAGCAAGATCCCTGGCCAGCGCACGGCCGATGCCGCTTGAGCCGCCCGTGATCCAGGCGACGCCGTGCTTCGGGTTAGCCCGGTAGAGTGTCATGCTGCGCCCTATCGACTTGTTGGTGCTTTGCTCTAGAGCGGTTCACCGTTTCACGGAAACGGCGAACTGCTCTATCTCCTTGTTTCTACGCAATTCCGGACGGAAAACCGTTTCACACTCTTCCTGGAATTGCTCTAGCGGTGAAGAAATCGAATGAAAAGCCGCTTTTCAACGTCAGTCGGAAATGAACAGTGGCGCAAGAGGCCAGCCTCGGGAAGCGCCGACGCAACAACAGCACTGCAAATGCGACTGGACCAGACAAATTCTTGCCTTGAAACCGCAGCTTCGGGTTTCTAGGGTTTCGGCGCACCTACACAAGGAATCCTGAATGCCCCGTTCTGTGATCGACGCGATCGGCAACACGCCTCTGATCCGCCTCAACAAAGCTTCGGAACAAACCGGTTGCGAGATCCTGGGCAAGGCCGAATTCATGAATCCCGGCCAGTCGGTCAAGGATCGTGCGGGCCTGTTCATCATCCGCGACGCCGAGAAGCGCGGGCTGCTGAAGCCCGGCGGCGTGATCGTCGAGGGAACGGCAGGCAATACCGGCATCGGGCTGACGCTGGTCGCCAAGGCGCTCGGCTACCGGACCGTCATCGTCATTCCCGATACGCAGAGCCAGGAAAAGAAGGACACGATCAAGCTGCTCGGCGCTGAGCTGATCGAGGTGCCGGCCGTGCCCTACAGGAATCCCAACAACTACGTGAAACTGTCGGGGCGGCTGGCCGAGCAACTGGCAAAGACAGAACCGAACGGCGCCGTCTGGGCCAACCAGTTCGACAATGTCGCCAACCGTGACGGCCATATCCGCACCACCGCGGAGGAGATCTGGAGCCAGACCGGCGGCAAGGTCGACGGTTTCGTGTCGGCGGTCGGTTCTGGCGGCACGCTGGCCGGCGTCGCCTCCGGACTGAAGGCCAAAAGCCGGGATGTGAAGATCGCGCTCGCCGATCCGCTGGGGGCCGCGCTCTATTCTTTCTACACCAGCGGCGAGCTGAAGTCCGAAGGCAGCTCGATCACCGAAGGCATCGGGCAGGGGCGCATCACCGCCAATCTCGAAGGGTTCACGCCGGATTTTTCATTCCAGATCCCCGATGAGGATGCGCTGCCGATCGTCTTCGACCTGATCCAGGAAGAGGGCCTTTGCGTCGGCGGCTCGACCGGCATCAACATAGCCGGCGCGATCCGTCTGGCCAGGGAATTAGGTCCCGGCCACACCATCGTGACCATTCTTTGTGATTATGGCACGCGCTATCAATCAAAACTGTTCAACCCGGAATTCCTGCGCGAAAAGCAGCTGCCGGTGCCAGGCTGGATGGAACTGAAGAGCACAATTCCGGTGCCGTTCGAAAAGGTCGCGTGATGGCAAACAGGACGGACGCCCTGTTTCGCGACGATGCCTATCTGCGGACGGCGGACGCAACGGTCGTTGCCGTCAACGATCGCGGCGGTATCATCCTCGACCGGACCATCTTCTACGCCACTTCAGGCGGCCAACCGGGCGATACCGGGTATCTCGAACGCGGCGACGGCAGCCGTATCGTCATTGCCGCCACCCTCACCGGTGAGACCAAGGACGAGATCATACACGTGCCGGCGCCGGAGCAGGCGGTTCCGCAGCCAGGCGAGGCGCTGAGGCTGGCGATCGACTGGGAGCGGCGGCATCTCCTGATGCGCATGCACGCGGCTTGCCACCTGCTTACCGTCGTCTGTCCGTTCCCGATCACCGGTGCCTCGGTTTCCGAGGACGACAGCCGTGTCGACTTCGACGCTCCGGATGCCGGCTTCACCAAGGAGGACGTCACCGCCGGGCTGATGGACCTGGTGCGGGCCGATCATCCGATCTTTGTCAGGCTGATCAGTGACGAAGACCTGGCCGCCAATCCCGGCCTGGTGAAATCCAAGAACGTCCGGCCGCCGGTGGGCACAGGCAAGATCCGCCTGGTGTGTATCGGCGACAACGCCTCGGTGGACAGCCAGCCCTGCGGCGGCACCCATGTGAAAAGCACCGCCGAAGTCGGCGAAATCCACATTGGCAAGATCGAGAAGAAGGGCCGCGAGAACCGGCGCTTCCGCATCCGCTTTGGGCCGATGCCGGCAAACTGAACAGGACAGTGATCGCCAAAAAGCGAGCAGGAGAACAAAATGGCCGAGGACAGCCCCTTCACCGTCGACGCAGACTGGCTGCAGCAACGTCTCGGCGAGCCGGGCCTGACGATCATCGACGCATCCTGGTATCTCCCGGCGCAGAAGCGCGATGCGCGCGGCGAGTATGAGTCGGTCCACATCCCGGGCGCACGATTTCTCGATCAGGATGCCGTTTCGGACCCGGATTCGCCCCTGCCGCATACCTTGCCGTCGCCGCAGCATTTTGCCCAGTATGTCGGCGCCATGGGCGTTTCGGCCGATGACACAATCGTCGTCTACGACGGCCCGGGTTTCTTCTCCGCACCTCGGGCGTGGTGGATGTTCCGGGTGATGGGCGTCTTTCAGACCTATATTCTGGAGGGCGGCTTCGATGGCTGGAAAGCCGCCGGCAGGCCGGTGACGACCGAACCGACCAAGATCGCGCCAAGCGTGTTTCATGCCGACTTCGACGCCGGGCGCGTCGCCAGCCTCGCCGACATGCGCGGGATCGTCGACACCAAGGCGAGCCAGATCGCCGACGCCCGTGGACCGGGCCGCTTCACCGGCACTGAACCTGAGCCGCGCGCGGGTATCCGCTCCGGCCATATGCCCGGCGCGCGCAATCTGCCCTATTCGGCGCTGTCGGAAAATGGCGAGCTGCTGTCGAAGGACCGTCTGCGCAAGGTGATCGAGGAGGCCGGCATCGATCTGTCGAAACCTGTCGTCACTTCATGCGGCTCCGGTATTACCGCGGCGGTGGTGACGCTGGCGCTGGAAACGCTTGGCCATACGAACAACAGGCTTTACGACGGCTCCTGGACGGAGTGGGGCGGGCTTTCCGACACGCCCGTGGCGACCGGCAAGGAATGAAGACGATGGAAAACGGCGCGCTGGAAGACATCGAAGTCACGGTGACGTTCCTCGAGATGCATGTGCCTCCGGCCTATTCGCCGCCTGTGCCGTATAACCGTCAGGTCGCGCTGCTGAAGACCAAGGACATTCCGCTGCATTTCTACCGCTATCTGATGGACCGGGTGGGGCGCAAATGGCACTGGGTCAATGTGCTGAGGCTGGATGACGACGAGCTTTCCGCCGGCATCCATCGTGAGGATCGCGACATCAGGGTCCTTTACCTCGACGGCGCGCCCGCCGGCTTCTTCGATCTCAAGCCGCATCTGCCGGAAGAAGTCGAGCTCGCCTATTTCGGCATGATGGAACATGCCACCGGGCAAGGCATCGGCCGCTGGTTCCTGGGCTCCGCGATCGCCGCCGCATGGTCGCATGGGCCGAAGCGGGTGACGGTGCAGACCTGCACGCTCGATCATCCGGCGGCTCTGCCGCTCTACCAGAAGCTCGGCTTTGCACCGGTGGCGCAAAAGAGGGAAATCGTCCATCCGCTGCCTTTTGCCGAGCGCGCGGCCAGCGTCATGCGGCCCTAGACTAGCCGGAAGCTGACACGAGTTCGAATCTGAACCCGCCGTTCATCGGCCCTTCAGGCAGTTTTTGGCATGTTGCCGGCACCATCAATGCGGCCAAGGCCGAAGGAGACGAAGATATGCTGACCCGCCGTACACTTGCCGCCGCGCTGATCGCGGCAATTGCCATGCCAAGCCTCGCCGCAGCCCAGGCGACAACGCCTTCGGCCGCGACGATCGAGCGGAAGCTCGAGGCGGCGCCGCGTGTGAAATTGCAGCCGAACGAGCGCGTCACCATCCGCGAATTCAAGCGGCGCCCGGATTTGCGCCGCATGGCCCGCTCGATCGATATCCAGTCGATCAACTTTGCCTTCGGTTCGGCGGCTATTGCCAACTCGCAATACGACAAGATCGAGACCATTGCCGACGCGCTGCGGCGCATCCTGCGCCGCGATCGCGGCGCCCGCGTGCTGATCGAGGGCCACACCGACGCCGTCGGCTCCTTCCAGTCGAATCAGGCTCTGTCCGAACAGCGCGCCGCTTCGCTTAAGCGCACATTGGTGCGCGAATTCGGCGTGCCGGGTCATGCTCTCGAGACAGTCGGCTATGGCGAAGAGTTTTTGCTGGTGCAGACGCAGAACGAAAACTGGCAGAATCGCCGGGTGACACTGCGCCGCTTCGACGATTTCATCCGTTGAGCCGCAGCTCTGAATTTTAGTTAGCCGGCGCTTTCGACGGGACTTGATGAGAGCCGGTCGCCGACGGGCGACCGGCTCTTCGATATCTGGCAGGAATCGGGTGGGCGGCGAGAGTTCAAAGGGATAATTTCCGGTAGACCACACCGGAGATTTTCCATGACCATCCAGTTCAAAGCTTTGCCGACCGAAGGTGTCAGGACGCTGCAGCGCGGCGGGATTGATGCTTATGGCCAAATGCCCGAGCGAAAGATCTCCGACGGTGACGGCATGCCTTGCCGGCATTGCTTGAAGAACATCGCCGCCGGCGATGCCTATCTTGTTCTGGCGTACCGGCCATTCCCGCAGCTTCAGCCCTATGCTGAAACGGGGCCGATCTTCCTGCATGGCGAGGAATGCGACCGCGCTGCCGAGAGCGAGGCGCTGCCCGAGATTCTCGAAAGCCCCGACTACATCGTGCGCGGCTATGGCGGGGATGATCGCATCGTCTATGGCAGCGGCGGCGTCATCCCGACCACGGCAATTGCTGCACGGGCCGAGACGCTGTTCGAACGCGACGAGATCGCCTACGTCCATGTCCGTTCGGCGCGCAACAATTGCTACCAGTGCCGCATCGAGCGCGCTTGAGGCTGAGATTAGCCGCTGGAAACAGTTGTCGTACTCCCGTCGCATATTCGCGATAGAAAGCTATTGTCGATCGATTTGCCGACCGCGGATGAACCGGCGGTAAATCTCGACATCGAGGAAGCGGGGCTTTGGCTCCGCTTTTTTGTTGCCTGCGTTTGGCGCGGAAAGATTCGAGCAATAAAAAAAGCCCGCCGGCATGGCCGACGGGCTGCAACTGTTTGGCTGGAGGGCCTTTTAGTTGAACTTGTACTTCGCGCCGAGACGCACGGTGTGGAAAGAGGAAGTCGAGGTAAGGGTGTCGTCGGGTGCGCCGAATTCCGAAGAAAAGTCCTTCTCGGCGAACTGCGAATAGCGATATTCGAGGCCAACGGTGACATTGCTGGACAGAGCCGTTTCAAGGCCGCCACCAACCGAGAAACCGCTGGAACCCCAGTCGAGAATGTCGCCGATCGGGTCGGAAGCGTTCAGATCGAAATGCTGCCAGCTGTAGCCGGCAAGCGCATAGGCAAGGGTCGATTCGTTCATCTTCATGCCGACGCGGCCCAGCACATCGAACCCATAGTCGGTATCGACGTTGATCGACCCGCCGCCGAGATCCAGCTTGGAAGTCATGCCGGAGTAGCGTGCATCGACCATGACGCCTGCGACCCAGCTGCCGAAGTCATGATCGTAGCCGACGTTCAGTTCACCAAAGGCACCTTCGCCACCGAGACCATTGAATTCCAGGCCGCCGAGCGGCGGAACGTTGATCTGATGCACGGACGCACCGGCACCACCAGCGCCGCCGATATAGAATCCGGTCCAGTTGTAGGCTGGCGTCTCGAATGCAGCGCCGCCGCCGTTCTGGGCACCGAACCGGTAATTGGCTGCGATCTGGAAAGTATGGCGCGAGGTGTCAAGATTCAGGAGACCGTCCGGAACCCCGACAATGCCAGCCTCGGAAAGAAGATCGTCCTTGGTCCCGAAGCCCGTATAGCGATACTCAGTCTTGATCGTCCAATTGCTGTTGATGGCCGTTTCGATGCCACCTCCGACAAAATACCCGCTCTGATCCCAATCAAAGTCGAAGCCGGCGTTCGTATCGAGCTTGTACTTCTGCCAGGAATAGCCACCCAGCACGTAGCCCAGAGTGTTCGGCGTCAAGAGGTAGCCGAGACGCAGGCCAGCGTCGAAACCGTAGGTTTCCTTGATAGAAGCGTCGAACCCCGTAATGTCCAGCGTGGTCTTGATGTTGCCCACGTGAGCGTCCAGCAGACCTCCGATGAGGAACCGGGGCGAGACCATATAGTCATAGCCGACCGTCAGCTCACCATAGACGCCTTCGCCACCAATGCCGTTCAGCGAGACTGGAATAAAATCGCTGCTGAGCTCGTGTACGTTGGCACCGGCACCGACGCCAAAACCAACGTACAGACCGCTCCAGTTAAAGCCGGCAGCTTCTTCTACCGGCTGCACGACGTCTGCTGCATGAGCAGCAGACATCAAAGCCACAGCAGAAACAGCACCAAGAAGAAAAGATTTCGCGGATGTGCGAATGAACATATGCCCGTACCCCAATGAGTAAACCCAGAATGTCTCTAGCAGGGAGTCGGCCGGTACGGGAATGACAAATATGCAACAATGATGAGCAAAGTGCCGTTGCGTCACATCTTTCGACGCCATGCTTTGCCTGAAAAACAGGCTCGCAAGAAAAAACCCGCCGGCATGGAACCGGCGGGCTGGATTGAAAGGAGCTGTTTTCGCGAAAATCAGGCGGCGAGAACGGCTTTCGGCTCGACCAGTTCGTAGCCGAGCGCCTCGGCGACTGCCCGGTTGGTGATCTTGCCCTTGTGGACATTGAGGCCGTTGCGCAGGTGATGATCGTCGACCAGCGCCTTCAGGCCCTTGTCGGCAAGCTGCAGGCCATAGTGCAGCGTCGCGTTGTTGAGCGCGTGGGCCGAAGTGACCGGCACGGCACCAGGCATGTTGGCGACGCAATAGTGGATGACGCCGTCGACCTCATAGGTCGGCTCGGCATGAGTGGTGGCGTGCGAGGTCTCGAAGCAGCCGCCCTGGTCGATGGCGACGTCGACCAGCACCGAGCCTTTCTTCATGCCCGACAGCATTTCGCGCGAAACCAGTTTTGGCGCCGCGGCACCCGGGATCAGCACCGCGCCGACGACGATGTCGGCTGAAAAACACTCTTCTTCCAGCGCCTCGACAGTCGAGTAACGGGTGTGGACGCGGCCGGCGAAGAGGTCGTCGAGCTGGCGCAGGCGCGGGATCGAGCGGTCGATGATGGTGACGTCGGCGCCAAGGCCGGCCGCCATCCTGGCCGCGTGCAGGCCGACGACGCCACCGCCGAGCACGGTGACCTTGCCGGGCAGCACGCCGGGCACGCCGCCGAGCAGCACGCCGCGGCCGCCATTGGCCTTCTGCAGCGCCGTGGCGCCGGCCTGGATCGACAGGCGTCCGGCAACTTCCGACATCGGCGCCAGCAACGGCAGGCCGCCACGGTCGTCGGTCACGGTCTCGTAGGCGATTGCCGTCACGCCGGACGCAAGCAGGCCCTTGGTCTGCTCCGGATCCGGAGCAAGGTGAAGGTAGGTGTACAGGATCTGGCCTTCGCGAAGCTGCGCCCATTCGCTGGGCTGCGGCTCCTTGACCTTGACGATCATGTCCGACCTGGCGAACACCTCGGCGGCCGTCTTGGCAATCGTGGCGCCGGCGGCGCGATAGGCGTTGTCATCGGCGCCGATGCCGGCACCGGCCCCGGTCTCAACCAGCACTTCGTGGCCATGGGCGACATATTCGCGGACCGAGCCGGGGGTGAGGCCGACGCGGTATTCGTGGTTCTTGATTTCCTTGGGGCAGCCGACGCGCATTTTCTTCTCCTGATCCGGCCCTTTGGGCTCGTTCCCTGTATGGATGGAGTGAACCACGAATCGTTGCGCAGGTGTTTGCGAATGCGCTTGCGCCAACCGGCAGGTTTCGATAATCGTTGCGCAAAATAGCTGGATATTCGCAGGATTCACGAAAAATGCGGCTCGACAGGATTGATATCGCCATTCTCGAGGCTTTGCAGAAGGATGGCAGGATACCCAATGCGGCACTGGCCGAGAAGGTCGGCCTGTCGCAGTCGGCCTGTTCGCGCCGGCTCGACAATCTGGAGAAATCCGGAACCATCCGCGGCTACCATGCCCGGCTTTCCAATGCAGCACTCGGCCACCAGATGACGGCGATCGTGCACATATCGCTGTCGGGACAGTTCGAGAAGACGCTCTCGGATTTCGAGGCGGCGATCAAACGCTGCCCGAACGTGCTGTCCTGTCACCTGATGTCGGGCGAGTACGACTACATCCTGCGGATCGCGGCGAAGGATCTCGTCGACTATGAGCGCATCCACAAGGAATGGCTGTCGGCGATGCCGCATGTGACCAAGATCAATTCGTCCTTTGCGCTACGCGAAATCGTCGACAGGACCGCCATGGGCATGAAGCCGGAAATGGCCTAGGCCTCCGTTACCACCCGATCCATCGGGATATCGTGCGGCTGCGGGTAGATGGTCGCGATGCGTTGCAACTCGTAGCCGACGCCGATGACCAGCGGCTTGAACGGCATCGCTGCCAGCGTGCGGTCGAAGAAGCCGCCGCCATAACCCAGGCGGTAGTTCTGGGGATCGATGCCGACGATCGGCGAGATGACGATGTCCGGCAGCACCGGATCGCCCTCGGCCGGGATCGGGATGTTCCAGACACCTTTCTCCAGCCGGTCGCCCGCTTTGTAGGCGCGGAAGATCAGCGGGTGCCCCTTCTCGATGACGATGGGCAGGGCGGTGCGGCCGCCGCGTTCGTTTATGGACGCCATCCAAGGCCGCAAATCCGGCTCGCCGCGAAACGGCCAGTAAAGACTGACCATGCGTCCGGCGATCTCGCCGATGATCGCGTCGAGACCATCGGCGATGCGTTGCGACATTACCGTTCGGGCGTCAGCGGAAACCGCCAGCCGGGCAGCGATCAGGCGCTCGCGCTCGGCCTTGCGCCAGCGCCTGACGTCGGTCCAGTCGCTCGAAGGCGCACGGAATTCCGGATCGAGCTCGTGCATGAAACAGGGCGGCGAAGAATACTGCGCCGGAGCATCGTCGTCACGATCGTTGGCCATGCCTCACCTCATCGCGTGTTCGATGACGCTATACCTCGCGATACGATACAACATGTGCATTCACGACATGCAACGACGAGTCTCGGGCACCGTCCATCTGTTGCTGCATTGCACAAAAATACCTACATCCAGGACAGGCAATCTTGCCATCGGGGTGAACGAAATGAATGAAGCCAGGCATCATGTCGTCGTTGTCGGCGCGGGTTTCGGCGGTCTTGAGTTCACCCGTGCACTTGCTGGCGCTCCGGTGCGCATCACCATGATCGACAAGCGCAACCATCACCTCTTCCAGCCGCTGCTCTACCAGGTGGCGACGACGGCGCTGGCCACCTCCGAGGTTGCCTGGCCGATCCGCCACCTCCTGCGCAAGCGCAAGGATGTGACGACGCTGCTCGCCAATGTCACCGGTGTCGACCGCGCCGGCAAGCGCGTGCTGCTCGATGACGGCAGCGCGGTCGCCTACGACGCGCTGGTGCTCGCCACCGGTGCCCGCCACGCCTATTTCGGCCACGACGAATGGGAGCCGTTCGCACCGGGCCTGAAGACGCTGGAGGACGCCACCAGCATTCGGCGGCGAATTCTCCTGGCCTTCGAGCAGGCCGAGCGGGAGACCGATCCCGCCAAGCGCCGGGCGTTGCTGACCATTGCGATCGTCGGCGGCGGGCCGACCGGCGTCGAGCTTGCCGGCACCATCATCGAGCTGGCGCATGACACGCTGCGCGGCGAATTCCGCAACATCGACACGCGGCAGACGCGCGTGGTGCTGATCGAGGCCGGCGACCGCATCCTGGCCAATTTCGCACCGAAGCTTTCCGACTATGCCAGCAAAGCGCTCGAGCGGCTCGGCGTGACGGTCGAGCTTGGCCGGGCCGTCACGCGCTGCGACGCCGAAGGTGTTGTGTTTGGCGATAAGCAACTGGCAGCCCGAACGATCCTGTGGGCAGCCGGCGTTGCCGCTTCGCCGGCCGCTGAATGGCTGGGAGCGAAGGCGGACCGCGCGGGCAGGGTGCTGGTCGAGCCCGATCTGACTGTATCTGGCAGCCCGGAGATTTTTGTCATCGGCGACGCCGCCCTTGTGCTGCGGCCCGATGGTCGGCCGGTGCCCGGCGTCGCGCCTTCCGCCAAGCAGGAGGGCCGACATGTTGCGGCCACCATCAAGGGCAGGCTCGGCGGCGACACGACCGCGCGTCCTTTCCATTACAGGCATGCCGGCGATCTCGCCACGATCGGCAAGCGCGCCGCGGTGATCGATTTCGGCTGGCTCAAGCTGACCGGCTGGGCGGCCTGGTGGCTGTGGGGAGTGGCGCACATCTATTTCCTGATCGGTTTTCGCAACCGGCTTGCGGTTTCGCTGAGCTGGCTATGGATCTACGCGACAGGCCAGCGCAGCGCGCGGCTGATCACCCAAGGCGACGACGACAAGGGCTGATTTCCTCACCCCGATCGTTCATCGGCACGTCATCCGTTGCTGATCGAGTGGCGGCTTCATGCGCGCGACTTGTTGAATGGACTTAAGCAGGTTTCAGAGCGAAGTTCGCTTCGGGGCAGGGCTTGTCAGTTGTCGAAGGAGAAAACATGTCGCAACTGCTCCATCCCATATCCCGCCGCGATCTCCTTGCGGGCGCCGCCGCAGGGGCACTGATCATGCTGCATCCATTCTCCGCCCGCGCTCAAGGCAACCAGGCCCATCTCCGGATCATGGAGACCACCGACATCCATGTGAACGTGCTGCCTTACGATTACTACGCCGACAAAACGAACGACACGCTGGGCCTGTCGCGCACGGCGTCTCTCATCGATGCTGTGCGCAAGGAAGCCGTGAATTCGATGCTGATCGACAATGGCGACCTGCTGCAGGGCAATCCGATGGGCGACTACATCGCCTATGAGAAGGGGCTGAAGGACGGCGACCTGCATCCGATCATGAAAGGCATGAACCTGCTTGGCTACGAGTGCTCGACGCTGGGCAACCACGAGTTCAACTACGGCCTGTCGTTCCTGGATAAGGTGCTGGCCGGCGCCAATTTTCCCTTCGTCTGCGCCAATTTGATCCGCGGCACCGAGCTTGCCGCGAACCCGCGCGACGACAAGCTCTATCTCAAGCCCTATGTCATCCTCGACAAGAAGATCAAGGACGGTTCGGGCGCCGAGCAGCCGATCAGGATCGGCATCATCGGCTTCGTGCCGCCGCAGATCATGGTCTGGGATCTCAAGAACCTCGAGGGCAACGTCAAGACGCGCGACATCGTCGAGGCGGCCAAGGCCTGGGTGCCGCAGATGAAGGAGGAGGGCGCCGACATCGTCATTGCGCTGTCGCATTCCGGCATCGACGTGAAGCAGGGCGACATGATGGAGAACGCCTCGTTCTTCGTCGCCGGCGTCGATGGTATCGACGCGGTGTTCACCGGCCACCAGCATCTGGTGTTCCCCGGCAAGAAGGATTTCCAGTCGCTCGACGGTGTCGACACGCAAAAGGGCACGCTGCAGGGCAAACCCGCCGTCATGGGCGGTTTCTGGGGCTCGCATATGGGGCTGATCGACCTGATGCTGGAGCGTGACGGGTCGAAATGGAAGGTCGTTTCAGCCACCTCCGAAGCGCGGCCGATCTTCGAACGCCTCGACAACAAGAACAAGCCGACTGTCCCGGACGACAAGCGCATCATCGCGGCCCTCGAACAGGACCACCAGGCGACGCTGGCCTATGTGCGGCGTCCCGTCGGCAAGACCTCCGCGCCGCTTTATTCCTTTTTCGCGCTGGTCGCCGACGATCCGTCGGTGCAGGTCGTCAGCCAGGCGCAGACCTGGTACCTCAGGGATATCCTCAAGAACACGCAATGGAAGGATGTGCCGCTGCTGTCGGCGGCCGCGCCGTTCAAGGCCGGCGGGCGCAACGGCGCCGACTACTATACCGACGTGCCGGCAGGCGATATCGCCATCAAGAATGTTGCCGACCTCTACCTCTATCCCAACACCGTGCGTGCGGTCGAAATCACCGGTGCGCAGGTCAAGGAATGGCTGGAAATGTCGGCCGGCATCTTCAACCGGATCGAGCCTGATAAGGCCGACCAGGCCCTCATCAACACTGATTTTCCGTCCTACAATTTCGACGTCATCGACGGCGTCACCTACAAGATCGATCTGTCGCAGCCGTCGAAATACGATACCAAGGGCGGGCTGGCCAACGCTGGCGCCAATCGCATCGTCGACCTGAGTTTCGATGGAAAACCAATTGATCCTAAAGAGAAATTCGTCATCGCGACCAACAATTATCGGGCTGGCGGCGGCGGCAATTTCCCCGACATCAATGCCTCGAAGATCATCTACGAGGCGCCGGACACCAATCGCGATGTCATCGTCCGCTATATCGTCAGCGAGGGCACGATCAACCCGTCGGCGGACGACAACTGGTCGTTCGCACCGCTGCCTGGAGCCAGCGCCGTCTTCGAAACCGGCCCCAGGGCCAAGGATTTCATTGCGCAGGTGAAATCGCTGAAGATCGAACCGGCGGGCGAGGGCGAGGCGGGCTTCGCGAAATACCGCATCCTGCTTTGAAGGGTGGGCTGCGGGGCGGCTCGATCCAAGCCCCTTACGGCGTGGATTGATCCGAGCCGAAACGTTCCTTGATGTCAGGCATGACGAGATCCAGCGCATCCGTGGAAATGCCGCCGGAATAGCCGTCCGGCAGTTGCTTGATCAGTTCGGGATCGTCGAGCCCTTGCGAAAAGTCGCCGCCGGAATAAGGGCCGAGCAGATAGACGCGGCTGTCGACTCCTTGCATGCGATCGAGAAACCGGTTCGGCCACCCCCACATCCATTTCGCGACGTTGACGGGGATGAGCAAGGTGCCTTTGCGGCAGGCATCCGGAACGTAGCCGGTCCAGCCAATTGCGGCATAGCGCAGGATGCATTGCGTCACCGATGCGCGGCTTAGCGTATGCATGTCCGGCAGCGCAGCCTTGACCGCGGCAATCGGCTTGTCGCCGCCATAGACCGAGAGATAACCGCGCTCGGCTGGTGCCAGCGTGGCAAGCCATGCGGCCAGCTTTTCGCCTTCGCCCGGATCGTTGCTCTTGACGTTGATGTTGAAGCGGCGGGCCGGGAAGTGCGTCAGAACCTCATCCAGGGATGGCATCATGCCGATACCTTTGCCGCGGAATGGAAAGGTCTTGCCGCCATCCGCCGTATAGCCATAGCCGACATCGAGGGCCTTCAACTCGGCCATGGAATGGCTGCGCGTTTCTCCCGTGCCTTCCGTGCGGCAATCCAGCGTCCAGTCATGGAAGACGGCGAACTTGCCGTCCGTCGTCGGGTGAACATCCAGTTCGAGCGCGTCGGCGCCCAGCGCAAAGGCGGCCTCCATCGAGGGAATTGTGTTTTCGAGGTAGCCATGGCGCGGCGGCAACATGCGACTGGCGGTACAAGTCTGTCCTGTCATGCCTGCGCGCAAATAGTCCTGGGCAAGGCCGCGATGGGCAAGCATCTCCGGCTTGCCGGCGGGGCGACTCGATAACAGCGAGGTGTTGTTGAGCCAGATGCCCACCGCAGCGACAACAATGACGCCGAAGAAGATCGTCCGTCTGCGCATCAGGTGATTTCCGATTCGTCCGTCCTGCGCGGCATTCTGCTTCGCGATCGGACTTTTTGACGGCGCCGGCGCGGCGATGTCGAGATCATGCTCGACATAGCCTGGTCAAGAGCGTGTCGGCTTACGCCTTGTAGACCACCTGGCGCACGTCGATGTAGCTGGCGCGGAAGCCAGCCTCGCAATAGTGCAGGTAGAACTCCCAGAGTTTCTTGAAGCGGTCGTCGAAGCCGAGCGGGACGATCTTTTCCCATGACGCCCAGAACCGGTGGCGCCACTCGGCAAGCGTGCGCGCGTAGTCGTCCGGAAACACGCGCTCGCGCAGATGGGCAAGGCCATGATCCTTGCCGAGCGCCTTCAGAATCGACGGCGTCGGCAGCATGCCGCCCGGGAAGACGTAGCGCTGGATGAAATCCGGCCTTGCGCGATAGGTGTCGTAGGCGGCTTCGTTGATGGTGATGATCTGCAGGCCGGCGGTGCCGCCAGGCCTCAGACAGGCCTTCATCTTGCCGAAAAACACCGGCCAGTATTTCTCGCCGACCGCCTCGAACATCTCGATCGAGGCGATGCGGTCATAGGTGCCGGTTTCGTCGCGATAATCCTGCAGCTTGATGTCGACCTTGTCGGCAAGACCAGCCCTGGCGATGCGAGCCGTGGCAAAATCGTGCTGCTCGCGGCTGATCGTCAGCCCGGTCACGCGGCAGCCGATCTCGCGCGCCGCGAATTCGGCGAAGCCACCCCAGCCGCAACCGATTTCCAGCACATGGTCCTTCGGACCGATCCCTGTATCCTTCGCCAGAGCGCGATATTTGGCGGCCTGGGCGCCTTCCAGGTCGTTGGCACCGGTCGTGTAGAGCGCCGAGGAATAGGTCATGCTCGGATCGAGCCATTCCTTGTAGAAGGCGTTGCCGAGGTCGTAATGCGCCGAGATATTGCGTTTCGAACCGGTGCGCGTGTTCTGGTTGAACCAGTGGCGGATGCGCTGGACGGTGTTGATCAGCCAACTGGTGCCGCCCGCGATACTCTCGCCAATGACCGAATTGACCACGAACAGCTCCAGGAAGCTGGTCACATCAGGGCTTTCCCAATCGCCGTCCATATAGGATTCGGCAACGCCGATCGTGCCGCCGGAAAAGGCGCGGCCGGGCAAGCGCCAATTCTTCAGCACCAGTTCGGCATCTGGGCCAGGTCCCTTGCCGCCGACGAGCACGGCGCGGCCGTCCGGCAGCCTCACCCTGAGCGAACCGCGAGGCAGGTTCATCGCCGCCGACAGCACCATGCGCGCTTTCGCCGGCAGACCTTTGACGATCTCGGCGAAGTTGAATTCATCGAGCCTGACCGCGTCGCTCAATGCTACGCTAAAATGTTCCTTTTGCGCCATCTCATGCCCCTGGATTTCCGCGGTGCCGGCGCAAATTGCCGGACCACGGTTCTCTTGGATCATTCGCCAGCTTCGAACGCCGCCGCGACCGGTTCGTCGGCGAGCGGGCTCGAACGAAGTGCGCGCCCCCTACCAGAGCTTCAGCGCTTCCCGGTGAATCCGTGCGACAATCTTCCACGTCATGCGGGGAAACTTCAAGGGGCAGGCTGCAAGCGGGGCTGTGCCAAGCAGATTGCTCGCGCCGGCGGGCATCTATGCCTTTGCACAGCCAAGGCGCAGCGCGTCAAAAAAACGCCTATGGCCGCAGAATTCCGTGTGCGATAGATTTAGCCATGCGTTATGTAATCGTCATTGCCGCCATCGCGTTTTTCCTGATCTGGGATGGCATGTACAATCAGGGCCGCTATCTCGACACCGCTGTGAGAGAACTTAGCCATGTTGTGCGATATGTTACCAGCAAAGCTTAACTCCAGTGGCAGCAGCCGCGACATCCTTGTCGATTGACGCCAACGTCCTGCCGTCACAAAAGACCCCGGCACTTTGATAGAGGAGGCGGGGTTGATCCGGCATATCGTTTTCTTCAGCGCGCGGCGAAAAGAGGATGTCGAGGCTGTGCGCACCGGCTTGCTGGCGCTCGGCGACATTCCTCATTCCAGCCTGTTCGAGGTCACGCTCAACACCAAGGTGGATCCGCTGTCGGATGAGGTCGACGTGGTCGTCTATGCGGAGTTCGTCGATGACGCCGCGCTGGCCGCCTACAAGGCGCACCCGCTCTACGCGCAGACCACCAGCAAGGTCAAACCAATGCGTGAACTGCGCTATTCCGCCGATGTCGTCGCGGGGAGCTGATCGAACCTGCTCCAGGGGCGCCTTTCGACGTCCGGTGAATTGACGGGCGAACTGGCCGGTATTGCGATCAAGTCTTGAACGGCTTTGCGGAATGATGCACATCGCGCCTGCATGACCAGAACCGCAGCCGCAGGCACCCATCCGCTCGATCATCTGGTGCTGCCGACGCACAGCCTCGATGTGGCGCGAGCCCGGCTCACCGCGCTTGGCTTCGTCGTTGCCCCGACCGGTATCCATCCGTTCGGAACGGAAAACTGCTGTGTTTTCCTGGCCGACGGCACCTATCTCGAACCTTTGGCGGTCGGCGACGAGCAGGTGGCGGGAAAGTCTATCGCAGACGGCAATGTCTTCGTCGCGCGTGATCGCGCCTATCGCGACAGCAACGGCGACGAGGGATTTTCCGCCATTGTTCTGGGCACGGGCAATGCCGATGCCGACCATGCACGCTATGTCGATGCTGGCATCTCGGCGGGAGACATGCTGGGTTTTTCGCGCGCCTTCACCGACCCGGCCGGCAAAAGCGACGTCGCGTCGTTCAAGCTCGCCTTTGCGGCCGGAGCCGAGGCCACGGACGCCTTCCTGTTTGCCTGCGAGCGGGTCAACGCGCCTGATGTTGATCGCACGGCTTTGCAGGCCCACGCCAACGGCGCGACCGGAATTGTCGAGATCTTGGCGGTCAGCGATGCGCCCGGAAAGCAGCATGGGCTGATTTCCGTGGCGGTGGATGATCCGGCCGCCGACGGGCAGGGCGGCATTTTTCCCTTGCCGAATGCGGATTTGAGCGTGCTTGACCGCGCGGCTTTCACCGCGCGCTTCGGCCTGCCGGCCGGCGCGCCGACAGATCTACGCTGCGCAGCGGTGGTCTTTTCGGTTCGGAACGCCGATGTGACATCGAGGCTGCTTGCAGCCAATTCCGTCCAACACGATATAGCGGGCAATGATATCGTCGTGCGGCCTGCACCCGGACAGGGCGCGGCCTTCATCTTCCGGGAGATCCCATGAGCAAGCCGCAACCGTCCAATTCGATGGCGCCCAATTCGTCTGTAGCCGTCGGCAATGTCGTCTTCGACAACAGGGCGGCTTTGTCCCTGATCGCCGGCCCGTGCCAGTTTGAATCGCGCCAGCATGCCTTCGACATGGCCGGCGCACTGAAGGAACTGACCGGCAGGCTCGGCATAGGCCTCGTCTACAAGACCAGCTACGACAAGGCCAACCGCACCTCGCTGTCGGCGACGCGCGGCGCCGGCATGGACGCAGCCCTTCCCGTCTTCGACGAACTGCGCAAGGAATTTTCGCTCCCCGTGCTGACCGATGTCCACACCGAGGAGCAGTGCGCCATCGTCGCGCCGCATGTCGACGTCCTGCAGATTCCGGCTTTCCTGTCGCGCCAGACCGACATGCTGGTCGCCGCGGCGAAAACCGGCAAGGTGATCAATGTGAAGAAGGGGCAGTTCCTCGCCCCCTGGGACATGAAGAACGTCGTCGCCAAGATCACCGGTTCCGGCAATGCCAATGTGCTGACCACCGAGCGCGGCGCCTCCTTCGGCTACAACACGCTGGTCTCCGACATGCGCGCTCTTCCCATCATGGCCGAAATCGGCGCGCCGGTGATCTTCGATGCCACCCATTCGGTGCAGCAACCGGGCGGGCAGGGTGGGTCCTCGGGCGGTGAACGTCGTTTTGTCGAGACGCTGGCGCGCGCGGCCGTCGCTGTCGGTGTTGCCGGCGTGTTCATCGAGACCCACCAGGATCCTGACAATTCGACCTCGTCGGATGGTCCGAACATGCTGCCGTTAAAGGACATGCCAGCCCTGCTCGAGCGGCTGATGGCATTCGACCGTATCGCCAAGGGCCTCTAAGGCCGGACGCATACCCTGCCGACCGCCGGCGCTTGTGGAAGGCACGAGCCGGCTATACGCTTGCCTTGCAACTGAGCGTTTTGGCAGGAGGAAGCCATGTCCGTCGCCCGCGTCACCGAAATCACATCGTCGTCGAAGAAGAGCTTTCAGGACGCCATCGAACAGGGAATTGCGCGCGCCTCGAAAACCCTGAAGAACGTCGAGGGCGCTTGGATCCAGGACCAGAAGATCGTCGTCCAAGACGGCAAGATTGTTGCTTATCGCGTCAATATGAAGGTTACCTTCATCCTCTCGGAGTGACCGGGCGTCGCCGAAAAAGTCGGGAACCTTCGCCCGCGCCCCTCATTGTCCAAGTATGGTTCTAAACCACAATGAGGAGCACAATCATGACAACCCAGACAGGTCACACCCAAGCCATCGCCGCTTCACGGGTCATCGGTACATCGGTCTACAATACCGAAGGCACGAGCATCGGAAGCATCGAGGATGTGATGCTCGACAAGATGACGAACGGCATCATGTTCGCGGTGATCGGTTTTGGCGGCTTCCTCGGCATTGGCGAAAAATATCACGCCATTCCGTGGGCGAGCCTCGACTATGATGAGGACAAGGGCGGCTATGTCGTGCCGTTTTCCAAGGAACAACTCAGGGCGGCGCCTGCCTATTCGATCAACGAATTGAGCGGGGCGGATGGCGAGGCGGCGCGCGACGAATCTTACAATTACTACAAGGTCACGCCTTACTGGCATTGACAGCAACGACAAAGCGGCCCCGTCGAGAGACGGGGCCGCTTTGTATTCTGGCTTATTCGCTGACGTGTAAGGGGGCCATCGCCTTCGGCGGCGACTGCTGATTGTCGCACGACGTCAGGAATGCCGCCGCGATCAGGAACAGACTCACGATACCACTCAACTGGGACATGGCGAAACTCCTCCTGTTTCGCCCCGCGCGCTGCACCTTAACCGGAAGTCAGCCGACCGTGCATGACTTATGATGACAGCGATTTGCGCTTCGTGAATCGTTCAGAGGCTGATGCCGCGGCAATAATTGCCGGCCGGCCGATTGCCTTTTGCAGCACTTTGGCTAAGACGTGCGGCATTCTTCAGATCAATCGAGGACATCGCAAATGACCGCCATCATCGACATTGTCGGGCGTGAAATCCTGGACAGCCGTGGAAATCCGACCGTCGAGGTCGATGTCATTCTCGAAGACGGCTCGATGGGCCGCGCGGCGGTGCCGTCGGGTGCTTCGACCGGCGCCCACGAGGCCGTCGAACTGCGCGACGGTGGCGCCCGCTATCTCGGCAAGGGCGTGCTCAGGGCCGTCGAAGCGGTGAACGGCGAGCTGTTCGAGGCCATCGGCGGCATGGAAGCCGAAAACCAGATCCATATCGACCAGACCATGATCGAGCTTGACGGCACGCCCAACAAGAGCCGGCTTGGCGCCAACGCCATTCTTGGCGTTTCGCTAGCGGTGGCCAAGGCGGCCGCCGATGCCGCCGGCCTGCCGCTCTACCGCTATGTCGGCGGCACCAAGGCGCATCTCCTGCCGGTACCGATGATGAACATCATCAATGGCGGC
Organism: Mesorhizobium sp. LMG17149; assembly: GCF_024518695.1. Classification (NCBI taxonomy): domain Bacteria; kingdom Pseudomonadati; phylum Pseudomonadota; class Alphaproteobacteria; order Hyphomicrobiales; family Phyllobacteriaceae; genus Mesorhizobium; species Mesorhizobium sp. LMG17149. The sequence continues at coordinate 163,205 of NZ_JANIFL010000004.1, forward strand.
GCGCATGCCGACAATCCGATCGATTTCCAGGAATTCATGATCCTGCCGATCGGCGCGCCGACGCTGCGCGAAGGTGTCCGCTGGGGTTCGGAAATCTTCCATACGCTGCGCAAGAAACTGAAGGACGCCGGCCACAACACCAATGTCGGCGACGAGGGCGGCTTTGCCCCGAACCTGAAAAGCGCGCCTGTGGCGCTCGATTTCATCATGGAATCGATCGAGCAGGCCGGCTTCAAGCCGGGCGACGAGATCGCGCTGGGCCTCGATTGCGCCGCGACCGAGTTCTTCAAGGACGGCAACTACGTCTATGAGGGCGAGAAGAAGACGCGCGATCCCAAGGCCCAGGCCAAATACCTGGCCAAGCTTGCCGCCGACTATCCGATCATCTCGATCGAGGACGGCTTGGCCGAGGACGACTGGGAAGGCTGGAAGTACCTGACCGACCTGATCGGCAAGAAGACGCAGCTGGTCGGCGACGACCTGTTCGTCACCAATACGGCGCGGCTGCGCGACGGCATCCGCATGGGCGTTGCCAATTCGATCCTCGTCAAGGTCAACCAGATCGGCTCGCTGACGGAAACGCTCGACGCCGTAGAGACCGCGCACAAGGCCGGCTACACTGCCGTCATGTCGCACCGCTCGGGCGAAACCGAGGATTCGACCATCGCCGATCTCGCGGTTGCCACCAATTGCGGACAGATCAAGACAGGCTCGCTGTCGCGCTCCGACCGCATGGCCAAGTACAACCAGCTGATCCGCATCGAGGAAGAACTCGGCAAGCAGGCAAGCTATGCCGGCAAGTCGGTGGTCAAGGGCTGATCCAGAAACACCGGCTCATCGATACCGGACAAAAGGGCGGGAGCATTCCCGCCCTTTTTTGTTTCGACGCCGCCCAACAGGTCACCCGTAACCGTCCGTTAAGCACAATCGGGCGAAAAAGACGGGGAGCCGCATGAGTTCGTGGCCGCGAGGATTTGGATCATGTGGACGCGTCAGCACAAGCAGAGAAACACCGGCCGACTGATCATTCCCTCGCTTTGCGTGGCGTTCCTGGCCTATTTCGGCTTTCACGCCTATCACGGCGAATTCGGCATCTATTCGAAATATCAGCTGGAAGCCCAGACGGTGGCGCTGCAAGGCCAGCTCGATGTGATCAAGGCGCGCCGCATGGAACTCGAGCGCCGCGTTCGGTTGATGCATGAAGGCACGCTCGAAAAGGACATGCTCGATGAGCAGGCACGCAAGGCGCTCAATCTGTCCCAGGCTGACGAAATCACCATTATGTTGCCGACCTCGTCGAAATAACTGATTTCAAGTTAATCATCAATATTTTCAATGATTTTAATCGCTTAGGCGCATGCCAGCTATGCAAATTCAGCATGGCGCAACGCTTTGACGCGTGTTAGCCTCCCTTAAATCGGTGGGGAAGAGCTGATCTCCCCAGAGCAGATTTCATCTGCTCTAATGTCCACAAAGAGACGCCAACAGGGAGTGATGCATGGCCACCGCCGCCAGAAAAGCGCCTGCCAAATCCAAATCCGACGGTAAATCGGGGCTTTCGGCCCCCAAGCCTGCCGAATTCACCAAGGACGAAGAGCTTGCCGCTTACCGGCACATGCTGCTCATCCGTCGTTTCGAGGAAAAGGCCGGCCAGCTTTACGGCATGGGTTTCATCGGCGGCTTCTGCCACCTCTATATCGGCCAGGAAGCGGTCGTCACCGGCATGAAGATGGCACTGATCGATGGCGATCAGATGATCACCGCCTATCGCGACCACGGCCACATGCTGGCGATGGAACTGTCGCCGCGCGGCGTCATGGCCGAGTTGACCGGGCGTCGGGGCGGCCTGTCCCGGGGCAAGGGCGGCTCCATGCACATGTTCTCCAAGGAAAAGCACTTTTACGGCGGCCACGGCATCGTCGGCGCGCAGGTGTCGCTCGGCACGGGCTTGGCCTTCGCCAACCGCTACCGCGACAACAACAATGTTTCGCTGACCTATTTCGGCGACGGCGCGGCCAACCAGGGCCAGGTGTATGAAAGCTTCAACATGGCCTCGCTGTGGAAGCTGCCGGTGATCTACATCATCGAGAACAACCGCTATGCCATGGGCACCTCGGTGTCGCGCTCTTCGGCGGAAACCAATTTTTCGCACCGTGGCGCCTCGTTCAAGATTCCCGGCATCCAGGTCGACGGCATGGATGTCCGCGCCGTCAAGGCCGCCGGCGACCAGGCGACCGAATGGTGCCGCGCCGGCAACGGGCCGATCATTCTCGAAATGCAGACCTACCGCTATCGCGGTCACTCGATGTCCGACCCGGCGAAATACCGCTCGAAGGAAGAAGTGCAGAAGATGCGCTCGGACCATGACCCGATCGAGCAGGTCAAGGCACGGCTGATGGAAAAGAAGTGGGCGACCGAGGACGAGCTCAAGACCATCGACAAGGAGGTCCGCGACATTGTCGCGGATGCCGCCGAATTTGCCCAGAACGACGCGGAGCCGGATCCGTCCGAGCTCTGGACCGATATCGTATTGTAACGGGAGGGCAAGGACATGCCGATCGAAATTCTCATGCCCGCTCTCTCGCCGACCATGGAAGAAGGCAATCTTTCGAAGTGGTTGAAGAACGAGGGCGACAAAGTCGTCGCCGGCGACGTCATCGCCGAGATCGAGACCGACAAGGCGACGATGGAAGTCGAAGCCGTTGACGAAGGCACGCTGGGCAAGATCCTGATCGCCGCCGGTACCGAAGGCGTCAAGGTCAACACACCGATCGCCGTGCTGCTACAGGACGGCGAAAGTGCCGGGGATATCGGCAAGGCCGCGGCGCCCGCCAAGGCGGAAGCGCCTGCAAAGGCAGAGGCTCCGGCGGCCGCAGAGGATAAGGCGGAGGCCGCAAAGCCGGCTGCGCCGGTGGCTGCTGCTCCGAAGTCGGAAGTCGCCGCCGATCCGGACATTCCGGCCGGCACGGAAATGGTCTCGACCACGGTGCGCGAAGCGCTGCGCGATGCGATGGCCGAGGAAATGCGCCGCGACGGCGATGTCTTCGTCATGGGCGAGGAGGTTGCCGAATACCAGGGCGCCTACAAGATCACGCAAGGCCTGCTGCAGGAATTCGGGCCGCGGCGCGTCGTCGACACGCCGATCACCGAGCATGGCTTTGCCGGCGTTGGCGTGGGTGCGGCGATGGCCGGCCTGAAGCCGATCGTCGAGTTCATGACCTTCAACTTCGCCATGCAGGCGATCGACCAGATCATCAACTCGGCCGCCAAGACGCTCTATATGTCGGGCGGCCAGATGGGCGCGCCGATCGTGTTCCGTGGACCGAACGGCGCCGCCGCACGCGTCGCCGCTCAGCACTCGCAGTGCTATGCCGCCTGGTACAGCCACATTCCGGGCCTGAAAGTGGTGATGCCCTACACCGCCGCTGACGCCAAGGGCTTGTTGAAGGCAGCGATCCGCGATCCGAACCCGATCATCTTCCTCGAGAATGAAATCCTCTACGGTCAGTCCTTCGACGTGCCGAAGCTGGACGATTTCGTGCTGCCGATCGGCAAGGCGCGCATCCATAAATCAGGCAAGGATGTCACCATCGTCTCCTTCGGCATCGGCATGACCTATGCGGTCAAGGCTGAAGCGGAACTGCGTGGCCTTGGCATCGATGCCGAGATCATCGACTTGCGCACGATCCGGCCGCTCGATCTCGACACCATCATTGCCTCGGTCAAGAAGACCAACCGCCTGGTGGTGGTGGAGGAAGGTTATCCGCAGAACTCGGTCGGCGACCATATCGCCAACCAGGTGTCGCAGCGCGCCTTCGATTTTCTTGACGCGCCGGTCATCACCATCGCCGGCAAGGATGTGCCGATGCCTTATGCGGCGAACCTCGAGAAGCTGGCGTTGCCGAATGTCGGCGAAGTCATCGAGGCGGTCAAAGCCGTCACGTATCGCTGAACCGGGCGGGAGGACAAAATGCCAATCAACATCACCATGCCGGCCCTGTCGCCCACGATGGAAGAGGGCAATCTGTCCAAGTGGCTCGTCAAGGAAGGCGACAAGGTTTCGCCGGGCGATGTGATTGCCGAGATCGAGACCGACAAGGCGACGATGGAAGTCGAGGCTGTCGATGAGGGCACGGTTGCCAAGCTCGTCGTTCCCGCCGGCACCGAAGGCGTCAAGGTCAATGCGCTGATCGCCGTGCTCGCCGGAGAGGGCGAGGATGCGGGCGCTGCCGCGAAAAGCGGCGATGCTGCCGCACCAGCCAAAGCCGAGACGCCGAAAGCGGAGGCTCCCAAGGCTGACGCACCGAAGGCTGAGACACCCAAGGCCGAACCGGTCGCGACCGCATCCAAGGCAGATGCGGCTCCGGTTGCCAACGGCCATGCGGCTGGCGAGCGCACCTTCGCGTCGCCGCTTGCGCGCCGCATCGCGAAGGAGGCCGGTGTCGATGTGTCTGCCGTGACTGGCACCGGCCCACATGGCCGGGTGGTGAAGGCGGATGTCGACGCGGCGATTGCCGGTGGCGGTGCCCAGGCGGCGCCTGCCGCCAAGGCTCCTGCTGGCGCTCCTGCGCCTGCGGTAAAGGCGATGTCGGATGATCAGGTCCTGAAACTGTTCGAACAGGGCTCCTACGAACTCGTCCCGCATGACAATATGCGCAAGACCATTGCGCGGCGCCTGGTCGAGGCCAAGACCACCATCCCGCATTTCTACCTGACGCTCGACTGCGAGCTCGATGCGCTGCTGGCGCTGCGCACGCAGATCAATGCGGCAGCCCCGGTGAAGAAGACTGACAAGGGCGAGGCGCCGGCCTACAAGCTGTCGGTCAACGACATGGTCATCAAAGCGATGGCGATGGCACTGAAGGCGGTGCCGGATGCCAATGCCTCATGGACCGAAAGCGCCATGGTCAAGCACAAGCATGCCGATGTCGGCGTTGCCGTGTCGATCCCGGGCGGCCTGATCACACCGATCATTCGGCATGCCGACGAAAAGACGCTGTCCACCATCTCCAACGAGATGAAGGACCTGGCCAGCCGTGCGCGCAGCCGCAAGCTGAAGCCGGAAGAGTATCAGGGCGGCACCACGGCTGTTTCCAACCTCGGCATGTTCGGCATCAAGGACTTTGCCGCCGTCATCAACCCGCCGCATGCGACCATCCTGGCGGTCGGTGCCGGCGAGGAGCGGGCGGTGGTCAAGAACGGCGAGATCAAGATCGCCACGGTGATGTCGGTGACGCTGTCGACCGATCACCGCGCCGTCGACGGTGCGCTGGGTGCCGAACTGCTGGTCGCCTTCAAGCGGCTGATCGAGAACCCGATGGGCATGCTGGTCTAGGACGGAGAGGGCGGTGCGGATCTTCTTCACCTCCCTCATGGCGTTTTTCCTGTCAGGATTGGCAGGCGGCCTGGTTGCTCAACAGCTGGCGGTCGCAACCCATGCGCAGGAAGAATACATTCTGGTGTTCATGACGTCGGTGCTTGTCACCATTGCTACGACGATCATGTTTTTCATCGCGCAGCTTTTTGCGAACGCACCGACGATCATCAACTGGCTGGGCCTCTGCGCAATTGTCCTGTTCGTGCTGATCGGGCTCGGCCTGATCTGTTGGACGTTCTCTCAGCCGGTCGATAAGCGCCAGTGGGGAGGTGACCTGCCGATCGTCGCCGGCCTGGTTTTGCCGAACCTGGCCACTGTGCTGGTTCACTGGCTGTTCGTGCGCTGGCGGTTGAGGCGCGGCTCGATTAACGCACAGGTGGGCGCATGAAGACGGTTCTTTGCTACGGCGACTCGCTGACCTGGGGCTACAATGCCGAAGGTGGCCGCCATGCGCTGGAAGACCGCTGGCCCAGCGTGCTCCAGGCAGTGTTAGGCGCCGGCGTGCAAGTGATTGCCGATGGCCTCAACGGCCGCACCACGGCCTTCGACGACCATCTGGCCGGCGCGGATCGCAACGGCGCCAGGCTGCTGCCAACGGTGCTGACGACCCATGCGCCGATCGACCTGATTGTCATCATGCTCGGCGCCAACGACATGAAGCCATGGATCCACGGCAATCCCGTCGCGGCCAAGCAGGGCACTCAGCGGCTGATCGACATCGTGCGCGGTCACGACTATCCGTTCGACTGGCCCGCGCCGCAGATACTGATCGTTTCGCCGCCTGTCGTCAGCCGTACTGAAAATGCCGACTTCAAGGAAATGTTCGCCGGTGGCGATGACGCCTCGAAGTTTTTGGCACCGCAATATGCAGCGCTCGCCGACGAGGCCGGCTGCGGCTTCTTCGACGCCGGCAGCGTGGCGCAAACCACACCGCTTGATGGCGTCCATCTCGATGCCGAAAACACGCGAAACATCGGCAAGGCGCTGGCACCCGTCGTGCGCGTCATGCTGGAATTGTGAAGGAGAAAACCCGTGGCTGAGAACTACGACGTCATCATCATCGGCTCCGGCCCTGGCGGCTATGTCACCGCGGTGCGTTCCGCGCAACTCGGCTTCAAGACGGCGATCGTCGAGCGCGAGCATCTCGGCGGCATTTGCCTCAACTGGGGCTGCATCCCGACCAAGGCGCTGCTGCGCTCGGCCGAGATCATGCACTATTCGGATCACCTGAAGGATTACGGGCTGAAGCTCGACGGCAAGGTCAGCGCCGACACAGCGGCCGTGGTCGATCGCTCGCGAAAGGTCTCGCTGCGGTTGAATGGCGGCGTTGCCTTCCTGATGAAGAAGAACAAGGTCGACGTCATCTGGGGCGAGGCCAAGCTTTCGAAGCCGGGCGAGATCGTCGTGTCCAAGACGGCCAAGAAGCCGATGGAGCCGCAGCCGCCGGTGCCGAAAGGCGTCAAGGGCGAGGGCACGTATACCGCCAAGCACATCATCCTGGCGACCGGCGCGCGGCCACGTGCGCTGCCCGGCATCGAGCCTGACGGCAGACTGATCTGGACCTATTTCGAGGCCATGGTGCCGAAGGAGATGCCGAAGTCGCTGCTGGTCATGGGATCGGGCGCCATCGGCATCGAATTCGCCTCCTTCTACCGCACCATGGGCGCCGAAGTAACGGTGGTCGAACTGCTGCCTGCGGTGATGCCGGTCGAGGATGCCGAAGTCTCGAAATTCGCGCAGAAGCAGTTCGAGAAGCAAGGCATGAAGATCATCCTCGAAGCCAAGGTGACCAAGGTCGAGAAGGGTCCCAATTCGGTCACGGCGCATGTCGAGATGAAGGACGGCAAGGTTGAGAAGATCACCGCCGATCGGATGATCTCGGCCGTCGGCGTGCAGGGCAACATCGAGGGCCTCGGACTCGAGGCGCTTGGCGTGAAGACGGAGCGTGGCTGCGTCGTCATCGATGGCTACGGCAAGACCAATGTGCCGGGCATCTATGCCATCGGCGATGTCGCCGGCCCGCCGATGCTTGCCCACAAGGCCGAGCATGAAGGCGTGGTGTGCATCGAGAAGATCGCTGATTTTCCCGGCGTGCATGCCACCGACAAGCTGAAGATTCCGGGCTGCACCTACTGCAATCCACAGGTTGCCTCGGTCGGCCTGACGGAAGCGAAAGCCAAGGCCGAGGGCAAGGACATCCGGGTCGGGCGCTTCCAGTTCGCCGCCAACGGCAAGGCCATTGCGCTCGGCGAGGATCAGGGTTTCGTCAAGACCATCTTCGACAAGAAGACCGGTCAACTGCTCGGCGCCCACATGGTCGGTGCCGAAGTGACCGAACTGATCCAGGGCTTTGTCGTGGCGATGAACCTGGAGACCACCGAGGAAGAGCTGATGCATACCATCTTCCCGCACCCGACGCTGTCGGAGATGATGAAGGAAAGCGTGCTCGACGCCTATGGCCGCGCGCTCAACGCCTGATAGATTGAAAGCGCTGCTACAGATGGAACCCGGCGGCAAGGTACTTCGTTTGCGGATGCGTTTCCACGCATCACACAAGGAGAAGGCATATGCACCTGAATGGCGTCGGCTGGATAGCAGCCATCATCATCGGCGGCCTGGCAGGCTGGTTCGCCGAAATGTTCATGAAGAGCGACACCGGCATCTTCATGAACATCGTTATGGGCATCGTCGGCGCGGTCGTGCTGAACGCCATTCTGCAGGCTCTCAATTTTGGCCCGTTCGGCGTCGGCTGGATTGCCTATCTCATCACCGGCTTTATCGGTGCCTGCCTGCTGATCTGGGCCGGGCGTCTTGTGCGCCGTTAGCATCACTGAAGAGGCGCCATGCGAAAAAGGCTGTTGCGGCATGCGCCGCGGCGGCCTTTTTCTTTGCGTTGAAAAGTCCTAGATGACGTTATGACAGCGAACGCCTGACTGGCGTCGCGAATGAACCAGGTTCCCCGATGGTCACTGTCCTCGATACGATCGCCAACGCCCCGCGCTTGCGGCATCCGGAAAAGGCGCACAAGCCTGACCAGGACGTGCTGCGCAAGCCCGACTGGATCCGCGTCAAGGCGCCGATGTCGAAGGGCTATGCCGAAACGCGCGAGATCGTCAAATCGCACAAGCTGGTGACGGTCTGCGAAGAGGCTGGCTGCCCCAACATCGGCGAATGCTGGGAAAAGAAGCACGCCACCTTCATGATCATGGGCGAGATCTGCACCCGCGCCTGCGCCTTCTGCAACGTCGCCACAGGCATTCCAACCGCGCTTGACCCCGATGAGCCGGCCCGCGTGGCGCATGCGGTCAAGCAGATGGGCTTGACCCATGTCGTCATCACCTCGGTCGATCGCGACGACCTCGCCGATGGCGGTGCGCAACATTTCGCCGAAGTCATTCGCGCCATCCGGGCGGCAACGCCGCTGACGACGATCGAAATCCTGACGCCCGACTTCCTGCGCAAGGACGGCGCGCTGGAGGTCGTCGTGGCCGCCAAGCCCGACGTCTTCAACCACAATCTCGAAACCGTACCGTCGAACTATCTGACGGTTCGTCCGGGCGCCCGCTATTTCCATTCGATCCGGCTGTTGCAGCGGGTCAAGGAGCTTGATCCGTCGATCTTCACCAAGTCCGGCATCATGGTGGGGCTGGGCGAGGAACGGAATGAAATCCTGCAGCTGATGGATGATCTGCGGTCCGCCAATGTCGACTTCATGACCATCGGCCAGTACCTGCAGCCGTCGAAGAAGCACCATCCGGTGATCCGCTTCGTCACTCCGGAGGAGTTTAAATCTTTCGAGACGATCGGCCGGACCAAGGGTTTCCTGCTGGTGGCGTCCAGCCCGCTGACGCGTTCGTCGCATCACGCCGGCGACGATTTCGCCAAGCTGCGTGCGGCACGGGAAGCGATTCTCAAGAAAACAGCCTAACCCGCTGGTTTCATGCCAAAATTCGAAGCCACCCGACGCGTATCCCATACACCCGAGCAGATGTTCGCGCTGGTCGCCGATGTTGAATCCTATCCGCAATTCCTGCCGCTTTGCGAAGCGCTGACGGTTCGCTCGCGCAAGGAGCGTGACGGGCGCACGGTTCTGCTTGCCGACATGAGCATCGGCTACAAGGCGATCCGCGAAACCTTCACGACGCAGGTGCTGCTGAAGCCCGCCGAGAACACCATCGACGTGAAGTACATCGACGGGCCCTTCAAATATTTGAGCAACGTCTGGCGTTTCGAAGCGGACGGCGCCGGGTGCACCGTCCGCTTCTTCATCGACTACGAGTTCAAGAGCCGTATTCTGGGCGCGGTCATGGGGACCATGTTCGATCGCGCCTTCCGCATGTTCGCCGAAGCCTTTGAGAAGCGCGCCGACGTCATCTACGGTGCAGCACCCCGGGTCCAGGGTTAGCCGAGTGCTTGCAGGCCCAGCTCCAGCGCTTGCCGGACCGTTTCGCGACGAATGAAATCGCGGCCTTTGTCTGCAAAGCGCTGGTGCTCGGCGACAATCGGTCGGCCGTCCAGCGCAACCCCGAACCAGACCAGGCCGACCGGTTTTTCCGCCGAACCGCCGCCAGGCCCAGCGATCCCGGTGACCGCCAGGGTCAGCCCGGCGCGCGAACGGGCAAGCGCGCCTGCCGCCATTTCAATTGCAGTCTCGCCCGAAACCGCGCCATGCGCCTCGAGCGTGGCGGCGGAAACACCGAGCATGTCCATCTTGGCTTCGTTGGAATAGGTGATGAAGCCACGATCGATCACGGCGGACGAGCCGGCGATGTCGGTCAACGCGGCGATGATCATGCCGCCGGTGCAGCTTTCCGCCGTTGCCAGCATGATGCCGCGTCTCTGGCAGGCTTGCAGCAGGGCATTTGCCAGCTCGTTGTGGGTCATTCCGGCACCTCGCCGGGAAACACCACGCTGGCGGTGGCGATCGCCGCAATGCCTTCCTCACGCCCGACAAAGCCGAGCTTCTCATTGGTTGTGGCCTTGATCGAGATGCGATCCGGCGTAATTGCCAGCATCTGCGAAAGGGCTGCGGTCATGGCCTCGCGATGCGGGCCGACGCGCGGCGCTTCGCAGATCAGCGTGATGTCGGCATTGGCGATGCGGCCGCCGCGCGCGCGCACCAGTTTCGCCGCATGCTCGACGAATATGCGCGACGCAGCGCCTTTCCACTGCGGGTCGGATGGCGGGAAATGCGTGCCGATGTCGCCGGCGCCGCAAGTCGCCAGCAGCGCATCGGTCAAGGCGTGCAGACCGACATCGGCGTCGGAATGGCCGGACAGCTTCTTGTCGTGCGCTATGGCGACGCCACACAAAGTGACATGGTCTCCCGGTTCGAAGGCGTGGACGTCGTAGCCATTGCCGGTACGGATGTCGGGAAAGCGCACGCGTTCGCCGGAAAGCCGCTGGTCCGCCATCGCAATATCCCGTGCCCAGGTGAGTTTGACATTGTCCGGCGAGCCCGGAACGATCTTGACCGGAATATGCGCCCATTCGGCGATCGCGGCATCGTCGGTAAAATCCATTTTTCCCAGATGATGGGCTTTCTCGTGCGCGGCAAGAATGGGCCAGAACGGAAAGCCCTGTGGCGTTTGCGCCGCGTGAAGCCCGCTGCGCGATACGGTTTCGCCAACCACGCCGGAGGCCGATTCGCGCTTCAGCGTGTCGGCGACGGGCAAAGCGGGCAACGCGCCCTCGCGCTCGCCGATGGCGGCGATGGTGCGATCTATCAGGTCCGCATCGACAAACGGACGCACGGCGTCATGGATCAGGACCTGCGCCGGCGCGTGGCCTCTAAGGGCAAGCAGGCCGAGCCGAACGGATTCCTGCCTCGTCGCCCCGCCCATGATGGCGGTGACGCGCTCGGCATTGGCGCCCGCCGCCTGCCGGAACAACTCATGGTCATCGGCATGAATGGCGACGACGATCTCGCTGGTCCGCGGGTGGGCCAGAAAAATGTCCAGCGTGTGTGCAATGACGGCAAAGCCGCCAATGTGTTGATATTGCTTCGGTCCGTTGGCCTGTCCGGCGCGCGCACCACGGCCGGCCGCAACGATCACCACCGCGACCTTGCCGTCCGCATCCGAAACGTGGTTTTCACTTGCGTCAGTCATGCCCGTTTGGTCCTAGCGCACGATCCCGAAAAGTGTAATCGGTTTTCGGAAAGATCGTGCGCTAAGTATGAAATTCCAAAGCGTCTTTTGCGCGTCCTCAGGGACGCGCGGCGCTTTGGTCGCGGCCAAAACCGAAGGCCGGCATTTTTCCCAATTGCGCCTTAATGTGGCGTCATTCCGCGTTGCACATTGCGCCGGTTCTGGCTAGAGAATGTGCAACGAATGAAGATGCTTGGTTTTTGTGCATGGTTAACTTGACCAAATTGGCCGCGCCGCTCGATGTCGGTGGCGTGAGAATCCGCAATCGCGTGTTCCTCGCACCGATGTCGGGGATTACGGACGAGCCGTTCCGGCAGCGTGCCCACGCGCATGGAGCGGGCCTGGTCGTATCCGAAATGGTTGCCAGCGGCGAGCTTGCCAAGGGCAGGGCCGGTTTCAATCTGCGCATACGCCACTCCGGCCTGCCCGTCCATATGGTTCAGCTGGCAGGCCGTGAGGCGATGCACATGGCCGAAGGTGCCAGAATCGCCGCCGGTGAGGGGGCCGACATTATCGACATCAACATGGGATGCCCGGCCAAGAAGGTCACCGGCGGTTATGCGGGTTCGGCATTGATGCTGGATCTCGACCACGCACTGTCGCTGATCGACGCCGTTGTCGGCGCGGTCGAGGTGCCGGTGACGGTCAAGATGCGGCTTGGCTGGGACGAAGGCGCGCTCAATGCGCCGATGCTCGCGCGCCGCGCCGAACAGGCCGGCGTCAGGATGGTGACCGTGCACGGCCGGACGCGCTGCCAGTTCTACCAGGGCAAGGCCGACTGGCGCGCCATCGCCCGCGTCAAGGAAGCCGTGTCCATCCCGGTCGTCGCCAATGGTGACGTCTCTTCGCCGGCGGAAGCGGCCGACATTCTCGATCAATCGGGTGCCGACGCCGTGATGATCGGCCGTGCCCATTATGGCGCGCCCTGGATTGCAGGCGGCATTGCGGCCGCAGCGACCGGCGAGGCGACGCCAAACATGCCACGGGACTCGACGGCGGTCGCCGACTACATCGTGGCCCACTATGAGGACATGCTGGCGCTCTACGGCGCCGAAAGCGGCCTGCGCCAGGCGCGCAAGCATCTTGGCTGGTATCTTGATCGGCATGCTGGCGGCGTCGCCGACGACAGCCGAAAGGCCATACTGACTGCATTCCAGCCCGCGCGCGTCATTGCCTTGCTGCGCGATGTGTTTTCGCGCGATCCGCAACCCTTGAACCTGCGGAGCGCCGCATGAACGCCGCCGCCGGCCAGGGCGCTGAAATGGCGGATGCCGCCCAGATCGTGCTCAACACCATCCGTCGCCCGGTGATCATGATCAGCGAGGAGGGGTTCATCACCTTCGCCAACGCCGATGCGGAAGACTTCTTTCGCTCGAGCGCGACCATGCTGGCGCGGAACACGCTGTCAAAACTCATTCCCTTCGGCAGCCCGCTGCTGACGCTGGTCGATCAGGTGCGCGAGCGTCGGGCTCCGGTCAACGAGTATCGGGTCGACGTGTCGTCGCCGCGTCTCGGCATCGAGAAGGTCGTCGATCTCTACGTCGCGCCGGTGCCGGAATATCCGGGCTCCGTCGTGGTGATGTTCCAGGAACGGTCGATGGCCGACAAGATCGACCGGCAGATGACGCATCGGGGTGCCGCACGTTCGGTGACCGGTCTGGCGGCGATGCTTGCCCATGAGATAAAGAACCCGCTCTCAGGCATCCGGGGCGCGGCCCAACTGCTTGAACTGTCGGCTTCCGACGAGGACCGTGCGCTGACGCGGCTGATCACCGACGAGACGGACCGCATCGTATCGCTGGTCGATCGCATGGAGGTGTTTTCCGACGAGCGGCCGATCGATCGCTATCCCGTCAATATCCATGTCGTGCTCGACCATGTGAAGGCGATTGCCAAGAACGGTTTTGCCAAGAAAATCAAGATAATGGAGGATTATGATCCTTCATTGCCTCCGGTGTTTGCCAACCGCGACCAGCTCATCCAGGTGTTCCTCAACCTGGTCAAGAACGCTGCCGAGGCGATCGGCAGCGACCCGCAGGGCGAGATCGTGCTGTCGACCGCCTTCCGGCCGGGCATCCGTGTTTCCGTTCCGGGCACGCAGGACCGCGTGTCGCTGCCGCTGGAATTCTGCGTGCGCGACAATGGCTCCGGCGTCTCCGAAGACATCCTGCCGATCCTGTTCGACCCGTTCATCACCACCAAGCCGAACGGCTCCGGGTTGGGTCTTGCGCTGGTCGCCAAGATCGTCGGCGAGCATGGCGGCATCATCGAATGCGAATCGACGCCGCGCGGCACCACATTCCGCATCCTGATGCCGGCCTGGAAAGAAGCGCCAAACGGCGCCGATGATGACGGCGAAGGAGACTTCAAATGACCGTTCGCGGCAATATTCTCGTCGCCGACGACGACGCGGCGATCCGCACCGTCCTCAACCAGGCGCTTTCACGCGCCGGTCATGAGGTGCGCGTCACCTCCAACGCTTCGACGCTTTGGCGCTGGGTGGCGGCGGGCGAGGGCGATCTGGTCATCACCGATGTGGTGATGCCGGACGAAAACGCCTTCGACATGCTGCCGCGCATCAAGAAGGCCAGGCCGGAGCTGCCGGTTATCGTCATGAGCGCCCAGAACACATTCATGACGGCGATCCGCGCCTCCGAAACCGGCGCTTACGAATATCTGCCCAAGCCGTTCGACCTGACCGAACTGCTCAACATCGTCAACCGGGCGCTTTCCGAGCCGCGTCGGCCGAAGATCGATGCGCGGCCGGAAGAACAGCCGGACGCGATGCCGCTGGTCGGCCGCTCGGCGGCCATGCAGGATATCTACCGCATGCTGGCGCGCATGATGCAGACCGACCTGACGGTGATGATCTCGGGCGAATCCGGCACCGGCAAGGAGCTGGTGGCGCGCGCGCTGCATGAATATGGCCGCCGCCGCGGCGGCCCCTTCGTCGCCATCAATATGGCGGCGATCCCGCGTGACCTGATCGAATCGGAACTGTTCGGTCACGAGAAGGGTGCCTTCACCGGCGCGCAGAACCGCTCGACCGGCCGCTTCGAGCAGGCCGAAGGCGGCACGCTGTTCCTCGATGAAATCGGCGACATGCCGATGGAGGCGCAGACGCGCCTGCTGCGCGTGCTGCAGCAGGGCGAGTACACCACGGTCGGCGGACGCACGCCGATCAAGACCGACGTGCGCATCGTCGCTGCCACCAACAAGGATCTGCGCACGCTGATCAACCAGGGGCTCTTCCGCGAGGATCTTTTCTATCGCCTCAACGTCGTGCCGCTCCGGCTGCCGGCGCTGCGTGAGCGCTCCGAGGATGTGCCGGACCTCGTCCGCCATTTCTTCAAGCTCGGCGAAATGGAAGGCCTGCAGACCAAGCGCATTTCTTCCGGCGGCATCGAGTTGATGAAGCGCTATCCGTGGCCGGGCAATGTGCGCGAACTGGAAAACCTGGTTCGCAGGCTCGCCGCGCTCTATTCGCAGGACGAGATTTCCGCCGAGATCATCGAGGCGGAGCTCAAGACCGGCGAACGTCCGGTGGTGCCGGGTGGCGGCAATCTGATCCCCGACGATTTGTCGATCGGGCAGGCGGTCGAGCACTTCCTGCAGCGCTATTTCGCTTCCTTTGCCGGCGAATTGCCGCCGGCGGGGCTTTATCAGCGCATCCTGTCCGAGGTCGAGTTTCCGCTCGTCCTGGCCTCGATGACGGCAACGCGCGGCAACCAGATCAAGGCTGCGGAACTGCTGGGCTTGAACCGCAACACGCTGCGCAAGAAGATCCGCGAGCTCGGCGTCAACGTCTACAAATCATCGCGGCAGGGCTGAGCCTTGATCTGAGCCCGCGCTCTTTTCAGGGGATCGGCTCGCGAAAGATTTCCGTCTCGGTCACACTTGTTGCATAATCGCCACAATGCGTTGCATACATCCGACGCAATCATGGCTCTAGACGGCGACATGGCTCCGCAGGCACCGACAACAAACCAACCGCTCTTCAGCGAACCCGGCGCTCGTGACGGGCGCCGGCTGCTTGCGCTGCCGGGTGTGATCGCGGTCGTCGGCGCGCTGATGACGGCGGCGATCTCGTTCACCATCCTCGTTGGCGCCACGCCGATCACACCGAACGAGTCGACGACGCTGGCGTTGATTGCCCTCAACGCGGCTTTCGTCCTGTTTCTTATCGCGCTGGTCGGGCGTGAGGTGCACCGCATCCTGATGGCGCGCCGGCATGGTAAGGCCGCTTCGCGGCTGCATGTGCGCATTGTCGCCATGTTCGCCCTGGTTGCCGCCATTCCCGCCATCATGGTGGCCATCATTGCCTCGATCACGCTCGACATCGGCCTTGACCGCTGGTTCGAGATCCGCACCAAGACGATCGTCAATTCATCCCTCTCGATCGCCGACGCCTATGTCCAGGAAAATGCCCGCAACCTCCAGGGCACGACATTGTCCATGGCCTATGATCTCGATGCGTCGCGCACGCTCTACGGCCTTGATCGTACCGGCTTTCTCGACCTGATGAACAAGGAAGCCGTGGGCCGTTCGCTGGCCCATGCGGCGCTGATCAAGCCGGACGGCTCTTTCGTCATGAGCGCCAAGACCGATACGGAGTTCGCCATGCCCGAGCCGCCGGAAGGCGCGGTGGCCAGCGCTGCCGACGGCAAGCCGGTGCTGATCGAACCGAAAACGCGCAACATCATGGGCGCCATCGTCAAGCTGCGGGAGATCGAAGGGCTCTATCTCTACACCATTCGGCTCGTCGATCCCGAAGTGATCAAGGCACGGCAGATCGTCAGGTCCAACACCGACGAATATCGGGGGCTGGAAGATAACCGCCGTACCTCGCAGGTGGCCTTCGCGCTGCCCTATCTGTCGCTGACGCTCATCATCATCCTGTCCGCGATCTGGACCGGCATTGCGGTCGCCGACCGTCTGGTGCGGCCTATTCGCCAGCTCATCGGCGCCGCCGACGAGGTGGCGACCGGCAATCTCGACGTCGCGGTTCCCGTCAGGCCTTCGGACGGCGATGTCGCCTCGCTCGGCGATACCTTCAACAAGATGCTTCTCGAACTGAAATCGCAGCGCAATGAGATCCTGTCGGCCAAGGACCTGATCGACGAACGGCGCCGCTTTTCCGAAGCCGTGCTTGCCGGCGTTACCGCCGGCGTCATCGGCGTCGATCCCTACGGCATCGTCACCATCGTCAACCGCTCGGCCGAGGCGATGCTGGCGATTTCGGCCAGCGCAGCCCTTGGGCAGAATCTTTCCGCCGTGCTGCCGCATGTCGGCCGCGTCTTCGAGATCGGTCGCAAGTCCGGCAAACCCGTCTATCGCGAGCAGGTGACCTTTTACCGCGCCGGTGCCGAGCGGACCTTCAACGTGCAGATCACCATCGAGGCCGGCGACGACGGTTCGGAGGAAAAATCCTATGTCGTGACGGTCGACGACATCACCGACCTGGTTCAGGCGCAGCGCTCGTCGGCCTGGGCTGATGTGGCACGGCGTATCGCCCACGAGATCAAGAACCCGCTGACGCCGATCCAGCTCTCGGCCGAACGCATCAAGCGCCGTTACGGCAAGGTGATTACCGAGGACCGCGAGGTTTTCGACCAATGCACCGACACCATCATCCGTCAGGTTGAGGATATCGGCCGTATGGTCGACGAATTCTCGGCGTTCGCGCGCATGCCAAAGCCCGAGATGAAGGCGATAGATCTGCGCGAATCGCTGCGTGAGGCCTCGTTCCTGGTCGAGGTCAGCCGCGCCGACATCACTTTCGAGCGGATCTTCGGCACCGAGCCGCTCAAGGGCACTTTCGACAGCCGCCTGATGGCGCAGGCTTTCGGCAATGTGATCAAGAACGCCGCCGAGGCCATCGACGGATTGGAACAGAAGGACGGTTCGCACGGCATAATCCGGATTCAAGCCGGGCGCCAGAATGGTGCGATTCGAATCGACGTCATCGACAATGGCAAAGGCCTGCCGCGCGAGAATCGCCAACGGCTGCTCGAGCCCTACATGACCACACGCGAGAAGGGCACCGGACTTGGCCTCGCTATCGTCAAGAAGATCGTGGAGGACCATGGCGGCAGGCTGGAACTACACGATGCTCCAGCGGACTTCCACGATGGGCGCGGCGCGATGATCAGCATCATCCTGCCGCCTGCGGCCGCAACGGCTCCGCGCAGCGAAAGCAGGGCGGAAAACGAAAGAGAAACTGAAAAGGTCGGTAATGGCGTCTGATATTCTCATCGTCGATGACGAGGAAGACATCCGTGAACTCGTCGCGGGCATACTGAGCGACGAAGGTCACGAAACCCGCACGGCATTCGATGCCGACAGCGCGCTCGCTGCTATAGCTGATCGCGCGCCGCGGCTGATTTTCCTCGATATCTGGCTGCAGGGCTCGCGCCTGGACGGGCTGGCGCTGCTCGACGAGATCAAGACCATGCATCCGACCTTGCCGGTGGTGATGATTTCCGGCCACGGCAACATCGAAACGGCGGTTTCCGCCATCCGTCGCGGCGCCTATGACTTCATCGAAAAACCGTTCAAGGCCGACAGGCTGATCCTTATTGCCGAGCGTGCGCTCGAGACCTCGAAATTGCGGCGCGAGGTTTCCGACCTCAAGCTGCGCAGCGGCGAAACCTTCGATCTGATCGGCATGTCGTCGGCGATGAGCCAGTTGCGCCAGACCATCGAACGCGTCGCGCCGACCAACAGCCGCGTGATGATCATCGGACCGTCGGGCTCGGGCAAGGAACTGGCCGCGCGCGCCATCCACACGCTGTCGGCGCGCAAGAGCGCACCTTTCGTGACGCTGAGCGCCGCCAACATCACGCCCGAGCGCATGGAAATCGAGCTGTTCGGTACCGAATCGAATGGCGTCGAGCGCAAGGTCGGCGCGCTGGAGGAGGCCCATCGCGGTATCCTCTACATCGACGAGGTGGCCGACATGCCGCGCGAGACGCAAAACAAGATCCTGCGCGTGCTGGTCGAGCAGCAGTTCGAGCGGGTAGGGGGAACCAAGCGGGTCAAGGTCGATGTCCGCATCATCTCCTCGACCTCGCAGAACCTCGAAGCGATGATTGCCGACGGGCGTTTCCGCGAGGATCTTTACCATCGCCTCGCGGTGGTTCCGGTCATCGTGCCTGGATTGGCCGAGCGGCGCGAGGATATTCCCTACCTCGTCGACAATTTCATGAAGCAGATCGCCCGTCAGGCCGGCATCAAGCCGCGCCGCATCGGCGACGACGCGCTGGCCGTGCTGCAGGCGCACAACTGGCCGGGCAACGTTCGCCAGCTGCGCAACAATGTCGAGCGCCTGATGATCCTTGCGCGCGGCGACGACGTCGATGCGCCGATCACCGCCGATCTGTTGCCGGCCGAGATCGGCGATGTCATGCCGCGCACGCCGAATCAATCCGACCAGCACATCATGGCGCTGCCGTTGCGCGAAGCGCGTGAGCAGTTCGAGAAGGACTACCTGATCGCCCAGATCAACCGTTTCGGCGGCAACATCTCGAAAACCGCCGAGTTCATCGGCATGGAGCGCTCCGCACTGCACCGCAAGCTGAAGTCGCTGGGCGTCTGACGCGGGTTAGCCGCGCCTGGGCCAAGCATTTGCCGGTTACGGCCGCGGTGGAATCGCATAAGAAAGCCCCAGAATTTCCTAGAGGTTGCCCATGCCGCGCATTGCCTATGTCAACGGGCGCTATGTCACGCACGCCGACGCTGCAGTGCATATCGAGGATCGCGGCTATCAGTTCGCCGACGGTGTCTATGAGGTCTGCGAGGTGGCGCATGGCTTCATCGTCGACATGCCGCGCCATCTGGCCCGGCTGAACCGCTCGCTGACCGAATTGTCGATCGCCTGGCCAGTCACCTCTCGAGTGCTGCCGCTTATCCTGCGCGAGGTGGTCAACCGCAACCATGTCGCCAACGGCCTGGTCTATGTCCAGGTGACGCGCGGCGTCGCCAGCCGCGACTTCGTCTTCCCTTCCGCCGACACCAAGCCGGCCCTGGTGGTGACCGCCAGGAAGGCCGACCCCGCAGCCGGAGCAAAGCGCGCCGAGACCGGCATCGCGGTCATCACCGTGCCGGAGAACCGCTGGGACCGCGTCGACATCAAGACCGTCGGGCTGCTGCCCAATGTATTGGCCAAGCAGAAGGCAAAGGAGGCCGGTGCGCAGGAAGCCTGGTTCGTCGACGCCGAAGGTAACGTCAAGGAAGGCGGCTCGTCCAACGCCTGGATCGTCACCAGGGACGGCGTCCTGGTCACCAGGCCGGCCGAGCACGGCATCCTGCGCGGCATCACCCGCACGACCATGTTCGAAGTGGCGGCCAAGCTCGGCCTGAAGATCGAGGAGCGCGGCTTTTCCGTCGCCGAGGCCAAGGCGGCACGCGAGGCGTTCATCAGCTCCGCAACGACACTCGCCATGCCGGTGGTGGCTATCGACGGCGATACGGTCGCCAATGGGCACCCCGGCTCAATAACACTTTCCTTGCGGCAGGCCTTTTTTGACATTGCGGAAAAAAGTCCAGCCTGATAACCGCACAGGTGGAATGAACATCAATATATCTCGTTCTGCTTGTCGTTACTGACGACAAGACGGTGTTTGCGAGCTTGACATGCGCCCGTTAATTTGGCGCATTGGCTTGCAAACCGAAGGGGATCGGCGAAAGACAAGAACAATGGCGGAACGATCGCAAAACCTTCAGGACCTGTTCCTGAATTCAGTTCGCAAGAGCAAGAACCCGCTCACCATCTTCCTTATCAACGGCGTCAAGCTGACCGGCGTGGTCACTTCGTTCGACAATTTCTGTGTCCTGCTGCGCCGTGACGGTCACTCCCAGCTCGTCTACAAGCACGCCATTTCCACGATCATGCCGAGCCAGCCGGTTCAGATGTTCGATGGCGAGGAAAGCCAGGGCGCCTGATTGGCACGTGAGAAAGACGCGGACGCCACCGTTCGCGGGAAACCAACGCATCATCCCGGGACGGAAGCCAAGGGCCCGACCCGGGCTGTTGTCATTGTGCCCGTCCTTACCCGCCACCAGCGCAACGACGACGAGACCAACCGTCCTCGGCTGATGCGTTCGGCTGATGCTCGTCACGACGAGGCCGTCGGCCTTGCCCGCGCCATCAACCTGGATCTGATCCACACTGCGGTGGTGACCGTCAACGATCCGCGCCCGGCGACGCTGCTCGGCAGCGGCAAGGTTGCGGAGTTCGCGGAAATCGTCAAAGAGGGACATGCGGAAGTGGTCGTCGTCGACCATCCGTTGACCCCGGTGCAGCAGCGCAATCTCGAAAAAGAGCTGAACGCCAAGGTGCTGGACCGCACCGGGCTGATTCTTGAGATCTTCGGCGAGCGCGCACGCACCAAGGAAGGCACGCTGCAGGTCGAACTCGCCCATCTCAACTACCAGAAGGGCCGCCTCGTGCGCAGCTGGACCCATCTGGAGCGCCAGCGCGGCGGCGCCGGCTTCCTCGGGGGCCCCGGCGAAACGCAGATCGAATCCGACCGGCGGCAGTTGCAGGAAAAGATCATCAAGCTGAAGCAGGAGCTGGAAACGGTGCGGCGCACGCGCGACCTGCACCGCGCCAAGCGCAGGAAGGTGCCGTTCCCGGTAGTGGCGATCGTCGGCTATACCAACGCCGGCAAGTCGACGCTGTTCAACCGGCTGACCGGGGCGGATGTGCTGGCGCAGGACATGCTGTTCGCCACGCTCGACCCGACGCTGCGCCGCGTGCGCCTCCCACATGGCACGCCGATCATCCTCTCCGATACGGTCGGCTTCATTTCGGACCTGCCGACGCATCTGATCGCGGCTTTCCGCGCCACCCTGGAAGAGGTGGTCGAGGCCGATCTCGTGCTTCATCTGCGCGACATTTCCGATCCGGACACTGCTGCACAAGCGGAAGATGTCGAGCGCATCCTGGCCGACCTCGGTGTCGACGCTGGCGACGCCAAGCGCGTGATAGAAGTGTGGAACAAGATCGACCGGCTCGACGAAGGCAACCGGACCCGGCTGCTTGCAGACGGCGCCGACGCCAACAAGGCGCCGCCGATTGCGGTGTCGGCGGTGACCGGCGAGGGCATCGATGCGCTGAAGGCGATCATCGAAACACGGATGGCGGGCGAACTCGAAGACCTCACCGTGACGATCGAGCCGGCCCATTTCGGCCTTGTCGACTGGCTTTACCGCAATGGCGATGTCGTTTCGCGAAGCGACAATGATGACGGCAGCGCCACCATCTCGCTCAAGGCCACGCAAAGCGCCCGCGAAGAGATCGAAAGCAGATTGCGTCGTAAAAACAACGGGTAATCCGGAGCAATTCCAGGAAAAAGTGTATAGCGGTTTTCCGTCCGGAATTGCCCGAAAGAGAGATTACTTCGCGGTCTTTGCTTCCTGCCAGAGCGCTTCCATCTCGGCCAGATCAGCCTTTTCCAGCGTGCTGCCGGATTTTTCCAGAGCTTGTTCGACATAGTGGAAGCGCGAGCGGAATTTTTCGTTGGTGCCGCTCAGCGCTGCTTCGGAATCGAGCTTGAGATGACGGCCGAGATTGACGACGGCAAACAGCATGTCGCCGAACTCGTCCTTGATCGAGGCGGTGTCGCCCTTTGCCAGCGCCTCGCGCAATTCGCCGATCTCTTCCTCGATCTTGTCGAGGATGGGCGCCGCCTCGCTCCAGTCGAAACCGACGCGGGCGGCCTTCTCCTGAAGTTTCAGCGCCCGGGTCAGTGCGGGCAGGGCGACCGGCACGCTGTCCAGAAACCCCTTGCCGTTGTCTTCGGGATCGAGACCACGCGCGAGGCGGGCGCTTCGTTTCTCCGCCTTCTCTTCGGCCTTGATCTCTTCCCACATGCCCTTGGCCATGCCGGCGTTGCGGGCTTTCTCGTCGCCGAAGACATGCGGATGGCGGCGGATCATCTTCGTCGTGATGGCTTGCACCACATCCGGGAAGGCGAATTCACCGGCCTCCTCGGCCATCTGCGCGTGATAGACAACCTGCAGCAGAAGGTCGCCGAGCTCGTCGCGCAGATCGTCAAGGTCGCCGCGCGCGATGGCGTCCGCCACCTCATAGGCTTCCTCAATCGTGTAGGGCGCGATGGTCGAGAAATCCTGTTCGATGTCCCAGGGACAGCCGGTCTTCGGCGCCCGTAGCGCCGCCATGATCTCGATCAGGCGCGAAATGTCTTTCGATGGCGTCATCTAGAGCTATTCCAGGAAAAGTGTGAAACGGTTTTCTGTCCGGAATTGCGTCAAAACAGTCTATCGGATGCTATCCCGCGACCGGCCGCGCGGCTAACGCTGTCAGCCGGCGCGGAAGCCTTGTCCACAGACAAGCCGCGTCAATCAAGAACGGAAACGATCGCCTTGGCGAGTTCGTCCATGCCGTCCTCGGGCAGGCCGGCGACATTGATGCGGCTGTCGCCGACCATGTAGACGCCGTGCTCGGCACGCAGTCGCTCGACCTGCGCTTCCGTGAGCCCAAGGCGGGAGAACATGCCGCGATGGCTGGCGACGAAATCGAAACGGTCGGAATTCGACTGCCGGCGCAGCGCCTCGGCGAACTGCACGCGTAGCCTGAGCATGCGCAGCCGCATCTCTTCAAGTTCGGCTTCCCAGTCGGCGCGCAAGGCGGCATCTTCGAGCACGATGCGCACGGCCGCCGCACCGTGGTCCGGCGGCATCGAATACATGGCGCGCGCCGCCGACAGCATCTGGCTCATCGCCACATCCGCCTGTGCGCCGTCCCTGGCCAGGATCATCGCCGCGCCGACGCGGTCGCGGTAGACAGCAAAATTCTTCGAGCAGCTCGAGGCGACGACCATTTCCGGAATTTTTGCCGCCAGCAGGCGCAAGCCGAGGGCATCGGCCTCGAGGCCATCGCCAAAGCCCTGATAGGCGATGTCGACAAACGGCAGCAGCTCGCGCTCGACGACCAGATCGGTAACGGCTGCCCACTGTGCCGCATCCAGATTGGCGCCGGTCGGGTTGTGGCAGCAGCCATGCAGCAGTACGACGTCGCCGCTCTTTGCGGTCCGCAGCGCCGCCAGCATGTCGTCGAAACGAACGGCGCCCGACGCGGCGTCGAAATAGGGATATTCACGGATCTGCAGGCCGGCGGCGCGCATCACCGGCATGTGGTTCGGCCAGGTCGGGTCCGACAGCCAGATGGTTGCATCCGAGCGTGTCCGCTTCAGCAGTTCCGCCACCAGCCGCAGCGCGCCGGAGCCGCCGGGCGCTTGTGCGGCGCGGATGCGCGTCATGTCGGCGCCTGGACCGAAGGCGAGCTTGGCCATCACCGTGTTGAAGCCGGTATCGCCGGCAAGGCCGAGATAGGTCTTGGTGTCCTGGGCCTGCAGCAGGCGCTGTTCCGCTTCGCGCACGGCGCGCATGACCGGCGTCTTGCCGTCGCGATCCTTGTAGACGCCGACACCGAGGTCGACCTTGTCTGGACGCGGATCGGCGCGATAAAGGCCGATCAGGGCGAGGATCTTGTCGGCGGGGGCGGGCTGCAGGGCTTCAAACATCGAAAATGGTTCCATTGGCGCGGCGGAGTGATACGCAAATCGGTCGCGTTTCGCCAGCGGTTTTAGCTAGGTGCTCCAGCCCGAGGCGGGGGTGCCGGGAAGCCTGCCCTGCCTGCTCCTTTCAGCTTTGCCTCGGCCAGCGGTCAGCCCCCGCCGTGTTTCCCAGTCTGCCGCAACAGATAGACGACCGCGCCCAGCACCATCAAGGCCAGCCCGAACCATGTCAGGGCATAGGCCAGATGGTTGTTGTGGAACGAAACGACCGTCAGGCCGCCGACCGGCCACCCTCCCGGATTGGGCGCGGCATCGGCATCGATGAAATAAGGAGCGACCTGCCCGAGGCCTTGCGTCGTGGCGATCGCCTGCACATCGCGCGAATACCAGCGGTTGGCGGCCGGATCGTTGTTGCGCAGGAAGCCGCCCTTCGGTTCGGTCAGGCGCAGCAGGCCGCGAATTCCGGTGTGATCGCCCGAGGGCTTGCCTGCGAGGCGGGTTGCCGGATCGCGCTTGTCCGTCGGCACGAAGCCCCTGTTCACCAGAATCGTGAAGCCATCATCCGCTCGGAACGGCGCCATTACCCAGAAACCACCGCCGCGATCGGTGACCGCCTGGACCAGGGTCTCGCGATCACCGAGAAACCGGCCCGTGACGGCAAGCTGGCGATACTCGTCATCCCTGGCGTTGATCTCTGGCCAGGCCGAAGGCGCCGGGGCGGCCACAGGTACCGCCTTGAGACGCTGGTCGACACGCTCGATCAGGTCGAGCTTCCAGACGCGGCGCTCCAGCTGCCAGATACCGAGCGCCGAGAACCCTGCGACGCCGATGGCACCGCAAAGGCAAAGCACCAACAGCGTCCATGGTGAACGCGTAACCCTTTGGCCGTCGCCTGTATTCGAATGCGGTGTCGTCCGCGCCTGTTCATCCAAAGCCAGGTCCCTCTCTCAGGGTATCTGACTCATGTCATGGCCGGGCATCATGTTGGCGTTCAGATGGTACATGACCCAGAGCGAGCCCGTCAGCGCGATCACCACCAGGATGAGGGTGAAGATCAGGGCCATCATGGTCCAGCCGCTCTCCGACCTGGTGTTCATATGCAGAAAGAACACCATGTGGACGATGATTTGCACGACGGCGAAGGCCATGATGGCAATCGCCGAAGCCATCTGATTGCCGAGTGCGTTGGTCATGACCAGCCAGAAGGGAATGGCGGTCAGCACGACGGACAGGCCGAAGCCTGTCAGATAGCCGCGCAGCGAGCCGTGATCGACGCCGTGACGCGCGTGGCTCTGGTCGCTGGTGTCTGTGTGGTGGCCGGCGCTCATCGCAACATTCCCATCAGATAAACGAAGGTAAAGACGCCGATCCAGATGACGTCAAGGAAGTGCCAGAACATGCTCAGGCACATCAGGCGCCGCTGGTTCGCGGCGATCAGCCCGTGCCTGGAGACCTGCACCATCAGCACCACCAGCCAGACCAGGCCGAAGGTGACGTGCAGGCCGTGCGTTCCGACCAGCGTGAAGAACGATGACAGGAAGCCGCTGCGCTGCGGCGTCGCCCCCTCGTGGATGAAATGGGCGAATTCGTAGAGTTCGATGCTGAGAAAGGCGAGGCCGAACAGGCCAGTGATCACCAGCCACACCTGCATGGGTTTCACCCGTCCCTTCGCCATCTCCAGCATCGCGAAGCCGTAAGTGATGGAGGACAGGAGCAGCATGGTGGTGTTCAGCGCGACCAGCGGAAGATCGAACAGGTCCTTCGGCGCGGGTCCGGCCGCGTAATTGCCACCGAGCACGCCGTAGACCGCGAACAGCATCGCGAAGATGAGGCAGTCGCTCATCAGGTAGATCCAGAAGCCGAGCATGGTGCTGCTGCCGCTCTCGGCATGGCCGTGGTCGTCTTCCAGGTGGAAGACCGTGTCGTCGATCACCGTGTCGGCGTGTGCCATGGTGCTTATCCCGCCTGGCTGGTGGCTGCGAGCAGGCGTGTCCGCTCGTCCTCGACGCGGGTGACGTCACTGGACGGAATGTGGAAGTCCCGGTCGTAGTTGAAGGTATGCGCGATGGCGTAGCCGATCAGGGCGACGAAGCTGACGATCGCCAGCCACCAGATGTACCAGATGAGCGCCATGGCAAGCACCACGCTCAACCCGGCCAGGACGACGCCGGCTCCGGTGTTGCGCGGCATGTGGATGTCGCGGAAGCCCGTCAACGGACGCTGGTAGCCGCGATTCTTCATGTCCGCCCAGGCGTCGAGATCGTGGACGACGGGCGTGAAGGCGAAATTGTAGGCCGGGGGCGGTGACGAGGTTGCCCATTCGAGGGTGCGCCCGTCCCACGGATCACCGGTATCGTCGCGAAGCTGCTCGCGCCGGCGCACGCTGACGAAGATCTGGATGAGGAAGGACAGGATCCCAAGCAGGATCAGGAAGGCGCCGAAGGCGGCGATAATGAACCAGATCTGCAGCGAGGGATCCTCAAAGGTGCGCAGCCGGCGCGTTACGCCCATCAAGCCGAGGATGTAGAGCGGCATGAAGGCGAACCAGAAGCCGACCACCCAGAACCAGAACGACATCTTTCCCCAGAACGGATCGAGCCGGAAGCCGAATGCCTTGGGGAACCAGTAGCTGATGCCGGCAAACAGGCCGAACAGCACGCCGCCGATGATGACGTTGTGGAAATGCGCGACCAGGAACAGGCTGTTGTGGAGCACGAAGTCGGCCGGCGGAACCGCGAGCAGCACGCCGGTCATGCCGCCGACAGTGAAGGTCAGCATGAAGGCGACGGTCCACATCATCGGCAGTTCGAAGCGGATGCGGCCGCGGTACATGGTGAACAGCCAGTTGAATATCTTGGCGCCTGTCGGGATCGAAATGATCATCGTTGTGATGCCGAAGAACGAGTTGACGCTCGCTCCCGATCCCATGGTGAAGAAGTGATGCAGCCAGACCAGGTAGGACAGGATGGTGATGACGACTGTCGCGTAGACCATCGACGTGTAGCCGAAGAGCCGCTTGCCGCAGAAGGCCGAGGTCACTTCCGAAAATATGCCGAAGGCCGGCAGGATCAGGATGTAGACCTCGGGGTGGCCCCAGATCCAGATCAGGTTCACGTACATCATCGGATTGCCGCCGAAGTCGTTCGTGAAGAAGTTGGTGCCGACATAGCGGTCGAGAGCCAGGAGGGCCAGCACCGCCGTCAGCACCGGGAAGGCGGCGACGATGAGCACATTGGTGCAAAGCGCGGTCCAGGTGAAGATCGGCATTCTCATCATGGTCATGCCAGGCGCGCGCATCTTGACGATGGTGCAGACCAGGTTCACGCCCGACAGCAGCGTGCCGACGCCCGCCACTTGCAGGGCCCAGATATAATAATCGACACCGACATCGGGACTGTAGCCGATCCCCGACAACGGCGGATAGGCAAGCCAGCCGGTGCGGGCGAATTCGCCGACGAACAGCGACATCATGACGATGACCGCGCCGCCGACCGTCATCCAGAAGCTGAAATTGTTGAGGAACGGAAACGACACGTCGCGGGCGCCGATCTGCAGCGGGACGACGAAATTCATCAGGCCCGTCACCAGCGGCATCGCCACGAAGAAGATCATGATCACGCCGTGCGCGGTGAAGATCTGGTCGTAGTGATGCGAATTGAGATAGCCTTCCGAACCGCCGAAGGCCATCGCCTGCTGGAGCCGCATCATGATGGCGTCGCTGAAGCCGCGCAGCAGCATGACGATGCCGAGCACCATGTACATCACGCCGATGCGCTTGTGGTCGACGCTGGTGAACCATTCGCGCCACAGATAGCCCCAGAGCTTGAAATAGGTCAGCGCGCCGACGAGGGCGATGCCGCCCAGCGCGACGACTATGAAGGTCGCGACCACGATGGGCTCGTGCAGCGGCAGCGACTCGAGCGTAAGCCGGCCGAAGATCGCCTTGAGAAGAGCAGGATTGTCGAACATGTCTTGCGTGGCGCCTCAGGAGTTGAAGGGCGACCGAAGCGTGCCGGTTGCGGAAGGTGACGGCAGTCGGATCGACAGGGGCAGTGGCCGTTGCAGACCGGCGCCGACGATCGGCGTCGAGGTCACCGGCGTGGCGGATTGATCGGCCTTCGAAGCCGCCAGTGCTTCTTCGGTCGTGCATATGCTGGCGACATAGGATGGGGCAGGGCCGAATATCGTGCCGCGCCGGGCGAACTTGTCATACAGCAGCGGCAGGGTATTGCGGATGCCGGCCATTCCCAGACCGCCCTTGGCATCGATCTGCGACATCTCGCTCATGCACATCTTGCCGGGCTCGACGCACATGTTGAGGATCGCCTTGTAGAGATCGGCATCCACCGCCGCATAGTGGCGCACTGGTTGGTTCTCGCTGGGCTGTTCGAGCTCCAGATAGCCGTTTCGGTCGAGCTTGCCGCCGCCGTCCTTTGCCTTCGCGATCCATGCCTGGAAACCGGCATCGTCCAGGCCGTGGAACGCGAAGCGCATTCCCGAGAAGCCGGCGCCGCTGTAGTTGGCGGAGAACCCTTCATAGTCGCCGGACTTGTTTATGACGGCGTGCAGCCTGGTTTCCATACCCGGCATTGCATAGATCTGGCCGGCCAGTGCTGGAATGTAGAAGGAGTTCATCACCGATGCGGAGGTGATGCGAAAGCTGATCGGCCGGTCGACCGGCGCAGCCAGTTCGTTGACCATGGCGACGCCGTACTCGGGATAGATGAACAGCCATTTCCAGTCGAGCGCGACGACCTCGACCTCAAGCGGGCGCACGTCCGGCGGCAGCGGCTTGCCGGCCGCTACACGTCCGATCGGGCGATAGGGGTCGAGCAGATGGGTGCCCATCCAGGTCACTGCGCCCAGGCAGATTATGATCAGAAGCGGCACAGCCCAAATGACGAGTTCGAGGTGGGTCGAGTGGTCCCAATCCGGCTCGTAGCGCGCCTCGCGGTTGGACTGGCGGTATCGCCAGGCAAAGAATATGGTGAGAGCCATGACCGGTATGATGACGATCAGCATCAGTGCCGTGGACACCATCAGCAGGTCGCGCTGCTGCGCGGCGACGTCGCCGGCAGGGTTCATGACGACCATGCTGCAGGAGCCGAGCGATGCCAGCAGGGGCAGCAGGAAAAGGGTACGGAGACGGCTCAATGTATGACCTGTCGGTTGTTCCCCCCAGTGCTAACCGTACCGCGGCAATGAAGGCATTGGACAATTTGTCCAATGCCGCAATGACGCGGCAGGCCTCATCAAAGCACCTGGCCCGCGCACATGGCAAGCGATCGTAATGAGACCGCGGCGGGGCGACGGAGAATGCTGTGAGCCCAACTTCTAAGATCGAAGCCGACGCAAGACGGATCAACGCGCGGCATCATGAAGTGAAGCCCGGCGAAATCGCCGTTGGCGTCATCATCGGCAGGACGTCGGAATTCTTCGACTTCTTCGTCTACGCGATCGCTTCCGTCATCGTTTTTCCGAAGCTCGTATTTCCTTATGCCGACCCGTTGACCGGCACGCTCTACTCGTTCGCCATCTTCGCGCTTGCCTTCATCGCGCGGCCGATCGGCACGGCGATCTTCACCGCGCTCGACCGCGCCTACGGACGCAGCGCCAAGCTCACCATCGCGCTGTTCCTGCTGGGGACCTCGACCGTGTCGATCGCCTTCGTGCCCGGTTACGACCAGATCGGCCAGGCTTCGGCCTGGCTGCTGGCCATGTTCCGGATCGGTCAGGGACTGGCGCTGGGCGGGACATGGGACGGACTTGCCTCGCTGCTGGCGTTGAATGCGCCCGAAAAGCGCCGCGGCTGGTATGCGATGATCCCGCAGCTGGGCGCACCACTCGGGCTCATCGTTGCCAGCGCCCTGTTTGCATATTTCGTCGGCAACCTGTCGGCCGAAGACTTCTTCAGCTGGGGCTGGCGCTACCCGTTCTTCGTCGCCTTCGCCATCAATGTCGTCGCCCTGTTCGCACGGCTGCGCATCGTGGTGACGCCGGAATACACCAAACTGTTCGAAGGCCAGGAACTGGAGCCGACTTCCGTCCGCGAGACGTTGCGCGCCGAAGGGCGCACTGTCGTGCTCGGCGCCTTCGCGCCGCTGGCGAGTTTCGCCCTGTTCCACATGGTGACGGTGTTTCCTCTGTCCTGGATTTTCCTGTTCACGCGCGAGGGACCGGCACGGTTCCTCGTCATCGAGACGATCGGAGCTTTCTTCGGCCTGGCGGCAATCGCGATCTCGGGCTTCGTCGCCGACCGGGTTGGGCGCTGGCCCTTGCTCGGAGGCTCGGCGGTGGCCATTGCCGTGTTCAGCGGTTTCGCGCCACAGTTGCTCGATGGCGGCTTCGTCGGAGAGTCCGTCTTCATGGTCTTGGGCTTCGTCCTGCTCGGCCTGTCGTTCGGCCAGTCTTCAGGAGCACTCGCCTCGAACTTTTCAAAGACCTACCGCTATACAGGGGCGGCGCTGACCTCGGATCTCGCCTGGCTGTTCGGGGCGGGCTTCGCCCCCATAGTCGCCCTGTTCCTGTCCGCCCATTTCGGGCTGATCTCATCAGGCGCCTATCTGTTGTCGGGAGCGCTATGCACGTTGCTTGCGCTGAGGCTCAATCAGCGCCTGGATCGGACGCCCGCTTGAGTGACCTGCTTGGCCAGGGCTGGGGACCTCCCGGCCCAATGACGTTGCACGACAAGACCAACAAACAGAATTTTCTGCTTCTGATTCAACTGCGCTGGATCGCGGTCGGTGGTCAGATCGTGACGATCCTGTTCGTCCGCTACGTGCTCGGCATTGGATTGCCGCTGGTCCCGATGGCGGTGGTGATCCTGCTGCTGATCGCTCTCAATGTCGCCAGCCTGCGCCGGCACAGCAGCCAGGACGCGATCACCAACACCGAGCTGTTTCTTGGACTGCTGCTCGACGTCACCGCGTTGACGGTCCAGCTTTACCTGAGCGGCGGCGCGTCCAATCCCTTCATTTCGCTTTACCTGCTCCAGGTCATCCTGGGCGCGGTGCTGCTGGAGACATGGTCGGTTTGGGCGCTTGTCTTCATTGCAAGCACGTGCTTCATCGCGCTGACTACTTTTTACCGTGAGATCAGCCTGCCCGCCGCACACGGTGCCGGGCTGTTCAGCCTGCACATCCAGGGCATGTTCATCTGTTTCGTCCTGGCGGCAACGCTTCTGGTGCTGTTCATCACCAGGGTCCAGAACAACATTCGCACCCGCGACGCCCATCTTGCGGATTTGCGCCAGCAGTCGGCGGAGGAGGCTCACATCGTCAGGATGGGCCTGCTCGCCTCCGGTGCCGCGCATGAGCTCGGCACGCCGCTGGCCACGCTTTCCGTCATCCTCAACGACTGGCAGCGCATGCCGGCTCTCGAGGCAGATCCGGATCTGGCGCAGGAAATCCGGGAGATGCAGGGCCAGTTGGACCGTTGCAAGAAGATCGTTTCGGGAATCCTGATGTCGTCGGGCGAATTGCGCGGCGAAGGCACGGTTCGCACCTGAATGGAAATCGACACGGCTGCCGCAAGGTTTCGAATACACCAGGCGTTTCGGCGCCAACCAGGAGATCGTCTCCGATCCCGCGCTCAAACAGGTGATGTTCAATGTACTGGACAACGCACTTGAAGCGTCGCCTCTATGGGTCGGGTTGATCGTCAGCCGCCACGCGGACGATCTCATCGTCGAAGTTGTCGACTCGGGACCAGGATTTGAAGAAGCCATGCTTGCAGAATTCGGCAAGCCCTACACGTCGACCAAGAACCGGCCAGGTAGCGGGCTCGGCCTGTTTCTGGTCGTCAATGTCATCCGCAAGCTGGGGGGTACCGTCACCGTAAGAAATAGAACCGAGGGGGGAGCTTCGGTTACGTTGCATCTGCCACTGGCTGCTCTGTCTGCGCGAGGGCACAATGCCGACTAAACGCACGCTGTTGATCGTCGAGGACGACATCGCCTTTGCCAACGCACTGCGCCGGTCTTTCGAACGGCGTGATTACGAAACACATAGCTGCCGGAGCGTCGACGGCGTGCATGCGCTGATCGGCACCGTTGCCTTCCAATATGCCGTCGTCGATCTCAAGCTTGCCAGCGGCTCGGGCCTGGAATGCGTCAGGGCGCTGCACGAGCACGATCCTGAAATGCGGATCGTCGTGTTGACCGGCTTTGCAAGCATCGCCACCGCTGTCGAGGCGATCAAGCTCGGCGCCTGCCAGTATCTCGCCAAACCCGCCAACACCGACGACATTGAAGCCGCTTTCGGCCAGGTCGAGGGCAATGCTTCGGTGCCGCTCGCCGAGCGACCAACCTCGATAAAGAACCTCGAATGGGAGCGCATCCACGAAATGCTGGTGGAGGCCGACTTCAACATTTCCGAGACAGCACGACGGTTGGGCATGCACCGCCGGACTTTGGCGCGGAAGCTGGAGAAGAGGCGTGTAAAGTAGACACGATCTACCGGGCATCGCACATCGTGCCGATACCAATGATAAAATTGATGCCGGCAACAATCGTTACATTCGAACGATGTCCTCCGAAGGGAAAAATTGGCAGGGCAGGGATTAAAATCCCTACATGCTCCGTAAACAGGACATGAAACCGCCGGTGCCACGCTTTGACATCATAGGACAGCTCGGTTCGCTGCGTCGCTATGCGCGCTCGCTGACGCGCGACAGCACCGACGCCGAGGATCTTGTCCATGACGCGCTGGTGCGCGCTTATGAGCGGCGCAGCACGTTCCGCTCCGGCGGAAACCTGCGCGCGTGGCTGCTGTCGATCGTCCACAACACCTTCATCGACAAGATGCGGTCCCGCAAGTCCGAAGCGTCGCGCGTCGAACAGGCTGGATACCTGGCCGACGGCAGCACGCCGGCACCACAGGAACATTCGGTGCGCCTGGCGCAGGTGCGCGAGGCTTTCTTCAGCCTGCCGGAAGAACAGCGTTCAGCGCTGCACCTCGTCGCCATCGAAGGCCTCTCCTACCAGCAGGCCGCCGATGCCAGCGGCGTGCCGCTCGGCACGCTGATGTCACGCATCGGCAGGGCGCGCGCCGCACTGCGCGAGATGGAGGAGCCCGCGAAGGCAAAAAACCACCTCAGGATCGTTGGAGGCCCGTCATGACCGCAACTGTCGATCCCGTGATCGATATCGACCTCGACGCCTATGTCGACGACCAGGTCGACGTCACCCGCCGCATCGAGGTCGAAGCATTCTTGTCCGCTCGCCCGGAGGCGGCGGCGCGCGTGATGTCGGATCTCAGGACCCGCGATGAACTGCGCGTGGCGCTTGCCGGCTCCAAGGGCATGGCGCGCCCTGCGACCGCCGATGCCGCGCGGCGGCTGGAGAGGGGGCTTGCCCGCGGCCGGCTCTTCGGCGTGTTGCAGCGCGCGGCGGCGGTAGCCGGCTTCGTCGCCGCCGGCTGGCTGGCAAACGGCATCATCGGGCCGATGTCGGTGACCAAGGTCGTCGCCTCGCCGCAGCCGCCCGCCTATGTCGACGAGGCGGTGCAGGCCCACAGGACGACGCTGGTGCGCGAGAGCATGCCATCGCAGGCGGAAACGCCCAATTACAACGCCGGCGAAATCCGCGCCGCCACTGCCATCGTCATGCCGTCGCTGCCGACGGATTGGAGGGTGCGCGACGTGCAGATCTATCCGTCGCGCTTTGGGCCGAGCGTCGAGATGGCGGTCGAGACGAAAGACATGGGGCTGGTGTCGCTGTTTGCGATCCGGCCCGGAACCTTCGACGTCGTCAAGCCGGCGATAGCGCCCTCGGGCGACATTTCGTCGGCCTATTTCCAGATCGGCGATGTCGCCTATGCGGTGGTCGGACGAAGCGAGGTCCACGACCTCGACCGCGCCGCCGAGACGCTTGCCAAGACGCTTTACTGATCGATCCACAAAGGAGAACGCAAATGAACACCCCCAATCTGGGATATCGCGTCGGCGCCGGCGCCCAAACCGGAGCCATCTTCGACGAGGGCCTGCGCCAGCATATGCTGCGCGTCTACAACTACATGGGCGTCGGCCTGGTGGTCACCGGCCTCGTCGCCTTCATGATCTCATCGACGCCGGCGCTCTACGTGCCGATCTTCTCCAGCCCGCTGAAATGGGTGGTGATGCTGGCACCGCTCGCCTTCGTCTTGCTGTTCTCGTTCAAAATGCAGACCATGTCGGCGGCGAGTGCCCAGGCGATGTTCTGGGCCTTCTGCGCGGTCATGGGCCTGTCGCTCGCCTCTGTGTTCCTGGTCTTCACCGGAACCAGCATCGCGCGCACCTTCTTCATCGCCGCCACCATGTTCGGCGCCACCAGTCTCTACGGCTACACGACAAAGCGCGACCTGACCCAGTTCTCGTCGTTCCTGATCATGGGCCTGATCGGCGTGGTGATCGCCAGCATCGTCAACATCTTCCTCGGCTCGACCGCGCTGCAGTTCGCCATCTCGGTGATCGGCATCGCCGTGTTCATCGGCCTGACCGCCTGGGATACGCAGACGATCAAAGAACAGTATGCCGAGAATTTCGACGCGGAATCGCGCCAGAAACTTGCCGTCTTCGGCGCCTTCTCGCTCTATCTGAACTTCATCAACATCTTCCAGCTGCTGCTGAACTTCACCGGCGAACGCGAGTAATCCGGACCGTAGCAGGCAACATTTCGCAACTTACCGTGGCCGGAGGGAAACCTCCGGCCACGGTTTTTTATTTGAGGCAGCATTTGCCATGTGCGGTGGATCGTTCATCGCGGCTGACTGAGACGCGATGTAAATCTGCCGCTCTTGAGTTCGCACGTCCCCTTTTGCTAGCCTGCCGGCCACGCCAGATAGCCGCGAGGACGCATGGAACAGGACAGCCTGACGCTTCACGGTGACGGCATCTCGGCGACTGTTGTCGGGCAGGGCGCCGAACTTGTCTCCCTACGCGATGCCGACGGCACAGAGTTTCTGTGGCAGGCCGGTCCGGAATGGCGGCGTCACTCGCCGGTGCTGTTTCCAATCGTCGGCCGGCTGAAGGGCGACCAACTGCGCCATCGCGGCCAGACCTATCCGATGATCCAGCACGGCTTCGCGCGCGACAAGCCGTTCGCCTGGGCGCAGAGGGGACCACGATCCTGCACGTTGGTGCTCACCGACGATGCCGATACCCGCGCGCACTACCCCTTCGCCTTTCGCCTGGCAGTGACTTACACGCTGGACCGCCATCAGCTTGATGTGACCTTCGACATCACCAACACCGGCGATGAGCCGCTGCCGGCATCGATCGGGGCGCACCCGGCGTTCAATTGGCCTTTGCTTCCGGATCTGGCCAAGACGGATTACCAGCTGACCTTTGCCTCCGCCGAGCAAGCGCCGATCCGCCGCCTGAAGGACGGCCTGCTGCTGAAAGCGCCACAACCGACGCCTGTGGAAGGCAAAAGGCTGGCACTCTCCGAAAGGCTCTTCGGCGAGGACGCGGTGATCATGGATCGGCCCGTCAGTTCCAGCGTGCGCTACGCTGCCGAGAGCGGTCCCGCGATCGAGATGTTGTGGCAGGGATTCCAGGAATTGGGTATCTGGTCCAAACCCGGCGGCGCGCCATTTCTTTGCATCGAACCCTGGCATGGCCTTGCAAGCCCGGTGGATTTCGATGGTGAGTTTATCGATAAGCCTAGCGTGATGTTGATCGAGCCTGCCGCGAAGCGTGTTCTGAGCTATCAGGTACGTCTGCTGCAGCGTCGTGCGCGAATGGCTGAATTGGAGTGAGCCCAGTGAATTCTGAAACAATCGAGATCTACCATCCACGTGGTGTTTCGAATTTGGGCCAATGGGACATTGGCGGTCTCAAGCTCAAAGTCTATGGCCTCGTCGCAGACAACAAGAAGGTCGACGGACCCATGGTGACCCTGACACAGTCATTCGTGCGACAGGAGGTTCTGCCGCGTGTGGTGGACGAGGGTGACGACAATGGCATGGGCTTTGTGATTATTCATCCTGGCGAGCTGGGTGTTTCCATCTCGGTTCACTGGTGGATACAAGGTTCGGTGCTTTGTCAGCATATCTATCGGAAGCTGTATTCCGCCGCCGAACCGATGGATACGGTAAAGAGACCTGTTGTTGCCTGTGTTTGGGAATTGGCTCTGATAAATGCCGAGCAGGAAGCTTGGCGAAAAACGATGATGAAAAGCGAGCCCAGTCCGTCAGGATACATGGACGCTCGAGCTGGCTTCGAAGCTGCATAGAGACCGCCCATGATCGACTATGGCGTGGTCGCTCAGACCGTCGGTGCCCAATGAAGCTGTATTTCAGCCGCAATCCCAACCCTCGGCTCGCGGTCGCGGTGGCACGCTACCTCGACGCGAAAGTCGAATTTGAATTCGCCTCGCCATTCGCTCCGGGGCAAGCGGAGAAATTTCGCCGGTTAAATCCCAATCTCTCGCTGCCCATCCTCGCGGAAGAAGAGGGAAAAAGCCTCTGGGAGGCAGACGCCATAGCCTGCCGGCTCTCGCGCGATGCGCATTCGGATTTCTGGCGCACCGGCGATGACGAACCCGAGATGATCCGCTGGCTGAGCTGGGGCAAGGAGCACTTCGCATTCGCTTGCGACATGGTGCATTTCGAACGTGGGACCAAACAGCGGTACGGCATCGGCCCGATCGATCAGAAGCGGGTGGAGGAGGGCCTAAACCAATTCCATACGGCCGCGGCAATACTCGACGCCGTGCTTGCCGAGCGGCAGTGGCTGGTCGGGAATTCGGTTTCCTATGCCGATTTTCGAATGGCGACCTTCCTGCCGTTCAACGAAGCCGCCAGATTGCCGCTCGACGATTATTCCTCTGTCAGCCGCTGGTACCGTCGGCTTGAAGACATCGGCGCCTGGCGTGACCCTTTCAAGGGGATGGATGCACCCGAATTGCCGCCGGTGCCGCAAACGGCTGTCGCGGACCAGCGGTGAGAACGCGCGCGAAGAGCCGCGCAGCAGGCCGAGCCTACCAAGGCAATGATGTGCGGGGGATCGGATGAATATCTATGTCCTGAGTGTGGTCGAAGGACAGGAATGGGTCCTTCCTGGACAAGCGGACGACTACCAGCTGTTTTCGACGCTCTGCGGCCGGAAGCAGAGACAATGGCATCCGCCCGGGATGGGGATCCTGTGCGAACACGACGACGGTACGCTCCGGCAATATTCAGATTTTCCATGGCTTGGCGAGCATGTGCTCATCCTGCGGGCGAGGGCGTTGAAGTTGCTTCGGCCAACCCTCGAACCGTACGGTGAATTCCTGCCGCTTCGTGCTGACGAGCCAATATCGCTCTTCAATGTCACCACCGTGATCGATGCGCTGGATGAGGAACGTTCAAAGATCGTTCGCTTTGACGATGGCGGCATAATGGTGATCGAAAGCCTCGTCCTTCGAGCGGACGCAATCGGCGGTACCGAGATATTCAAGCTGCCCGAGCGTGCCGATGGGGTGCGAATATCCGATATCTATCTGCAGGAGACGATCGTACGCCGGATCGGGGAGCTTGGGCTCAAGGGCATTGCTTTCAACTTGGTCTGGAGCGACGAGCCGGCCGGACAAGGCAGGATCGAGTACCCAGGTGTGGAAAAGGGCATTTCAACCGCGAGCTCGCTCACGCGCTTTTGGGCCGGTCTGCGGCGAAAAGCAGGGTTTTGATATCAAACCTGCCGGACGACGGTGCCGACCACATTGACGAGAAGGCGCGCGGCGGTCAGCGCTGACAGGCGGTCAATGTCGGCCGGAGGATAGAACTCGACAAGGTCGAACCCTGCGATCCGGGCCCGTCTGCCGAGGCCGGCGATCAGGTCGATCACCTGCATGTAGGTTAGGCCGCCGGGTGTACGCGCCGCCACGCCCGGCATGACGCTTGGATCGAGGCTGTCGCAGTCGAGGGTGACGACAACCCGCGCGCCTTCCGGAATATGCCGGAGCGCGGCTTCGACGCCCTGAGCGTGAACCTCGCGGGCGGTCACGAAGTGGCTGCCATAGCGCCGTGCCGCTTCGATCTCGGTGATGCGTGCGCTGCCGACGCTGCGCAGGCCGACTTGCACCATGCCTGCGACATGCGGCATCTCGCTCGCCCTGCGCATCGGGCTCGAATAGCCGTAGCATTCGCCATACACCTCGTCGCGCCAGTCGATATGGGCGTCGATCTGCAGGACCCAGACCGGCCCGTGCTCCGCAAAGCCGGCGAGGAAGGGAATGGTCATGGAACAGTCGCCGCCGATCAGGATCGGCACGGCCGGCAATGCCAGGATTTCGCGCGTTTTTGCCTCGATCCTGACCCTGTTGCCGGCATTGTCATGCATGGTGGTCAAGATATCGCCGACGTCGATGCAAGAGGCCGGCTTGCCGTCGAAGAGCGGGCCGCCGAGATCGAAATCCCAGTGCTCGACGAACGCGGCATCGTCCTGGCTCGCAACGCGGATCGCATCCGCCGCCAAGGCATGGCCGCGGCTGTCCTTGCCGGGATAAGTGCTGCCGTGACCGGCCCCGAAGATTACCGCGCGGGGCATGTGACCATCTGCGAGATGGTCTGGAAAGCCGAGAAAGGGAGGCGAGGGGGTCATGCCTTGATGGATCCTGATGATGCTTAGCGCACGCCGATCGGGTGCGGTTAAGTCAAGCGCCCCGGCTTCAGCTTTGTGCCGATTGGGTAAGCCCAATAAACTCTAAAACAATCGAGATCGATCACCCACCTGGTGTTTCAAATTTGGGCCAATGGGACATTGGCGATGGCATGGGCCGATCTCGAGGCGACATTACGCTGCCGGCGAGGACGTTGGGGCGGCTTGGATCGGCAGGCGCGATCCCGAAATTTCCAGTACGTGACGAGAATGAACCTTGGCTGGTCGCCTGGTAGCGGAACCAGGCGAGGTTCACGTTGTTACCACAGCGGGCGACTGCCGGTTGCCGGATTCGGAGTCATCGTTTCATGACCAATGGTCCATTGCCTGAAAACGTTCTGGTCTCGCTTCCCAAGATCGATGCAAAAGCGGCGCCGACGCTCAAAAATGCCGAGGCGGAGGTGTTTTACACGGAAGCAATCCGTGAGCTTACCGCCACCGACATACCCTTTCTGGTCGCCGGGACCTACGCGGTAAGCGCTTATACGGGTGTCACCCGCCAGACCAAGGACCTCGATATCTTCTGCAAGGCAGGCGACTACGCGCGGATCCTCGCCCATTTCAAGCAGCTTGGATATGCCGTCGAAATCGAGGATGACCGGTGGCTCGGCAAGGTGTTCAAGGGCACGCATTTCTTCGACGTCATATTCGGCTCGGCCAACGGCACGGTGCCTGTTGGCGACCTGTGGCTGGAACACGCCCGCCAAACAGAGCTGTTGGGCAGCAGGGTGCGGATCATCGGCCCGACCGAACTCATCTGGTCCAAATGCTTTATCCAGGACAGAGGGCGACACGATGGCGCCGATATCGCTCATACGATTCTCAAGGCGGGCGATCAGATCGATTGGCACCGGCTGCTTTCTTATCTGGAGGTTCACTGGGAGGTTCTGTTGATGCAGCTTATCAATTTCAGGTGGATCTATCCGAGCGAGCGCGATCATATCCCGGCGTGGCTGCTCGATGAATTGCTCGACCGCCTCGCCAAGCAACGGCAGTTGCCGTCTCCAAGGATGAAGATCTGCCGTGGGCGGCTGCTTTCGCAAACCGATTACGAAATCGACGTCAAGGAATGGGGCTTCGCCGGCGTCGGTGGTGTGGGAGAATTCCGTGATGGCTGATCCCGTCAAGAGCAGCGCGCCCAAGGAGGGCGCACGCGCGCTCAAAGTTGCCGCGGTCGGGGATCTCCATGTGCGGGAAGATGCGCAAACCTCGTATCGCGACCTCTTCGGCGAGATATCGAGCGAAGCCGACATTCTCGTTCTCACGGGAGATCTGACCAATCTCGGCAAGCCTCGTGAAGCGGAGATGCTGGCCGAGGATCTGCGCAACTGCTCGATCCCGGTCGTGGCGGTGCTCGGCAATCATGACTACGAGTCTGGTGCGGTGGAAGACGTCACGAAGATCCTGCGCCAGGCGCATGTTCATCTCCTCGACGGGCAGGCAGTTGAAATCGAGGAGGTGGGTTTTGTCGGCGTGAAGGGATTCATAGGCGGCTTCGGCTCACGCATGCTCGGCTCATTCGGTGAACCGGCGATCAAGACGATGGTCGCGGAAAGCGTGAACGAGGCAATGCGACTTGAAAATGCGATGCGCCAGGTGCGGGCGAAGCGCACACTGGTGATCCTCCACTACGCGCCAATTGCCGACACAGTCGCGGGAGAACCGCCGGAGATATTTCCATTTCTGGGCTCTTCACGCCTGGCGGAGACGATCGATCGATTCCAGGTTAGTGCTGTCGTGCACGGTCATGCACATCGCGGTTCTTACGAAGGTCAAACACCTGGCGGAGCCAAGGTCTACAACGTCGCCATGCATGTGGCCAAGCCAAGCGGCCGCCCCTACGCCTTGCTCGAAATCTGACGCCAGCGGCATGCGCCGTGGTGTCCATTGGCCTTGACTCAATTGGTGGCGTTGATCGATTTCGCCAACTCTTCCAGCTTCCGGGGATCGTTGCCGTGACGGCGCACCAGTTCGCGAGCCTGCCTGGACGGCAAATCGGTCGTGGCCGCCAGTTGTCGCACCTGCTGATCGTCGATGGCGACCTGCGGCAATGTATGGTCGATATTTCCTTCCTTGTCCTTCATCGCGCTTCTCCTTGATCCCTGTCGACGACAACGGCTCGAAAATCCGACCGGTTCCGAACGATCTGCAACTTTTGCGCCTTCACCTGGGCGGACCAACATACTCGTGTCCCGAGGGCGTAACGATCTCGCTGGATTCTGCCAGGAACCATGCCACGGCGCACGAGTTGTTCCGACTGAACGGAGATAGTTCGATGCCACAGCCAAGACAGCCAGACCCAAATCGCGATGTTCCCGTGCCGCCTCCAACATGGAAGCCCGAGCCGATCGAGGAACCCGAACCGGAAAGGCTCCCGGACGAGACCCCGCTGCCCAATCCCGACGAGAATGAAGAGCCTCCCATCCACGCGTAGGACGAAGGGGAGTTTCTTTATCGCGGGGCAAAGCACACCTTCATCGCGGGGCAAAGCACACCTTCGGACGGCTAACGATCGATCTCGCCAAACACGATGTCGAGCGATCCGATGATGGCGGCAACGTCGGCGATCATGTGCCCTCGAGACAGGAAATCCATCGCCTGCAGATGGGCGAAGGATGGCGCGCGTATCTTGCACCGGTAAGGGACATTGCCCCCGTCGGAAACCAGATAAACACCGAATTCTCCCTTTGGCGCTTCAACCGCGGCGTAGACTTCTCCGGCCGGCACGCGATGCCCCTCGGTATAAAGTTTGAAATGCTGGATGGTCGCCTCCATCGAGCGTTTCATCGTGGCGCGCCGCGGCGGCGTGATCTTCTGGTTTGGAAGCGCGACCGGCCCCTGGCCTTCGGGTGACCGCAGTTTTTCCAGGCATTGCTTCATGATCCGCACCGACTGGCGCATCTCCTCCATACGGACCAGGTAGCGGTCATAGCAGTCTCCGTTCTTTCCGACGGGAATGTCGAAATCCATGTCCGGGTAACATTCGTATGGCTGTGCCTTGCGCAAATCCCATGCGGCGCCCGATCCGCGCACCATCACGCCGGAAAATCCCCAGGCCCAGGCATCCTCCAGCCCGATCACGCCCACATCGACATTGCGCTGCTTGAAGATACGGCTGCCGGTGAGCAATTCGTCGAGGTTGTCACAGACTTTGAGGAACGGATCGCAGAAAGCCCAGATGTCGTCGAGAAGCTTCGGAGGCATATCCTGGTGCACGCCGCCGATTCTGAAATAATTCGCATGCATGCGGGCGCCGGAGGCGCGCTCGTAAAAAACCATCAGCTTTTCCCGCTCCGCAAACCCCCAAAGCGGCGGCGTCAGCGCGCCAATATCCATGGCCTGCGTCGTGACATTGAGGAGATGCGACAGAAGCCGGCCGATTTCGCAAAAGAGAACACGGACGAGTTGTCCACGCTTTGGAACGCTGATTTCGAGCAGTTTTTCGGCAGCGAGGCAGAACGCATGCTCCTGGTTCATCGGCGCGACATAGTCGAGCCGGTCGAAATAAGGCAGCGCTTGCAAATAGTTCTTGTGCTCTATGAGTTTTTCGGTGCCGCGATGCAGTAAGCCAATATGCGGATCGGCACGCTCGACGATCTCGCCGTCCAGTTCGAGCACCAGCCGAAGAACACCGTGGGCCGAGGGATGCTGGGGCCCGAAATTGATGGTGAAGTTGCGAACGGCGGCTTCGACCATTGCTGCTCTCCGCGACTGTCGGGGCAAGGCGTGATGCGAATGGTTCGGCGCCTCAAGTCGTCGTCTGAATGATCAGCGTGAGGGTGCCATCGCCATCTATGTTTGCAGCGACAACCTGCGAGGAATTGAGCCCATTCGCCCTCAAGGCCGATGTCGCTTGAGGCGAAGCATCGACTGAGTTTTGCAGGCGTAGCAAATCTTCGGCGCTGGTCTGATTGATCACGGCATCCGCCTGCGCCTTGATTTCGTCAGGCAGATCCTCGACGGCGACAATGGCAACGCCGGTGAAATTCAAATCAGCAGAGCCTGGATCTGGCAGCGCCTGCTCCGGTTGCACTTCGCCCTGCGGTGGCGTCACCTGGGGAAGCTGCGGTCCAACAGTTTGGGCGTAGACGGGCTGAATGATGACCGCCCCGGAAAGTGCGACAGCTATCGTCAACATGCGCATGGTCGCTCCTTGCATCCTTCGAGGGAGATTTTGAAGAAACCCCCATGCCGAGCGATTGTTCCCGCGGGGCTGGTCACACTGGGCAATTTCGCGTCGACCCCCCTGGGGAAACGCCGAACGAACCATGGCCAAGACGACGTCATATGGCTGTCTCCCAACCGGCTGAGCGGTTGCGTACGGAATCGTACCATCGATTGATCTGCACCTTGGAGAGGATCAAAATAAAGCAGAGGTGACCATGGGAGGGAGCCGCATGAGCATCGCCAGATGGGCAATAAGACCTGTCGGTACCGCCAAGGCATTTCTGGCAGAGGAGCTTCGAAGTGCGCGATACGGCGACATCGTTTCGGTCAAAGCGGCGATAGAGGCCGCTCGCAGGGACGCGCCTTATTTGCAGGATACAGACGATGAGTTGATGGAGACGATCGTCGAGCTGGCACGGGAACTGGGGCTGGCCGTCCTTTTTGACTCTCGCGATTGACCGATGAGCCATGGCTGGAGGACTCACCGGTGGTTGAAGCGATTTGGTACGAAATCGACAATTGGCTCATGGCCGAAAATGCGCAATCATTGGGAAATGGGACGACGGCTGGACGACAAACTCGATTGCAAGGCTTGTGGGACTATCCAAATGGACATTCCCGACAACGCCAAGGAATCGACGCCAATTCATTGCAGCAATTGCGGCGCCTTTCTCGGCGAGTGGGGCGAATTGCAGGACGATTTCTACCGCCAGGCTCGCGGTACCGAGGCATTCGACTTGCGCAACGGAACCATTATCAAGAAGTAGCGCGCAACGACGCGGCCTCCGGATGACATCGGCAAATTCGCAAGGGGTTGGCAGATCTAGCCGACCTCGATGACCACCATCAGCCCGCCGCCGCCCTTCTCCTCGACATTGTTGTTCGTCGTGTGATGCGGGATGTGGCAGTGAATGAGCCACTTGCCGGGACGCAGCGCCTTCCACACGACGTCATAGCGCTGTCCCGGTCCGACATTGATGGTATCAGCTAGGAAGCGTGCCGAGGGAGAAAGCGTCTCACCGTCACGGGCGACGACCTCGAAGGGTCCGCCATGGATATGCATTGGATGGACGAAGCCGTTGTTGGTGCCGATGAAACGCACCTTCAGCGTCTCGCCCACCTTCATAGGAATGGTGTCGGTTGCGGGATAGGCTTTGCCGTTGATGGTGAAGAAGTTCGGCATGCCGCCTTCCATGGGCATCGACGGATAAGTCAGCCCATCGCGCACCAGCCATTCCTGAAGTTCGATGACATAGTCGTGGTCAGCCGGAACCTCGTCGGCAGGATTGGCGGGATCGATAATCAGCGCCCCATAAAGCCCCAGCGCCTGGGTGCGGTCCGGCTTGGCATGCGGATGATAGAAGTAGGTCCCGTGCTGGGTCGCGGTGAACGCATAGGAATAGGATTGTCCAGGCTCGATCGGCGGCTGGGTGATCTCGGCAGGTCCATCCATCTGGTTCGGCAGGATCATGCCGTGCCAATGCACCGTGGTTTCCTCGGGCAGGTCGTTGGT
This sequence comes from Mesorhizobium sp. LMG17149, assembly GCF_024518695.1. Taxonomy (NCBI): domain Bacteria; kingdom Pseudomonadati; phylum Pseudomonadota; class Alphaproteobacteria; order Hyphomicrobiales; family Phyllobacteriaceae; genus Mesorhizobium; species Mesorhizobium sp. LMG17149. The sequence continues at coordinate 207,569 of NZ_JANIFL010000004.1, forward strand.
GACGTCGATGCGAACCTTATCGCCCTGGCGAATGTGGATGCGCGGACCGGGAATCTGGCCATTGTAGGCATAGGCGTCGACCGCGACGTTGGGCAGGATCTGCCAGCGGATCACCGATGGTCTGAGCTCGAACACCTTGACGCCGTTCTCTAGACGGAATGGCAGTTCCTGGTCGCCCTTGGCGGCAAGACCATAGGACGAGGTAACGCGACGCGGATCGGTTGCAGCCATGTCACGCATGGATTCCGCCGGCGTGTCGCGACCCATGATCATGCCTTGCGGCATAATCGCGCCGCCGACGTCACGCGCCGAAAGCGTCAGGTTCAGCCAGTTCGCCGGCGCGGCCATGCCGATCGCCAACGCCAACACCGACACAATACCGAGGGCCGCAATCTGCGGCGTCGTAGCGTCCGTCTCCATCTGATGGCCGCTGCGTTTGGACTTGTGGGAGGTGTTGCGGCTTCGTCGATCGTCGCCGGCGTTGGGGTGATGCGTAGCGTGCTGTTGGTGGGCGGTCGGCTCTCCACTGCTCGTTTCGTTCGCCTGCGGGCGCTGCGTCATCAATCCGTGCTTCAGCCTGCGCGCGACCAGCCAGACATTGGCCGGATAGGCGAGCGTGAAGCCGGCGATGACGCCGATCGACATCACGCCCCAGAACAAAAGCTCGGTCGGCTCCATGGCGCGCATGTCGCGTCCCATCATCAGAAAGCTCATGACGGGCGCCATGCCGGCCATCATGAAATTCATCGAGATGAACTCGGGCAAGAAGCTCTTGCGCACGTTCTCCCAGTAGGTGCCGCCCATCATCGATTTCATGAACAGCGATTGGAAGATGAACAGGCCGAAGGCAAAGCCCGCCAGATATTCGACGATGAGGTCGAGCCACATCGGCAGGCCAAGCGTTGCCGTGATGACTGCGGCGAGAATGATGCCGGTCGCATCGCCGGCAACGCAGTGGATGGTCGAGCCGACCCCCTGTTTCCACAGCGGCCTGGTGAAGTCTTCATGCTCGCCTGGACGTGGCTCCTTGTCTGCAAGCACATAAAGCAGCAGCCCCAATGGACCCATATAGAGGGTCACCAGGATGAAGCCCCATTTCATCACCACCGGTTCGGGATTGTTGCGGTATTGATCGAAGCCGACATAAAGCGTCGAGGCGGCGGCAAGAGCGAACCAGACGGCAAGGAAATAGTCGATTGGCTGGATGAACATGGATGCATCCCGTCGCGGATCAGTGGCTTGTCACAAGCAGCCCCCGTCGATGAACGCAGCCGGCGTGTTTATGATCCCGCCGGCCCAATCCGGTTGTGTCGAATTCTCCAGCCTGGCGCTCTTGTCGAAGCATTAACGCGCGGTAATTCCCTTGAAGGCGTGGGCGCTTCGCTGCCTCAACAGGAGCTGGCCATGAAACATCAAACACTCGACCAACTGCATGCCGTCGCCAAGATTGAATCGTCGGCTGTTTATTCCGCAATGACACGAAATCAGCGCATAGAGCGCTGGGCTGAACTGCTGGAGCGTAATCCCGAGCGATGCCTTGGGGCGTTTGCAGGCACCGAACATCTGCACCCTGAAGCACGTTCATTGATGCGGGGCGAGGGAACGGCAATTTCGGTCGCCTTCGAGGATCCAGTGCTGCGCGCATCGGGTTTAAAGGACGACACATACGGTGAGGCAAGGCGCTTTTTCGAGCTGAACGACTGGCAGCTGCACGACATCGTCTGCGATTGCCACGTCGGCTCAACCATGAAAGCGCGCTGGGCTGCGACGCGGGTCCGCTCAGCCATCAGCGGCAGGTTCTTTGCGTGGTTGCGGCAAAGGATAATGCGCTGACCGTAGTTGGGGATCGTCGTCGCTTCGGTGCGGCATACGATCCCCTGTCTTGCCGATTGGATGTCTTGCCGATTGGATGTCTTGCCGATTGGATGTCTTGCCAATCGGATTGTCTTGCCGACGCGGATCAACGCTTGTCCTGGTATAGCCGGTTGGTCGCCCGGTCGCTCTCCCGTTGTTCGGCGGGTCCACGCCGACGGCGTGCGATAACGGCATAGGCCATCAGCACGATCAGCAGTAATGGGCCGCCGGCAACGACGACCAACCACATGATATCTCCAAACATGGCGGCATCTCCTTTCCCAGACAACCGGCGAGGAGGAGAACCGTTCCGTGCAGCAGGCCACCTCGGTCGCCCCTGGTCATTAACTTACGAATTGCGTTCGTAGGTTCCGATGAGTTCAGCCTGCTCAAGCGAATGTTTCTGCGCCTCCCGCCAGATGCGCTCGATGCCCACGCTCGCTGGAATGGCAAGGCTCGGCGTGTCGAGCGCGGCCAGCCGGAAATGGTAATGGTGAACGCCATGTCCGACCGGCGGTTCAGGGCCGTCGTAATAGGCGTTGCCAAAATCATTCGTTGCTTGCCTGAGGGCGCCCGGACCCGGCTTGCCGCTTTCGGCCTCGGGAAGTTCCCTCGTGTCCGGGGAGATGTTGAACACCGCCCAATGACCAAACGTTCCGCTCGGCGCGTCAGGATCCTGAACGACGAGAACGAGGCTCTTTGCTTCGTCCGGCACTCCAGACCATTTCAGCGGCGGCGATACGTTTTTGCCGTCTCGTGTGTATCTTTCGGGAATTTGTCCGCCTTCGGCAAAGGCGGCACTGCTAAGGGCAAGTGGCATGGTTCACTCCTTCCGGCGAAGTTGATCGCAGCGACGCGCAGGGCAGCTATTTGTTGGTCCGCATTTTTTGTCTTGGATCGATCCCGCCAGCGGCGGTCGTGTCGTTTTCGACGTCACCTTCGACCGTGTTCTCGCCTTCAAGCTCGAACTCTTCGCCTTCCTTGATCGTTCCCTTGGAAGTCCCGATACCAGGATTGTTCGCCAAGTCGGCATCGCTCGGTTTCTTCCATTTCGGATGTTTGGTTCCGGTCATGAGAAAACTCCTTCGACGGGGATTGCAGTTTTGAAATCGCAGACCGGATGTTCGTTCCGGTTCCACGCCTCAGCTTCTTCATTGGTTCGCCGCGCGCCGGCTAAAGCCCGAAGGGGTAGGTGTCGGGAACGCCGGTTCTTGCATGCTCCGGGCCAAGCGGCGTCACTGCCGCGGTTTTGTCGAACCATAGGAACGCGTCGAACTGCCGGGGCAGGGAAGCGTCCGCATAGTGGCTGCCCAGCTCGGTTTCCGGCCGGTAGATCACCCCGATGAATCGCTCCAGCCTGCGTTCCAGCAGCCGCTCACGCAGCGTTGTGTCGCGCCCGAGGTCGAGCAGGAACCGCGACACAAGGGAATCGTGGCAAAGCCGTTCGTAGCTGTCGGCGTGCGACGCGCGGATTTGCTTCACCTCCATTTTGCCGTCCCAGTCGCTGGCGGCCGCTACAGTGCCGGAATGCGTGCCCATACCGATCAGCGCTGCCTCATCCCCGAAACGCTGCCGGCAGAGCTGGCCGATGTTCAGTTCGTCCCTGACGACGCCCATCTCGGTAAAGCGGGCATCGCCGATATGGGAATTGTGCGCCCACACCACGGCCTTGGCGTTGGGGCCGCCGGCATGCAGCAAATGTTCCAACGTTTCGAACATGTGCGTGTCGCGCAGGTTCCAGGACTCCGCGCCGCCATAGTACATGATCCGGTAATAGTGTTCGGCGGACGCGATCAGCCGGGCATTCTGACTAGCGTCGAGAAAGTCGGTGCCGTCCCTTTTTGCATATTCGAGCTGTTTGGCGAGCAAGTCCCGGCATTGTTCCAGCACCGCTTTCTCGCATTTTTGATAGCCGGCGGTGAGCACCGCGCGGCCGTAGGTGGACGGATCGTGTTGCCAGGGCGTCAGGCAGCCATAGCGTTCGCGCGCGATCTTGGCTGCCTGGGGATCGACCCGGTCGAGATAGTCGAGGACCGCGCCGATGGAACCGCTCATATTGTAGATGTCGAGGCCGTAGAACCCTGCTTGCGCCGAAGGCTCTAGCTTCTCGTTGTGACGGCGCATCCAGTCGGTGAAGGCCGCGACATCGGTGTTGCGCCACATCCAGGTCGGAAATCGCTGGAATGGCGCGCCAGTGCCGGTTCGCGGCCGACGATGGCGAACATAGCGGTCGATCGCCGCTGCGTCGGGCCAGTCTGCCTCGACCGCGACGATGGTGAAGCCGTGGCGTTCGATGAGCCTGCGGGTGATCGCCGCGCGCGCCCTGTAGAATTCGGACGTGCCATGGCTTGCCTCGCCAAGCAGAACAATGCGCCGGTCGGCGAACCGATCGAACAATGCGCCGAAGGCCGGATCGTCGAAATCGGGCAGGGGTTCGGCCGCGGCCGCGATCATATCAGGCAGGCTGATCGGATGGGGATGTCGAAGCGGACGACCAACGTCGGTGGCCGTGCCGTTTTCCGACCAACCCTGCTCGCCGATCAGAGGGACGAAGCGCACGCCGCCGAAATCCTCCTCGCTATAGGTTGCGGCGCCTGTCCGGGTGACTTTGAGCAGACGTTGCAAATCCGGGTCGTCGCCGACCGGAATGACGAGCCTGCCGCCGACATCGAGTTGCTCCTGAAGGGCGAGCGGTGCGCCGGGACCACTGGCTGTCACCACGATGGCGTCGAACGGCGCCGCCTGCGGCCAGCCCTTGGTGCCATCGCCTGTCCGAACCTCGATGTTTTGGTAGCCGAGTTTTTCAAACCGCCGCTTCGCGGCTTCGGCCAAACCGGGATGACGCTCTATCGTGTAGACCTGTTCGACGATCCGGCTCATCACCGCGGCCGCGTATCCCGAGCCGGTGCCAATTTCGAGCACATGGTCACCCGGTTTGACATCCGCCATCTCGATCATGAACGCGACAATGTAGGGTTGCGATATGGTCTGGCCATCGGCGATCGGCAGCGGCGTGTCTTCGTAAGCAAATTCCTCGAAGCCGGGTTCGACGAAGGCCTCGCGTGGAACTTCGCGCATTGCCTGCAGAATCTCACGGTCATGAATGCCACGCCGGCCGACATGGATATTGACCATTCGATCACGGGCACGAGGAAGATCGAGCATCTTTTAGCTCCCTTTGGTGCAACGCTTCGAGGCTATCCTTCGCGGTACCTGCCTTGAGCCTGGTCTTCGCGATTTCAGTTTCTAACCGCCGGAGGACTTCAAGGTTCCCGCCTATTTGCGGATAGGGCCGCAAGCCCGGCCGAGATGGCGTCCGGTCTCTCGGCCGCGTGGGTCGTGACGCCGACCCGAACGCGGCAGTCGGGGGTTGCTCAAGCGCAAAGATGCCCCAGTTATCACCAGCGAACCGAAGCTGGAGATGTCGATGAACGACAAGGCTGCCGCGACGCCGCAGGCCATCGGCCACGAACGGATCGACCTCATGGACCGCTACTGGCGCGCCGCGAATTACATCTCGGTCGGCCAGATCTATCTGCTCGACAATCCGCTGTTGCGCGAACCGTTGAAGGCCGAACACGTCAAGCCGCGGCTGCTTGGCCATTGGGGCACGACGCCGGGGCTGAACTTTCTCTACGTGCATCTGAACCGCGTTATCCGCGAACGCGACCTCGATGTTCTGTTTATCTGCGGGCCGGGCCATGGCGGTCCCGCAATGGTCGCCAACACCTGGCTCGAGGGCACCTATGGCGAGATCTATCCCGATATCGGGCAGGGCGAAGACGGCCTCAGGAAACTGTTCCGGCAGTTTTCCTTCCCCGGCGGCGTGCCAAGCCATGCCGCGCCCGAGACGCCAGGCTCCATCCATGAGGGTGGTGAATTGGGATATGCGTTGGTTCACGCCTTTGGCGCGGCCTTCGACAACCCGGATCTGGTGGTTGCCTGTATCGTTGGTGACGGCGAAGCCGAGACCGGTCCGCTCGCGGCGGCATGGCATTCCAACAAGTTCCTGAACCCGATGTCGGACGGCGCCGTCCTGCCGATCCTGCATCTCAACGGCTACAAGATCGCCAATCCAACGATCCTCGGCCGTATGGACGATCAGGAGTTGCGAAGTCTCTTCGCCGGCTATGGCTACGAACCGTTCTTCGTCGAAGGCCACGAGCCGCTTGCCATGCACCAGTCGATGGCCGCGACGCTCGACACGGTGCTCGATCGCATCCGGTCCATTCAGGAACAGGCACGGGCTCCGGGATGGCATGGTCAACGCCCGCAATGGCCGATGATCGTGCTGCGCAGCCCCAAGGGATGGACAGGTCCCAAGGAGGTCGATGGCGAGAAGGTCGAGGGTTTCTGGCGCTCGCATCAAGTGCCGGTGTCGAACGCACGCGGAAATGAGGGCCACCGCAAGATCCTCGAAAACTGGATGCGAAGCTACGAACCGGGAGAGCTGTTCGATGAAGGCGGGCACCTGTTACCAGAGCTCGCGGCACTTGCCCCAACAGGGACAAAGCGCATGGGCGCAAGCCCGTACGCGAATGGCGGACTGTTGAAGCGCGATCTTGTGCTTCCCGACTGGAAAAGCCTGGCGCTGGAAGTGCCTCGTCCGGGAGGCGTCGTCGCTGAAGCGACGCGGATTTGCGGAAGCTATCTTCGCGAGGTGTTCCGCCTCAATGCCGAGGCGCGGAATTTTCGCCTGATGGGGCCGGACGAGACGTCATCCAACCGCCTCGACGAGGTGTTCGAAGTTACCGATCGGCTCTGGATGCAGCGCATTGAACCCTACGACGTCCATCTTTCCCGTGACGGACGTGTCATGGAGGTGCTCAGCGAGCACCTCTGCCAGGGCTGGCTTGAAGGCTATCTGCTCACCGGCCGCCACGGCCTGTTCTCCTGCTATGAGGCCTTCATCCACATTGTCGATTCGATGGTCAACCAGCATGCCAAATGGCTGAAGACCTCCGGCGAGCTTGCCTGGCGCAAGCCGATCGCCTCGCTCAATTACCTTTTGACCTCGCATGTCTGGCGGCAGGATCACAATGGTTTCAGCCATCAGGATCCGGGCTTTGCCGATCTGGTCGCCAACAAGAAGGCCGATACGGTAAGGCTCTATTTTCCGCCGGATGCCAACACCCTGCTGTGGATCACCGATCATTGCCTGAGAACCTATAACCGCATCAATGTCATTACCGCCGGCAAGCAGCCGGCACCGCAATGGCTGTCCATTGAAGAAGCCGAAGCGCATTGCAAGGCGGGGGCGGGCATCTGGGAATGGGCCGGTACGGTTGCTCAGGGCGAGGAGCCCGACGTGGTCATGGCCTGCGCCGGCGACGTGCCGACGCTGGAAACGCTGGCCGCGACCGACATTCTGCGCTCTGCGATCCCCAACCTGAAAATCCGCGTCGTCAACGTCGTCGACCTGATGACGCTGCAGTCCAACACCGAGCATCCGCACGGGCTCGCCGATGGAGACTTCGATACGTTGTTCACGAAGACACGGCCTGTCATCTTCGCCTATCACGGCTATCCCTATCTTATTCATCGCCTGACCTACCGTCGCGCCAACCATGACAACATGCATGTGCATGGCTTCCGAGAGGAGGGCACCACGACGACGCCGTTCGACATGGTGGTGCTCAACGAACTCGATCGCTACCACCTCGCGCTTGCCGCCATTGAACGTGTGCCGGGACTGGCCGAAAGGGCTGAAGGGCTTGCCGGCGAACTCCACGGCCGGTTGGTAAAGCACAGGGCTTATGTCCGCGAGCACGGCGAGGATATGCCCGAAATCCAGAAATGGAGCTGGCCCGACAAAGGCGCGGCAAAGGCGCGCCAATGACGCGTCGGTCGATCCTGGCGCTGAATGCCGGTTCGTCCAGCATCAAGTTCGCGCTCTACGATCTTACCTTGTCACAGGATATGCAGCTCGTTTCGCGCGGCACGTTGGACTTGGGCGACACACCCACACTCCGCGCAAAAGCGGCCGACGGAACGGTGCAGTGCGATCGGCAGCTCGCCACCGACAAGCCGCGGGACGCGGCCATAGGCGAGATGCTGAATTGGGTGCAGGGCGAAATCGGCGAAAGAAACCTGCTCTGCGCCGGCCATCGTATCGTGCATGGCGGAAGCGAGTTCATCGAACCTGTCCGTCTGGCCCCAGACATCATCGACGCCATCGACAGACTGACGCCGCTCGCTCCGCTGCATCAGCCTCGCAGTCTCGCGCCGGTCCGCGCGATAGCCGCCTTGCAACCGGACCTGCCACAGGTTGGTTGTTTCGACACCGCTTTCCACCAGACGATCGATCCGCTCGTGCGGCGCTTCGCCCTTCCGCGCCCATATGAAGGGCAAGGCTTGCGCCGCTACGGGTTTCACGGTCTCTCCTATGAATACATCGCCGGGCGGCTCAGCGGGATATCGCCAACTCTTGCGGCGAAACGCACCATCGTCGCCCATCTCGGCAATGGTGCCAGCCTTTGCGCTTTGCGCGAGGGCAAGAGCATCGATACGACGATGGGGTTTTCGGCCCTGGATGGCCTCGTCATGGGCACGCGGTGCGGCGCCATCGATCCCGGCGTGCTGTTGCACTTCCTACTGGAAAGAGGCATCGCGGCTGAGGAGCTGCAGACGATGCTTTACGAGAAGTCGGGACTGCTCGGCGTATCCGGTATTTCGGGCGACATGAGGACGCTGGAAGGGAGCAACGATCCTCGCGCCCAAGAGGCGATGGCGCTTTTTGCCTTCCGCGCGGCGAGGGAAGCAGCAGCGCTTGCAAACACGATGGGTGGTCTTGAATGCCTCGTGTTCACCGCCGGCATCGGCGAACGGTCCGCGTCCATCCGCAAGGCCATATGCGAAAAACTGACCTGGCTTGGCGTGGTGCTTGAAGAACGCGCCAACGACATCCACGCCGAAATCATCAGTCGTCCCGAGAGCAAGGTGGAGGTGCGCGTGATTGCGACCGATGAGGAAAGTGTCGTTGCACGTCACAGCCGCAAGGTGATGCAAGCCTGAAGGCTCGCCATTGGCATCGGAAACCCGGCGTCGGTTCGGCTCGGTAAAAGCGCGGGCAAGGGCATTCCCTGTACGAAAATTACCAAGCAAGCGGTCGGGGGAACCAACTGCCCATGGAAATATTGTGCGAGCAATCTCGGCTAACCCCGAGACCGTCGGCACGATGATCACGCCGACAGCCATACTTCAGGCATTGGCTGAGGAATCCATGTTTACGGACGATGTTGCGGTGAGGCGCCTGAAAATCCTGGTCCAGCAATATGTCGAGACACGCAAGAAACGCCACGATGTGATCTCTACCGCCAAGGCCGGAACCGCAATTCGGGAGGTGATGCCAAGTTGCCCGCTTTCGGGAAAGGCCTTCGATGATCTGATTGCGGCCTGCGCCATCGAGCATGGCCTGGCTGTGCTCTTCGACAATCCGGGTACATCAGGCACTGAAATCTGAGGCTGGCGCTTCCGATTCCATCATCGCAATGAGGAGTTCAGTCGGCATGTCCAGGTACTTTTTCGACCTTCGAGACGAGAGCGGAAGCTTGCAGGAGGATCCCGAGGGCCAGGAATTTTCTGATCTCGCGAGCGCCGAGGAAAACGCGATGGCGTCGGCGAAGGAAATCCTCGCCGAAGAGCTGCTGCATGGCAAGCCGCTGCGTACCGGATTGGCCTTCGAGATTTTTGACGAGAACCGCAACCTGGTGCTGCGCTTCCCCTTTGCCCTCGCGGCCGAAAAGGCCGGCGAACCGCCTTAATCCCGAATTGCCTGGCGGCCGATCCCCTGCAGGGGTCATGCAAGCCGGGCCTCAATGCGTCCTATCCTTCCGCCTTGAAGTTTCTGGCTTCTTTCTCGACCTTGGGGCTGTCCTTGCCATGCTTTTGCATAAGCTCCTTGGCCTGCTTGGGTGAGACGTCGGTGGTCTCTGCCAAGCGCAGCGCCTTCTTGTCCTTGCTTTCGGTCTTCTGCTTCTTGGCCGTCATGGCTCTTGAACTCCCTTGAAGCCTGTTCCGATCGATCTTTGCCGGTCCCGAGCATATCCAGATGAATTGTCATTGCCTGGTTTGCTTCGACGAGACGTCAACGAGACGATGCGGGTCAGGTTCCGTGCATCGTCTGCTCATGTCCGAACTTGTCACGCCACGCGGCGGTACCGATGGCGATCTCGGATGAATTCATTGAAGAATCGGCCTTTTGAGGAAGCTTTGGTGAAAGCGGCATAAGTTACCGGAGCAACATCCTCATAGTCGTAACGTTTGCCGCTCGGAACAAACCAGACCGAGAGGATCCTGGTGGCGGGGTCGTATTGTGCGTTTCGGATCACGGTCGATGGCATGGTGGCACCCGACGGGTCTGCCCGAATAACCCGTTAGCGATCGTCAGGTTCCGCCGATGCCCTCGCGCCTTGCACCGCGACTACCGGTCGCGCGGGTTGCCCAACTTCGGGTCGCGCTTCCTCGAATATCGGTCGATGCGTGGCAGGCTGTCATCAAACTCGATGTACGGTAGCCTCAGAACCCAATAGGCATGGGCTTGCGGCTGAAAACCTTCAGGTTTGTCAAAGAAGCCGACCGTCACGTAGAACTCGTCCGGCAGACCTTCGTCGCTATAGCCTATCGAGCTTCCACAGTCCGGGCAGAACGTGCGGGTGACGCCTGGCGTTTTGGAAAAGGCCTTCGGTGTCCCTCTAAGAAGCTGAAATTGCTCAGGCCGGTAACCGACCCAGATTGTCATCGGACTTCCGATGGCCCGGCGGCAATCGTCGTCGTGATCGTAGCATATCCAAAAAGGCTCTCCGCCCATGGCTGCGGCGATCCCTCCGCAGAAGCAGGCTCCGGTCTCGCGCCGCATCGTCTGTCCATCCTGTCGCGCCCAAGGGACGTTCAGAGAGCGGCCAAGCGGCCGCTCCCGTTCAAGGTGAAGTCCTCGAAATCATGCATCGTGATGCTCGGGCATGCTCTTGAGCTGATCCTTGGTCCAGTTCGTCACCGCGTGAACGTCGCCGTCTTCATCGCGCATGAATTCCAACTGGCTCGCGGGAACGGCCACCGGCTTGGCACCTATGCCGAGAAAGCCGCCGACATCGATGACGACCTGACTGGCGGCTCCAGAGCCGTGGACGTGCGAAACGCTGCCGACCTTGTTGTCGTCCGCGTCGTAAATTGTGGCGTCTTCGAGAATGTCTGGCGTCAGTTCGGTGCTTGTGAGGCGTACGTGGTTGGTGTGATCCATCGTTCGGACTCCTGTTGGGTGGAATATTTGAACCTCTCAGCCGGGCAATCGTTCCGAAGAATTTCGGGGCGACGGACGGACGACGCAAGGACGCAAGAACCCTCAAATCAGCCTCGGCCCGAATTGACTCGCAAAGCTCTGTACGGAAGCGTACAAAGGGCAATCGTCAGCAGCACAATTGGGCGCTGACGCTTGGGAGTGACCACCGCTCTTGCCCATCGCGAGGCATGGCGTTGCATGGCAAAGGCGCCCGAGCACCCCGGTCTGCCAGTAGACGCGATAACCGCGCTGGCGCGGGATACAGGCGCCACTGAACAGCAGATACGCGAAATCATATCGCTCCTCGGGTTCGATCGCGCCTCTATCCTGCGGGAGGCTCGTTTGCTGGCGAAAGATGGTCAGCCAACAAGGCCTTCGAGTCTTCAGCAGTAACTGTCGGTTTCATACCAACACGCCGGCTCGTCTAGTGCTGCGCGAGACGAAGTCTATGGTTCGTTACCGTCCGCTCGTTCGACGGGCGCGGCCGGCTAAGAGATTCCAGTGCTCTTGCCCAAGGGAAAAGAGTCTCGTGGATTACCAGATACTGCAAGCCAAGAGCGAATTGCTTCGCCGCATGAGCGCGGACGATCTCGCGCGGCTGAGGCCGCATCTGGCGAGCGCTTTCCTGGAGTTGCGCGCCGCTGGAGACTGCGGGGCAGAAGATCGAAGCCGTCTATTTTCTGGAAAGCGGACTGGCATCGGTGGTGGCCAGTACTTCGGAGGCAACCGAAGCGGAAGTCGGAATCATCGGGTTCGAAGGAATGACCGGTTCGGCCCTGATCATGGGGGACGACCAGGCGAACTTTGATTGTTACGTCCAGTCGACATGCGAGGCCCTCCGGATAGAGGCTGCTCCATTCGTCGAAGCCCTGGAGGACAGTCCTACATTGCGGCCGTTCCTGTTGCGCTATGTCCAATATTTCCATGTTCAGACAAGCTACACGGCATCGATCAACGCACGGCAGAGCCTGGAAGTCCGGCTGGCGAGATGGCTTTTGATGTGCAGCGACCGCACTGTCGGCGACAGACTTATGATAACCCATGAATTTCTGTCCATCATGCTTGGTGTCAGGCGTCCGGGGGTTACCGTCGGTCTGCAGATGATCGAGAGTTACGGCTATATCCGAGCGCGCCGCGGAGAGATCACGATCCGCGATCGAGATGGTCTCATAAAGTTGGCGCGAGACTCTTACGGTCCACCCGAAACCCAGTACCGCCGGCTGATCGGAGATTTGGGCTCGAAGCATCCTGCGAGGCAGGAGCGGCCACTCGCTTGAGGGCCGGGGCCAACAGAGGCTTCTCCGCCACTGAACCGCCAAGAAGACATTTCGAGTGGCCGACGCGATGATGCCGGTGAGACACCGTTGCCCAAACCCGCGCCGGCCACTGCGGCATGTTTTGGGGATGCCGCGTTGCCAATCTAGTTGCTGACAAGCAACTGGCAACGAAGGCTCGCGGTTTGGTAAGAACCGTACGTACATGCATGCAACCTCCCTCGGTCGCATTCAAGGCATGCCCGCGGAATCCTGGATTGAATACAGTCACCCCGATAGACTCCGGATTGACAGGCTTTGTCCGGTCAGCGCGGTGATATCCGCAGGGCGGAGTGCAGATTTGCTGGCTCGGTTCCGATATTGCCAGGCGGGCTGGCCTTCACCATCTAGCTGGGATGGCGACACCTAAATCGAAAGCACTCGGCTCCGGCTCATCCGGGCTCCAGCACGATCTCTTTGGTGCCGCCGACGACCTGCCGGAAGGTTTCCTCTACCAGCCTGATCTTATCACCGCGCAAGAAGAAACCGAACTCGCCCGGCATCTCGAAGGCCTGCCTTTCGAGGCGTTCGATTTCCATGGCCATCTGGCAAACCGGCGCGTCGTGGGTTTTGGCCTGCGCTACGACTACGATAGGCGCCAGGTGGTCGAGGCCCCGCCGATCCCTGACTTCCTGTTGGCCCTGCGCGACCAGATCGCGGCGTTGGCAGGCAAGCCCGCCGATGCCTTCGCGCAAGTGTTGATCAATGAATACCGGCCCGGCGCCGGCATCGGCTGGCATCGAGACAAACCTCATTTCGAAGACGTTGCGGGTGTTTCGTTGCTGGCGCCTTGCAGCTTCCGGCTCCGGCGGAAGAATGGCGCCAAGTGGGATCGCCGGACCATCGTCGTCGAACCAAGGTCGGCGTATCTCATGACTGGATCATCGCGCACGGAATGGGAGCACAGCATTCCGCCAGTTGACCTGCATCGATACTCGATCACCTTGCGGACATTGCGCTAACTCCGCAGGAGCATCGCGCACCTCGCCGTTCTGAGGCATCGCCAGCGCCATCACGAGTTCTTGAACGCAAACGGTTCCGGGAACCTCCCAACCACAAGTTGGTTTGGAGGACAGGTACAGCTTCAAAGGTGGAGAATGTCCATGGCCCGCGCCCGATCCGTGTTGGTGGCCGCCAGGCGTCCGTTGCATAGAACGCCGATGGCAGTCGCAAATGCATGTTTCGTCGGCACATTGCTGACCGACGTTGCCTATTGGCGAAGCGCTGAAATGATGTGGGCCGATTTTTCCGCCTGGCTGCTGCTTGCCGGCCTGCTTGTAGGCGTGCTCGCGGTTCTTGCAGCACTGGTCGATTTGTTTACCGACCGGCTTTCCGGTGAAGCCGGGCCTGTATGGCCATATCTCCTCGGCAGCTTCGTCGTGCTCGTCATATCGCTCTTCAATGCACTGGTGCACAGCCGGGATGCCTGGACCTCGGTCGTGCCGACGGGGCTCATCCTGTCCGCCGCCGCCGTGATCGTTATTCTCTTGGTGGGCCTGCTGGGATGGAGTTCCGGCCGCACTCAAGTGGAGGTGGTCGAATGAATGTCTCCGCCAGACATATCCCGCGTATCGCCAGCCTCGGTCTGCTGTGCGGATCGATTTTGGTGCTGCCCGCCTGCAGCGACAACGAACCGGATCCCACCGATCACGTCGGAGCGAACCCGATGCTGCCTGAGCCTATTCAGTATCTGGTGCCGCCGATGCATGTCGCGTCGGTCATCGGTTGGAAACAGGAGGAAAGGCCGACGGTCGCCAAGGGTTTGCAAATCCAGGCCTTCGCCAAGGGATTAAAGCATCCGCGCTCGCTTTACACATTGCCGAATGGTGACGTTCTGGTGGTCGAGTCCGTGGCGCCGCCCGGTGCGGTGATCAAGCGGCCGAAAGACCTGGTCATGGGCTGGATCGAGTCCATGGCGACGTCGGGCGGCGGCACCGAAGGAAGCAACCGTATCACTCTGCTGCGCGATACCAACGGCGATGGTGTGCCCGATGTCCAGGAGGTTTTTCTCGATCATCTCAATTCGCCCTTTGGTGTGGCGCTGGTCGGCAACGATCTCTACGTCGCCAACACCGACGCCATCGTGCGGTACCCCTACACGTCGGGCGACACCAAGATCACCGCCCCGGGCACCGTGCTGACGCCGTTGCCCGGCGGGCCTATCGATCACCACTGGACAAAGTCTCTCGTGGCCAGCCGCGACGGGTCTCTGCTTTATGTCGGCATCGGATCCAACAGCAACATCACCGAGAACGGCATCCAGGCGGAAAAGGACCGGGCTGCCATCTGGGAAGTCGACAGGGCCACTGGCCGTTATCGTGTTTTCGCGAGCGGCCTGCGCAACCCCAACGGGCTGAGCTGGGAGCCGCAGAGCGGCACGCTATGGGCTGTTGTCAACGAGCGCGACGAGTTCGGTCCCAACCTGGTTCCCGACTACATGACCTCGGTCAAGGACGGCGCGTTCTATGGTTGGCCGTACAGCTACTATGGTCAGCATGTCGACCCGCGCGTGATGCCGCAGCGGCCGGATTTGGTCGCCAAGGCGATCCCTCCCGACTATGCCTTGAGTTCCCACGTCGCACCTCTGGGCTTAGCGTTCTACACTGGAACCAACCTGCCGGACCTGTATCGCAACGGCGCCTTTGTTGGCGAGCATGGCAGCTGGAACCGCAAGAGCTTCAACGGCTACAAGGTCGTTTTCGTGCCGTTCAAGGATGGTCATCCAGACGGCAAGCCGCAGGATGTCGTCACCGGTTTCCTCGACAAGGACAACAAGGCGCACGGGCGGCCGGTCGGTGTTGCCGTCGACAAATCGGGCGCGTTGCTGATCGCTGACGATGTCGGAAACACGGTCTGGCGCGTAACTTCCGCGAGCCAGTAGGCACCTGCATAAACGCGGATCGCTTCACCTATCTCGGTGCAAATTCCGCCAGCGCCTTGACGAATTCTGCCGGTGCCTCGATCGGCAGGAATTCGCCGCAGTTGGCGATCACGCGACCTTGCAGGTTCTTTGCTCCAGACAGCCTCAAGCCTTCCAGGTAGTCGTCGATCGATCCGAAATCCGCGTCGCCGCGGATATAGAGGATCGGAACTTCGATGCGCGCCGGTACTGCATTGACCTTGGCATCCTCCTTGAACGCGCGATACCAATCAAAGCCGGCCTTAAGTGCCTCCGGCCTCGAATAGGCCTGCGTAAACGTCTCCCGCATTTCATTGGTCAATGCATCGGGACGGCCGGCGAGCAGATCGAAGAAGAAATCGAAGTAGGCGCGCTGGTGGCCCGTCACCAGCAACTCCGGTAACTCGGGCACCGCATGGAAAGCGAAATGCCAGATGTCCGGGTTTGCGACTACCTTCGTCCATGGATGAAGGCCGGGGATAACCGTGTTCATCGGCACCGCGCCGACGATGCGACCGCCATGATGGCGAGCAGCAGCGAAGGCAATCATGCCGCCCACATCAAAGCCTGCAACGACGATGGATTTGGCCCCAAGCGCCTCGGCTGCTGAAATCACGATATCGGCAAGAACCTTCTTTTCCGCCGACGGCGGAGTGCCACGAGATCCACCGATCTCCGGAAGATCGAAAGCCAGCGTAAAGTATCGCGCGCCGAGTTCATCGATCACACCATCGTAGATTTCCGGGAATGGGGCCAGCCGTGCAGAAGGATCAAGGCCGGTCGACCTGGATCGCCGGCCATGGATACAGCCAGCTGCATATCGCCTGCTTCGAGGGTCTGGACGAGCATCGTCTATCCATTCTCAGGAATTCAGGAGAAAACGACGAGCGGTCAAATAGGTTGCCCGCCCCGGTTTCCGCCGGCGTCGCTCACCGCCGCCTGTTCTCCAGCGGTGGTCAGTGCTCAAGAGCCAGCCCGCTCTGAGCCGGCTGGACCGTCATCAAGTGGGAGGAGGGGGCCACTCTCTCTGCTGGCCCGCCTACGGAACAAGCATTCAATCCTGGCGTTGAAATGCCGGGCGATCCCGCATGGGCTGTCGTGAAGAAGTCGGGGCGATTGCAATTAGGACAATGCAGGGAGATTCACATGCCGCTCACGGCCTTCGCACTTAATTGCTCGCTCAAAGCTTCGAACGACAGAGAAAAATCCTCCACCGATCGGTTGCTCGCCGATGTCCTGGCGGCGCTGATGCAATACGAGGTGAAGGGCGAGATCGTGCGTGCGCTCAGTCACGATATCAAGCCCGGCGTGCTCTCCGACATGGGCGAGGGCGACGATTGGCCGAAACTCAGAGAAAAAATACTGGCGGCCGACATTTTCGTACTCGGCCTCCCGATCTGGCTTGGTCAGCCCTCGAGTGTGGCCAAGCGCGTCCTGGAGCGGATGGATGCGTTTCTCGAGGAGACCGATGACAAAGGGCGCATGCCGGCAGCAGGAAAGGTGGCCTTGGTGGCCATCGTCGGCAATGAGGACGGTGCGCATCACTGCCACGCGGAATGCTTTCAGGCACTGAACGATGTTGGCTTCACCATCCCGGCCAATGGCGGGGTCTACTGGGTTGGCGAGGCCATGGAGGATGTCAACTATGTCGACCTGCCGGCAACTCCGGAAAAAGTCTCGGGTGCGATCGAAATGGCAGCATCAAACGCCGCCCATCTCGCTGGATTGCTGAAAGACCGGGGCTACTTGGGCGTCTCGGGGTGACCTTTGTTCGCCTGACATCCTTGAACCTGGCAGCGTCGATGCGGTCTCAGTCGGGAACAGGAAGGCTTGTAGCGAGTTCATAATCACATCAGCCGGCGACCGCCGCTCCGTCTAAGGCGCGAAGCCGCAAACAGGAGAGCAAGTCATGGGTCTCGGCACAATTCTTATCATCATTCTGATTATTGCATTGCTTGGCGGTTTTAGTGGGCTTGGCGGCGGGCCATTCTACGGCACCGGCTATTACGGCGGGGGCGGCCTCGGTCTTCTGCTGCTTATAGTCATTATCCTGGTCGTGCTCGGGCGTCTCTAGCCCTCGCGATGCGGTGGCAGGGTGTATCACCTGCCGCTTGCAGTCCCTTTTGCGGGTTGCTTTGAATCCATAGCAGCCCAGCAATGGCGGTCCGCCCTCTGGAGGGCGGACCACTGCTCGGACATATCAGGTCAAAATCAGGACGATCTTGAACGTATCCGGATCAACGATCACGATCCGGCCGTCCGCAAGCACGAAATACTCGTAGCTTTCGTAAGCGGGAACGATCTTGACGATACGAGCCGGCAAACGATGCAGCCTGACCTTTTGCCGCGGAACTTCGACGCCGACGGTGATGTCAAAATCGACGTTGGACACAGGCTCGACTTTCGTCTCCCGGATGATCTGGGTGACTTGGGTTTTCTGCTCCACCGTCACGTTGTTGATGGAACCGGTCGACGTCGTATCCTGCGTCGAGGCCTTGCCCTGGGCCTGCTCGTCGGTTTGCGTCTTGGCCTTGTCCTGAGCCTGCTGGTCGGTGGTGGTGCCGGCCTTGCCTTGAGCCTGCTCGTCGGTCTGCGTCTTGGCCTTGTCCTGAGCCTGCTGGTCGGTGGTGGTGCCGGCCTTGCCTTGAGCCTGCTCGTCGGTCTGCAGCTTGGTCTTGTCCTGAGCCTGCTGGTCGGTGGTGGTGCCGGCCTTGCCCTGAGCCTGCTCGTCGGTCTTCAGCTTGGTCTTGTCCTGAGCCTGCTGGTCGGTGGTGGTGCCGGCATTGCCCTGAGCCTGCTCGTCAGTCTTCAGCTTGGCCTTGCCCTGGGCCTGCTCGCCCATCTTGGAACCGCAGTCAGCCTGCCCGGAAACGCAATTGGCGTCTGCGCCAGACTGGCTTTCGGGCTGTTGTGTCTGAGCCATCGCCGTTCCACAGCCGAGCCCGATCGCCAGCATGCTGGTAGTGAGAACATGTTTCATGGGGAAATCTCCCTGGGTAAGGTTCGTCCCTTCAGTGCGTAGAACCAGCACGCAAAAAAAATGTTCCGAGATAGTTGAGTGAGGGCTAAAAAACGACCTCGCTTGAGATCATACGATCGCGGGCGAAAGCCGCCGCTAAAACGACCTTTTCAACTCTGCCGATTGCCCTAGCTCTCTCCTGAGAGGAGACCGGATATGGCAATTTATAGTCTGAGAGTGGTCAGCTTCATTTTCGTTGTATTGGCTTTCGTTCCGGCCGCCGCGCATTTCTTCACGATGTTCAACAAGATGAAGCTCGACGGGCCGAACTATCTGGCTGCGCAACGCGCCTATGATGGATGGAGCCTGTTCGGCATCGTAGTGCTGGGAGCATTGCTCTCTACGGCCGCCCTGGCGATCCTGCTCTACCGAGCGAGTGCATCTTTCGGCTTGGTTGTTGTCGCCTTTCTCAGCATCGGCGCCACGCAATTTGCCTTCTGGACGCTGACCTATCCAATCAATCAGGCGACCCGGAACTGGACTGTCCTGCCTGAAAACTGGGAGCTGCTTCGGCGCCAATGGGAGTATTCGCATGCCATCGCCGCCGGCCTCAACGCCTTGGCGTTGCTTGTGCTTTTCCTATCGGCGCTTCGCGCTGCGGTGCGTTGAACGACCACGTCTTCACCAGCACGGCCGCCGAGCGGGCAGGAACCACCAATGAAGCGAAAACATTGACCCGCCAGATGTTTCCAGCGTGGCCCGAAAATGAAGCGGTACTATTTCGATCTTCAAAACGGTGACGGCGCGATACCCGATGATAACGGGCAGCTGTTCGAATCCCGGGAACAAGCCAGAGCGGAAGCAATTCGTATTTTGCAGGATGTTGCCCAAGACGAAATGCCCGACTGCGATTTCGTCAAGGTAACCGTCAAAGTACGCGATGAGATCGGTGCGCAGATGTTTGAGGCATCGCTTGTCCTGACCTCCGGATGGAGCGTGTGATGCCGCAGTGCTAGCGGCTATACCGCACCGGGATTTGCACGACATTCTCCGATCCAGGCAGATCGAAGGCCATGGCCAACTGACGTACGGAGGCCATCTCCACGATCAGTTCTTCGATCGAAAGATCCGGCAGACCGGTCTTCACCCTCTGCCTCACCCTGGCCGCAAGTTCATGGACCCGTACCGGGACGAAAAGCGGGCTGTCGTCCAGCAGCTTGCTGATTTCGATGACCACATCGGCGTCGATGTCTTTCGGCAATTCCCGCATGGGCGTCACCTCCAATCGAAGCAACAGCCCGCCATATCGGTGCGGCGGGCGATCAGGCATTGAGCGCCGGGCAGTGGGATCGGAGAGGGACGTGCTCGACGCTGGCCGATAGCCAGATTCATAAAGCTGCGGGCATCGGTGTGTCACGAAAAAATATCAGTACGAAAATTACCAAGCGGTTCGTCCCACGCAATCCACAAGCGCCTTCCCGAAATCGCGGCTCCGGCAGCGGCTGTTCCCGACAGAGGAGGAACAAAAAATATGGCCCGGAATTGAGACTGACGAATTGGAGGATCTGGCCATGGACAGCAGGGAAGAAAAGATCAAACGGCGAGCCCATGAAATCTGGGAACAAGAGGGCCGGCCGGCTGGCCGCGAGCAGGAGCACTGGGACCAGGCCGTGCAGGAGATCGAGGCTGAGGGGTCGGAGACTGAACGTGGCCCGGTTTTGCCTGATCCGACAGTTGCAGCCGATTCCAATAGCTTGAAGCGTTGATCGTCAGATGCCGTGGCGTCTTGAGAGGACGATCAGGCAACCAAATTGGTGGAACCTCGTTTGCCGGACAGCAACCAGAGGAGGTTTCGATGAAGAGGTTCTTTTCACTCCTGGTCCTGGCCGCTGGCCTTACGCTCGGCGCCTGCGACAACAATATCGAGCCGATGAAAGCCAACACCGGCCCCATCAACAAGAACCCACAGGTTGACCAGGCCGCCAAGCCAGAGTCCGCGACTGGTGATGATAAGCCAGCTATTGCGCCTCAGAGCCAATGAACTCCGTCTCACATTGCGACACACCTCTGCTGCGCGTCGCCTATCTCGATGGTGGACCGCAGGACGGCGCCCCGGTTATCCTGCTGCATGGCTGGCCCGACGACGCGACGACATACGCTCGGATTTCGCCGGTCCTTCATGAAGCTGGCTTCCGGACGTTTTCGCCTTGGTTGCGGGGCTTCGGGCCGACATCGTTCCTGTCAAAAGAAATCATGCGCTCGGGCGAGATTGCCGCGATGGCGCAGGATGTGCTGGATTTTGCCGATGCGCTGGGCCTCAGCCGCTTTGCGGTCGTCGGACACGATTGGGGTGCCCGGATATCCTATCTGCTCGCGTCGGTTTTCCCGGACCGCATCAAGTGCTGTGCTGCGCTGTCGCTCGGCTGGCAACCAGGCAAACCAGCAACGCCGGCGCCCGGACAAGCGAAAGCATTTTGGTATCAATGGTTCATGGCGACGGCACGGGGCGCCGAGTTCGTACGAAACAACGGCAAGGAATTCGCCAGATACCAGTGGGACAGCTGGGGTCCATCAGGCTGGTTCGACGACGCTATTTTCGATGGTGTCGCGAGTTCGTTCGAAAATCCTGACTGGGCGGATGTGACGTTGCATTCCTATCGGGTCCGATGGGAAGAGGCCGAGCCCGATCCCCGCTATGCCGAACTCGCCCGCCGGCAAGCAGCGGTCAAGATCATCACGGTGCCGATCCTGACGCTTCATGGTGGCGCCGACCGCGTTGTGTTTGCCCAGTCCTCAGAGGGGCTCGAAGAGCATTTCACCGCGTTCTACAGGCGCGTGGTGCTGGATGGCATCGGACACTTCCCGACGCGTGAGGCTTCTGATCAGGTTTCGCGATTGTTGGCTGCGTTTCTCGACAGCCATGGCAAGCGCTGAAGTGAGGTCGTCATCCGACCTCATAATACAGGCCGGAACCTGACGCATCGCCGCGCATTTCGTCTCCATGCATGACGAACCGAAATGCGGCCTCGCAATCAATCGGCAGCCAGGGAGAATTTGAATGCAAGCTTCAGACGCAATCTCAGCACACCATGCTGGCCAGCTGGCCATAGTACCGTTTGTCGGCACGGTGACGGTACGATTTTCCGACGCCATAGTCGCTGCTACGGAACGGGCGAAAGTGCTTCAGGAAGAAGGACATGAGCCCGTGTTCTACATCCCTTTCGAAGACATCTATTTCGACCTTTTCGAAAAGACGAACACCACCAGCCGCTCCCCTTCGAAAGGCACCGCGAGCTACTGGCGCGTCCATGCGGTGGGCAGCTCGGCTGACGATTTCATGTGGGCATACGAGACGCCTGAAACCGCGGCGCGGCCCATTGCACGTCATGGTGCATTCGATCCGGAAAAGGCGCGCATCGATGCTGAGCCCGCGGAGGACAGACGGCACACGCCCCACGTCCCGGAGTAGATTGCCCGTTCGCAGCGGGGCGATCTGAATTCAAGGCTGGTGCTGACGGCGCGGAAACTCGTCATCAAGGATGCGTAGTGCCTCCTCATATTTGACAGTCGATGCCCCGACCTGTCGGGCCTGCCAGATATTGTCCGCCAGATCCGCGCGCTTCACCGGCAGCGCCAATGGATTCGATGCCGCCCGTCGCACAAACGCGAAGTAGTCCTCGCCATCCCTGCGCGACATGGCGTCGACGGCCGAAGCGATCGTCGGGCCAAAACCGGCCTCGTCCAACCTAGTCCGGTTCCAGCCTTCGCCCTTTTCCACAACGTCATGGAGATAGGCGACGACCTTCTGGTCCCTGGTTTCGACCGCGTCAACGACCCGGCGGCAGTGCTCGATATACGGTCGCCCGGTCTTGTCGCGCTGTGCTGCGTGGACCTCTTCGGCAATCTTGGCCGCCCGGTAAAACATGCTCATCTGGCTTACCCTTCAAACATGGTTTCACCATCGCTCCTCGGTATCGTGGTGCGGCAGGTCTATTCCGCAGCAAACCCAGCCAAGTCGCTGCCTCGATCCATAATTGTAGCGCGGCTCCAGGCGAGCCGGATCGTCGAACGTTCCGACATGCAACGCGATCTCTCCGGGCGATGCGTCATAGGCAAGGCTGAGCGGCGATCCGCAGGCGGAGCAGAAGCCCCTCCGGGCAATCGGTGAAGATCTGCGATAGGCCGGCGTCGCATTGGTCCAGGTCACGCTTTGGGAAGGCAACCAGGCCAGAACCGCGAACGCACTGCCGGTCGTTCGCCGGCACATATCACAATGGCAATAATGCACTCTCGGTTCGCTTCCAACGCGGAAGCGGATCGTGCCGCAGAGACATCCTCCGCTCAGTTCCATTTTGGCGCCCCGGCTGACTTGCGGCTCCAACGCCTCTCGCGCGGTCTCATGCGAGCACCTCCATTCATCTCAGCGGAAACGCCAGCCATTTGCGTCGGTTCCTGTGGCTATCTCAGGAACCAGTGCTTGCGCGCGGCGTTGCGTGTCTTTGCCGACAATGGGAGGAAACAGGGAAATGCATCGTCGGTCGGAGAAGCGCTGATGTCGATGCCGGGGCTGGCATACGGTCCTCTCGGCGATCGATGCATGCATGTCTGCGTGGATATGCAGCGGCTGTTTGCCGAGCCGTCTCAATGGGCAACGCCCTGGATCACCCGGGTTCTCCCGCAGATCGAGAGGCTGGTCGAAAGACGCGCGCCACAGACGGTCTTTACACGCTTCCTGCCAGCCGAAAAGCCGGGGCAGGGCGTCGGCACATGGAAGCGCTATTATGAGCGCTGGGCTTCCCTGACGATCGAGACGATCGGGCCCGAAATGACCGAACTGTTGCCGTCTTTGGCCGGCTACTGCCCGCCAGCGGCGATCATCGACAAGCACATCTATTCGCCCTGGTTCGAAGGGCGCCTCAGAGCCCTTCTGGTGGAGCGCGGCATCGATACGCTGGTCATTACCGGTGGCGAAACAGATGTTTGCGTTCTCGCCACCGTGCTCGGGGCCATCGATTTCGGCTATCGCGTGGTTCTCGTCACGGACGCGCTGTGCAGTTCTTCCGACGCAACCCATGATGCACTGCTGACCGTTTACCACCAACGTTTCGCGCAGCAGGTCGAGACGGTTGAGATGGAAACGGTTCTCTCGAACTGGACTTGACGTCCGCTAACCCGGCCCGGGTGGAAGTGTCCATGCTTCCTTGCGCGGTTGGGCTGCCTATCTGTTAAGAGAATGACGGACACCAGAACAGGTAGCAGACGTGACGCAACGATCGGGAAGTGCTGATCTTCCACTCCATGGCGGGCGCGTGCCGAAATGGCTCGGCGACCGCATGACGCGTCTTGGCGCTGTGATGTGCGAGGCGATCATTCATCACTATGGTCGAGACGAGCTGCTGCGGCGGCTGGCGCATCCATTCTGGTTCCAGTCCTTTGGTGCTGTCATGGGCATGGATTGGCACTCGTCGGGGATCACGACCAGCGTCGTGGGCGCTTTGAAGCGTGGCCTCACGCCGCTCTCCGGCGAGCTCGGCATTCATGTCTGCGGTGGTCGCGGCGCGCATTCGCGCAAAACCCCGCATGAGCTGGAGGCCATCGGCCAACGCGTCGGCTTCGACGGGGCGGGCCTGGCCACCGTCAGCCGGCTTGTCGCCAAGGTCGACAGCGCCGCGGTCCAGGACGGTTTCGATCTTTACCTGCATGGTTTCATCGTCACCGATGATGGTCGCTGGGTCGTGGTGCAGCAAGGCATGAACGGTGACAGCAAGGTGGCGCGCCGCTACCATTGGCTCTCCGAGGGCCTCAAGAGTTTTGTCGACCACCCGCATGCCGCCATAGAGGGCGCCCATCAAGGTGAGATCGTCAACCTGACCGACAGGCGCGCCGACGCGTCGCGCCAAGGGCAACTGAACCTTTTGCAAGACCTCGGACCCGATCGCATCCTGGGCGAGCTTGCAGCATTGGAGCGTTGCGCGGAGCCGACGCGCCGGCAAGAACCGGAGCAGCCGCTGCTGCCGCATTTGGTCATGCCGGCCCACCATGACGTTCGCGAAAGCGATGTCGTCATGCATCGTCTTCACGGCAATATCGCAGCCGCCGCGGACCGCGGTCCCACCGATTTCGCCGAGCTCCTTCTGGTCCCCGGCGTCGGCGCGCGTACGGTGCGCGCGCTGGCCCTCGTTGCCGAGGTGGTGCATGGCGCGCCTTGCCGGTTTTCCGATCCCGGCCGCTTCTCGCTGGCGCATGGCGGCAAGGACAGGCATCCATTTCCAGTACAGCTGAAGGTCTATGACGAGACGATCGGGGTTCTGAAGTCGGCCGTGCAGAAGGCAAAGCTCGGTCGCGATGAAGAAATCGGGGCCTTGAGGCGGCTCGACGATCAGTCGCGGCAAGTCGAGCGATACGTGACCGGCCCCAGCCTGAAGGAAATTGTCGCGGGAGAATTCGACCAGTCGCATCTGCTTGGCGGGCGCAGCGTGTTCGGGTGGGAAGCGCCGCCGGACACAGCATCAGCTGAGCGGAACGAGAAAGCGTGAGCACGGGTGGAGGGGCTGGAGATCAATCGTCAAGATCGATGAGGGCGACACCGAGCTCCGGACGCTTGCTGCGACGCAGATGACCGGGTGCTTCCACCAGGGTGATTTCGAGCGTTGGACGAACGATGCCGTCAAGCAGATGTCCACCCCGAGTGGTGCCGTCACTCAATCCAAGCACCGCATGAACGTGCAGGCTGGGCTTATCGTCGTCACCCAATGCGACATCGCCGATCGCGCTCAGAACCTCGCACTGTTCGTCGACAGGGATTTTGCGGTAGGTCTTCGAGGCCGGATCAAACCAGCCCACCGTGGCTTTCTCGAAAGCCCCTATGGCGGTCAAGGACGCGCTGCCGATCTCTTGGTCGACCGCGAAGGCGGTCAGTGCCGCGAACGCTTCTTCGCCTGGGTCGAGCACCACGACGAATGTCCGTTGTCCGCCGATCTCATTGACGAGCTGCGATTTCATCCCTGTGCTCCCGCCGCATTCAGTGCCGGCCTCATATCAATGTGCGCGGTGTTCCGCATTGCGCTTGCGGGTCGCCGCAGCTTTCCTTGCCGATTCCGATCGGCTTGCGGCAGACCGTGATGCCGATGCCTTGCCGCCGCTTTTGCCGCCTTTGTGCGCCGCTGGATGGCCCGTGTGTTTGCCGCGGCCGGAACCGCCTTCCTTCTTGCCGCCGCCATCGTCCTTGTTGACGGTAGCCCATGCGCGCCGCTCTGCCTCCTTGTCGGAAACCCCGC
Source organism: Mesorhizobium sp. LMG17149 (assembly GCF_024518695.1). Classification (NCBI taxonomy): domain Bacteria; kingdom Pseudomonadati; phylum Pseudomonadota; class Alphaproteobacteria; order Hyphomicrobiales; family Phyllobacteriaceae; genus Mesorhizobium; species Mesorhizobium sp. LMG17149. Next base: position 233,148 of record NZ_JANIFL010000004.1, read on the forward strand.
GCTTCTCATAGCCTTCGGCAATGTGGTCGGCTTTGCGCTCCTGCTTGTCAGTGTATTTCGATTTCTCGCCTCGTGGCACGGCCTGTTCCTCCTGTTGAATAAGGGCTGAACGTCGACTCGACGCGCTGGTTCCAACAGAAGTCGCGTAGCCAATGGCGCATCGCGATGCATGGCCAAACACCGCCGCGCCGCGCAAGCTAGCGCCTTTCGAGCCGGGGAGAGTGCAGCAGCAAGGCGAGGGGGATTGGTTCAGCCGATTGCCAACCTCACGACGATGGCCAGGATCACGACGCCGACCAAGCCGGCTATGAAGACGACCCGACGCGTGCGCGTTCGCAGGATGATCTCGCCTTGTCTCGCCTGCTCCGCAGAGAATACGGGTCCATGTCACCGTCCTTGCCATGCCGACCATCGCTCATGATCGCCTCCTTCCGGCTGTTGGCACACAACCATCGCTTGACCGGGGAGGTTCCGATTGCATCGATCCCGCCGACAGAAAAAAAGATCACAGGCTCGTGAGGAGGGAACTTTGCCCTCCGCGAGTGGTTTGGGCCGCTTGAGACCCAGCCAGCCCGGAGCCAGCCATGTCCGATGCCAAGATTTCCAGTGGCCTGAGCAGACGCATGTTCATGACGGCCTCTGTTTCGGCGGCGGCGGTGATGCCGCTTGTAAATTCCCCGACGAGAGCTGCCCAGCCCGCGTCCGCAAAACCGGCCGAACCGCGCGATTTGTCGGCGGTTTCGATGCGTATCAACAAGCAGACCTACAACCTCGCGCTCGACAATCGAACCAGCCTGCTTGACGCGCTGCGCGACCATGTCGGCCTGACCGGCACCAAGAAAGGTTGCGATCACGGTCAGTGTGGTGCCTGCACGGTGCTGATCGACGGAAAGCGGGTACTGTCCTGCCTGAGCTTTGCCGTCATGAACCAGGGCCGAGAGATCACAACGGTGGAAGGCCTGGCTTCGGCGGAAGGGGAATTGCATCCGGTCCAGAAGGCCTTCGTCGACCACGATGCCTTCCAATGCGGCTATTGCACACCGGGTCAGATCATGTCCGCCATCGGTTGCATCAACGAAGGCCATGCTGGGTCGGAAGACGATATTCGCGAATATATGAGCGGCAATCTATGTCGCTGCGCGGCCTATCCCAACATCGTTGCCGCGATCGTCCAGGCACGCGACGAGACCAGGAGGGCTTAGGATGCGCCCATTCGTATATGAAAGACCAACCAGCGTCTCCGCGGCAATCGCCATGGCGTCCCGTCCCGATACCGTGCATGTTCCGCCAACCGGTGCCGACACGCAGTTCATCGCCGGCGGCACCAATCTGGCCGACTACATGAAGCTCGGTGTCGCGCGGCCGGAGCGACTGCTCGACCTCAACACTCTTGCCGAGCCGGCCTTGCGGCAGATCAGGATAGACGATGATAAGATCCGGTTTGGTGCGCTGGTCCGTATGGGTGAAGCAGCAGACAACAATGATGTCAGGCGCCGTTGCCCGGTCCTCGCCGACAGCCTGAAATTCGCTGCCAGCGGTCAGCTTCGCAACATGGCGAGCCTGGGCGGCAATGTGCTGCAACGTACGCGCTGCGAGTATTTTCGAGAGATATCTTGGCCGTGCAACAAGCGCGAACCGGGCTCCGGCTGCGCTGCGATGGAAGGGTCCAATCGCCAGCATGCCGTGCTGGGTACGAGCGATGCCTGCATTGCCACGTATCATGGTGATTTCGCGCAGGCGCTGGTTGCGCTGGACGCCACCGTCGATGTCGAAGGTTCGCGGGGAAGGCGCACGCTCACTTTTGCCAAGCTGCATAGACGGCCGGGCGAGACGCCCGACATCGAGACGGATCTGGCCGCCGACGAGCTCATTACCGCCATCGAAGTGCCGCTCGCACGGTGGAGCAGCCGGTCGCGCTATCTGAAGATACGCGATCGCGAATCCTACGCGTTTGCGCTGGCGTCCGCGGCTGTCGCGCTCGACATGAATGGCGAGACGGTAAGGAGTGCGCGCATTGCGCTCGGCGGAGTGGCGACGGTGCCGTGGCGTGCGCGCGAAGCAGAGGACGCGCTACAGGGCAAAGTGCTTGACGAAGCCACGGCGCAGGAGGCCGCAGAGGCTGCTTTCGCCGATGCCAGACCGCGCGAGCATAACGCATTCAAGATACCGCTCGGCAAGCGCACGCTGGTGCGGGCGCTGCTCGAAACCCGGGATATGAAGGGCTGAGCCATGAACCAAGCTGCACCCGCTCCAAGGGAAAACCAGGGCGATCCCGTTGTTCGCATTGACGCCCGGCTAAAAGTTACCGGACAGGCCGGCTATCCCGCCGACATCGTCACCGCCAACGTCGCCCACGGTGCCCTTGCCACCAGCAGCATTGCGCGGGGCAAGGTTTCCGAACTTCACACGAAAGACGCCAGGGCCGTACCCGGTGTGCTGGACATCGTCACTTATGGCGATCTGGACAAGACCGACATGCCGAAATTCGGCAACACCGGCGCAAGTTCGATTGGGCCTTTGCACGACAAGACGGTTTTTCACGATGGTCAGATCATCGCTCTGGTGGTCGCCGAAAGCTTCGAGGCGGCGGAGGAGGCAGCGATGTTGATCCGCGCCGACTACGAGGACGAACGGCCCAGCGCCAGCTTTGATTCCAAGGGCGTGAAGATGGAACCGGCTGCCGGCAAAAGCCCGATGTTCAAGGAGGATGCGAAGGCCGGTGACTTCGACGCCGCTTGGGCGGATGCGACGGTGAAGATCGACGAAAAGTATTCGACGCCGACCCAGCATCATAATCCGATCGAGCTGTTTTCGACCACAGCCATATGGCAGGGCGACCAGTTGACGATCCACGAGCCCAGCCAGAATGTTACGGGCTGGAAGGTGGAACTGGCACGCCAACTGAAGCTCGATCCGGCCAATGTGCGGATCGTCAGTCCCTATATCGGCGGCGCCTTCGGCTCCAAGGGGCCGATGACGGCACGCACTGCCATCGTTGCCGTCGCGGCGCGGCGCATCGGCCGGCCGGTTCGCTGCGTCGTCAATCGCATGCAAGCCTTCGGTACGCAGACCTATCGAGCCGAAACGCGGCATCGGATCCGCATGGGCGCCGGCAAGGACGGCCGCATCACGGCGTTCGGACATGAGGCCTGGGAGGTGACGTCACGCCCTGACCCTTATGTCGTCGGCGGCACGTCCGCCACCGCGCGCATGTACAATTACGGCTCCGTTCTGACGCATGTTTCGCTGGTTCATGCCGACCGCAACACGCCTGGCTACATGCGATCGCCGCCGGAGACGCCTTATGTGTACGCGCTGGAAAACGCCATGGACGAAATGGCCGTGGCCCTCGGCATGGATCCTGTCGAGTTTCGTCGCATCAATGAACCGGAGAAGGAGCCGATCGGAGGCAAGCCATTTTCCAGCCGCTCACTCATCAAGTGCTATGACCAGGCGTCGGAGGCCTTTGGCTGGTCGAAACGCGATCCCACGGTCGGCTCGATGCGCGACGGCGATTGGCTGGTCGGGATGGGCTGTGCGACGGCAATCTATCCGACAGCCGCCGCGCCTTGCGCGGCCCGGGTTCGTCTCACCGCCGATGGCGAGGTTCGGGTCCAGTGCGGCTCGCATGAAATCGGCACCGGCGTTCGCACCATCGCCGGCCAGATGGCGGCCGAAAGGCTGGGGGTTGGCATGGACAAGATCAGCGTCGAGATGGGCGACAGTGCCTTGCCGCCGGCTCCCGTGTCAGGCGGATCGATCTCGACCGCCAGCGTCTGCTCCGCAGTCATGAAAGCCTGCGACGCGATACGCGAAAAACTGTTTGCCGCCGCTGCGGGCAAGGGGGCTCCGCTGGCAGGTTCGGCCAATGCGAAGCTGGATTTGAAGGACGAAGAGGTCGTTGCCGAGACCGGCAAGTCCGCCAAGCTGGCCGATGTCTTCAAGGCCATGCAGGTCGGCGCCATCGAAGAATATGCCGAGTTTGCGCCGAAGGGTTCTTCGCCTGAAGCCCTCAGCAAACTCTATGCCGGACAATCGGAGTTTCATGGTGGAGAGAACGACGAAGATTCGGTCAAATATGCCTTTGGCGCCGAGTTCGTCGAAGTGCGCATCAACAGCTATACACGCGAAATCCGGGTGCCGCGCATTGTCGGAGCCTTCGCTGCCGGGCGCATCATGAACACGCGCACCGCGCGCAGCCAGTTGATGGGTGGCATGATCTGGGGCATCGGCCAAGCGTTGCACGAGGCCACGGAAATCGATCAGCGACACGCGCGCTACGTCAATCGCGACCTGCAGGACTATCTCGTGCCGGTCAACGCCGACATCAAACAGGTCGACGTTATCCTGGTCCCCGAGATCGACCACCAGGTCAATCCTGCCGGCGTCAAGGGCTTGGGCGAACTCGGCAATGTCGGAACGGCTGCTGCCGTGGCGAGTGCCGTCTATCATGCCACCGGCAAGCGCATTCGCGATCTGCCGATCAGAATAGATGATTTGATAGGCTGACGATCAAGAGCTCTGGACGGAGCATCGAACTCGTAACCCATAGGAAATTCAAAAACGGCAGGTTGATGCCGTGGGGAAAAGGCACGGTCGTCACCGGAGCAAAGGGATTTGTCTACCTCTGCGGAAATACCGCAACCGCCGAGAATTACGATCCTGCCGGAAAGAGAGGAGGGGGCTTCCCTGGCGATGCGGCGGCACAGTGGCGCGCAATTTTGGCGAACATCAAATCAGATCTGGAAGAACTCGGCAGCGCGCTCGACTATCTCATCCGGCTGACCTTCTTCATCAAGGGGCCATTTCCCGATGGCGGCGTTCTAAGTTCTCCCAATTTTCGTCTCGACGTGCTGGACGAGTTCTTTGCCGAGCATTGCCCGAAGCACTGCAGCTATAACAACCCGCCGCCCTCGGAGGTGATCGGGGTTGCAGCGCTTGCGCAAGCCGACATCGTCGTTGAAATTGTCGCGGTGGCGGCGTTGCCTGACTGAAAAAGTTTTCGCGTGCAGCGATAGCTTAGTTGCCTTGGCTCTCGAGTGTCACTCCGGGGCTGTGGCCGGAGCCGTGTAACGGCGGCGTACAGCGTCAAGCACCCGCTTGCGGCTATCCTGCGCCGACAGGGTCTTGTCCTCTTCCGCCTCGGCGGTTTCGCGCGCCAGATCCTTGTCCCTGATCTGATGTCGGAACCATTTGGAATAGTCGCCGGTGCGCAAATGAAACTCCCAGGTCTTGTCGTCTATCCCCTCGGCGATCTGAGCGAAGATCATCAGATTGTGAGCCCTGAGGTTCATCGCATTGTCAGGGCCATGGAAATAGAAGCTGCCGGCTTCGTCGAGCTGGCCTTCGGCATATTTCCGGCTGTGCCGCTTGAGTGACTGACGTGGTTCGACCACCTTGACCGTCTTGACTTTCTTGCCCGACTGCGGCCGCCAGAACAGCACGCGCGCGCCTTTGGGCGTTGGAATGTCCTTTGGCGGCTCAATGCCAGTTTCCTTGCAGAAGACCTTCACCACGTCCTTCGCCTTGGGGCCAAGCGCAATGATGGCTGTGACAAGGCGCAAGGCGTCTGTCGAGATCGCCTCGGGGTGAACGGTGATCAGGATTGTGCCCGGCAATTCCAATGACAGGACCGCCCGCGTATCGTCGCGCCGCTTGGGCAGAAGATGGTGCGCTTCATCGATGACGAGCCAGTGCGGTCTCGCGGTGCGCCGGCGGAAACTGCTCAGGCCAGGCAGCAGGTCGGCAAAGAAATCCGGCCTCTCGTCGACGCGCAGGGCCAATCCATTGACGACAATGTTGCTGTCGGCCTTGGCGATCAGATCCAGCACCTGCGCCTTTGTCGGCGCGCTTGAGCCGTCTCCCAGGCGAACGGCGCCTTCGAGGCCGTCATAGTCGCCTTCGGGATCGAAGACGCAGAACTGAAAACCACTTTCGACGAAGCGTTCCGTCAGCGCGGTGGCCAAGGTGGATTTACCGATGCCGGAACTCCCGGCAATGAGGATCGTGTCGCTCGGCGACAGGTAGACATCATCGCCGGCAGACGATCCAAGAACGATGCCGTCATGGCGCTTCGGCACTATCGCGTGATCACGCTTTATCAGCTTTGCGATTAATTGCTCCACGCCCTTACCGCGGGCGCCACGCATGACCAGGTCGGCTGTATCCTTGACCGCCGGAATTGCATTGTCGACGGCGGCGCTGCAACCACAGGCCTGCAGGAACGCGTGGTCGTTCTCGGCATCGCCGACGCCGACGACGTTGTGCGGCGAAAGCCGAAGGTCCTGAAGGGCCGCAGCGAGCCCGGTGGCTTTGTTGATGCCGCTCGGCAGGATCATCACCGCGCCCTTGTTGAAGATGATTTCCAGTTCGAGACCCATCTTCTTGATGATATCGAGCACGGTCGCCTGATGGGGTTCCCAGGTTGCGACGATCGATTGCCCGACCGAAAGCGGCTTGACGCCCTGTCTCTTCAATCTGGCGACGAATTTGGGCTCGGGCGATGGGGCAATCACCCGTTCTTCCTCGCTTGCCGGCGTGTAGATCATCGCGCCATTCTCAGCGACGACCTTGTCGAAGAGGCTAAGCTCGGGAAAGACGCGCTTGAGATCGGGCAGTTCACGCCCGGTGACGAGAACCAGCTTGCGGCCGCTTTTCTTGAACCGCTCAAGTGCAGCGAGCGTCTTCCTGGCGACGATCCCATCATGAGCCAGCGTACCGTCATAGTCTGTCGCCAATGCCATGAAATACATTCCGCCGACCTTCTCGTTCCGGTTGCCCTGCGGCTAGAACGTGTGATCGAGACAAAGGCTCCCCACCGACCGGATCACAGGTCTGGAGAAGGGGACGGTTCGCCCTCGGAAATCAGGAACTCCTTCGGCGCCGGTACGTTGACCAGACAAGCCGGGAACCGTCCCGGTCTTGCTGGCGGCAAACCCCGTCGCCGAAATCCACACCAGGTGCAATGAAAGGTAAGGCCATGGGCTTCTTTTCGAAGGACATCAAGACACTCGACGATCTCTTCGTGCACACGCTGCGCGACATCTATTACGCCGAAAAGCAGATCGAGAAGGCGCTGCCGAAGATGATCGACAAGGCAACCGACCCGCAATTGAAAGCCGGATTTGAAAAACACCTCGACCAGACGAGGGGCCATATCGAGCGCGTCGAACAGGTGTTTGAGTTGCATGGCGTCAAGGCCAAGGAGGTCAACTGTCCGGCAATCGACGGCATTCTCGAGGAGGCCGACGATGTGAGCGGTGATGTCGATGACAAGGAGGTTCTCGACGCGGCGCTGATTGCTTCGGCGCAGGCCGTCGAACACTATGAGATGACCCGCTACGGCACGCTCATCGCCTGGGCCAAGCAACTCGGCCGCACCGACTGCGCCAATGTGCTAGCCAAGAATCTGAGGGAAGAACAGGCGACCGATCGCAAGCTCACCGAAATGGCGGAAAGCAAGATCAACCTGCAGGCAGCCGAATAAAGGCTGCAATCCGGCCGGCTGGTAACTCGGCCGGCCGAATTGCCGGTAGGTTCCATTCCGTCAGCGAGACGGGTCGACGCCCAAGGCCGCTGATTGCTTGCGCAGCGCCTCACCGTCGTCCTGCGGCGCATGCCCAGCAGATTCTGTTGTTTCCGTGTAGATGCGGTACGCTACGCAAGCGAGCGCCACCATGAAAAGCAGACGGCCCATCCATCCTACTCCTTGGTTACGGATTTCGTTTCGGCCATCCTCAGTATCCTCCCACGACCGGCAGGATCTCGCCGGTGATGTAGCTCGAGCAGTGCGGCGAGGCGAGGAACACATAGGCTGGCGCGAGTTCTTCCGGTTGCGCGGGTCGTTTCATCGGCGTGTCCGCGCCGAATTTGGAGACGTCGTCGGCTTCCTTGTCCGACGGATTGAGCGGCGTCCACACCGGACCCGGTGCGACCGCATTCACCCTTATGCCCTTGCCGATGAGATTGCCCGACAGGGCCCGCGTGAAGGCATGGATGCCCCCCTTGGTCATCGAATAGTCGACCAGCTGTTTTGAACCGTCGATGCCGGTTACCGAACCGGTGTTGATGATCGCCGAACCGGGCTTCATGTGCGGCACCGCTTCCTGCGCCATATGAAAATAGCCGTAAAGATTGGTCTTCAGCGTCGTGTCGAAATGTTCTTCGGTCAGCTCGCCGAAATCGCTGGAATGGATCTGGAACGCAGCGTTGTTTACCAGCACATCGATGCGGCCGAATTTTTCAACGGTCTCCATGACCGCCTTATGGCAGTGGCTGCGTTCGCTGACATCGGCCTTGACCAGGATGCAGCGTCGTCCCTCCTTTTCCACCGCTGATTTGGTCTCTTCAGCATCCTTGTCCTCGGTCAGATAGACGATCGCGACGTCGGCGCCCTCGCGGGCGAACAACACCGCCACCGAGCGGCCGATGCCGGAATCGCCGCCCGTGATGAGCGCTACCTTTTGGTCGAGTTTTTTCGATCCGAGATAGTAGGGCGCATCGTACAGCGGCTCCGGCTCTAGCGCCCATTCGTGCCCCGGTTTGGGCTGATGTTGCTCGGGGAAGGGGGGCTCGGGATATTCACGGGCGCCAGCCTGCATGGCGCCTTGCTGCTTCCCATCGCCTTTCGACTTGTCCTTGGCATCGACGCCACGTTGGATATGGCGCTGCTTTGCCGCTTCACCGGCTATTTCCGACTTCATCTGCATGATCGTCTCCTTGGCTTGGAGAGGAAACAACGCATGTCAGGCAAAAAGGTTTGCGCAAAAGATCGAGAGATTCCGGCCAGCGTTTGGCAATGCGTAACAACGACATCGCCAGTTGCACCAATTCAGCTGCAATGCAGCCGCGCCAGCCACCGCCGCCGATGGGATCGAGCACCCGGGCTTGCCCGTTGCCTGTGCCGCCTTGGCAGCGAGCCAAATGTGATGATGGGGATTGGGGAAGCTATTGCGTCAAACTGGCGTGCGCAAAGCAGCGCCATCCGGTCTGCTCCGGGCGTAGCCGCCGGAATCTATCTTGGCGAGAGGCCATCGAGCAGGAAGTCCAGGCCTTTTCGGAAAGTGCCGTCCCAATCATTGTCCAACAGCAGACGAGAGCGTTCGATTGTCGGATAGTGTTCGCTGAGACGTGTAAGACGCTGCTGTGCGGCTGCTCTGTCTTCTTCCGAGAGGTCGAAGCTTGCCCGGGTGAGGGTGGCGCCCATCACATAGTTCCAGAGCGACCAAATCGCAGCGTTGAGATCCGCGTCCGCAACACCGGCTCTGGACAAGGTCTTGCTCAGCATTTCCAGGCGACTGAGGATGTTCGGGCCAAGCGCCCGTCGCGGCAACAGCGATGCCGACCAAGGATGGCGCAACATTCTGGCGCGCCAGTTTTCGAGCATATGAACGACGTCTCCGCGCCAGTCCGGAGACTCACCTGTTTCAGGCGATGCGCGATATTCGAGCACCGAATCGAGTGCCAGATCAAAGACATCCTCCTTGTTGTCGACGTGCCAGTACAGGCTCATCACACCCGAGCCAAGGCGATCCGCCAGCCGACGCATTGTCAATCCGTCTATGCCCTGGGCGTCCAGCAGTTCCACCGCGATCGCCACGATACGCTCTCGAGACAGCGGCGGCTCGCTGCTCGCTTCCTGCATGGGTGGAAGCTTTGTCCGTTGCGATCGTTTGCTGGCACTGCGGGGTTTGGCTGCCATCTGTCTTCCTTGCTGGCCGAACGTCGATTTGGGCAGGCACCGTCAGGAATGTCGACGCTGATCGCTTGACTAGTACGACGTACCATACGATGACTCGTACATCGCACGATTCATCGTATGAGCGATCTGGTTAAAGTTCATGCCGGCCGCGAGTGCGTTTATTCGCGGTCAGCAGAGCCAGGAGAAATCATGTCACGCGCAATCAAGCATCTGCTTACCGGAGGGCTAATCATCATGACCATGGCAGTTTCCGCTGCGGCTACAGCGACTGGGAACGACCTCAAGCTGACCATCGTCAATCCACAGACGCTCTACGACCCGTCGCCGAATGGCTACAGCACCGCCGTGATCGCACCGCGCGGAGCTCGGATTGCCTACATCTCCGGGCAGGGCGGCCAAGACAGCACAGGAGCCTTGTCACCCGATTTCGCAGTCCAGGTTAAGCAGGCCTACGCAAATTTGCATGCGGCGCTCGAGGGCGTCGGCGCCAGGCCGGATCAGGTGGCGAAGCTCACGGTCTTCGTGGTCGACCACGACATGTCCAAGCTCGATGTGTTGACCAGGAACGTCAAGGACATGTTCGGCGAGGCGCTGCCGGCGCAGACACTGGTTCCCGTTGCCAAGCTTGCAATCGACCCCATGCTTTTCGAGGTGGAAGCCGTGGTCATTCTGGAGTAGGGGCGAGATCGCCCCACAAACTGAAACGGGTCGAGCGTGCCGCCGACAGCCGCACATTCGGAGCCACCATACGGAAGTAGAGCCGGCCAACGGTCGGTTGAGCTTCGCGTCAGCTCAGGTCTGTCCTTCGGTTTCGCTCGAAGCAAAGCCGCCAACTTCGCGACGCATTACAGTAGGTAGTGGCTCAGCGCGTTTTCCCTTCCGTCTACCGCGGCGGTATTTGCTCTGATACTCGCGTCGCTGTTTCGCGATTTCGTAGAGTACGATACCCGAACTGGTTCCGAGGTTTAGGCTCTCGATCATCCCGAACATTGGAATTGCTACGCACATCTCGCTGCGCTCGACCGCGAGGGTGCTGATGCCCCGTTTCTCATTACCGAACCAGACAGCGAGTTTGGTGTGCTGGGTATAATCGCCCTCGTGCAGGAAAACGCTGGTCTTTCCCTTTATATGCGGCGAGGTGACGACGGACACAAAGCCATGTTTTTCCAGATGGCTGAGGCAGGCGTCAGTGCTGTCGAATCGTTTCACAAACGTCCATTTGACGGCTGATACAGACGTTTCCGAAAGCGATTTCCGTTGGCGCATTTGCTGCCAGTCATCAGGAAGTGCTTTGCGTGGATCGACGATATAGACTCTTTCAACGCCGAGAGCATTTGCGTTTCGAATTACCGTTCCGATGTTCCTGATATCATTCGGATCTTCGACAACGGCTACCAAGTTCTTGCAGCGAAACGATTTGACCGCAGCCGCACGCTTGCGAACCGATACTCTGGGTTTCTGAGCCTCAAGGGTTTCCATGAGAGAGGTTCTTACCAGAGGCGCATCTGAATCCAAGGCCCGTGGCGACTCTATCGCCGCCACATCAGGAAGTCGCATAAGATAGATTATGGAACTGACGCATGGGCCAGGAACTGTAAATTGCCGCTGATTCTCATAGGCTTGAGCGCTCGTGGCGTATTGCCTTGAGCGGATAGCCAACCCTAGGCTGTCGAAATGAAGATGGCAAACAGCGGGATCGAAGCGGCGATCGAAGTGTTCGTGCATGGCTTCAGTGCCGACAGAAGCCGCACCTTTCCTTACGTGGCCCGCCGTGTTGGGCCGTTGTGGCTGATGCGCGACGCCGAGCGCAAGAATCCTCGCGACTACCGCGGCGAAGAATGGGTCGTCCATGACGTCGCCGCTCAACAGGCCGATGCCATCGTGCGGCAGCATGCACGGCCGGGCTTTGCCATTTCCGTTATGATCGCGCGCGAGGATCCGGACGGGCCGACACGAACTGCCTACAAAGCTCTCGGCTACCGGCTGCTTCGGACCGAAGGCTTTTTCGTCCACCGATTGCGCCGCATTCCCAGCCCGCCGGCGGTTGCTTCGATCGAACGCGTGCAGACAGCCGAACGGGCGGCGCAGTTGGGAAAGATCATCCGCAGGCAGCCGATCCCAGACGATTTGCTCGGCGACAGCGCGCCATTCCGTCAGTATGTGGCAGTCGATGGCGCCGATATCGTTGGGCGCGTACGCAGCCTTGATGCCCTGGGAGCCACATGGTGTTCGAGCATGTATGTCGAGCCGTCGCACCGGCGTCGCGGCATTGGCCAGGCTTTGATGTCGAGAATGTTGCACGACGATCGGGCGCGTGGGTCGAGGTACTCGGCGCTGGCTGCAACCCACGCCGGGGCGCTGCTTTATCCCCGGATGGGCTACGAGCGGATCGGAACGCTGCTGATATTTGCGTCAAGGAGCCGGAAGACCGTATGAGGGTTTATTCGCATCATGCTGATTTATAAGGGATTTCAGCTTGATCGGTGGTCAGAGCCCCTCTCCTTTTACAACAGCTGGCCTAGCTTAACATCTTCGATGCCGATGAACTTCATCACAGCCCGCGATTTCACCAGGGAACGGTGCGGCCGAGATAGTCAAGATATTCCAGGCCGGGGTTTCCCCGTTTTGCGAGGAGCACGTTCACAAGGCTGGGAATGCTCTCTTGGATGGTGAGCCGTGCGCCCGGACCGCCCAACTCCGTGCGAACCCAGCCCGGCGCCATCAGGACCATCGAACGGGCCTCGCCCGCGTGCCGGGCTGCGTAGCAGCGCATATACTGGTTCAAGGCGGCCTTGCTGCCGCGGTAGACCTCGCGCATGCCGGTCGTGTTGTTGCAGACGCTGCCCTGTCCAGACGACATCACGCCAATCAATCCGGACGCCTCGACAAAGTCATCGAGGCTCTCGATCACGCGCAGCGGGCTCAGCGCGTTCGTGAGCATGACCCGGATGAATTCGTCGGTCGTCACCTGCCCGACCGTATCCGTCTCGTTGTTCGTCGTTCCGGCGTTAACGAACAGCATGTCGAACATCCTGCCGGTCAGGCGCTGGCGCAGGCCCGCAATCTGGTCGGGCTCGCAGATGTCCAGGGTCTCTATCTCGACCCGGCCAGCATGCTCGTCTGCCAGATCGTGCAGCAAGGTCCGGGTTCCGCCGCCGCGAACTGTCCCGACGACATTCCATCCCTTTTTCAGGAACTCGGCCGCCATGGCATGGCCGAGGCCCCGCGATGCGCCAATGAGGAGGATTGTGCGAGCTGGGTCGCTCGGAATGTGTTTGGGCATGAGAGTTGGTAGCTTTCGATGTTGGTCCGACAGCCGATATAAGCGGCCGTGCGCAGGGCGCCAGACGCATCAAAGTCAAAGTATGGTTGCATCAAACGCTATGTCTGGCGACGCGGCTGGGATAGGCTCAGGTCATGACCAATGTTGATGTGGACCTGAACCTTCTCGTCGCACTGGATGTGCTGCTCGCCGAGGGCAGCGTGACAGGGGCAGCCCGTCGCCTCGGCTTGAGCGCATCGGCCATGAGCCGGACGCTCACGCGACTTCGGGCAGCAACAGGCGACCCGCTGCTCGTTCGCGCCGGGCGAGGCCTGGTGCCGACACCGCGCGCTGCCGAACTGCGCGAGCGCGTCCATGAGCTTGCGCGGGACGTGCAAGCAGTGCTCCGGCCGCAGATCACGCATATGGACGTCGCGTCGCTCGAACTGACATTTACCGTCCGAGTGAGCGAGGCATTTCTGGAATTTCTGTCTGGCCCCGTCGTGGCCGCGGTCACTCGGGCAGCCCCACGGATCTGCCTTCGCTTTGTCCCCAAACCTGACAAAGACGCGCGGCCGCTAAGGGAGGGGCTCATTGATCTGGAGATCGGCCTGCTTGGAACGTCCGCGCCGGAGATACGCACCCAGTTCCTGTTCCATGACAAGCTTGTCGGCGTGGCCCGAATTGGACATCCTCTTCTCGAGCGCGCGGCGGTGACCGCAGAAAGATATGCCGCCTGCGACCATGTCTTGGCGTCCAAGGATGGGGAGAGAATCGAGCCCGTCGATGCCGCCCTGGAGAAGCTGGGGCTTAAACGGGCGATAAGGGTCGTCGTGCCTGGATATCCGGATGCAATGCGGATTGCACGCCAATCGGATCTGGTCGCGCTGGTGCCGCATTCATGCCTGGGCAACAGCTTGACGAGCGATCTCCCTGTCACGTCGGGTCTTGCGACCTTCGAAGTCCCGGTGCCCACGCCGGAGTTCAAGATATCGGCGATGTGGCATCCGCGAATGGACGCCGACCCGGCCCATCGCTGGCTTCGCGATACTGTGATGGCCGTGTGCCGGGCAGCGTATCCGAGACGGTGAGGTCACGTCGTCATGCATACCGGCATCGGCAGCGGCTTTGGGCACGCGAGCCCTGGAGCCGGTCATGAAGATCTGTTTCTTTCACGCTGATTCGTAAGGGATTTCAATCATCATCCCATCATAGGCTGGTTCGACATTGGCTGGTGTCTCGGCCACCACCGTTGCGTAGTCGAGCGGCACGTGCATATGCGTCAGCACCGCATGTATCGGCGCCAGCCGCTCGATCCAATCAAGCGCTTCGCCAAGGGACAGGTGACTAGGATGCGTCCGGTATTGCAGCGCGTCGATGATCAGCACGTCGAGGGCGCGCAGCCGTTCGGCGGTGGGCTCCGGAAAGTCGCTGATGTCGGGGCAATAGGCGAGACCGCCGATGCGGAAACCGAGCGATACGATGTCGCCGTGGATCTGCGGCAGCGGCTCGAGGGTGAGGGTACCCCCCTCTCCTTCGATGATCACCGGCCTGGTGTGGTCGATGAGATGCGGCCTGACGATCGGCGGATAGGAACTGCCTTGCGGCGTCTCGAAACAGTATCCGAACGCTTCCCGCAGCCGAAGCATCGTCGCCCTGTCGGCATGAACGTCGATCAGCTGGCGCTGATCGAGAACGAAGCCGCGCAGATCGTCGATGCCATGGATATGGTCGGCATGCGGGTGGGTATAGACGACCGAATCGATACGTTTAACGCCGGCCAGCAGCATCTGCTGCCGAAAATCCGGCCCCGTGTCGATGACCACAGTCGTGCGGCCGCCATTCGACGCGATCCGCTCGACGAGTGCGGCGGCACGCGTGCGCCGGTTCTTCGGGTTGTCGGGGTCGCAATTGCCCCAGTCGCCGGTGATGCGCGGCGTACCTGGCGACGAGCCGCAGCCGAGAATGGTGAGGCGCAGCCGGTCGGTCATCGTTCAGGCGCTTTGCTCTACAGGCCGCGACATCTTGCCGAACAGCCGGAAGAAATTATCCGTCGTCAGATCGGCGATTTCAGCTTCGCTGACGCCGATGGTTTCGGCCAGCACCTTGGCGGTATGGGCGACATAGGCCGGCTCGTTGCGTTTGCCGCGAAACGGCACGGGCGCCAGGTAGGGCGCGTCGGTTTCGACCAGCAGCCGGTCATGCGGCACATCGGCGGCAATGGCGCGCAACTCAGCCGAATTCTTGAAGGTGAGGATACCCGAGAACGACACGTAGCCGCCGAGAGCGACGCCAATTTCGGCAAGCCGACGCCCGGAAGAAAAGCAGTGCAGGATGAAGGGGAAGGTGCCCTTCCCCGTTTCGGCCTCAAGAATATCAGCCATATCTGCATCGGCATCGCGCGAATGGATGACCAGCGGCAGCCCCGTTTCGCGTGCGGCGGCGATGTGATTGCGAAAGCCTTGTGCCTGCGCATCGCGTGGCGCCTTGTCGTAGAAATAGTCGAGACCGGCCTCGCCGATCGCAACCACTTTCGGGTGGGCGGCCAGCCGCACGAGATCGGCAGATGTTACGTCGAGCTCTTCCGCGGCATTGTGCGGATGGGTGCCGACCGAACAGTATACTTCGTGGAAAGTCTCTGCGATTTCAAGGATTTGCTGAAATCTCTTCACGCGAGTTGAGATCGTCACCATGCGGCCTATACCGGCCGCCTTGGCGCGAGCGACAATGGAAGCCCGCTCCTCGGCGAAATCTGGAAAATCCAGATGGCAGTGGCTGTCGACGAGCATCAGACGTTCGCGTCCGGCTGTTCGACGTAACGTGGAAAAACCCCTTCCGGCACGGGTAACGCGGTGCCCGGCACCAGCGCATGGTCCGCGTGGACATGCACGAAGTCGCGGCTGTCCGCCGGCACCGCCAGCAGATCGAGCAGTTTCGCGGCTGATCCCGGAGTAAAGGGCTGACACAGCACCGCCACGCGGCGCACGACCTCGGCGGTCGTCCACAGCACGGTTTCCATGCGCTCCGGATTGGTCTTCTTCAACGCCCATGGCGCCTCTCCGGCAAAGTAGCGATCGGCTTCCGCCACCACGCCGAAGATCGACGCCAGCGCCAGATGGATGCCCTGCTCGGCCATCGCCTTGCGCGCGGTGTCGAGAGCGGCGACGGCCTGGTCCAGGATCGCGCTGTCGGCATCCGTCAGGTCGCCGCGCTGTGGCACCACGCCGCCGCAGTTCTTGGCGATCATCGACAGCGAGCGCTGCGCCAGGTTGCCGAGACCATTGGCAAGGTCGGCATTGGTGCGGTTGACGATCGCGTCATGGCTGTAGCTGCCGTCGTTGCCGAAGGGCACCTCGCGCAGGAAGAAGTAGCGCACCTGGTCGAGACCGTAGTGCTCGATCATCGCGAATGGATCCACGACGTTGCCAACCGATTTCGACATCTTCTCGCCGCGGTTGAACAGGAAGCCATGCGCGAAAACGCGCTTTGGCAACTCGATGCCCGCCGACATCAGAAAGGCCGGCCAATAGACCGCGTGGAAGCGGACAATGTCCTTGCCGATGATGTGCGTAGCCGGCCAATAGCGCCATTGCTCGGCCTTTGTGTCGGGATAGCCGGCGGCGGTGATGTAGTTGGTCAAGGCGTCGACCCAGACATACATCACATGCTTGTCGTCGCCCGGCACCGGCACGCCCCATTTGAAGGTCGTGCGCGAGACCGACAGATCCTTCAGCCCGGACTTGACGAAGCTGAGCACCTCGTTGCGGCGCTCGGTCGGACCGACAAAGTCGGGCTGGCTCTCATAAAGCGCCAGCAATTTGTCCTGATAGGCGGAAAGCCTGAAGAAGTAGCTTTCTTCCTCGTTCCATTCGACGGGCGAGCCGAGCGGTTCGCGACGCACGCCGTCGTCGCCGAGCGTCGTCTCGCTCTCGTCGAAATAGGCTTCCTGGCGCACCGAGTACCAGCCGCTATAGCGGTCGAGATAGATGTCGCCATTGGCGGCCATCGCCTTCCAGATCGCCTGACAGGATTCGTAGTGGCGCGGTTCCGTCGTGCGGATGTAGTCGTCGTTCGAGCCGCCCATCGCCTCGGTCATCGAGCGGAAAATCGCCGAATTGCGGTCGGCCAGCGCCAGCGGCGTTATGCCTTCCTTCTCGGCCGTTTGCTGCATCTTCAGGCCGTGTTCGTCGGTACCGGTCAGGAAGAAGACGTCCTTGCCGTCCAGGCGCTGGAAGCGCGCCAGGGCGTCGGTTGCAATGACCGTATAGGCGTGGCCGATATGCGGCTTGCCGTTCGGATAAAAGATCGGGGTGGTGATGTAGAACTTGTCGCGTGACATGAATGAACCGTCATGAATGTCTGAATGGAAAGGCGTGGCGGTGGATATCGTATCGAGGCAGCATTTGCCATCCCGATGCCAATGCATGCCGCCCAAAAGTGGCCCCGGTTTTGGGGGCAACGGCATGCATCGCGAAAACCGTCACATTCGCATTGCAGAATTCAGGCGGTCGATCATGATCAGGGCGTGCTGCTTCTTGTCGAGATTGTAGGTATCGGTCTCAGATATAGCGTCCAGCGCCTCATGCCAAGTGTCCGACAATTTTTTGGCCCGTGCGAGATCGCCCGCCAGTGCTGCCTGACTTGCCGCGTCCGACAACAGGTCCAGCGCCCGGCGGTTGAAGATATCGAACTGGATCGCCTGATCGCGGCCGGCCACGGCTTCGGCGAGGCGAAACGCGCCGCCGACATCGCTCTTTCTGCCGGTGACCAGAGTGTCGAGCGTGGAGGCGATCTCCAGCCCGCCATACTGCGTCAACAGGATCGCGTTGCGGGCGCTGCCCCCTGCCCGCCCGACCAGTGCCGCGCGAGCCGCCGGATCGTCAGGCGGCGCCGGCTCGGTCGTTTCCAGCACCGTCATCAGGTCGTCGGCGTCGAGCGGGTTCAATCGCACCACCTGACAGCGCGACCGGATCGTCGGCAGCAGGCTGCCCGGCGCGTGGACAATCAGGATGAAAAGCGTCCGTGCCGGCGGCTCTTCAAGATTTTTCAGCAACGCATTGGCGGCATTGGTGTTCATGTCGTCGGCGGGATCGACGATGACCACCCGATAGCTGCCGTCGTGCGAGGTCAGCGACAGGAAGCGGCTGACCTTGCGGATCTCATCGACGGTGACGACTGTCTTGAAACTCTTGGTCTTGTCGTTCAGCGGCCGGGTCAGATGCAGCACGGAAGGATGCGCCCCGGTGGCGATCTGGCGGAACAGCGACGACGCCGGATCGGGAGCGGCAAGGCTTTCCGGCGCCTTCGCAAAATCCGGGTGCTTCAACAGATGATGCGCAAGGTGGAAGGCGAGCGTCGCCTTGCCGATGCCGACTGGCCCGGAGAAGATCAGCGCATGCGGCAGCTTGCCCGCACGGTAGGCGGCGGTGAGCACGCCCGCAGCCTGGCCGTGCCCAACCAGAAGGGGCGTTTCGGAGGGCTCCGGCACGCCGTCGAGCGTGTCGTGCTGCTCGGGTGCAATGCGCTCGAAGATCATGCCGGCGTTGCCTGCCTGTCGCGTGCCGGCGTTCTCGCCGCCAGTGCCGCGAACACCGCCGCGGTGACGACGTTCTCGACCGCGTCGGGCTCGGCGGCTGCGTCGACGACGATGCAGCGCTCCGGCTCGGCCTTGGCGATCGCCAGAAACGCCTCGCGGCGGGCCTGATGGATCGCCAGCGTCTCCTTTTCGAAGCGGTCGGCGACTGCCTCGGTGCCGCGCCGCAGCGTTGCGCGCCTCAGGCCTTCCGCCGGATCGATGTCGAAGATCAGCGTCATGTCCGGCATCATGCCGTTGATGGCGACCTGCTCCAGCGCATCCATGAACGCCGGATCGATGCCGCCGGTGACGCCCTGGTAGACGCGCGAGGAATCGAGGAAGCGGTCGCAAAGCACGATGGAGCCACGCTCGACCGCCGGCCGGATGAGCTGCTCGACATGATCGGACCGCGCGGCGGCGAAAAGCAGCGCTTCCATCTTCGGTCCGAACGGTTCGGCCGCGCCCGAAAGCAGCACATGCCTGACGGCTTCGGCGCCCGGCGAGCCGCCAGGTTCGCGGGTAAGCAGCACATCGTATTTCTTGGCGCGCATCTTCCTGGCCAGCCGCTCGATCTGCGTCGACTTGCCTGCCCCCTCGCCGCCTTCGAAGGTGATGAAAAAACCGCGTGCCAACCGAGAGGCCTTCTTGTCCATGGCTGAATGGGATTGTAGCGCTCTAGATAGTCCGCGTTCGGCCAAACGTCCATGCCGTCATTTTTTGCTTTCATGCACGTCGTTCGCCAAAACCATGGCCAGATTTGAGCGACGTGCCTTAGCGCAGCCAGCCGACCGCCAGTTCCTTGACTGCATCGAGGGCGCGCTGCGGCAGCGTGCCGACGCCGATCGATTCGGCGGCGAAAAGCGGCGTCTCCTGGCTCAGCGTATCGCCGATCCAGACGCGCAGCGCGCCCACCGGCTGCCCCTCCTCCACCGGTGCTGCAATCGGGCCGTCATAGATGATCCTGGCCGTCAGCTTGTCGCGATTGGTGATCGGCAGGAAGATGTCGATCGGACCCTTGGCCTTCAGCATCACCCCGGGCTTGGCGCCGCCAAAAACCTGGGCTTCTCCAACCACCTCGTCCCTGGCGAAGATTTCGGTCTTCTCGAACGAGCGGACACCCCAGTCGAGCAGCTTTCGCGCCTCTTCGGCACGCTCCTTGTCCGAGGCCAGCCCGCTCATCGCCGCGATCACCCGTGTGCCGTTGTGACTGACCGTACCGACGATGCCGAAGCCGGCTGCCTCGCTCGCACCGACCGCCAGGCCGTCGGCGCCGATGTCCATCGCCAGCAGCGGATTGCGGTTCCTCTGCGAAATCTTGTTCCAGGTAAAATCCTTCTGGCCGTAATAGCGGTAGAAATCCGGATAATCGCGCCACAGGTGCAGGGCGAGCTGCGCCAGCTCGCGCACGGTCGTCTGTTGGCCATCCGCCGGCAGGCCGGTCGAATTGACGAAAGTCGACGTCTTGAGGCCGATCTGGCGGGCCCGTTCGGTCATCTGCGCGGCAAAATTGTCCTCGGATCCCGACATGCCTTCGGCGATGATGATGCAGCCGTCATTGGCCGCCTGCACGGTCACGCCCTGAATCAGGTCTTCGAGCCGGATCGACGACTTGAGCTTGGCGAACATCGTCGATGTTCCCGAAGGCGCGCCACCCTTGCGCCAGGCGTTTTCGCTGACAACGAACGTATCGTCGAGCTTCAGGCGACCGGACTTGATGGCGTTGAAAACCACTTCCATGGTCATCAGCTTGGCCATCGAGGCCGGCGGTATCGGCTTGTCGGCATCCTTGGAAAACAGCACCGTCCCGGTCTCGGCGTCGATCATGAAGGCCTGTGCGGCCTTGGTCTCGAACAGCTGTGCACCGGCCGGAGCCTGGAAAAACAGCAGCAGGCCAAAAACCAGAAGCCCGGCGAGCGGGAGCAAGCGAAATTGCATGATGTTCGACCCGTTGGCCGGCACCGCCGGCAAGCCCGCAAAAAGTATCGGGCTTTTTGCACGGCGGATCAACCGCGTAGCGGAAATCCAGCCTCGCTTATGCTCAGTTGCGCACAGCCAGCGCATCGGGAGCGCCATGCGACCAGGCAGCCTGCAACATCTCGTCCAGATTGCGGTGGCCATCGGGATAGAGATTGACCGAATACCAATCCTCGCCGTCGAGTTCCGAACGCTGGATCTCGATCTTGCCGAAGGCGGCAAGCTGAGCGGCAATACGCTTGGCTTCTCCGGCGTCCTCGAACGAACCGGCAGCGACGTAGTCGGCGGACGGCCCCGGTGGCGGCTGCCGCTTCCACGATTGAAGCACGTCGGCCGGCGACATGCCGTCGCCACCCAGCGCGGCGAAGGCATTTGAGGCGCGTTCGACCCGCTCGTCGGCGTAGGACAGCGATGCCACGGCAAACGGCGATTGCGGCGGCAGATTGATCTGCGGGCGTTCCGGCACGATGGGGCCGAAATCGGGAAGCGCCAGATCGCCATAGGCCGACGACTGCGCCGACATGACCGGCTGGACAGAACCGGAATCGGTCAACTGGCCCGGAAACGGCACGGCCGCGCTGCCCGCAGGCAGGCTTGGCGACGGCCCGTTCATGGCGACCATGACGCCGGTCGGCAGTCCGTCCGACGGGTCGGGCACCCTGTTGCCGGGATGGTAGGAAGCCATCAGATATTGGTCGTCATCGCCGTCAAGCGGCGCGCGGCCGACATATTCGACCTTCACCTGAGCGGTGCCGGTGTTGGCATAGTCAAGCATCTGGGCAGCGCGCTCCGACACATCGATGATGCGGCCTTCGTGATATGGGCCGCGATCGTTGACGCGAACGATGACCGAACTGCCGGTCTTGAGATTGGTGACACGGGCATAGCTTGGCAGCGGCATGGTCGGGTGCGCTGCGGTCAGGTGGGTCATGTCGTAGACTTCGCCATTGGCGGTAAGCCGGCCATGGAAGGCATCGCCATACCAGGAGGCCAGGCCGACCTTGGCGTAGCGCTTGTCTTCCTTCGGGTAATACCACTTGCCGCGGACCTGATAGGGTTTGCCGAGCTGATCCCTGCCGCCGCCACGTTGGATGCGCCCATTCTGGGAGATCACACGCGGGCTTGCCTTCACGCCATATTCGGATTCGGCGAAATATTCCTTGGAGCGGGTCTTCTTGTAGACCATCGCTTTCGGCTCGGGCTGCGACGCACAAGCCGCCAGCAAGGCGGCCGACATGGCGAACAACGCGACTGTAGCAGCGCGACGAAGACGCGGTTGCGTCACAGCCTGCATTTTCCTGATGTCCCCTTCAGTCTTGCCTAGACGTCGTATCCAACCGTCGAAGAAGCCGAAACACTCACCCGACCAATACCAGCGACGCCTTCGAACCCCGATCCTTTGTGCGCAGGAATTGCTTATCACGGTATTAACCGATTGTGGCCGCAACCGGGCAAGATTGTGGCGTCTCCACCGCAAGAGCCCTCTGAAAAGTAACGATTTTCGCGCTTCCACGCGAGAGATGTGATGCCCTCTGCCACAGAGAGCCTGGCTTCGCTCCTGCCGGCCATACCTGCCCGTTGACAGGCTTTGTCGGGCAGCGGACCGATAGTCCGGAACAAAGAAATGCGCCGCTAGTTTCATCCGCAGGGCACTCGAACAGAAGGATGAGCATGATGAAAATGGCTTCATTGACAATCGCGATCGCAATGTCACTTTCTGCCGGGTCTGCGATCGCCGCATGCCCGGACAAGTCGGCTTCCAATGCCGGGACGGATGCCGAGCAGACCGCCGGCATTTCGAAAGATGGAACTCACGCGCCCTTAGAGGCCCCGAAAGCCACGGACAGCGCGGGCAAGCCAACCGCCAAGGATGGCGCCACAATGCCATTGGCGGGCGCTGAAGGCGGCGGCGACAAGAATCTCGCAACCTCGCAGCAGGACATTGAGGCGCAGCAGCATGGTGACAAGGCCGCGGCGGCAAAGGCCGATGAAAGCTGCAAAGACTGAGGACCGCTCAGGCCGGAGCCAAATTGCAGCTTCGGCCTTCTTCACAAGCAGCTGTTCCCTTGGCGAACTAAATTTTTTGGGGAAATACCGCAGCCGTCCCAACGGGTTGGCCCTGTGGGATTAACCGTCCGCCCAGTTGCTATGATGGTTCCGGTCGATAGCCGGACCGCGCCTTGCCTTGGGCCCCTGCATGGAAGCGCTGCAGCGCCTCACATCTCGGGCAACGCCCGCGGCGGGCTTCTTCATGCACCATTGGACCGCGATAGTCCCGGTGCTCGATCCCGACAAGCTCAGAGTCTGCCCAGGAAAGCAGGAACCGACGCAGCGGTGGTTGACGCAGCCATCAATGCCGCTTTACAGGAATGAGGCGTGAACCAGCCGGGAGCGCCTTCGGTGCCAATCCGGTGCCAACAGGCCAAACGAGCTGGCCTCGCGCTACCCAAGTGGTTGAAAAACCACGATGGAGGAATGGCCGAGCGGTTTAAGGCACCGGTCTTGAAAACCGGCGTGGGTGCAAGCTCACCGTGGGTTCGAATCCCACTTCCTCCGCCAACTGGCGTCCCTCCAACCCACCATTTCAGCTATTTTGAGCCTCCTATTGACCTTGCTTGCGCAACATGCGCCTTATTCTGTGTAACAATCTGTGTAACGTCGGGGGATAGAATGGCGCGGAAAGGTCCGCCAAAGCCGCATAAGCGCGACGGCACCTGGTACCTCGTTCGCCGTGTTCCGAAGGAATTCGCCGAGCTCGATCGCCGCGTCCTGGTCCGCATCAGCACCGACATTCCGATTGTAAACGATCCCCGTGGCATTCGCGCCAAGGAAGTGGTGCAGCGCCTCCACGTCGAGCTCGAGGCGTATTGGGGAGGGCTTCGCGACGGTCAATCTCGCGAAGCTCGCTTGCGCTTCGAGGCGGCCCAGCAGCGGGCGAAAGCTCTAGGGCTGGTCTACCAGACGAATGCCGAGCTCGCTGAAGGCGCGCGCGATGATATTGTAGAGCGAATCAGGCTGCTCCTCGACAGGAACGTCGTTGAGGACGAGCGGGAGGTGGCGGCCGTCCTAGGAGGTGAGCAGCGGCCGGCGATTCGCCTCACTGGGCTGGTTGCAGAATTTGAGAAGATCGAGGCCCAAAGTCTCAATGCCATGTCGCCGAACCAGCTCCGAAAGTGGCGAAATCCGAAAAAGCGCGCCGTTGGCAGCCTTATCGATGTTGTGGGCGACATGAACATAGCCGCCCTCACCCGGAGCCACGCGATCCAATTTCGCGAGTGGTGGCAGAAACGACTGCGTGTGGAAAGTCTCGACATCGGCACCGCAAACAAGGACTTCGGACACGTGTCGAAGATGCTGACCGCCGTCGACATGGCGCATCAGCTGAATTTGCCGCCGGTGTTTAAGAAATTGCGGCTGTCGGGACAGGTCGCGGTCCAACGAGCGGCTTTCGAAGCGGCTTTCGTCCAAGACAAGATCCTTGCCGACGGCGCGCTGGCGGAACTCAACGAGGAGGCCCGTCACCTTGTACTGCTGATAGCGGACACCGGCATGCGTTTGTCAGAGGCGGCGAACCTTCTGCCGCACCGCATCTTGCTAGATCACGCGGTGCCACATGTGCAGGTGAGGCCCGATGGACGCGTGTTAAAGACAGACCACTCCCTGCGCGACATTCCGCTCGTGGGTTGCGCGCTCGCCGTAATGACGCTCCACCCCAAAGGGTTTCCGCGCTATCTCGACAAGGCCGACTCGCTCTCTGCCCTGGTCAACAAGTTTCTCGACAACGCGAACCTCCTGCCGACCGATAACCACTCTCTCTATAGCCTGCGGCACACATATGAGGATCGGCTCACGGCCGTGGAGGCACCCGAAAAGGTCGTGGCCATGTTGATGGGTCACAAATGGCACCGGCCGAAATACGGATCTGGCCCGACGCTCGAGCATAAGCAGTTCTGGCTGGAGAAGATCGCGTTCAAACCGCCGTCGCATATTTGACCTTGCGCCACATCATTGCGGTGAGGACCGCCTGCGCCTGCCCCGGTTATGATCGTGGCGCGCTTGAGCTCGACGGCGCGCTCCAGATGCTCGAACGTCGGCTCGTATGCGCTCTCCGGGGTACTGTCACGCTTGTAAATGCGCGCGCTCCGATAAGACGGCCGTGAGCCGAGACCAAATCCGAGAGGCCGAAAGGAGGTATGGCGATGTCGTCAGGGAACTCAACCTCCAGCCTTCGGCCTCACCCGCTGAGTACATCCTCGACTTCCGCGATGCTGACGGCCTCTGAGCTCGACTTGCTTCGGCAACAGTCGAGAGAGACGGGAGACTCTGCGCAAAAAGCCTTCCAGGGTCTACGCCCCAAGACAGCGAAATCAGCCTAAGGGCTGGGGTGCCGTCGACGGTGGTACCGAGCAGACGCGCCTGGGCCGTTGGCGAGGCCGGAGGCGCGCCGGATCGTTTCCCACCTCCTTGAGCCCTGCGGCCTTGTACGTGGCGCGCAGTGCCGATTTCGAGGTGTAGAATTTCCCGTCGTGCATCGACTGGACTTCGGACATGGTGTCCGAATTGATCATCGGTGCCGGTAGCGCCGAACGCTTCGGCTTGGCAGTCTCGACCTTGCGGAAGACTTTCCGGCCGTCTCCGGCATCAAACCACGAATAGCCCAGCATAAGGATCTCACTTTGTTCGGAGTGGAACGAGGGGAACGGTCGTTCGTTGAACCGGCTGCAATTGTGAGCGGAGCGGCGCCATGGAACCCTACAAGACGACGCTTGAGCGTGCTTTCGAGCTGGCCAGATCAGGGGTTTGCGCAGACTTTGCGCAGATAAGGGCGAAACTGCGCGCAGAACGCTATGACCTCGACCAGTTGCAGGGCCTGATGCTCCGTAAGCAACTTAATGAGATTTGCCAGCAGGCGAGAGCCCCTGACGATAAGTAGGTCTCAGAGGCCTCATGCCGCCAACAGCAGGATAGCCAACATCTCGTCTTCGTCGTCGTCCTCGACGACTGCCCGAGGCATCGAACTCGCGACCAAAGCGGCGACGAGGGCGGCATAGTCTTTTGGTGCAAGCACCGGCTCATCAAAAGGCGATCTCGGCTCTTGCTCCGGCGTCTCCGGCTCGACTTCGCCGTTTGCTTTCCGCCTGGCCTTCGCGAGGATAGATCCCGAATTCCAGGCCGTTCCGGCCGCACTGATGACATTGACGCCGAGCTGGGCTGTTGCAGTGTTCACCGCCGCGCCGGCAATTTGAGTGGCATTCGCGGCCACAACGCCTGCAGTAAGGCTGACCTGGCCGGTTCCGGTGCCAGATGACAGAAGCCGGTGCAGTGGGGCTCCACCGTGGGGGCAACGGACCACACCGGCCACTGCGGGAGCGTTCCCCCGCACTGCTTGGTCTATGGGCATACTGGCAATCGCGCAATGTAGGGAATGGCTAGATCCTAGACTTGCGCCATCCAGCTTTCCGTGCGGCATCCTCCGAACAAAACCAGCGCTCGCCCTTCAGGAGATTGATGCGCGTCTCCGAATAATATTGCTGTCCTGGAACGTGATAGATGCGCTCCCCTGTGTTGTAGCTGACGTTCCCCTTAATGCCGCAACCTACAGCGGTGGGTCCAAATTCAAAGGCAAGCAAGCCAGCTAGAATTGTTCCGCCAGCAAGGATTTTTGCCCATAACGGCGTGTCATCCGAGCGATGTCGCCTGCGGCGATACCGTGCGCGATTGTACCGATTATCCCGATAGTCCCGACGGTTGCCCACGCCCCTCTCCCACCGGGAGAATGCGACTCTTGCCGATGTGAGTCCAGATGGCACTACCCAGCCGTAGACCCAAAAGAATGGCCGGTGCGGGGATGCTTGGGTTGGAAGCGTGGGCCGCACCGGCCATTGCGGGATAGCTCTTAGGGATCATCCCCCGCGCTGCCTAAGTTATAGACATACTAGCGATTGCTCAATTGAGACTTAAGCCCCTACCCAGCCGTAGGCGGTCTAACCGGCCCAGTAGTGTTCCACCGGATGAACTCGACTTCCTTACCCGTGACTTCCCGCACCGCCTTTAACAGCACCTCATGCAGGACGCGCGTCTGCCGGTAGTGGTCGCAATGCGGCGATATGAACGGCTTGATAATGCTTAGGTGCAGCGCTTCTGCTGCTACCAGAAAGCGCTCGATTTCAGCCTGCGATAACTGCTTTGAGGGTTTTGACCTAGCCATTGCGACACCTTTTGAGAGTCGCCCCACCCGAGGACAATAATCCTATTTCTCTTACGGCGTGTAAAGCGGGATCCGGGTCCGAAACGCCTTACGCAAGGGAAGACCGGAATGTGAACAAGCCAAGAACCGCTCAAGCCGTTGGGCTACTCTTGCCGCGACGCATCGCCTCGAAGATCACTTCGAACACGCTCTCGACCTCGCTACTGATTTCCTCGGCGCCGATACCGGCCTTCTCTGCCGCAGTCATCAATTGGTCTGCCAAGTCGCTCGCAGCGATCGGATCGCCGCGCGCCAGAATGGGCAGTTGCTCGGCCAGCCAATTGTCGAGAAACGTCAGGCCACGAACGCTCATTCGGGGCGCTCGACGGCGGCCTCATCGACCTCGGTTTCCATCCCGTCGCTAACAGCTTTGTTCTTGCTTATCCCCGCCAGAGGCACACCGTCATACCCTTGAAGCCAGGCTTCAGCGTTTTCCTCCCAATAAGGTGGCACTATGCGCTCCTTGCCGTCCTTTAGTGCCTGGGCACCATACATCCAGGCATAGCCGCCGCGCTCCTGATCTTTTTTGGGGACCGCCATTATTTCTCCTCTCGGTAATCCAGCAGCTTGGCATGACGAAGCTGCTCCTCACCTTTCAGGAACTTCACACGCCCGACAAGGCCCGGCTTCAGCCATTCCGCCTTGTCCCTCTTCAAGCCCTTCGGCACCGGGCCGCCCACCTTGCCCTGCACGCGGTCCCACAGGTGCTTGCGTTTGTCGAACTTGAAACTGACGTTGGCGGTGCCGACATAGCGCCCCCTGTCGGCCATCAGCACTCTTGCCGCCTGCCCCGGATCGCGCTGGACGCCGATGATCTCCATCTCCTTTTCATCGTAGCACTTGATCTTGCGCCAGTTCCTCGTTGGACCGCTGCGGTAGAGACTGTCCTTGCGTTTCGAGACGATACCTTCCTGCCCAGTCTGGTCGGCGAGGTAGTAAACAGCGTCACCCGTGCCTGGCATGGCTTCGCTGAATTGAATGCGGCCGCCGGCCTCGATCATTCCCTGTAGGATCTCGCGCCGGTCCTCCAGCGGCATGTTGCGGAGGTCGTGGCCATTCATGTGCAGGAGGTCGAAGGCGATTAGATAATAATCCTGCGACGGCTCGCGGCTGCTGACGGCCGATTGCAACGCATGAAAGTCGGAACGTCCGGCCGCATCGACTATGATGGCTTCACCTTCGATGATGAAGTCGTCAGCCTCGATCGCCGCAGCTTGGTCGGCAAGAACCTCGTACCGTGCAGTCCACTCGTATCCTCTCCTGGTCAGCAGGCGAATGCCGTCTACGTCCTTGATGATCTGCGTTCGGTACCCGTCGAACTTGATTTCGTGAATCCAGTTGTCCCCCTCGGGCGGGGTGTCGACAAGCTCCGGCTCCATCGGCGGAATGAACTTCAAACGCATGAACTGACTCGCAAGAAATGCGATTTAATTTAGCACGCGCTAAAATGGTTCCGGAACATTTTAGCCATCCTGCATGTTTCGGTGCATGCCGACGATAGACACAGAAGAGTGCAGAGCGGCGCTAACCCTGATCCGGCGAACGATCGAGGATCATTGTCCGCCTGGCGTTCTTCCGAGCGAGGAAGCGGTGAACGGTCTTTATGGGCCGGAGCTCATGCATGAGGCGGCCGCGTTGGCCACCGCCATTGTCAAGACCGTCGACAAGCTGACGTTGAGTTCGACGAGGATTCCGCCCGCGCCCAGCATTAAAGCTTAGCTGTGGATAGTAACGGCATCTTCACCAACCCGAATGATGGCCATTGCGAGCGCGAGGGGCAGGCGTAGCGTCGTTTTTGTCGGGCCACCTCCGACATAGACTGGGCGATCGGCGACCCCCGCCCCCTTACCCGTGTTGCCGATCGCCCGTTTTCGCGGGAGGCGAAGATCATGAAATGGTTGGAGCATATGGAGGCGGAAATCGCCGCTAGGCAATTCTTGATAGTGCCGCCGAGGGAAGCGCGGTACGAGAGCATTACCTACAGAAGTCGCATGGAAGCGGCGCTAGAAACGGCAATGCCCGGTTATATCTTCACTGTCACGATTGAGCATCCGGGACGGCAAGACCGCGAAGATATCATCATAGAGCCCGACGGTGTGGTCTTCGATCTTGAAGAGTTCCTTCAGCGAATTGCTGAAACATTGGCGCCGTTTGTCGCCGACCGAGCGCCGCGGCTGAACTAATCTGAGCCAAAGAAAAAGCCGCCGGCCGGAGCAGCGGCGGGTTGGCTTCAGCCTCTGGGGCCATGGGCAGTAGTCGGCACGATCAGGCAGACCAAAAACGGGGTTGAGTGACCGTGCCGACCATAGCTGGGCATGAGGGTGGGCCTAACGTCCAGGCTCCATATGCTACCGGTACACTGGCGTTGCTACAACTACGCCTGATGGCCTATGCCGCGCTTGAAAACGGAGGTCGCATGGGGCGCTCTGGCCCACCTCCTAAATTATGGAACTGTCCCCCAAGTGGCACATTGACCCTGTGAGCGGTCGATTCCAAAGCGATGTAGCCGCTTAAGCCGGGTCCGCCGCCGGCGCCTCAATAAGCGGCGGGCTTTTCCCCTAATGCCGTTCCTTCAAAAACCGAGCTTCGCGCAACAGCGAATTCCAATCGGTGCCGATAAGCTTGATCAGACCGAGCGCATCCGGCTCTGAAATGCCGACTTCTTCAGACAACCGCCGAGCCAATAGTTGCTCGCTGCCCTTCTCTCGTCCGTCGCCGTCCTTTTTCATCGTAACGAATCTCCCTGAGATCCGAACTTGCGGAATGGAGTTTCGGTTCCAGAAAAGAAAAAGCCCCGCCGCCCCATTCACGGCAGCGGCGGGCCGTCCCTAGGGATAGCGGGACTTGCCGGGGTGTTGGTTTTCCTCTGCTAATAATTGCGATGCAAAGTAAGTGCCAAGCTCAATGGTTCATAACGGTACAACATTGCGGGATGTCAAACATATATCTTGAATTGCTAATGTGATAGAACGGCCGCCAGACAAGCCGTGAACCAATTAGCATAGACCGGACCTTTGGATCTCACGTCCAAGCCTTTGGTCCTACTGGAAGACCCGCCGTGCTGGCCTTGCACGACGGGCTTATATTGTGCGGCTACATCCTAGGAATCGACCGCGATGTATCAACCTGGGACAGAGCCCGAAGTTCCAAAGAAAGCGCTCAGCAGCCTTCTGTGGTCTTTTTCATCTGGCCAGGAGCAGCCGAGTTAGCATCGGTATCCTGTTGACCTGGCGCGGCCTGCTTGGCGCTGCCAGTCTGCTGACCCGGAGCGCAGTCCTTGGCGGAGTTTGGGTTCGTTCCGCTCGTGGTGGTCGAATCCGTGCCCTGGTCGGTCGTGGTGCTCGGCATGGTCTTGGTTGTCGTCGTGGATGACCCGCCAGTGTCGGTGGTGTTGCTCGATTGGGCAAAGGCGAACCCAGTTGACAGTGCCACAATGGCGGACGCGAAGAGTAGCTGTTTCATGATCAACTCCATGTTTGAATGTCCCTTGGGCACTTAACTTCGCATTGAAGCGGCGGTTCCAACGAATGGGCCCCGAGAATCGCCCAGCACATGACCCAAAAAAGCCCGCCGGCCGGAGCCAGCGGGCAGTTCTCATGGGGGAAAGCACCGGGAGCAGTGCGACGACCGAAGTTCGACAGCGCGATTTTGTTCCACTGTCAGTGAACCCACCTCTAGCGCCATCGCGAAGACCCGGAAGTTGTCAGTAGGCCCGCCCCTACTTGCGGGCAGAGGCGGACCCGGCCCAGGCTTGGGGGCCTCGACCGGCAGCGGGGGACGCTGCCGCATTTCCAACCTTCCTCGACATATCAGGTTCCGCTAACGCATAAAAAAAGCCCGCCACCTTTCGGAAGCGGGCTTTTCTTTTAAGAGCTCGAATTTATTCCGGAGATGGCGGCGGCGGCGGTGTGAATGATGCGGCAGAACCTGCCGTAACAGCAGAAAGCCGGTCCTTTTTTGTCAGTACAGGTTTTTCGTAGGTCTTCTTCATTCGCGGTGCTCCTCGCTTTCCCACGACAGGAAACTGCTTGCGTTGGCATCCCGTGTCAACTGCTTCGCCGACGCTCGATGGTTCCAAAGGAAAAAGCCCGCCAGCCGTGAGGCCAGCGGGCAGGGTCTGTAGTAGCTGGGATCAACCAGCATAGGTCAACTTGCGGCGGCGGGGTTGGTTGCTAGGCGCAGCGAGCAAGCATGATGCCTCAGCCCTAGGAGTAATGCTTGCAAGTTTAAAATTGCAAGCATACAAAGCGACTCATGAAGCAAGCATGAGGCGATTCGATGCTGCCGGATTCTCCACAGAGCAAAGGCGGCAAAGCCCGCGCGCGCCAATTGTCATCCGAAAAGAGGCGTGAAATTGCTATTCACGCAGCACAGAAGCGATGGGCGAAGCTAAACGATCCCACCAACCTTCCCCGCGCCAGCCACCGGGGGCTGCTCCCGATTGGTGATGTCGAGATCGAGGTGTATCGCCTGCACGATGGCCGACGTCTGATCGCCAAGGTTGCCATCGCCAAAGCATTGAATCTCAAGTCAGAAGGCGGCAACGCATTTCTTCGGACGGTGACCCGAAAAGGGGTACGATCCGCAATCAACGATGATCTATGGAAAAAGATCGAAAATCCCATTGTTTTCAGATACTTGGATACCGATTCGGGTGATAGCCCCAGCGGGACCGCAGATGGCTATGAAGCTACGACGCTGATCGAGATATGTGATGCGTTGATTCAAGCACGCAACGATAAGCTGCTCGCTCCTTCCCAGAAGTTCCTGGCAATCCAGGCAGAGATCATCGTGAGATCTGCGGCAAAGCTGGGTATCGTTGCCCTAGTTGATGCCGCGACCGGCTACATCGAAGATTTAAAGAAAGATGAATATCTCCGGCTTTGGAAGGAATTCGTTTCAAAGGAGTTTCGCCAATGGGAGCTGGAGTTTCCTCATCAGTTCGCAGATATGATTTACAAGATATACGGGCTTAAGCGAAAGGATCCTAAATCCTTTAAGCATCCGCAGTTTTTCGGCTGGTTTACCCGGAAGTATATCTATCACCCGTTGGCTAATAGTAAGGGAGCCATCTTGGATTTGTTGGACGATGCGAATCCGGTAGTCTACGCAGGGGGCACAAGGAAATATAAGCTCCATCAATTCCTCGGCGAAGAGGTAGGACTCCCTGCGCTGCGCCAGCACCTATGGCAAACTATCGGTATCGGCAATTCGTCCAGAGACAAAGCTGAGTTTGAAAAAGCCTTCTATCGGGCATTCCCTGAAGCCATTCCAAAGAAGGGCGGAGCGGATCAATTCGATTTTTTTGATAAATTGAGTGCGACCGCGTAAGAAAGGGAAAAAGCGGGCTGCCTCCGCAACCCGCTTTCCCTTATTCCCGTCCTCTGGGGGTGTGCGTCAAGCGCAGTGACCGTTTCCTGAGGCTCACCACGCAGACTTAGAGCGGACGCTTCAGATATGCAAGAGACGTTTGAAAAAAACCCCGATTTCGCCACACTGTTTAAGAAATCCTTAAGCGCGTCGCGTTTTGGTACATATCTAAGTGCCTCCGCAAGCGATGAGAAGAGCGCAATTCAGCTATATCAATGGAATGCCAAAATCTCCCAATCGTTATATATATACCTCCAAGCGTGGGAGATTTGCCTTAGAAACAAGATGAACGACTTCTTTATTTGGAAATACAAAGAGGGCTGGCCATACGATCAGCAGAAGATTGTCCGTAATCTTAAAGGAGACGACCGCCGCCGCCTCACTGAAACTATTCAGCGGCAGGAAAGAGACAAGGGCGTCCGCCCTGTTAGCACCTCTGCAATCGTGGCAGACTTAACAGCTGGATTCTGGGTTTCGCAGCTCTCGGGAAACTACAACCATCATTCATGGCGTTACAATCTCGTTAAGGTGTTTGCGCACGAAACCAAACTAGATCAGGCAACCGCCTGGGCGATCTGCAATGAGCTTCTGACGCTGAGGAATCGAATAGCCCACCATGAACCGGTATTTCAACTCCCGTTGAACGACCGACGCGATAGCTTGGCGCGCATCGTGTCCGCAATGTGCCCGGCTACCTCAGCCTTTGCTGAAGCGACGTGTAATTTT
Source organism: Mesorhizobium sp. LMG17149 (assembly GCF_024518695.1). Classification (NCBI taxonomy): domain Bacteria; kingdom Pseudomonadati; phylum Pseudomonadota; class Alphaproteobacteria; order Hyphomicrobiales; family Phyllobacteriaceae; genus Mesorhizobium; species Mesorhizobium sp. LMG17149. The sequence continues at coordinate 266,002 of NZ_JANIFL010000004.1, forward strand.
GCGAGCATATGGTCGGAACGTCCGAAACCGAAATAGCCCGTTTGCCACCGTCTACAGATTTCAGTTCCTACCCGCCCCGCAGCATGCGCCAGATGTCGTGCCAATAGGCCGTAACGAGGGAGGCCAGCGCCGCCGCCGCCATACCGGTCACGCCTAGCGCGCCAAGGCCCATCAGCTTCCACCTCGTCACCTCGGCAGTTACGGCCTTCACGTCCGTCATGTCGTCGTTTAGCTTGCTGACCGCGGTTTCTGTCGCTGCAACGCGGTCGACCAGTTCGTCAGTCTTGGCATACATCTTTGATCGGCTCGCGGCCGCGCGCTGTTCGGATTGCTCATAGCTTAAGGCAGCACGGGAATCGCTGTCCTTGATATCGCGTCGGATCTCCGTGATGTCGCTGCATGTTCTGCGTGGCTTCCAAGAGCCCGCCGATCATCATTTCCAAGCTCTTGTTCGCCGAAGTTGCCATGTTCGCCCGCTAGTTCAGTTCGGCCCGGCGCGCGGCGCTGGCCTTTGTGTGGCGGTCGCACTCCGCAGCCGTGTAGAGCCTGACGGCGCACCCCGGCGCCATCGTGCGGTCAATCTTGTTCTGATCCTCGACGGTCTTGCCTTTGGCCCCGGCGAGGCTGCTACCGACCGCCGCCCGGAGGGCTGGAACATCGTTCACGCCGGAAGTCCCACAACCCCCAGCAGAATTGCAGTCATCAAAATTCCGGCTGGCATCAATGCCTTTGCGGATCGCATCCTGATTGTCCTTCTCGATCTTGGCGCGGACCTCGTCGGCGCCTTTGTGCTTCACGAATTCGTAGACCCCGAGCGCCGCGCCCGAGGCGACCAAGGCGATAGCCGCCCAGCCGATGGCGCCGCCGACCAGGCGCGAGACGCCAAGCCGGTCGACAAAAAAGGTGATGAGCAAGCTCATTGGCCGAGCCACCAAAAGAAGATGATGCCTTCGACCGCGCCAAGCCCTGCAGCGCCGGCCGCAGCGCCCAGCAGGAAGGCGACCAAAGGTTTCATGGGCGCGCTCTGCCGGCACTGTCCCGAGCGCTTCAGCAAGGTGCCTTGCCTTGCGATTGGTGTACCAGCGATAGGCAGCGCCGCCGAAGATCAGCAGCGCGCTGACCAAGGCCAGGATGACGACAATCTTGGTGATCCACTCGCTGGCGTAGGACAGGGGGGAAAGCTGCTCTTGAAGACCTTGCAGCGTGCCTGAGACGCCGAGACCGGCGCCACCGCCGCCGATCGCCGCGTCGGCTGGTGCAGTTGAGGGCGCGGCCTTGGCGTCCGACCTGGCCGCCGTCGACAAAGTTGAGTGCAACGCAGGTTTGAGCTTTCGAGCGCCCATCCGGCGAACCCTAAGACGGCGCCGGCCCGACGCTGGAACACAAGCGAGAGTGACTGCGAAAATTTGCGCCCAGGCAGCCGGCGCAGTTGTAACTGCACACAGGCGTTCAGCGCGCCTCAAAAGGCCAGTCGAATCGAAAGCCCCCGCGCCGCGTTAGCTTGTAAACCGTTAACTTCGGCAGAACTGCGTTTGGCAAGTCCAGATCATCCGCCGAATCACTCATTCGAATCAGCTAATTTCCGAGCTAGTCAGGGCAAGAACCGCCGACCGAATTCTCAATCGTCTGCATCGCGAAGGAAAGGGCTCGCTGCTTAAAAGCTATAATATCGTGCAAAAACAACTGCTTATGTTTTAGTATGGATAATTAATTAACTGTTAACCTGCTACCATTTCTACAGAGACCGTCCGCTAACGTCCGGCTGTTCGCATTAAACGCCGGAGAGTTGGAATGGCCGTACGCATAGTGAGACTCAAGGAACTGGTATTCCGATCGGGACTGGGGCGCAGCTCCATCTACGAGATGGTATCGACGGGGGACTTTCCAGCCCCTGTCCAGATTGGCGAGCGCGCCATCGGATGGATCGAAAGTGAATTCGAGGCATGGCTCAACGCAAAGGCGGCGCAACGCGATGCCATCCGTGCAAGCGCAGGAGCCCAAACGCATGCCCAGCAACTCCGCGCAATTAACCGCCAGAAACCGGCAGCGTCAGTTCCCAAAAATCTGATTTCCAGCAAGAAGAAGGGCTAATCTGATGAGAAAATTCTCAAAATTAGTCCCTCAGGTATGGTTGGCGCGTCGCACGAGGGACCTCGCTCGGGAGACCCACTATTTCTACCTTTACCTGCTTACGTCTCCGCACCAAACTAGCGGGGGCTGCTGTCAACTCCCCGACCCTCATGCCATTGCGGAGAGCCGTCTAGATGAAAACGAGCTGTCATTGGCTCGTGATGTCCTTATTAAAAATCGTTTTGTCATCTACGATCCAAAAACTGAAGAGTATTTCATCATCGACTGGTTCAAAGATAACCCGCCGATGAATGAAAAACATCGGGTTGGCTTGGTAAGCCAAATTAACATGATTGTTAGCAAGCGAGTTCGTGGGGCGGCACTATCTGAGCTTGAGCGGCTTTGCCCAGCAAAACCAGAGAAGAACCCGGACGTAGTCCAAATGCACCTGCGGCTTGCTGATACTCGAATCGTTCGAGGCGCTGGGAAGACTGGCTCGAGAGAGATTTGAAATGCTCTCAGCCAAGCTAACCTGTCGATCCTTGCCGATGCCCTATCATACCCTATCGATACCCTATCGATACCTCATCGATACCCTATCGGTGCCCATTTGATACGGTATCGACACAGAGACAGAGACAGAGACAGAGACAGGAAGGCAACAAAACCAAATAAAGAATCTTATCTAAACCATTCCGAAAAAGTTGGCCGCAGCGGCGAACTGCCCTGTCCCGCGTTGGAGCGAAAGGCGATCATGGAGGACAGAACCAGTTGACCCAAGATTACGTGGAGACATGCGGAGCTAAAACCAGGAGGGGGACGAAATGCAGTAACGCAGCTATGCCTGGAAAGCTCAGATGTCGGTTTCATGGTGGACTGAGCACAGGCCCCACGTCCCAAGCAGGAAGGGATAGGATAGCCGAAGCGCAGCGGCATCGTTGGGAGAGGTGGAGAGCCGCGGCTGATTCATAACAAAGCTAAACACACATCCGCAAATTGGCTTGGCAATCGTCGAAGCTTAACAAACGACCCCAGCCCTTAATGGACAGATGTAGACCCGGGTTGATTGCGTCAACAATTCTCTTGAATGAATTAAGGCGCAAACGGCGTCACTTCATGGGGTGTTACAATTATGTTGACTTTTGTTGACGTGAAAATTCTTTCGGTGAACGTTTTTCCAGGCGCGTGCTGAAATTGCAGCCTAGGGAACTTGAGGCGCGTGATGGATGCCGACCCCATCGCAGCCAGAGCAAACCCAGGCTCAGCGTAGCACCTCTTGGAGAATGTCGATCAGCACGTCCGGTGCAGCGATGTTATGTGTGCCTGGCGTCTCGGCTTTAAATCGAAGGACCCGATCCTTGCGCAATAGACAAGCTCGGCTTTGAGCACGGCTTTCTCGCTATCCATCAGGAGCAGCGCCTGCAGGCGGTGAAACGCCCATGGTAGGCCGCTTTCGGATTGGCGCTATCCAACGCCAGCACGATCGCGTCACGGCTCGGCGTGTAGTAAACGCCGGCGGAGCTCGGATTCATCGTGCCCACCCAGGCGCCGAACGTCTTGCGCACGATGGCGCGGATCTCGTCCTGCTCAACGGGGCTTAGGCGTCTCTGTTCCGGCCCGCCGTCGACAACGTCCAGCCAAGCTACCTAGCTGGGCTTTTGTTGGCTGGCCGAAGGCCCTGGAAGGCCCTTTTGAAGTAGTCGCCGCTCTCGATCGATTTTTGCTGCAGTGATTGCAGTTCTGCGGGCGTCAGCATCTCGGTAACGCGCGATGACGAACGCTTCGTCGCCGGTGAGGGCATTGGGGCTGATGCCGAATTCTTCACGGATGATGTTGCCATAGCGGGCCTCCACCAATCGAATGTGCTGCTTGGGGGCTCCTCTTACACCCGAGCGGCTTGCGTTAACAAGGGTGGCGGCACCCACAACCTCACCTCCGCCCCGGCGAATATGGTCCGAAAGCTCCGCCAGTGTCCCGCCCATTACCGTGACGTCGTCGACGAGGACATAGCGCCGTCCACGTTCAACCGGGCCGAAGAACGTCGGCCGCCCAAGCAAGCGGTCATACAAGCGCGGCGACCGGACGGCTGGGACGCCTTTGAAGAATTGGGACTCCTTTGCCAACACGGCGATAGTGGGCATAACCGATAGCGGGCCGGGAGCGAACGGGGCCGCTTCGAGGCTCGAATTGGCAGAAACGGGTCTTTGGCATCAGAAACAGCAACTAATGCGTTCGTGTGGGTGCAATCCTCAGCTTTTCTACGCGCATATGACACGCACATTCAACGGTCGCGGTTTGCAGCATGCCATGAAGGATTTGATCTTGCACAAGGACCAAGGCCCCTGGATGGGTAGGTTCCGCGCATGGTCCTCAATCTGCTCATCGGTACCATCGTCATAAGTCTGACGGTCCTGGTCCATACGTTTGGTCTGATCGCCGTCACGCATGCGATGGGATACCTCGTCGCCCGGTTTCGTATGCATGGGCGCCGCAGCCGGATCGTCGCGATGATCAGTGTGGTGATGGGGCTCTTCGCCGTCATGACAGCGGAGGTGTGGCTGTGGGCAGGGCTATACCGGTTGCTCGATATCTTCGCCGACTTCGAGACTGCACTCTATTTTTCGACCATCACCTTTTCGACGGTCGGCTACGGCGACATCGTGCCCGCTCATGCGTGGCGTGTCCTAGCGGCGCTCGAGGGCGTAAACGGGTTCCTGCTCATCGGCTGGTCGACCGCCTATCTGATCGCGGCGGGCACCCGCATCGGTCCATTCAAGGCCGGCGAGCATTTCTGACGGCGATGCTCACACCGCCACCGAATGCCTGGCTTTCCCGGTTTCGAAATATTTGTCGAACTTCGCCGCGACGCCCCTGACAAAGGGCCGGCTTTCCTCCGGCACGACGAAACGGTCACCGTTGAGTTCAAGCGACCGCGCAGGATCGTGAAGAGCCGTGGAACTTGCTTTCAGGAGAAGTCTTTGGCCAACTTCGCCAAAGCGCTCCACCAGTTCGATCGCCGAGAAGCCGAACTCGCACATCAGCCGCTCGATGATCCAGCCGCGAACGCGGTCGTCGTCGGAAAGCTCGATACCGCGGACAGCCGCCAGCCCACCATCTGAGACCATGCGTCCATACTCCGCGGTCGACGGCATGTTCTGCGCATAGCCTTGGCGAAACTGGCTGATGGACGACGGGCCAAGGCCTATCAATGTTTCGCAGCGATCCTCCGTGTAGCCTTGGAAATTGCGGCGCAAGCAGCCGGTTCGGGCCGCTACGGCCAAGGCATCGTTGGGCTTGGCGAAATGGTCGAAGCCGACGGGCTCATATCCCGCGTTCAGCATAAGACACGCGGCAAGTTGCGCCTGGGCAAACCGCTCTGCCGCATCCGGCAGCCAGGCCTCGTCGATCATTGTCTGGTGCTTCTTGAACCATGGCACGTGCGCGTAGCCAAAAAGGGCGATCCGGTCGGGCTCCAGGGTCAACGCTTGCGCGACCGTAGCGGAAACGCTCTCCCTGGTCTGATGGGGCAGGCCGTAGAGCAGATCGAGATTGACGGATGCGACACCGCGCTCACGAACGCCGTCGACGACCGCTTTCGTTTGCAAGAAGGTCTGCTCGCGATTGATGGCCTTCTGGACCTTGGGATCGAAATCCTGGACGCCGAGGCTCGCCCTCGTCATGCCGATTTCGGCTAGTGCGTCGAGCCGAGCTTCGTCCATATCATTTGGTTCGATTTCGACGCTAATCCTGGCATCGGGAAGAAATCCGAAGCTGTTGCGCAGCACTGTCGCCAGCGCCACCATATCCTGCGGTTTGAGCATTGTCGGCGAGCCGCCGCCGAAATGCACGGCACGCACACGGCCCTTGCCTCCGAGAAGGCCGGCGACGGTGGCGATCTCCGCATGCAGTGAGTGCAGATAGTGGGTTACCGGTTCGTAGTGGCGTGTCTGCTTCGTGTGGCACGCACAGAACCAGCAAAGCTTGTCGCAGTATGGGATGTGCAAATAGAGCGAGATCTCGTCGTCCTCGCCAAGCGCCTGCAGCCAGCCACGACAAACGGCAGCATCGACGCCCGGATGAAAATGTGGCGCCGTTGGATAGCTGGTATAGCGCGGTACGTTCTCACCAAGTCTGGCAACTAAATCTGGCCGCATCTCGCAATCAACTCCGGGGCTGTGTCGCGCGATACTCCCACGAGGGGCGACAGCCGCCTTGATCTTGGTCAATGCTCGTCGGTTGCGGACAAACTGCCGCAAGGCTTTTTCCTGGGTCGATGCTATATCCTCATGGGACTTTGGTTCCGCGGACGAACTCGATGACAGTGCGTCAGGATGTACACAGCGCCGGCATTCCCGTGCTTTGCCAATCATGCGAAGCGCGCCACCATGGCGTTTGCGGCGCGCTCGATCCGGACCAACTGATCGGGCTCGCCAAGACCTCGTCGAAGCACACCGTTGAACCGGGCGTAGAATTGATTGGCGATGCCGAGACCGTCGACAGTTACTCGAACGTGCTCTCCGGCGTGGTCAAGCTCACAAAGAGCCTTTCGGATGGGCGCCAGCAGATTGTCGGGCTTCAATTTGCTCCCGATTTTTTGGGAAGGCCCTTCAAGGTAGAAAGCGCCATCAACGCCGAAGCTGCAACCGCAGTCTCCTTGTGCTCATTCCCCAAGGCCGCCATTGAACGGATGATGAATGAGTCGCCGGGACTGGAGCATCGCCTGTTCAGGCAGACGCTGAACGAACTCGATGACGCCCGCGACTGGATGGTGACGCTGGGCCGCAAGAGTGCTTCGGAAAAAGTGGCGAGCTTTCTTCTCATGATTGCCAGGAACATCGACCCCGTGCTCGACCCCTCCGCCCAGTCGACAAGTTTCGACCTGCCGTTGACCCGCGCCGACATCGCCGATTTTCTCGGTCTGACGATCGAGACGGTTAGCCGCCAGTTGACCAGGTTGCGATCGGACAACGTGATCCGGATCGAGAACAATCGGCATGTTGTTGTCGATAGCCTGGACCGGCTGCAGCGATGCTCCGGCGCCTAGGATCAATCCACGATTCCAATCATCGGCAAAACATGCTCGCGCTCGAAGGCGATATGCCGGCGCAGGCCTTCGAAGAAGCCGCGCAGCATGAAGCCAATCGCTTCGGCATTGTCGATGGTCTCGCCATGGCCGATCGCCAGCAGAATCTCGGTCACCTCGGCGGCAAAGCATTCGTCCTCGACATGCTCGGCGCGCAATCGCCGGGCTGAATCACGATTGTCGGCCAGGGCGGTCTCGTAGGCAGGAAGATAACCGATTCTTCGTATTCGTGGCTGTCGCGCAGAAGCGAACGATTGCGTTCGCCAAAGTCAGGCATGCCAAAGGATCGACTCGGGGCAGCGTGTCTGCGATTTTTTCCAGCGCGGCGCAGAGCTGCAGCTTTTCCAGATGGGCACGTTTCATCACCGCCGCCGGAACCGCCTCCCGGCCAGATCGAGCTGCCGTATTTTCACGGCCTGTTTCGTTCAGCAACGATCCCAGCTCCTTCAACCTGTTCAACGACAGCCTCCTGATCGTTTGTGCGACCAACGCTGCCCAATCCAAAAGGATGTGGCTTTGACATGGATCAAGGCGGCGATGGGCCGACTGCTGAATTGGTGTCACGCGGATTGGCGTCCGCGCATCGGAATCGACGTCGGGGACATGTCATGAAGTTTGGTACACAAATCTTCGCTTTGGGCCTGTTCACATTTGCAGCCCTTGTCGCGGCCGGCTTCGGTGTCGACGAGCCTTTCCGGCAGCACATGTGGGTGCTGTTTTTTGTGCTGCTCGGGTTTGTCGGCATCCTGATCCGCAACACAAGCTTCGAAGCGGTCGCCCCAATCGACCCATCCGCTTACATGGATGGTCCGATCCGCTACGGCGCCATCGCCACGATGTTCTGGGGTGTCGTCGGCATGCTGGTCGGCGTCGTCATCGCGCTGCAGCTTGCCTACCCCGATCTGAACATCCAGCCCTGGTTCAATTTCGGCCGCTTGCGGCCGCTGCATACCTCAGGCGTCGTCTTCGCCTTCGGCGGCAACGCGCTCTTGTGCACATCATTGTATGTCGTACAGCGAACCTGTCGCGCCCGGCTCTTCGGTGGCGATCTCGCCTGGTTTGTGTTCTGGGGCTACCAGCTCTTCATCGTCATGGCGGCGACCGGCTACCTGCTCGGCATCACCGAGAGCCGCGAATACGCCGAACCCGAATGGTATGTCGACATCTGGCTGACCATCGTCTGGGTCGCCTATCTCGTTCTGTTCCTTGGCACCATCCTGAAGCGCAAGGAACCGCACATCTATGTCGCTAACTGGTTCTATCTGTCCTTCATCGTGACCATCGCGATGCTGCATGTGATCAACAACCTGTCGATGCCGGCGTCGTTCCTCGGCTCCAAGAGCTACTCGGCTTTTTCCGGCGTCCAGGACGCCCTGACGCAATGGTGGTATGGCCATAACGCCGTCGGCTTCTTCCTCACCGCCGGCTTCCTCGGCATGATGTATTACTTCGTGCCCAAGCAGGCGAACCGGCCGGTCTATTCCTATCGGCTGTCGATCATCCATTTCTGGGCGATCATCTTTCTCTACATCTGGGCCGGGCCGCATCACCTGCACTACACCGCCCTGCCCGATTGGGCGCAGACGCTCGGCATGGTGTTTTCGATCATGCTGTGGATGCCGTCCTGGGGCGGCATGATCAACGGCCTGATGACCTTGTCAGGTGCTTGGGACAAGCTTCGCACCGACCCCATCATCCGTATGATGGTGATGGCGATCGCCTTTTACGGCATGTCGACCTTTGAAGGGCCGATGATGTCGATCAAGGCCATCAACTCGCTATCCCACTATACCGACTGGACCATTGGTCACGTCCATTCCGGCGCGCTCGGCTGGGTCGGCATGATCTCGTTCGGCGCGATCTACTACATGGTGCCGAAGCTCTGGAACCGGCAACGGCTCTACTCGCTGCGGCTGGTCACCTGGCACTTCTGGCTGGCGACACTTGGTATCGTTGTCTACGCCGCGGTCATGTGGGTGTCCGGCATCATGCAGGGCCTGATGTGGCGTGAGTACGACGAGCAGGGCTTCCTGGTCTACTCCTTCGCCGAAACGGTTGCAGCCATGCACCCCTACTACGTCATGCGCGCCGTCGGTGGAGCCATGTACCTCTCGGGCGCCCTGATCATGGCCTGGAACATCACCATGACCATCCTCGGATATCAGCGCGAGGAGCAGCCGATGCCCGGCTCCGTTCCCGCCCTTCAGCCTGCCGAATAAGGAGCCAGATAATGGGCTTGATGGACAGACACGCAATCATCGAGAAGAACGCCACGCTCCTTCTCGTTGGCTCTCTTCTTGTGGTGACCGTCGGCGGCATCGTCGAGATCGCGCCGCTCTTCTATCTCGACAACACGATCGAGACGGTGGAAGGCATGCGCCCCTATTCGCCGCTCGAACTTGTCGGGCGCAACATCTATGTGCGCGAGGGCTGCTACCTCTGCCATAGCCAGATGATCAGACCGTTCCGCGACGAAGTCGAACGCTACGGTCACTACAGTCTGGCGGCCGAGTCGATGTACGATCATCCTTTCCAGTGGGGATCGAAGCGCACTGGACCGGACCTCGCCAGGGTTGGCGACCGCTATTCGAATGCCTGGCACGTCGCGCATCTTGCCGACCCGCGCTCGGTCGTGCCGGAATCGGTCATGCCGAGCTATGCCTTCCTGAAGGACGCGCCCATCGAGGTGGAGAACTTCTCGACACACCTGGTTGCGAACGCGCGCGTTGGCGTCCCCTATTCGGATGACATGGTCGCCAATGCCAATGCCGATCTGGCGACGCAGGCCGACCCCAATGCCGACACCTCCGGCCTTGAGAAACGCTATCCCAAAGCCAAGGTCGGAGACTTCGACGGCAATCCGCAACAGGTGACTGAAATGGATGCCCTCGTTGCGTATCTGCAGATGCTCGGGACCTTGGTGGATTTCAAGAACTACGACGAGGCCGCCGGTTACCGCTGAGGAGCTTTATTCATGGAATACAATTTGATGCGGGAGTTTGCTGACAGCTGGGGTCTGGTCGCCATGGCGCTCTTCTTTGTCGGCGCGGTTGCCTTCGCGCTGCGCCCTGGCAGCCGCAAGCTGGCCGACGAAGCTGCCCGGATTCCCCTTGAGGACGAGTGATCATGAGCGACGAGCACATCGACGAAATCTCTGGCGTCTCAACCACTGGCCATGAGTGGGACGGCATCCGGGAGCTGAACAATCCGCTTCCGCGCTGGTGGGTCATAACCTTCTACGTCACCATCGTCTGGGCGATCGGCTACATGATCGCCTATCCGGCATGGCCGCTGCTGCACTCCGCGACAACCGGTGTGCTCGGCTATTCGAGCCGCAAGGACGTCAAGAACGAGTTGGCGGCGGCAGAAGTGTCGAAGGGTAAGTATGTCGCGGCCGTAGAGTCGAAGACAGTCTCGGAGATCGCCGCGGACGATGCCTTGCGCGAATTCGCGGTCGCCGCTGGCGGCGCCGCGTTCAAGGTCAACTGCACGCAGTGCCACGGCTCTGGCGCCCAGGGGTCAGCTGGCTTTCCCAACCTCAATGACGACGACTGGCTATGGGGCGGCACGGCCGACCAGATCCAGCAGACGATCACGCATGGCATCCGCTTTGCGACTGATGCGGAAACGCGGCTGTCGGAAATGCCGGCTTTCGGCGACATCATCACCGCCGACCAGATTGCGCAGGTCAGCGCCTACGTCGCCAGCCTGTCAGGCAAGGTCCACGATGCAAGTCTGATCCAGCCGGGCGCCAAGGTCTTCGCCGACAACTGCGTTGCCTGTCATGGCGACAACGCAAAAGGCAACAAGGAGCTGGGCGGACCCGACCTGACCGACGCGATCTGGCTTTACGGCTCAGGCGAGACGGCGATCGCCGACCAGGTTCGAGCACCCAAGCAGGGCGTCATGCCAGCCTGGGGAGCGCGTCTTGGCGAAACCAAGGTCAAGGAACTGGCGGTCTACATCCATTCGCTTGGCGGTGGAGAATAGGAAGCGGGGACCTATTCTCAACCTTCACCTTCCAGGCGACGAGGCCCGGCCCTGCCGGGCCTCGACTCTTTTCCGGAGCGCGCAGATTGACCTGCATCAACGCGGGCAGGTCCACCCGGCGGCATTGTTGCCTGACGCAGTCAAATCACCGTCTGCGTGTAGAGCGGAGAAAAGTCGTTGCTGGACAAGACGCAGGTAGAACGGCTGGAAGCCGAGGCGGTCAATTCCGCCAAGATCCGTCAGCCCCTTTATGCTGCGCGCAAGAAGATCTTTCCAAAACGCGCCTCGGGCAATTTTCGACGCTTCAAATGGCTGGTGATGGCGATCACGCTTGGCATCTACTATCTGACGCCATGGCTGCGATGGGACCGTGGTCCGTTTGCGCCCGACCAGGCCGTGCTGCTCGATGTCGCCAATCGGCGATTCTACTTCTTCTTCATAGAAATATGGCCGCAGGAATTCTTTTACGTGGCTGGTCTCCTGGTCATGGCCGGCGTTGGACTTTTCCTGATCACCTCGACTGTCGGCCGTGCCTGGTGCGGCTATGCATGCCCTCAGACGGTGTGGGTCGATCTGTTCCTTGTCGTGGAGCGTGCGATAGAGGGCGACCGCAACGCCCGCATGAAGCTCGATGCAGGTCCCTGGACCGCGCGCAAGCTCATGCTGCGCGTGTCCAAGCACACCATCTGGCTGGTCATAGGCGCGGCGACTGGCGGCGCCTGGATCTTCTACTTTGCCGATGCACCGACACTGCTCGGCGAGCTCTTCACCGGCACTGCGGCGGCCGTCGCCTACATCACCGTCGCCGTCCTGACGGCGACCACCTACACGTTCGGCGGGCTGATGCGCGAGCAGGTCTGCACCTATATGTGCCCATGGCCACGCATCCAGGCGGCCATGCTCGACGAAAGTTCGCTCACCGTCACCTACAATGACTGGCGCGGCGAACCGCGTTCGCGTCATGCGAAGAAGGTGCAAGCTGCAGGGCAGTCCGTCGGCGACTGCGTTGACTGCAATGCCTGCGTCGCGGTCTGCCCGATGGGGATCGACATTCGCGATGGCCAGCAGCTCGAATGCATCACCTGCGCGCTCTGCATCGACGCCTGTGACGGCGTCATGGACAAGCTCGGCAAGGAGCGCGGGCTGATCTCCTACGCGACGCTCTCCGACTACAACACCAATATGATGCTGGCAACCGCGGGCGGCTCCAATTCAGTCAACCCGCCGCTGGTCAGGACCGCTGATGGCCTGTTCTCCGACAAGTTAGCGCATTTTCACCTCCGCAAGATCTTTCGGCCACGCACCTACGTCTACATGGGCATCTGGTCGCTGATCGGCCTGGGCCTGCTCTATTCGCTGCTGACGCGCGATCGGCTCGAACTGAACGTATTGCATGATCGCAATCCTCAGTTCGTCACGCTGTCCGACGGCTCCATCCGCAATGGCTATACCGTCAAGCTGCTCAACATGATCCCCGAGCCGCGGACGCTCGTCGTCACCATGCAGGGCCTTGAAGGCGCCGAGATGGTCGTCGTCGGCGACGACATCCCGGCAGGCCGCTCTTTCGCCATTCCGGTGGAACCCGACCGCCTGAAAATGCTGAAGGTCTTCGTGCGCCAGCCGGCGGACCAGATCCGCGCGCCGGCGCAGACTTTCAAGTTCCGCGTCGAGGACAGAGCCAGCTTCGAGTCGAACGAGTACACCGCCACCTTCAACGCGCCGGAGGCCCCCAGATGACTGCCAATGTACAAAAGCCTCGTGAATTTACCGGCAGGCACATGCTGGCCATCATCCTCGCCTTTTTCGGCGTGGTCATCGCGGTCAATCTGACCATGGCGACGCTCGCCAGCACAAGCTGGACTGGCCTTGTCGTCGAAAACACCTATGTGGCGAGCCAGCAATTCAACAAGAAGGCCACGGAAGGACGGGCACAGGCAGCCCTTGGCTGGACCGGCAAGCTGACCATCGCATGGGGTGAAGTCCGCTACAGCCTCACCGATGCCGCTGGCAAGCCGGTTCCCCTGCACGGCGTCAAAATGCTGTTTCGTCATCCGGCTTACGAGAAAGAGGACGAGTCTGTCACGCTCGCGCTCGGCTCCGGCCAGGAATTCGCCGCGCAGCATATGCCCAAGGACGGCGTCTGGATCGTCGAGATCGACGCCGACGCCGGCCTGGATAAACCGTATCGCGACGTCCGCCGGATCATGATCTCCCATGGAGCGCTACAATGAGCTGTTGTGCACCGGGCGCCGAAATGGCGCTGGACCTGGGCAGCGCGGCATCGGTGCTGCCATCCAGCCAGGAAATCAGGCTCGCGAGCCGCTCGCTTGGCGACGATCTTCGTCAGACCGATCTTTCAGTGCCGATGGTTCATTGCGCAGCCTGCATCCGCACGATCGAGACGGCGCTGGCGAAACTCGATAATGTCGAAGGCGCGCGTGTCAACCTGTCGACGAAGCGGGTCGCGATCCGATGGCGTGGAGACAAGGTGCCGCCTTTCGTCGCTTCACTAGGACGACTGGGCTACGAGGCGCATCTGTTCGCCGCCGAGATCGATAAAAATGACAAGACGCTTGCCGAGCTGATCCGCGCCGTTGCTGTCGCGGGCTTTGCCGCAGGCAACATCATGCTGCTTTCGGTCTCGGTCTGGTCCGGCGCCGAAGGGGCTACCCGCGACCTGTTTCACTGGGTCTCGGCGCTGATTGCCATCCCGGCGCTCGCCTTCGCCGGCGGCATCTTCTTCCGCTCGGCCTGGAATGCACTGCGCCATGGCCGCATGAACATGGACGTGCCAATCGCGGTTGGGGTGTCGCTCGCTTACGCGATGAGCCTCTACGAGACGATCAACCATGGCGATCACGCCTATTTCGACGCGTCGGTATCACTGCTGTTCTTCCTTTTGATCGGCCGCACGCTGGATCACGTGATGCGCGAACGTGCCCGCACCGCGGTGAAAGGCCTGTCGCAGCTCGCCGCGCGTGGCGCCATGGTGCTGCGCGGCGACGGCGCGCGCGACTATCTGCCGGTTGGCGAGATCGAACCAGGCATGCAGCTGCTGATCGCGGCCGGTGAAAGGATCCCCGTGGATGGCAAGATCATCCACGGAGCGTCTGATCTCGACTGCTCGCTGGCCTCAGGCGAAAGCACGCCGAAGAACGTGGCGCCGGGCGCAGCCGTGCAGGCCGGCGTGCTCAATCTCACCGGCCCGCTGACGATCGAGGCGACCGCAGCCGCAAAGGATTCGTTCCTCGCCGAAATGGTTCGACTGATGGAAGCCGCCGAGGGCGGTCGCGCGCACTATCGCCGCATCGCTGACCGAGTTTCAGCGCTTTACGCCCCGGTGGTTCATCTCACCGCCTTCGTGACATTCCTGGGCTGGGTAGCGGCGACCGGCGACTGGCACCGGGCGATGACGATCGCCATCGCTGTTCTCATCATCACGTGCCCCTGCGCGCTTGGCCTCGCCGTGCCGATCGTGCAGGTGGTCGCCGCACGGCGCCTGTTCGAGAACGGCATCATGGTCAAGGATGGCTCGGCCATGGAGCGCCTGGCGACAATCGACACGGCGGTGTTCGACAAGACCGGCACGCTCACGCTTGGCCAGCCGCGGCTCGTCAACGCGTCGTCGATCTATCCCGCCATGCTGGAAATCGCAGCCGGCCTGGCCGCGCATTCGCGCCATCCATATTCAAAGGCCATTTCCGGCTTTGCCGCCAGCAGCAGCCAGAACAAATTCGATAAAGTCACCGAGCATCCAGGATTCGGGATCGAAGCTACCGCCGCTGGAAGCATCTGGCGGCTGGGCCGACGCGGATGGGCTGGCTGGAAGGCCCGAACTGGCGGTGAAGGCAAACATGGCTACGGCGGAACAGTCCTGACGGAAAACGGGATGATTGTCGCATCTTTCGTTTTCGAGGATGCGGTGCGCGTCGGCGCCAGAACAGCCATCGACCAGCTGCAGAATGCTGGTCTGTGCGTGGAAATGCTGTCGGGCGACACCGCCAAAGCCTGCTCGGAGGTTGCGGACGTTCTGGGTGTCGATGACTTCGTTCCCTGCCTGCTGCCGTCCGGCAAGGTCGAACGCATCGAGAGTCTGGCGAGAGACGGGCACAAGGTTCTGATGGTTGGCGACGGGCTCAACGACACGCCGGCGCTGAGCGCTGCGCATGTCTCGATCGCGCCCGCCACAGCCGCCGACATTGGCCGCAATGCAGCCGACTTCGTTTTTCTGCGCGAAAGCCTCCTGGCGGTCCCACTGGCGCTGGACGTCTCGCGCCAGGCAGGACGCTTGATCCGGCAGAACATCGTCATCGCGATCGTCTACAATGCGGTCGCGGTACCGATCGCCATCCTCGGACATGTCACGCCTTTGATAGCGGCGATCGCCATGTCCGCCTCGTCACTGCTTGTCATTGGCAATGCGCTGCGGCTGCGCTCGTCAGAGCCAATTTCACCGGCCAGGAATATTCGCCGCGAAAGACTATCCAACGCCAACGAACTGGTCGGATCGTCATGACCACTCTCACCTACCTCATACCCGTCGCGCTTTTCCTTGGCGCACTCGGCCTGTCCGGCTTCCTGTGGGCGTTGAGAAGCGGCCAGTACGAGGATCTCGACGGCGCGGCGGAGCGCATTCTCATCGAACGCGACGACGGCGCGGAGAATGCCCGTCGTTCCAAGTGACTCAGATCAAGGTGCCGTGTGTCGCGATGTCCTATCATCGTCTGACAAAAAATCAGGAGGTGAGCATGCAAGCCGAAGCCATAATGACGAAGCCGGTCATCACGACGGATGCGAGCGCGACGATTGCCGAAGCCGTCGAGCTCATGCTCTCAAACAAAATAAGCTGCCTCCCGGTAACGGGCAGCGACGGTGCCCTTGTTGGCATTGTAAGCAAAAGCGACTTCTTGCGCCGAGAGGAACTGGGGACGCAGCGGACGCGTCCTCGCTGGCTGGAGTTTGACCTTGGCCCTGGCACAATCGCCGATGGCTATGCGCGATCGAACGGACGGATTGTCCATCAGGTAATGGTTACAAACGTCATTTCGGCGCCTCCAGGCGCCTCGATTGCTGATATTGTAAACTTGATGATGCAACACCGCATCAACAATGTGCCGATTGTCGATCGGGACAGGGTCGTCGGCATCATCACGCGAACTGATTTGCTACGCGTCCTGATCCGCACCATGTCGAAACAGGGCACCACGCCACCCGATGACGATTTGATCCGCAAGGCTGTACTTGCCGGGCTGAAGGGACAATCGTGGAGCGATGGTGATTTGATTGATGTGAGGGTCAGCGACGGCGTTGTCGAACTGACAGGGGCGATTGTCGACGAGCGTCAACGGAAGGCAGCGATCGTTGCGGCGGAGAACGTTGCCGGACTTGGGCAAGTCAAGGACAGCCTCTTCCTTACAAAATCGCTCTCGGTCATGATGGTTTCGTAGCTGCGAAAAAGCGGGGGCCGCAAAGCAGAGTCCATTGGGTTCTCCTTTCCTCCCACATCTTCGACATGAGGCCGTTGGCAACTTTCCTTCGGCATATTGCGCTCGTCATGCTTGGCGTGCCATCCGCGCCGAATGCGCCCTCTGTGATAACGTCCTGCCTGTCTCAAAACAGCTGATCTGACAGATCTCTCCTCGTTGGACCCCCGACCGTTTTTGGTGCGCATGGCCTGGGTTGCTTTGTCTGAGCCCTGAAAGAGTGACCGGCACGAAGATCGCGACGGGGCCGCCGCGCGAATTGCGATCGATTTGAAAACAAAAGCGGCCGCTGATCTTCAGAAATCCGCCGGGGACTTCGCAGCGTTGCAGAAAACTCGGATACGAAACTGCTGCATCTCAAATATCGCGCGATCGCCGCATTCCGAGGGCTGTTGTTTCTGCGATTAACGTCTATCAATTTGCGCCAGCGCAAAGAAACGCTGCGTCAGGTCAGATAGCTTCTACTCATCTGCAACGGTCGAGAGACAGGAGATTGACATGATCACGCGACGCGAAGCCCTCTTTGGAGCAGCACTTGGCGCTGCCGCCGTTGCGGCACTGCCCGCATTGTCGGCCGCGGTTACAGAGGCAGAGATTAGCGAGCTGCCTCGCGAGAAGATCACGCTCGTGGCACCGCCTTTCGTGCATCCGCATGACCAGATCGCCAAGGGCGGTCCGAAGATCGTCGAATTCACGATGATGATCGAGGAAAAGTCTGTCGTCATCGATGTCAATGGCACAAAGCTCAATGCAATGACCTACAATGGATCGATCCCCGGCCCGCTGATGGTCGTGCATCAGGACGACTACCTCGAACTGACGCTCATCAATCCCGATACCAATTCGCTTGCCCACAATATCGACTTTCACGCCGCGACCGGCGCCTTGGGTGGCGGCGAGCTCACGCTGATCAATCCTGGTGAACAGGTGACCCTGCGCTTCAAGGCGACGCGGACCGGAACGTTTGTCTATCACTGCGCTCCTGGCGGCGCGATGATCCCCTGGCATGTCGTCTCCGGCATGAATGGCGCCATCATGGTGCTGCCGCGTGACGGCTTGAGGAACGACAAGGGCGAACCGGTCAAGTACGACAGGATCTTCTACATCGGCGAGAGCGACTTCTACATTCCGCGCGACGAGAAGGGCAACTTCAAGGGCTACGAATCCGCCGGCGACGGCTACGATGACGTCGTCAAGGTAATGCGTGGACTGATCCCGACCCATGTGGTGTTCAATGGCAAGGCTGGATCCCTGACCGGCGACAACGCCATGAAGTCCAAGGTCGGTGAAACCGTGCTTATCGTCCATTCGCAGGCCAATCGCGATACGCGGCCGCATCTGATCGGCGGTCATGGCGACTATGTCTGGGAACAGGGCAAATTCTCCAACCCGCCGGCCAAGGACCTGGAAACCTGGTTCATCCGAGGCGGCTCGGCGGGCTCGGCGCTCTATACGTTCCTGCAGCCAGGTGTCTACGCCTACGTCAATCACAATCTGATTGAGGCTGTGGAACTCGGAGCGACCGCTCACTTCATGGTCGAAGGCGAGTGGGATGACGACCTGATGACGCAGGTCGAGGCGCCCAAACCCATAGCCACCAACTGACGGCACTCCAATTTGCCCGGATAGCGACGCTGTCCGGGCATGGACAAAAGCCATGTCTCCTTTCATCCTGAAGGTTCTGCCGGTCGCCCTGGCCGCTGCTGCTGTTCCGGTAGGGCTCTCGCTACAGGCGGTCTTCGGGGATCGACAACCCCACCCCGTCGCTATGACGGTGGTCTTGCTTTCCGGTTCGATCACCTATCCGACCCCAGGCGAGTTCCTGAAAGAGGGACGCCCGCAAGGCAATCCCCGCCTCGAGCGGCAACTCGACAGACCTCTCGAAATCATGGCCTACCAGGTCGGCGCAGCCGACTACGCGGACTGCGTGTCGGCTGGTGGCTGTCAGCCAGCTCAGGAGACGCGCGCGATTCCGAGCAACGCTCCCGTCACCGGAGTAAGCTATCTTGATGCGAATGACTACGCCCGGTGGTATTCGGAAGTGACCGGCGACCAATGGCGGCTGCCGTCCGACGAAGAGTGGGCCTTTGCCGCTGCGGAGCGGTTCGCAGGGGAATTCGAGGGTGTCGAAAACGACGCCAGCAACCCCGCCAGACGTTGGCTCACCAGCTACAAGGCCGAGGTGGACCTCAATCGCAAACCGGACCCGATGCCGAGGAGCCGTGGCTCGTTTGGTATCAATTCCCTGGGCCTCGCCGACTTTTCCGGCAACGTCTGGGAGTGGACTTCGACCTGCTATGTCCGCACCACGTTGGCTGCAGATGGAGGCGGTGTTGCGAGTTCGGTCGACAATTGTGGCGTCCACGTCCTTGAAGGGCTTCACAGAGCCTACATGTCGAACTTCGTCAGCGACGGGAAAAGCGGAGGCTGTGCCGTTGGCACTCCTCCCGACAATCTGGGATTCAGATTGGTCCGGGACCATTCGGGATGGGCAAGCCGGATTCTTGGCTGGCTTGGCATCGCCTGATAAGCAGGGATAGCGGGGCCACGTCTTCTCGATCGTCGCGAGTTCACCCGCCGCCCTTCCCTCGCCTCACCGTGCCTTGGGTGTCGTCAACGCGGTTCCGTGGATCAGGACGAAGCCGGCGAATGCCACCACCCATGCGGCGCCGGCCATATCGATCACCGCGGCTGAGGGGACGAAGGCGGCCAGGATTCTCAACGATCCCGCGAGCAGGACGGCCACGAAGATAAAGGAGGTGCCTCTTCCAGCCTTGAGTTCTCGTCCGGTGTGCCCGAGCGTTGCGCGGGTCATCACGGCAAGCGTCATAGCACCGACCGCACCCGTTCCGAGCGCGTGGAGCCCTGCAGCGGCCGGCACGGCGGCAGGAAGGAGGATCGAAGCCGAGACAAGGGCAAGGCCGACCGGCACGAAGGCATATGCAAGGTGGAGGATGAGCACGAGCGGATCCCGCGATGTGCGTTTGCCAGCCCAGCGCGACAGACGCCAAGCCTGGCAGATTGCGGCGACGGCCATAAGCATTCCCGAGGCGCGGTTGTCGGGGGCGAACGTCCATGCTCCCAGCGCGAGAGCTGAGATGGCTATCGATGCGATGTCGAAACGGTCAAACGGCGCAGGCAGCTTGCCAGGATTTTCCCGGGCGAGCCAGTTGCGTGTGAAGCTCGGAATGATACGCCCACCGATCAGCGAGATGAGTACGATCGCCGCAGCCATACCGAGCCTGCGGCTGATGTCGGATGTGCCTTGAAGGTGGGCCTCGAAATGGAACATGCCGTTGGCGCCCGCCAGGACGGCAAGCGGCAGCAGCACCTTGAGATTGCGCCAGTTGCGTCCCGCGACGATTTCACGTGCCGCCGCGGCAGCGACCGCAAGCAGAAAGGAGACATCGATCACGGCGGCTGCTTCCCAGCCGATATCCGCCGAGACGAAGACCGCGGCACGGCCGGCAAGCCACAGGACCACCAGCGCCAGCAGCGGCAGGCCTTGCACGGGCAGCCGGCCGGTCCAGTTCGGGATGGCGGTCAGCAGGAACCCGGTAACGATCGCCGGCAGATAGCCGAACAGCATCTCGTGAATGTGCCAGTCGACGGCAACGAACGCACTGTGGGCATCGAGTTCGCCGGCATACATCGGCAGCCAAAGCAGAATGGAGAGCGCGGCATACAGCGACCCGAGGAAGAAGAAGGGCCTGAATCCGTAGGAAAGGAATGCGGGTCCTGTGTAGGCTCGTAGGCGTGGAATCCCCATGATCTGCGTCTCCAAAATGAACAGGGCCGGATGAACCGCCGCCCTCGGTCCGTCCGGCCCTCGCCTGCCCTTCATGCGGCAGATGGCTGTATCGATTGCCGGTCAGTTGGCCGGGATTTGGCTGAACAGGTCGGCGAACACCGTCTTTGCCTTCCCCGCATGTTTGACCGTCTTGGCTGCGTCGAGGTTGACCGGCTTGCCGACAACGATCAGGGCGACCATGCCCATACCGTAGTGAGGCGCACATTTGACGCCATACACCCCCTCCTCGGTCAGTGTGACGGTGATCTCCTCGTTGGGCTTTCCCTTGAAGGCTTCGGCGCCGTCCGGAAGCATGCCCTTGATCGACTCCGCGTCATGGCTCTTGTCGGTCGGCACGAACTTGACGGTGTCGCCAGGAGCTGCATTGACGAAGGCCGGCTGGAAAACCATGGCGCCCTTTTCGCCCTTGTTGAGCATCTGCACCACATGCTCTTCGGCGCTTGCGCCGCCGGCGAGCGCCAGGAGGGAGATTGCGGCAGCGAGGATGGAGAGTTTCATCGATTTGTCCTTTGTTTCGTCTTCGCGGCATCGCGCCGTTCCATGCCATTTAGCCCGATGCGGCTGGGATCAATTTGCGCTGGCGCAAACTCAGGATAAGAAAGGTCTTCCGCACGACTGATGCGGAACCGTAGGGCCGTGAGGAATCCGCTTGGCTGCGCTGGACCGATCGCTGATTTCGCGACTGCCCCTCTTCCAGGGTCTGACGCCCGACGAGCAGAGCGAGATCCTGCGAGACGCGCGGTCGTCTCGCTATGCCAAGGAGACTGCGATCTTCGAGCAGGAAGCCGAGGCTCATTCCTTCTTCGTGCTGATCGCCGGGCACATCCGTGTGGGTCGCACCACGCCGGACGGACAACAGGTCATCGCAAGATACATCAGCGAAGGCGAGATATTTGGCGTCGCCGCGGCACTTGGCCGGACGACCTATCCCGCCAGCGCAATCGCAGCGGTGGACTGCGTGGTGCTGGCCTGGCCAAACGCTCTGTGGCCGGACCTGGCGGGACGCTTCCCTGTGTTTGGGGCGGCCACCTACAGGACGGTTGGAAGCAGGCTGCAGGAGACGCAGACGAGGGTTGTGGAGATGTCCACCGAGCAGGTGGAGCAGCGGGTTGCGCATGCGCTGCTGCGACTGGCAAACCAGACCGGCCGAAAGACCGACAGCGGCATCGAAATCGATTTCCCGATTTCCAGGCAGGACATTGCCGAGATGACGGGAACGACGCTGCACACCGTCAGCCGGCTGCTGAGCCGGTGGGAAGACGATGGAATAATTGTCAGCGGACGCCAGAAAGTCACGGTCAAGGATGCGCATCGCCTTGTGGTTCTGGCCGAGAACCGGGACAAGCGCTGATCTCATTCTCTGCGGCGGACAGTCGCTTCCAAGTCGGCGATGAAACGGCTTTCATCGACGTGGTGCTCAAGGCACGCTTCAGCCACTGTATGGAATGTGCCGATCGGGCAGCCGACGCAGAGCATCTTATATCTCAGCACCACAGCCACCGTTGCCGGCCATTTCCTCATGATTTCGTCAACGACCATGTCGGGGTCGATCGAACTGGGTTGCTTCACGATGAAGTCTCCGCGATTTGCGAAGCCTCTTCATAAATCGCGTTCAGACCGCTCTCGTTGCGCTTTCGCAATCTGAAAATGATTCAGATCAAGACACGGCGTGCGCGATCTCGATAAGCAACGGGATAAAGTATCTGAGGAGGTTGGCATGCAAGCCAAAGCCATAATGACCACACCGGTCGTTGCAATACATCCGTCTGCGTCGATCGTCGAAGCGGCCGGATTGATGCTCTCCAGCAAGATCAGCGGGCTTCCCGTCATTCGCAGCGACGGCGCGCTGGTGGGCATTATCAGCGAGGGTGATTTCCTACGCCGCGCAGAGTTGGGCACTCAGCGCAAGCGCCCACGCTGGCTGGAGTTTCTTGTCAGCCCGGGAAGAGTTGCCGAAGAATATGTCCTGGCCAACGGACGGCGGGTCGAGGACGTGATGACCGACAGCGTTGTCACTGCATCCCCCAATGCATCGCTTGCCGAGGTCGTCGAGTTGATGACGCATCACTGCATCAAACGCATCCCGATCGTCGACGGCGACAAAGTTGTCGGAATGATTGCCCGCTCCGATCTTCTTCGTGCGCTGCTTCACACGCAGCCAGCCTCGACCCCAACGGCCATTGACGACGAACGGATACGCCGGAGCATCGTCGCGGAGCTTGCAGCGCAGAAGTGGGCTGGAAATGATCTGATCAATGTCAGTGTCGACAAAGGGATCGTAAAACTGAGCGGCGCCATCTTCGACGAACGCGAGCGCCGGGCAGCCATCGTCGCGGCCGAAAACGTCGCCGGCGTCAAAGGCGTTGAGGACAATCTATTTTGCGCCGAGCCGTTGTCCGTCATCCTGGTCTCGTAGCCAAGGGCTACCCCCCACCATTTTCCCAAGGCGAACTGCGTGCGTAGCCGCTCGACGACTAACGCTGGCCGGCCGCATGCTGCAGCCGTGCGATCAGGTCGCGGTTGCGGCAATAATCTGGCGGAGCATCGGTTTGCTCGTGTTGATCGAGCCAAGTCGAGCATTCGTCCTGATGGCCGCAGGATCGGCAGCGGTTGACCGCCCGATCGGTGACGGCTGCATGGTCCGCCACCACTTTCAACTGCCTGTCGACACCAAGCTTGCGCATCATGCGACCCATCAACGCGGCCCTGGCGTCGACTGAAATCAGATAATCGAGAAAGCTCATCTTGGTCACTCCTGCCTTTTGAGAATCATAGCCATGCAGGCGGCCAACGACTTGATCTCGGTCAACAGACGGAGCCGTTGCCAGGCCAAGGCGGCGAAGGGGGTAGATTGAAGTTCCTGAACCCACCGCCGCGCACTCGGCTGCTGGGACGTCGACCCATCAATACGACATGAAGCGGTTGATGCCGCTTTCCTCAATCAGCGAGCGCGTGACCCCGCCGAACGCCCATTCCCGCAGACGGCTGTGCCCATAGGCACCCGAGACGATCAGGTCCGCATGGATCGACCGCGCAAATATCAGCAACTGATCGCCGTCAGCCTCGCCGGCAATCAGTTCGGTTCGTGCCATGATGCCGTGATGTTCCAGAAAAACCGCGATATCGGCGAGACTGTCGCGGATGCTCTCGTCGCGGTCCGTATCGATTGTGGCAACGACGACTTCGTTGGCCTTGGCCACAAGGGGCAACGCATCTGCTATCGCCCGCCGTGCTTCCCTCGTGTCTTTCCAGGCAACCAGCACGGTTTTCGCCATGACATGTTCGACATTGCTCGCGGCGACCAGGACCGGCCGGCCAATACCAAGTACCAGGCTGCCGACGTCCATTGCACGAAAGACATTTTCCCCTTTCTCGCTGCCGGTGACAATAAGATCGGCGGATCGAGCCGAAATGCTCAGGAAGCGGGCTGGACTGCAAACAGCTTGCCCCCATTCGCTAAAGATCGAAGCAGGAACCAGCCTCTCGAATTCGGCTCGCAGTTCGGCAAGCCGCTTTTCGATTTCCGTGCGCTGGATCTGCATGATCTCGCCTTCGTAGACCATACCGTCGCCAGTCGCGACCAATGGTGGGACATCTGCAGCCGCCAGACCGATGAGACGGGCGCCAAACCGTTCCGCGAGCTCGATCCCCACCTTCACTATGGGCATGGGGGAAGCATCTACCGCGAGGTTCACGATAATCGACTTGTAGGACATTGCAGGCGCCTTTCGCTGGAACCGTCGAATGTGTGATGAATTGCATTCGACAGCTCACGAGGCCTTGATGCACGTCAAGGAACCCGCCAATTGCATCCGGAGGCGAAAACGTCGGCCTCGATCCGTTTTGCGTGTACGGAGAGAAGTGATAGTTAGCCTCTCTTGTAGGCGTATCGAATCCAGGGATCTCAGGTGAGCCAAGACGAAGCGCCTATTTTGTCGGCCGGCGGGATGACGCTTAAGACAGTCTTGTCGCAAATGTTCGAACAGGCTCCGAGCTTCATGGCTCTCATGAGTGAGCCAAATCATGTCTTCGAACTGACCAATACTGCCTACCAACGGCTTATCGGCGACAGGCAAGTGATTGGAAAGTCGGTGCGCGACGCCCTTCCCGAACTCGAAGGCCAAGGCTTCTACGAACTACTGGACCAGGTCTATGAAACGGGTGAACTGTACAGGGGACGGGCCGTGAAAGTCGCGCTTCGCAAGGGCGACGAACCTGCCGAAGAGCGCATTCTCGATTTCGTCTATCAGCCCATCAAGGCCGATGACGGCCGCATCACAGCTATCTTTGTCGAAGGCACCGACGTCAGCGAGCTTTCCTTCGCAAACGCCGCTCTTCAATTGCGCGAAGATCATTTGCGGTCGATCCTGGCGACTGTGCCGGATGCAATGGTCGTCATCGACGAACAAGGCCGGATCCAATCCTTCAGCACCGCTGCCGAAACGCTGTTCGGCTACCAGTCAGGCGAAGTCATCGGTCAAAACGTGAAAATGCTGATGCCCTCGCCCTACCGCGACGAGCATGACGCCTATCTGCTTCGCTACCTGACGACGGGAGAGCGCCGGATCATCGGGCTCGGCCGCACCGTGACCGGGGCACGCAAGGATGGCACGACTTTCCCGATGGAACTTTCCGTTGGCGAGATGCATCCGGGGACCGGACGTTTCTTTACCGGCTTCTGCCGCGACTTGACCGAGCGCCACCGGGCAGAAGCAAGAATCCAGGAGCAGCAGCAGGAGCTGCTGCACATGGCGCGGTTCACCGCACTCGGCGAGATGGCCTCAACGCTTGCTCATGAAATCAACCAGCCGCTCACCGCCATCACGAACTACCTCAAAGGCAGTCGTCGACTGCTTGAGAAGAGCCGGGACGAGAATGCGCCCATGCTTCGGGATGCCGTGGAAAAGGCAGCTGAGCAGGCCTTGCGGGCAGGCGACGTCATCCGTCACCTGAGGGATTTTGTAGCCAGGGGCGAAAGCGAGCGCCAGGTCGAACGACTGCCAATGCTGATCGAGGAAGCCGCATCCCTAGCCTTGGTTGGTGCGAGAGAGATAAATCTCCTCGTCAGCTACAAGCTTGACCCAGTCGCCGAACTGGTCTTGACCGACCGCATCCAGATTCAGCAGGTTTTGCTCAACCTGATGCGCAATGCGGTGGAGGCTATGCAGGACTCGCCGCGCCGCGAATTGAAAGTCACAACAATTGCCCGGGATGATGGGATGGCCGAGGTAAGCGTGATCGATACCGGCCCGGGTGTCGCGCCGGAAGTCTCGGCTCAACTCTTCCAGCCGTTTGTAACCACCAAGAAGCAAGGCATGGGTGTCGGTCTCTCCATTTGCCGCACCATCGTGGAATCGCACGGTGGTCACATATGGGCCGAGGCGATGCCGACTGGCGGGACCGCCTTCCGATTCACCTTGCGCATTGTGGAGAAGGAAGAGGTCACAAATGGCCGGCAGTGATCTGGTGCACGTGGTTGACGACGACATGGACGTGCGCAAGTCGCTCGGTTTTCTTCTGGCGACTGCAGATTTTGCAGTACGCCTGCACGAATCGGCCACAGCTTTTCTCTCGACGGCAAAGGGCGACCTCGACGGCTGCATCGTCACCGACGTGCGCATGCCGGGCATAGACGGCATCGAGTTCCTGCGCCAACTGAGATCCGGCGGGCATACAATTCCAGTTATTGTCATGACGGGCCATGCCGATGTGGCGCTCGCCGTTCAGGCAATGAAGGAAGGCGCTTCCGATTTCATTGAAAAGCCGTTCGATGACGAGATGCTGATCGACGCGATCCGCTCCGCGTTGGCCAACCGCAACCAGGCGAATGCAACGCATCCGCAATCCGCTGAAATCCACGGGCGCCTGGCCACACTTTCGGAGCGGGAGCGGCAGGTTCTGGATGGGCTCGTGTCAGGTCTGCCGAACAAGACGATCGCCTATGACCTGGGTATCAGTCCGCGCACCGTCGAGATTCATCGTGCCAATGTGATGAGCAAGATGGCCGCGGGCAGCCTGTCGCATCTCGTGCGCATGGCGTTGATCGTGGAATCCAAACCCTAGCAAGCGTCCCCGAGAGACTTGCCGTCGTCTGTCGGCACTGTCTTCGACAGCCAATGCCGCCAATGGGTCGGGCGGATATCGACGCGCACGCCAGTCCCTGCATGCTTCCAACCCTGCCGGCCTTTTATACAGGGAAATACGAGCGCATGTTCGCCGTCCTCGTCGAAGACGGCGAGTTCGAGTTCGCGACCAAACGGAGCGCTGAGGATCGGCTTCCACATCTCCCCATGATTGGGGGAAGCGGCGAGCAGCGCCTTGATTTAAATCATTTTCCGAAATTGCCGCTTATGCCGCAGCGGGCGAGCGGCAAGCCTGCCTTGATCGCGATCAATGACATCCCCGGCGGCTGGGCCAACAGTCTGTGGGACGATCAATAGACTCAGGAGATCACACATGCTGATCCGCACATTATCCGCTCTGGAATGCACGAAATTGCTGACCGCCAACCGTGTCGGTCATCTGGCATGCGCGAAGGATGGGCAGCCCTACGTGGTGCCGGTGCACTATGCGCACGCCGACAATCATCTCTACGCGTTTTCCATGCCCGGCAAGAAGATCGACTGGATGCGTGCCAATCCGCTGGTGTCCGTCCAGGTCGACGAACACGGTGAAGGACGGGGATGGAGAAGTGTGGTTGTCGATGGGCGGTTTGAGGAACTGCCGGACCGGATCGGCCACAAGCTCGAGCGCGACCATGCATGGTCGGTGTTGAGCAAGCATTCTGATTGGTGGGAGCCCGGTGCCCTCAAGCCAGTGGTACCTCTGGTTGCGGAAAGCACACCGCACGTGTTCTTCCGGATCCTGATCGCGCAGGTGTCAGGTCGGAAGGCAAGCGAGTGAACTCTTCCACTCGCTCGTTTCGCAAAGCACGGACCTCCAGCAGGCTCAGCTGTCCTAACCGTGTTGCCTGTCGCGCCAAGATTGGAGGTGCGAGGCACTTGGCAAGGGAGGTCCCCGCGCAGATAAGATGTTATCAATGGCCATGGCGCGGGAAAACCTGGTGGTTTGCAGTACGTGCGGCGGGGTTAACCGACTGCCGCCGAGGCGCAATGCCGGAGGCGCGAAATGCGGAAAGTGCGGGAAACGGCTGTTCTCAGGTCACCCTGAAGACGTCAACGGTCGGGTTTTCGATCACCAGATCACGCGTAGCAGCATCCCCGTTGTCGTCGATATCTGGGCACCATGGTGCGGCCCGTGCAAGATGATGGCGCCGGCATATGAGGCGGCAGCGAACGAACTGGAGCCGGATGTTCGCCTGATCAAGCTCAATTCCGACAATGAGCAGGCCGTTTCAGCCAGGCTCGGCATCCGCAGTATCCCAACCATGATCCTCTTCTATGGTGGACGTGAGGTCGCGCGCACATCCGGCGCCATGACGGCGGGGCAGATCATCAGATGGGTTCGCGACCACCTGCCGATGGCCACGGCCTGAAAGTAGCAAACAATGGATTCGCTGATCGCACGGCTCGGACTTGCACTGGCAATAGGCCTGCTCGTCGGATTGGAGCGCGGCTGGCGGGAGCGCGATGCGCCAGATCGCAGCCGGACGGCCGGAATTCGAACTTTCGGCATATCCGGCCTGCTCGGTGGCATTCTCGCGACACTGGCCGAGGCGCTCGGCGCGGTTTCCGTGCTGTTAGGTGGATTCGTCGCCTTCGCCGCAATCTTTGCCTGGTACAAGGCGCGTGAGGCTGCCCATGACAAGGATTTCAGCGTTACGGGAGTCATAGCGGCCCTTGGCGTGTTCGCACTCGGCGCGCTTGCGGTCGCTGGTGACTTCCGGGCCGCTTCTGCCGGAGGAGCAGCATTGGCCGCGGTCCTTGCCAGTCGCGAAATCCTGCACGGCCTCTTGAAGAGCCTGACCTGGATCGAGCTTCGTTCGGCGCTGATCCTGGCGGTGATGACCGCGATCGTTTTACCCCTGCTGCCAAACCGGACGCTGGACCCATGGGGTGGCTTCAACCCGTGGGAGGTCTGGTTCCTCACGGTGCTGATGGCGTCGATATCGTTCGCTGGCTATGTCGCCATTCGCGTACTTGGGACCACGCGTGGGCTGCTCGTCAGCTCGCTCACCGGCGCCATCGTCTCTTCAACCGCCGTAACCGTGGCGCTCGCCCGCAACGCCGCGCCGGCAAGCAATCCATCGCCGCTTGCAGGCGCAGCTTCGCTGGCGGCGATGGTTTCGATGCTGCGCGTCTGCGCCGTGGTTCTGATCATCGAGCCGGGCGTGTTCGTTTCGGTCGGCATTCCGGCAATCGCCGCAGCACTCTCCTTTGCTGTTTTCGGAGCATTGCTCATGGCCCGGGATAACGGAGACCGCGAGGGCGGGGCGATCGCGCGCAATCCATTCGAACTAGGCCCGTTGCTGCTCTTCGCCGTGCTCTTTGCGATTGTCGCGACCTCGAGCGCCGCGTTGGCTGCTCAATTCGGCGAACGCGGCTTGCTCGCGAGCTCGGCGCTCGCAGGCGCATTCGATGTCGATGTCTCGGTGCTCAGTGCTTTGCGCCTGGTCAAGCATTCGGTCCCTGTCGAGACAGTGGGCCAGGCGGTGCTCGCGGCGCTGGCAGCAAACGCGGTCGGCCGCCTGTCGCTGGCAGTATTTGCCGGCCCGGTCAGGTTCTGGTTGCCGCTGGCCGGCGCAACCCTGATCGCCGCGACCGCCGGTGCTTGCGCGATGCTGCTGCTGCCGAGCCTCTGAGACAAGCCAGACCCTCGTGCCTTCTTCGATGCCAATCAAAGGCCAAGTCCTGCCGGCGCTTTATGACACTCCATCAAAGGAGTTCGCCTGGCAGATCTGAAGGATATTACCCCGAAATTCCGCAATATCCGGCTGTTGCTTGCTCGCGAGAAAGACCACCCGGAAGGTAACCGCAAAGAGGGCTATGACGCGCCCGCTCCATTGACCGGCGACGGCCGAATCGACGCAGACAAGTGGAAAGCAAAGGGCGTAACCGGGCGTGCACCTTCGCGATCAACGCTCCAGTGCCACCTGGGGCGGGCATCTAGGTAGTTTCCCGTAGGGACATAACCGAATTTCGCGACCCGCGGATTCGCGCGATTGCTGTGTCACGGATCAACCGGGAAAACAGCCATGCACGCCTACACCGCCTCCAGAATTTCGCTGCCGTCACGGTCTGCCCAGCCCAACCTGCCGGAGGCTTTCGGGCCCGCACTGCTGCAACCACTCAGCTTCTATCCCGCAGGCGCGGAAATCTACGCCCAGGGCGAGAAGGCCGGAGCCTTCTACCAGATGGAGTTCGGTGCCGTCCGCGTCTACCGCCTGCTTGCTGACGGCCGCCGGCAGATCAGTGCCTTTCACCTCGCCGGAGAGACATTCGGCTTCGAAGCCGACACGGCGCACCATTTCTTTGCTGAAGCGATCAATTCCACCGGTGTCCGCGTCTTCCGCCTCACAGCTGGAGCGGACATGTCCCATCAGTTGCTACCCCTGGCGCTCAAGGGGTTGACCAGAGCGCAGGAACACCTGCTGGTCCTCGGTCGCCAGAGCGCCATCGAACGCGTCGCCGCGTTCCTGGTCGACCTGGCGGAGCGCCAGGGCGGGTTGCGGCAGGTCGAACTTCCGATGTCGCGCATGGACATCGGCGATTATCTCGGCCTCACCATCGAGACGGTATCGCGGATCTTCACGCGGCTGAAGGACAAGGGCGTCATCCGCCTGCTCAGCCTGCGCAGTATCGAAATCGTCAGGCATGATGCGCTTCATGCGATGAGCGAATGAGCTGCGCTCCGACTCCTGGATGGTACTAGCACTTCAGACCAATTGACAGCGGGGCACCAAGAGCAAGATAGCAGCGCGGAGGACATCTATTTTTGCCGCTGGAAGACTGAGGAAACAGCGGGCAAGTCTATCGGCGTTCAGGCTTCGGGAGGAAGGCATGGACCGGCACATGGCCACATTGCATGCGGACCGTGTTCACGCATCGATCGCATCGGATGCCGCTGCAAAATCGGCGCTGGTCGCTTCGTGGCGGCGCTCGGCCTCGTTGCACAGGCTTGATCCTGCAGGCCAGAAATCACCCCGGCGGTTGACGGACATCGAATTCAGCGTCGCCCGACAGAAGGTCGAGCCTCTGCTCGCTGCCGCCCAGTCCAGTCTCGACAGGCTCTATCTTGCCGTCGGCGGTGTCGGCTGCTGCGTGTTGCTGGCTGATCGCGATGGTGTCCCCGTCGATCGCCGTGGCGCACCGGTCGACGACGAGACCTTTCATTCCTGGGGCCTGTGGACCGGCTCGGTCTGGAGCGAACACAGCGAGGGCACCAACGGCATCGGAACGTGCCTGGTAGAGCAACGCGCACTCACCATCCACCGTGACCAGCACTTCTTCACCCGCAACACGCTGCTCAGTTGCACCACGGCACCAGTCTACGATCATTTGGGCAACCTCGTCGCCGCGCTCGACGTGTCGTCTTGCCGGGCCGATCTGACGGATGGCTTCGTCAATCTCATCGCCATGGCTGTCAATGAAGCCGCCCGACGCATCGAAGCCGACAATTTCCGCATGGCGTTTCCGAAAGCGCGCATCCTGCTGGCACCCGTCGCCGATAGGAGTACAGGCGCGCTG
Organism: Mesorhizobium sp. LMG17149; assembly: GCF_024518695.1. NCBI lineage: Bacteria > Pseudomonadati > Pseudomonadota > Alphaproteobacteria > Hyphomicrobiales > Phyllobacteriaceae > Mesorhizobium > Mesorhizobium sp. LMG17149. The sequence goes on from NZ_JANIFL010000004.1 coordinate 297,085, forward strand.
GTGGCGGTCGATGCCGACGACCTTGTGGTCGGGGCGACCCGCGCAGCGCGGCTGGCGCTTGGCATCACGCAGGATTGCCTGGCCAAGCCATTGCCCGCCGCCGACCTCCTGGGCGACGCGCCGGCGGCATCGGAAGACTTGACGGAAGCCGAGCGTTCCGCCGTCCAGCGCGCACTTGCCCGGTCAGAAGGCAACGTTTCCGCTGCCGCGCAGAACCTCGGCATCTCTCGCGCCACGCTGCATCGCAAGCTCGCCCGGTTCGGTATCCGCCGCCCACATTGATGTTCGCGCCCCGACCTGTCGCAGTTTTGCGACAGGTCGGCCTGGTCCGGCGCCCGGACGGGGCTGACATTGCGGTATCCATCCTGCAACGCTTTCAACCGGAACGTCCGCATCCCGCGGCGTCGCTTTCGGGAGGAAGACATGAACAAAGTAGAATTTTCGCGCGCGGTCAAGGTCCCCTTTGCCAAGCGCTATGGCAACTTCATCGGCGGCAAATGGGCCGAGCCTCGCGCCGGCCGGTACTTTGACAATCATTCGCCGGTGAACGGCCAGTTGTTGTGCGAAGTCGCTCGTTCCGACGCGGCCGATATCGAAGCTGCGCTCGATGCCGCGCATGCCGCCAAGGACGCCTGGGGCCGCACCAGCGTAGCCGAGCGTGCGCTGATCCTCAACCGCATCGCCGATCGCATGGAGGACAATCTGGACCTCCTCGCCCTCGCCGAGACTTGGGACAATGGCAAGCCGATCCGCGAAACGACCGCCGCCGACGTGCCGCTGGCCGTTGATCATTTCCGCTATTTCGCCGGCGCACTGCGCAGCCAGGAGGGCAGCCTCTCCCAGATCGACGACGACACCGTTGCCTATCACTTTCACGAGCCTCTCGGCGTGGTTGGCCAGATCATTCCCTGGAACTTCCCGCTGCTGATGGCGTGCTGGAAGCTGGCGCCCGCGATTGCCGCCGGCAACTGCGTCGTGCTGAAGCCGGCCGAGCAGACGCCCGCCTCGATCCTTCTCTGGGCCGATCTGATCGGCGATCTTCTGCCGCCAGGGGTCCTGAACATCGTCAACGGCTTCGGCCTTGAAGCTGGCAAGCCGCTGGCCTCCTCGCCGCGCATCGCCAAGATTGCCTTCACCGGTGAGACGAGCACCGGCCGGCTGATCATGCAATATGCCGGCCAGAACCTCATCCCGGTAACGCTCGAACTCGGCGGCAAGTCGCCCAACATCTTCTTCCAGGATGTGCTCGCGGAAGACGACGACTTCTTCGACAAGGCGGTCGAGGGCTTCGTCATGTTCGCCTTCAACCAGGGTGAAGTCTGCACCTGCCCAAGCCGTGCTCTGATCCACGAGTCGATCTACGACCGCTTCATGGAGACGGCGCTGAGGCGCGTGCAGGCGATCGTGCAGGGTGACCCGCTCGATCCGGCCACCATGCTCGGCGCGCAGGCGTCCTCGGAGCAGCTCGAAAAGATCTTGAGCTATTTCGACATCGGCCGCCAGGAAGGCGCCCAGGTGCTGACCGGCGGCGGCCGCGCCGAACTTCCGGGCGACCTTGCCGGCGGCTATTACGTCCAGCCGACCGTGTTCAAGGGCCACAACAAGATGCGCGTCTTCCAGGAGGAAATCTTTGGACCGGTGGTCTCCGTCACCACCTTCAAGGATGACGAAGAGGCGCTGTCGATCGCTAACGACACCCTCTACGGCCTCGGCGCCGGTATCTGGAGCCGTGATGCAAATCGGTGCTACCGCTTCGGTCGCGCCATCCAGGCGGGCCGCGTCTGGACCAACTGCTACCACGCCTATCCGGCGCACGCCGCGTTCGGCGGTTACAAGCAGTCCGGCATTGGCCGCGAGACCCACAAGATGATGCTCGACCACTATCAGCAGACCAAGAATATGCTGGTCAGCTACAGCCCGAAGAAACTCGGCTTCTTCTGATCGCTCCGGCGGCGCCGTCACAGCAGCGAGGTCAGGTTCGACCTCGCTGCTGTGCCGATCATCTTTAGCGTTGTGCCGGGCGGTCGCAGGTCTAGTCTAGGTGTTGGCCTGACTCTCAAGGCTTCTGGTGCGCAAGGGCGGCAAAGTCTGATGCATCTGAAGCGGCTTGTCGCAGTTGCCGGATACGCAGTGCTGTATCTCGGTTCCGCGACTGCGGCACATGGCCAGCCGGCTGACAGTCTTTGCGCCCAAGGGGTGAAGCCCACGCAGGAACAGCATTTCGAAGAAGCTGCCGGATTGCTGAAGCGCGTCCTCGCTCTTCAAGTCCGCAAATTCCGACGCACTGGGTCAGCTAGGTTTCGCGGAACTGGGTCTCAATGACCTGCCCGCGGCCTGAAGCGCTTTCGCAAGGACTGTCCATAGCGCCCGCATACACGGACGCAACGTTTGGATTGGCCCAGGTCGAGTTCAGAACCGGCAACCCTGAACGCAGCACTCGCTATCATCGCGCCGCTTGCCTCCGCACAGCCCGGCAATAAGGAAGTCGCCTCGCTACTCAAATCCGTTCGCGGGGCAAAGCAGGCCGAAGCCAAGGCGACCGTCGTTGGCGCAGCATGACGAGGCCCTCATCGAGCTTTGGAACGGGACCGTGGGTCCGAACGACGACGTCTGGCAGCTTCGCCTTGGCGTCCGTCCAGACGGCGACAGTTTCGTTGTGGCCAAGGTCGACGGTCAGCCTCTGCAACCCCGCTCCCTCACACATGAGGGGGTCCGCGTTCTCGGCAAGACCTGCCTGCCCCGCATCCGATTCCACGACCTTCGGCACACCCACGCGACACAAATGCTTTCGGCCGGCGCTCATCCGAAGATTGCTAGCTAGCGCCTGGGGCATTCGAACATCGGGGTAATGTTGGACCTCTATCGCATGTCATGCCAGGAATGCAGGCAGATGCAGCGGAGCAAGTTGACGTCGCGTTGCAGGCAGCTATAAGCAGCGAGCGAAAAGGCAAATAGTTGCAAAGTGCGTTGCAAACGACAATCCGTCGCCCGCAACAAATAGAAAAAAGCACAATGTATTCAACTGTTTGGAGGAATGGCCGAGCGGCTTAAGGCAGCCGGTCTTGAAATTCGCTCGTTGGCGTCCCTGCCCTTCCCTTTCAATCCTGCCAAATCCTTGTCTGTCATGGTGTTGAGCTGTTTGCTAGTGCCTATCATGCTACGCTGTCCCGGCTGGTACCGTGGCGTTGCGTTGCAAAAATCGTAGCAACTCGTTCATCCGTTGTTCGTGGCGATTACCAGCGGGAATATCCGCCTCTGATCGTGCAACAGATCTGGCGAAGTTCTGCCCGCTAATCCCGCTTCGCTCCACCGCAATGACAAGCCCGCCACCGAGGCGGCGGCGTCCAGCTAGAACGGATTGGGTGCCAGTGGTAAAGTCGCGGCATCCGCGCGCGGGGAGGACACGTCAATGCACGAGGACGGGCGACGGCAACTTGTTCGGGATTTTCTGGCTAGGCATAAACTCGGGGCTATCAGCACCGTGCATCCGGACGGGTCTCCAGAGGCAGCCGTCATACAGGTGACGTTGGGCGACGACCTCAACATTGTGTTCGACAGCTTTCCCGGAAGTCGGAAGCTGGCAAATATTAAACGAGACAGTCGGATCGCCATGGTGATCGGCTGGGACGAAAACGTGACGGTTCAAATTGAAGGCCTGGCCCGACCTGCCAAGGCTAACGAATTGCAGCGGTTGAGAGATGTTCACGTTGCCAACTGTCCGCTTGAAGCGGAGTTTCTAAAGCAAGGGGCGCAACTCTTTACGATTTTGCCCCAATGGATTCGCTATTCCGATTTCAGGCGAGCCGATGGTTGTTGAGCTGTCCGGCCACTTGCTTGCGAAATAGAGGGGCCGCCGCCGGGGCTGCCTTTGCAACAAAGGCCGTCGATCCGCGTTGAGGCTCGTCTCAGTGGAGCTTCGAGAATGGACCAGGCAACCGCAGCAGTATTGCTTTTGCTCTCTTGCAGCCCAGGCGAGGCTGCCGTCTGCAAGCCCATTGATGCCGCGCCGACCACATATGCGTCGCTTGACGTGTGTCGGGCATCTCTGAAAGAGAGGCTCGCAGGTGCGCCAAACGGGGAAATCGTTGGACGATGCCATCCCGTCGACGAAACTGTCACCGGTTCACTGCCCGCCGGGTACACCACCGTTGTTGTCACGCGCGGCGTTGGGAGCAACGCCATCAGCAATAGCTACATCGTTCAACACAAAGAATAGAGGCCCGCGACGTGAGGCAGCGGGCCAATTGATGGGCGTCGGACCTATTGAATGCAAGAGCCCGGCGGATAGTGCTTCGGGTCATAGCTCGACGGCGAGACGAGGATGAAATCGACGTCGGCGCGGATAGGCATCATGCCGAAGATGTTGCGGTAGGCGTGGTGGAACGGCACGACTATCATGCCGTTGTTCGGCTCTATCGCCGCGGAGAGTTTGGGCGCGGTCATAGCCCGCTCCTGCAATGATCACCGGTGCGGCACAAACGGGGGAACTGTTGATGAAGGCTCTTGTCCTTTGTGCGCTACCATTGTTGGTAATGTCCTTGCCAGCCGCTGCCTACGATGATCCGGCTGTTGCGGTATGCGAATTTTCGTGGGCAAAAGGTGAGGACCTTGCCCAAGCCGGAATCCGGCGAGTTGGCGCCGTCATCGCGGGCGACACGGTCACGCTGAGCTATGAGCAATCGGTGCTGAACACCAAACCACAGACCAGCGACCAAATTTGCCATTTTGACGCTGATATACGCGGCGAACTCTCTTTGAGATTTGATCGCTCTGCAAGGGTCGATGAGTGCTCTGAGATCACCGACCGCGTGAAGGCAGCAATATTGCAGTTTGGGAGTAAATCGGCTGAGGCACGAGCTTTCGTGACGCCTCTAACTGACTGTCAGCCCATCTTGAAGGCGGCCTATGACCTGGAGATGGACCGCCTGAAGACCATTTCACTGCCGCTCTTGATGATGGGGATTTACCCCATCAAACCGGAAAACACAGAACTGAACGTGCCGGTTGATCGAGCGAAATTCCAAGCCGACTGCAACGCGAAACAGGCTGATCAAGACAAAGGCGTGATCGGAGACGAACTGACGATCCATCTGCGGGCATGCAAAGATGCCGGCTATCTCCACTGAAAGCGGCCCCGACCTGACATATCCCACACCACGGCCGGGCCGCGCGCTGCGAAGCTTGCGTTTGCTCCCGACTGGCGCGATGCTGCCCATGGGGAAAGCAATGGGAGGGGCAATACAATGGCAACACGGATCGAACGTGTAGAAGTCCGTAAGCGCGGCTTCTTCGGCATGGTATTTTGGCTGGTATTTCTAGCCTTCAACGCCTTGATGGCGCTGTGGATGTTTGCCGGGATCAAAGGAGCGTCTGACCAGTACCAGGCGACCACCGATGCGGCTTCCCATGCCGGCACGGCAATCGGTGGGACCGTTGCCCTCGGCATCCTTCTTTGGATTTGGCTGTTCGGAGCCATCATCCTCGGCTTGCTGGTGCTGCTGTCGCGCGGAAAGAAAGTCACGATCGAACGGACGATCGAGGGCTGAAACAAATGCGAAAGTCGATCGTTGCCCTTGCGGGGTGGCTTTGCGAAGCAAGCTAGCCAAGGAGAGACGTTTAAAATGGCTGGCAAGCCCTACACAAAAATGTCGCTGATCGAGCGCAACGCACTGACATTCGAATCGTTTCTAAGCCGCGATTTCGGGAATCGATTTTACCAAGCCGAGTTTCTTGACGGGATAACCGCACGGCGCATGGAGATCATTGGCCGTATCGGTAAGGCATCAAGCCAAGCGTTCTTATTTGCAACCGTCCTGGCGTTCTTCGATTTGATTTCAGGTAGCAGCTTCACCTACGGCGGATTGACGTTACAGGTTACGAAGGACCTAACGCCTATAATCTCACTGCTGACTGCCGGCGCGCTACTGAACACCACATTCGCATTCATCGACGACCAGATAATATTTCGAATTCTTTTGAAGATCGGCAGCCACATCAAAATCCAGAATTTCCAGCTCTTGCTGGTCGACAAAATGGCGCACAACCTGTGGGGCGATGCCATCGTCCCCAGAGTGTTTGGCCAGAAGTCGGGCCGCGGTCAAACCATCGCAGTCAACTTGTTGGGCATGGTGGTGCTGGTAATCTCGGCCGCGATGTACCTCTACCCAGCCTTTATGGTTGGTCGTGTATTTGTTGATCTTGTGTGCTCCGATGCGAGATGGATTGCCAAAGCTATAGCGTCGTTGGCGGCAGCAGTGACTGTATGGGCGCTACTGCTCGGCGCAATTTTCACCACCAAGTTCAAATTCTATCCTGCGGATTGGCACGAATCTACCGACCAGCCGACTGAAGAATTTATCCGCCGCATGCAAAGCGAGATCGCCAAAGGCGACGCAGGCAGCGTAAGCGACGCGCCATGATTGTTCGCCGCTCCGCGCAGGTCGATCTGCTACGTATTTTCGAAGATTTGGCGCCTCGGCTTTCGAGCGAGTATTTGACAGCTGAGAGCTATCAGGGGGATGCCCATGCGACTTTTGAAGATGCGTTCCGGAAAGCCAAAAACGGATTCCGGAAAGCCATTCGAGAGAATAGGGCAGACACCCTGCTCATGGACGGCGTGCCGTTGGCTATCGTCAGAACGCTCGTAGCGTCCAATTGGTCTGCTCGGGAAGACGTCCAACGTTGGTTTGAAATCTTGGGCTATGAATTCGCATGCAATTAGGACCGGCCAAGGTGTTTTTGCTTAGGCCGCGCCAGGCATGAATCCTGATTCTGTCCGGCTGCGCCGTCAGCGCTTCTTCGGCTTTGGCGTGATCTCTTCGACCCGCACCTTGTCGCCGATCTCCTTTGCCGTCGCCAGCGCCTTAGCCTTGTCCTTCGTGGTCAGCACCGTGCGCCAATGCGGCTTCTCAAAAACTGAGACGATGTAGGTTGTGGCAGGCTTGTCGGTCATTCTGCCTGGTCGCTGCTGTTCAAGCTGCACATGCGGATCAACCAACCTCCGCCAGCTTGGTGCTCAAAGACGCTAAGCGAAGTTCCGTTTCCGGGCGCCTCCCCTTCCGAGTAGGCCGCGAGAGACCATGCCAGATCTCCGGAGCCTCCTGCCTCGATCACTGCAAGTGTCTTGTCGGGGGTGGCGTGTTGGGTCCAGACACCGTGCAGCGCCTCTATCGCCGCTCGGCCGCGAGCTGGAGGTGCATACGGAGAATGCATTTCCGCGTTATCGGTAAATATGGACGCGCAACCGGCAGCATCCCCGGCGCGGTATGCCGCCACGTAGGTGTCCCAAAGCTCCTGCAGTTCATCGCTGATCGACATAAGCCTGCTCCTTTTTTGTCTAGTTTTCCGCATGGCTAAAACGACAGTGCCGTTATCCTTTCGAATTTCAACGGACACGATTCCATCGTCGCCCTTCCGGGGTCTGAAACATGGAGATTGCATGATCCTTTGCCGTTTTCTCGGCGTCGAACATTTCCTTGTCGACGATGCCCTGTCGTCCATACCAGATGACAGTAAAGGCCATATTCGCTCGTCCCTTCGTGCAGCCAGACATGGTATGCCGGTTGGGACGGAAAGTCACACAATGAGACGAAGCTGGAATGGTCGTACGGAAGTGGGCGCTATCCAGCCGTAGGCGATCGAACTGGCCCAGTAGTGTTCCACCGGATGAACTCAACTTCCTTGATATTTCCAAGACAACTTGCCGGAGCCAGCGCTTTGGGGCGCGTTGGAGATTCAAAATTTCCCTCGGGTAGCGACTTTTATCCACCGCCCGCCTGTCTTGGAGGCCGCCGCATGTCCTCGAAGCTGAAAAAGTGGCGCTCCCTAGTTGACTATATTGTGCGCTTCCACCCCCCCTGGCAGGGGCTGCGTGAAAAATGAGCTGCCCGCATTCGTGATCCGCTAAGCTACTTCCTGGCTGATGTCGGGGTGACTAACGGCTTGGAAGTGCGGCAGCGTCGCCTTTTGAAAACCATGAGCTCGAGGCCGCCATTTCATACGGTTCCTGGCCGCATCAACCAGTTCCTCCTCGCGGGTAAGGCCGTTCATAAAGAGCTTCAGCAGGTGAGAAGCCGCTTTTTCGGCATCGGGCGAAGTAAGCGGCAATTTGCTCTCGTCGCACACAGTCCGGCAAATGCGAGACAACATTTCAATCTCGCACGGACCAAGGCAGTGACCAGGGTATAACATAATTTTCCTCCATACGGCTGTGGTCCCAACTTACCACCCCACCGTGTCACTACTTTACCGGACTGGGCCAGCCGGTGGTTCAACCTGGCGCGCATCGAGACCATCAGCACAGTCTCGTCTTTGATGCCTGTTTGAAACAGTCGGACCAACTCTGAGGCGAGTTCCCCGGCCTCACCAGAAGTGGTTAGAATCTCGTGTTCCTCACAAAGCTGCGAGAATACAATCCTCAGCGTGCCCAGTTCCTCGGGGAAAATAGGTTGCTCGCCGCCGCTGCGGAAAATCATATGAACGCCCTTTGAATAACGCTGACCTTGAGTGCTGAAGAATGGCTCCAAAGCCAGCGACGGTCATTATCATTTGCATACAAGGCGGTGCTTGGTAAAAATCGTACGAAATTCTTCGGAGGCGCCGGCATGTGTTTGATCGAGACGCCAACGCATGCAAGGATGGGCCGGAAACTGCGCGACCTTAAGCGGCCTCTATCTCTACCGACTAACGATGCTGTTCGTCATGATCTTTGGCGATGGATGATCCCTTCGATGACTCTCGCGTCGGCATTGTATTCCGCCGCCCGCGCGGCCGTATGCCAAGCTGTGTCTTTCCCGAGCGGCTTGACTTTTGCCGTCCGTATCGCGAACTCAGCTCCGGCGCGCCCTGAGAAGACTGCAAGGAGCCTGTTCCGCATCCTCCGTGGGCAGTTGCTTGCCATTCAAGTGTAAGGACACCTCGTTGAAACATCCGAGCAGAGGCCCGTCACTGATTTCCCTGAAGTCCAGTGACCGGCCTACTTCGTCAGACGTCGGGTAGCGCTAAATCTTTCTCGGAGGGCTGGAACAAGCATCCGCAACTGAAGTTGGCAATGTGCTTGGTTGAGATGTCCCCTCCTCAAGTCCAAGCTCTGGTGCAAGGCCCGTCGCTGCATTGTGTCCTCAGCGGCGGGCTTCCTATTTCCTCAACCTAAGCCGCGCCATCGCTGGGCGTTAGATGCTGCTGATTGAGAAGCGTGGACAGGGCCGTAATGACCTGGGCCATCACGAATGGCTTGGAGATCATGATGCTGTCAGGGACGCCTTCCGCGCTCCATTGGGGAGCACCGTCGCCGCTGATATAAACCACGCTGATTGCGGGGTTCACTCGCCTAAGATGCCGGGCTAGCTGCCAGCCATTTTTGCCAGATCCAAGCCGTATGTCCGTAAGCAGGCTGCTAAACGGCACTTCGTCAAACGCCTTTATGGCCGCTTCGGCTGTTGTCACCCCGACAACCCGGAAACCGGCTTCTTCCAATCCTGTTTCAAGGTTGAGCAAGATCATTGGCTCGTCTTCAACGACCAGAACCGCAACACCGTTCATTGTGGAATCACCCCTCCGGCCCCAGCAACGGGCGCAACCGAACTTGAGTTCCGTCTAATGAAAGAATTTTCCTCCTGCGAAAGAGCAGGTTCGCGACTGGTGGAACCATGGCCGGGCCCAGTTCGTCAGCCGCTCGACCGTCTCAATGATCGCTTAGCCAGCGCCTCACCCTCATGGATCGGCTCCGGGCCGTAGCGACCTGTCACCCATTCCTCAGATGGCAGCACGCCGGCAGGGCAGACCTGCTCCACGGCCATTCGGACGAGCTTCAATGCGGCGCGTTCGCCAGTTGGATCGATTGCCATAGGGGAGTTGAGAGGCTCGGGCGTCATGGCTTAGCCTCACGGATCGCCCGCAAAGTCGCATGGCGCAGCTTGTCCTCGCGCTTAAGGGTCTTCACGCGCCCGACGAGGCCAGGTTTGATCCATTCGGCGGCGGGCTTGTCGGCCCCCTTTGGTGGCGTGCCTTTCCCCTCTTGCACCTTGGCGTAGAGGCGTTCTCGCATGGCTTTGGTTAGGGCGATATTCGCCGAGCCGACGTAGCGGCGTTCCGCATCGCGGGTTACCATCAAGGCGAGTGGAGCCGATCCCGGTTTGCGCTGCACGCCGGCAACCTCAAAGTCGACTTCCTCGTAGCATTTGGTTTTCACCCAAACTTCGGTATCACCGCTGCGATAGACGCTGTCTTCCCGCTTTGACACCATGCCCTCTAGGCCCATTCGATCAACCGCGGCGTAGAAATCAGCCCCGCCGCCATGCACATGGTGGCTGTACTGGATCACGCCTGTGGCAGGCCCGACGAGTTCGAGCAGCTTTTCCCGACCTGCCAACAACGGTTCGCGGCGCAAATCGGTGCCATCAAGGTGCAGCAGATCGAAGGCAACGAAGATGATCCGATCCGGCGCCCATCGCATTGCCGACCGCAGCCAATGGAAATCCGATACGCCCTTCTCGTTGAGAACGATTGCCTCACCGTCGATGATTGCCGACTTGGGGGAAAGGGTTGCCGCCGCCTCGACAATCGTCTTGTACGTCGATGACCAGTCGTAGCCCCTCCGCGTGATCGTTCGGGCGGTGCCGTCCTCGACAATGACTTGCGTCCGGTAGCCATCATACTCGATTTCGTGAATCCAGTTGTCCCCTGTCGGCGGCACCTCGACAAGCGTGGGGAACATTGGCCGGATGAACTTCAACATACGCGAACTCGGACAGGACCGAATTTAAATTAGAGTAGGCTAAAATAGTTGCAAAGGAATGCACCAGGGCACTTGGGTGTTCATGCCCCACCCGTTTCGGCCGGCGTCAGGGAACGATTCCATCCTCCCTGTGTTTCAATCTCATGACAAACATCCCGAAACGCCAGGGAATAGCGATGGCGGCCGAAGTCGCCAGTGCCAAGCAACGCCTGGAACGGGCCGAGCTCGCTATTCAGCGCTCGAAAGAGATGGTGGCCCAAAACATTGAGCGTTCCGGCAGGATACGGCGTTTGGTCGAGGCCGCCATACAAGATCGATAGACTCCTGAGAAGGATCCCGTGCAGGCAGAATCAAGCCGGCGCAGGCCAACTCTGGGACAAGGCCCGTCCTTACGTGGAACCCGGCGCTACTTTCGCTGTTCTCCTCTCTGGAGGAACAACCATGCCAGATGACAAAAGCAAGCGCGATTTTCGTGACCGCGACCGCGTATCGGGCGACGAGGAATACGAGGTCGGCTATCTCGCCAGCAAATTCCAGCTTACCATCCCTGAAGTCCGGGAACTTATCAAAAAGCACGGCAACGACCGTGAGACGCTGGAGCGCGAAGCGAAAGCACTGGGCAGCCGATGACGAAGCTATCCGACCTTGGACCGCCGGTCCCCGGCAAGCAGCACGGCGGCGAGCCTGCCGACGTGCGCGACAATTTCATGACCTGTCCGGTGTGCGGCCAGGAGTTCGACATGCGCGATTTTCGCCAGGTCGCTTGGCACAATCTGCCTCAGCATGAGCCGCTGGAGTCGGAGCTTGCCACGGGCCGGAACGCGAAATGGTTGCGGATGCGATCGTTGAAATAGCGGCCCTTGGCAAAGGCAGTTTTAAAATCGGCGTAGGTCTCCGGCGGCACGTCAAGAAATTCATATTGCCTGCCGCTCGCTACAAACCACACTGATAGAACCCTGGTGTCCGGATCGTATTCGAATTTGCGTATCGAGGTTGACGGCATGGTGGCACCAGATTTGCCGGCTCACGTCACGTCCTCGGCCACAGCGTCTCCACCGAAGGGACGCTGATGGCATTCCAACTTGCTCTATCGTTTTCGGTTCCCGGCAAACAAAGGCCCGCCACCTTTCGGCAGCGGGCAGCGGGCAGCGTCGCCAGATACCGCCCAGGAATACTAAAATACAGCTTACTTCCGCGGCCAGCAGCGCGGGGCGTGCTGCGGCCTGGGACTAGCCACTGACTGTCGATGAGCTGGGCGACGCCGTCACCGACGACAGTCGCTCACGCTTCGTGAAAACGGGCTTCTGATAGGTCTTTTTCATCGATCTTTCCCCTTTGCCAATCGTTCAGTCTGTCAGCCTCTGCCTTGGAGGCGGCTGCGTGTCAATCGGGCAGCCCTCATGTCTCTTCATTGGTAAGCGGTCTCGGCCGCACAATGCTCAAATCAAACTTGGTTGGAAGGTCGGATCCCGCCTTGTTGATGGCGGTGTGGTCATCCGATCGACGGGCGGGATGATTACCATCCGGACGTTTCGTTCAGGCCAAAGCGGCGCCCGGAAAAGCAGGAAAACGACTGCTACCAGAACGATGACCAACCCCGCTGCAAACGCGTTCGCAACGATCTCACCAGGCTGCATGCGCCTCCGTGAATGAGTGCCCGCCACGCAAGCGAACCGTTGCGGGTAATCAATCAACCGACGATGAAGGGACGATGATCGACGGTCACATTCCCAAATGTCGAAAAGGCTGTGTTGTTTCACGGGTCAGACCTTTGCGCTTCGGCATTGGACTTTCGTGCTTGCTAGAGGCGGCCCTCCCGAACTCCATCGGCGCACGGCGAAGGCCCGCCACCGATCAGCAATGACGGGCCTCTGCCTCGAGACCGCTCGGCTGTTAACCAAGCTACGAACTGAACTTCGATTTCAGAAACAGGTTCCCTTGATCTGCAAAATTGAGCTTCAGTGGGTCGCCTCTAGGCTTGGGGCCTCAACTGGCAGCGGGGACGCTGCCGCTTTTCCAACCTGCCTCCTGCGCCCTGTGCGCTTTTGCTGAGGGCGGCCTCTACGGCCGACATGCCGAACTCGAATACATGGTGCGATTCAATCCTCTGCCCTGGGACTTTGTTCCACACGCGCTCGTTGAATTGAACCGGAAGAGTCCGGCTGCGTTGTTGGGCAATCCTTGGAGGAAGAAAATGGCCACTACTCAAACAACTCGCGGGCGCAGCCAGGACCGCGCGAAGGTCGCTGGTGGGCAGGATCATGAAGTGAAGTATGCGGCGGGCAAGACTGGAGCCAGCAAGGCCGAGGTCAAGTCGGCCGTGAAATCGGTTGGTAATACCCGAAAGAAGGTCGAGGACAAGCTCAAGAAATAGCTGGCCGCGCAAGCGATGATCCGGATCGCCACCTTCAATGTGAACGGTGTTAATGGTCGTCTGCCGGTCCTCCTCGCGTGGCTCAAAGCGACGCGCCATGACGTCGTCTGTCTTCAAGAACTCAAAACCTCGGACGAGAAGTTTCCGGCCGAGGCAATCGGCGACGCCGGTTACGGCGCGATCTGGCATGGCCAGAAATCCTACAACGGCGTCGCTATTTTGACTCGCGGAGCCGATCCCATCGAGCGTCGACGCGGGCTTCCCGGCGACCCTGACGACAGCCATAGCCGCTATATCGAGGCTGAGGTCGGCGGGCTCGTTGTCGGCTGTCTCTACCTGCCAAACGGAAATCCCGCCCCTGGTCCCAAGTTTGACTACAAGCTGCGCTGGTTCGACCGTCTGATCAGCTACGGCCAAGCTCTTCTCCAAAAGGGCGCGCCGACCGTGCTGTGCGGCGACTATAATGTCGTCCCAACCCCGATTGATGCCGTGGTGGCGCGACGATGGATTGGCGATGCGGTTTACTTTCCCGAGAGTCGTCAAGCCTATGCCGAGATGCTCGAGGACGGCTGGATCGATGCGGTCAGGCGCATCCATCCGGAAAAGGGGGTCTATACTTATTGGAATCACTCCTATGGGGGCGGCTATGACAGGAGTTCTGGCCTGCGAATGGACCATCTGCTCGTCAGTCCCTCGTTGTCGCCCCGGCTTCGCGATGCCGGGGTGGATGTTGAGACGCGAGGGTGGGAGAAGCCGAGCGATCATGCGCCGGCGTGGATAGAGCTTGAGTAGCCTGACTTTGAGGGGTCGAATTCCGTCAGTGATTCAGACGGCGTTGTTGCAGCAGGCTTCAGACGGTGCCGCCCTTGTCCGAAACTTGCGCATATTTCGGACATGCCCGACAGCATTCTCCGATCGCGAGTGCTTGCACGGATCGAGTCCAAACCCGACGAGGTCTGGACCAAGGCGACTTTGCCGATTTCGGCCGCGTCACGGCACGGTTCACGGCCGGTAGCCGGCACAGTGGCGCGGCCGGTCATGGAGACCGCGGTCGATCCGGCGAAACTCTTGAGCAGCAGCTAGGCGCTGCAGGGTCTTGTCTACCGCGGCGCGCACCATCGGCGCACCAGATAGAGCAGGACCTCAACAGTTGCGCCTAGTGGCCCATACTTGACCGCCGCTGCTCCATTCTGGCCGCCGCCTTTCTTGCCACGCGCAACTCGTCGATCGTGGGCTGCCTCCAGATCCCGTCGTTAGTCTTGGAGCCGGGACGCGAGGGCCACGTTTTCACCAGTTCGGCGAGTGTGGCCGGACGCCATTGTCCCCAAACACTGTCGGCTGAGATTGGTATATCGGCGTAAGAGGTACGAAGGATCTTCGGATCGACCGGCTCGCCATCGCAGCCGACGAAAACGACTACGCCATAAGCAGACGTCATCACCGGCCGACCGAAGGGCGGCAGGTTCTCCGAATCGAGCGGATAGCGTCGGCGTCGGCGTTCGTTGGCGCGCGCATGCGCGGCTCGTTCCTTTTCCGACCCGCGATTAGCTTCTCGGCGCTTCTTGCGCTCTTCCGGTTCGTTGCGCCGGGCCGCCTCCTCGATCCGGCTCCAGTGCCGACGCAGGACTTCATATGATCGGTAGGGCACCGTCCACGCTCGGCGATCGCCATCCCAGGAGGCAAACGGCACTTCGCGCATCTCATCAACGACGGTGCGGGAATAAGGCGTCACCACTTCCAAATGATCATCAAGGCGCCGAAGATACTTAGAGACGATGGGATCAAAGACAAAGGCGTCGCGGCCTTTGAGATCGGCATGCGTTTGCGTCTGCGAAAGCTCTCGTTCGAGCCATCGATTGAAACGCTGCGCGGCGGTTTTGCCCGGAACGAACCATGCCTTCAAATCATCGTTCCAGCGGGCGCGAGGAAAGGTCTTTCGAAACCGCTCGACCGTCATGCGGTCAAATGGAAATGCCGCCGTCGCGCCAGGACGATTGTTGGCGTTCGAAATTGCCTTGCTATCGTTCATGCTTGATCAACACGCTGCTGTCGGCAATCGCTTGTCCCAGAACGTTTGAACCAGGTGTTCGGTTCTGGGCAACCCTCGATTCGGTCTTGTGGTCGACACCCGTTGTTCATGGCGACGCGGTCGGCGCTTGTTTCGGGTAGACCAGGAACTCCGGGGCGAGCATCGGGCCGCAAAACCGCGATCTCGGGGGAGACGGGTGCGCTACACAGCCGGCGATCTCGACAAGCGAAGGGCCCCGGGTGTCCACGACGGGTCGGTGGAACAATCGGACAAGAGCTCGGCACGCTCAACCAGCGCCGGGGTTTCATCCGCGGTTTCGCCGGTCAGAATTTCCTCGAGTAGCTTGTTCGCGACCGCCCCGGATAGACCTCGGATCGTAATCGCGCTGCCTAGATTTGAAATCTGCAAAGGTTTCCGGGGGGACGTCCAGAAGATTCATATTGCCTGCCGCTCGCTACAAAGCACACTGAGAGAACCCTCGTGTCCGGATTGTATTCGAATTACGTATCGAGGTCGACGGCATGGTGCACCAGGAATTGCCGACCGAAGTCAGCGGAAGGATAAGGGCCCGCCGCGTAGAAGCCGTATCGAGCCGGCCAAGTCCTCGGCCATCAGCGCCTCCAAGGAAGAGACGCTGATGGCATTCCAACTTGCTCCATCGTTTTCGGTTCCGGGCAAACAAAAAGCCCGCCAGCCGTCAGGCCAGCGGGGAGTTCTCATGGGGGAAAGCACTGAATGGGAACAGTGCGACGACCGAATTTCCACAGCGCGATTTTGTTCCACTGTCAGTGACCCGCCCTAGCAGCGCGAAGGCCCGGAGTTGTCACGAACTTGCAGTGGGTCCGCCCCTACTGGCGGGCAGAGGCGGACCCGGCCGAGGCTTGGGGCCTCGACCGGCAGCGGGGGACGCTGCCGCATTTCCAACCCTGCCCCAACATATCAGGTTCCGCTAATGCACAAAAAAGCCCGCCACCTTTCGGGAGCGGGCTAGGGTCTGTAAGCTAGGGAGCACCAAGCCCAGTTAGACTGGTCGCGGGCCTGCGTGTTCAGCTCAACCTGCGTGGTACTCGCGGACACCCGGCCATCAGCGTGCAAGCCTTCCCGTCGCGCAGCAAGCTGCATGATGCCGCCTTGGAAAGCTCCCTGTGAATAGGTTCACGAGCATCATTTTCGGGAAGGGTCGCGCTCAGGCCGCACCGTCTGGCTGGTGCGTAACATGCTGTGTAACAATAAATTCTTGGATGCCTTGGGTTGCTTGGATCGGTGAAAGGAATCGAATCCCACTTCCTCCGCCAGACGTCGAATTATCCAGCCCGGAGACATGGGTAGCAGTTTGTACCTAAGACGCGATGACAACCTCGTGCTTGGTTGCAAGGTCCTCTGTTCCAAGTCGATATATCCGAACTGCGAGTCATCGTCTCGATCAGAGCGCCCGGTGCGTCAGGCTCACTTTGAAGTTCGGATGGATGACTGTTATTTCCTCTCGGGAGCGCTCCGCCGAACATCTCCATGGTCCTTTCAATGAGGCGATAGATAGTCAGGTTGCGCCGGCTGCAGTCGCGGTCAATGGCTGGAGGAAGTGATCGTTGATGACACCGGCCGCCCTGCATTCAGGCGGCGGCCGGGTTGTGGAGCGGGATGACGCGGCTCGATAAGCAGCCAGCCTGTTGGCGCTGGATCGCTCCAGCTTTCGTTACCTTCCCCAGTTCAGCCCGCGGTGCTTGGCACAGGCGTGTTGAGCAGCTGCTGCTCCCAGAGGTACGCGATGCCGCTGCCAGCGACGTGCTGCTTGAGCACTTCCGTCAGCTCGCCGACGTGCTCAGTCCGCGCCCAGTCGCGCTGCCATTCCGAGGCCAGCGCCAGCCAGGTCATCATGTTCGCGCCGGCCGCGATCATGCGCTGGATGGCGACCTCGTGCGCTTCGACCGACGTGCCGCCCGAGGCGTCGGCGATGACCGTGACGTCCCAGCCTTCGCCCAACGCCTGGATAACCGGCATGGCGACGCAGATCTCGGTCCACAGGCCAGCGATGATGAGCTGCTTGCGGCCGGTCGCCTTGACCGCGTCCACGACCTTCCTGTCTTCCCAGGTATTGATGAACGTCCGGTCGATGACCTCCTGGCCGGGAAATACGTCGGTGATGTGGGGGAAGATCAGGCCGCCCCGATCGGCAACGACGCTCGTCAGGATGGTGGGAACGCCGAAGGCCTTCGCGGCCTTTGCCAAGGCCGTTGAGTTGTTGACCACTGCATGCGGATCGTGGCTGTTCAGGTTCGAGAGCTGGTAGGGCTGGTGGTCGATAAGAACGAGTACCGAATCTTCGGGACGAAGAAGCGAAGCAAGGCCGTTACGAGGGGTCATCAAGACTTCCTTTCTCTGCCGTCTGGACGGCATGGTTTTCGGGAGACATGCGCCAGCGGGCGACGTTGCCGAAACGCAATTTGCTGTTCCTTTTGGTGATGCGATAGTGCCATACTCAGGCAAGCTGTGTCGCGAAACGAGGAACGCCGATTGGACATCGAAGATCTGCAGACATTCGTCGTAGTGGCCGATGCCGGGGGCGTATCGGCCGCCGCCCGCCGACTCGGCGTCTCCAAGTCGATCGTCAGTCGGCGGCTCTTTCGGGTTGAGGCGGAGCTTGGCGTCCAGCTTCTTGCACGAACGACCCGCGGCGCCGCGCTCACGGAGGCGGGAATTACTTTCAGAGATCATGCGGCCCGAGCCAGCGCCGAGATTGATACGGCCAGGGAAGCGATCTTCCCCACCGGTGAGCTACGCGGCCGCCTGAGGGTTGCCATGCCGCTTACTTTCG
This sequence comes from Mesorhizobium sp. LMG17149, assembly GCF_024518695.1. NCBI lineage: Bacteria > Pseudomonadati > Pseudomonadota > Alphaproteobacteria > Hyphomicrobiales > Phyllobacteriaceae > Mesorhizobium > Mesorhizobium sp. LMG17149. The sequence continues at coordinate 315,035 of NZ_JANIFL010000004.1, forward strand.
GCGCGACCCATTTTGCCCCCGTGCTCGCGGAAATGGCGCGTCTGCACCCGAATCTTCACATCCATACTTCATACAGCGATCGCTTCGTCGATCTCATCGCAGAGGGTTTCGATTGCGCGATCCGGGGCGCCTACCTTCAGGACTCCAACCTGATCGCGAAGCGCGTCGGGCCTATCCATGGAAAGCTTGTCGCGAGCCCGGACTACATCAAAGCGCACGCGTCACCCGAGACTCCGGACGAACTCGTCACCCATCAGGCCCTCATGCAGGGAACGGAAGCCTGGCAGTTCATGGATGGCGGCAAGATTGTTACGGTCCAGCCGCAGGGAAGATTCAAGGCCGACAGCGCCACGGCGCTTGCCGCGGCGGCGGCGGCGGGTCTCGGCATCGCCTGGCTCCCCGATTGCATTACACATGAACATGTGGCCTCCGGCGCGCTGGTCCCGATCATGACACGCTATCCGGTACCTCCGGGAGCTGCGTATGTCGTACGCCCGCCGGGGCAGCATCCTACGCGGAAAGTGCGCGTCCTCACCGAGATGCTGATTGAGTATTTCAAACGCAACCCGGATCTTTGGGGTCTTGACGGCTAGGACACGAACGGTTCGAGCCGTGTCAAAGAACCGCGTTCGACGGTCCCATTGCTCCGAGCCGTTGCGTTCGGCGACATTGCTTCCACGTTCCGTGCGTCAGCGCCCTTACAGAGCCTTTAGCCTTTGGAAAGGGAGATATGTTTCTTCTCGAGGGAGCAGGCGGCGCGCCGGCAGCAGAGGCGAATCGATGGATATCTTCGGCATCAAGGCACTGTTGATCTGCGCGCTGATCTTCATTCCGTTCGAACATCTTTTTGCCGAGCGGCCGCAGAAGATCTTCCGCAAGGGCTTCGCTGTCGATCTGATCTATCTGCTGTTCAACGGCTTCATCATAAAGCTGGCCATCGTCATGATGGCGGCAGGCGCGCTCGGTGCCGCTGCGCTCCTTGTCCCGCCGGCGATAACGCAGGCCGTCAGCGGCCAGCCCGTCTGGCTGCAGGTTGCCGAAATCATCGTGATTACCGATATCGGCGTCTACTGGACACATCGGGCCTTCCACAAAATCCCCGCGCTTTGGAAGTTCCATGCCGTTCACCACGGCATTGAGGAACTCGACTGGCTCGGGGCCTTCCACAATCACCCCGTCGACGCCATCGTCACAAAGGCGATATCGCTGACGCCGATCTTTTTCCTCGGCTTCTCGGAAGCCTCGATCGCCGTCTTTTCGACCATCTACCTTGGACACACGCTGCTTGTGCATTCAAACGTGCGGATTCCGTTCGGCCCTTTGAAGTGGCTGATCGCCAGCCCGCAGTTCCATCGCTGGCACCATGCCAACCAGCGCGAAGCCTATGACAAGAACTTCGCCGGGCAGTTGCCTTTCCTCGACATGCTGTTCGGCACCTACAATCCCACCGGCGACAAGGTGCCGGAAAAGTACGGCGTCGACGATCCGATCCCTTCCACCTATTTCGGTCAGATCGGCTATCCCCTCCTGCGCCGCAGGAAGCTGCCGAACCGGGCAGTGCCGAACACCGAAGCCTGACAGCTGGCCCGACGGTGCGGTATCCACCCGATCCGCTTTCGGGCCGTGAAACGCCGAACCACGGGAAGGCTTTTCGCGTCGAATCGGCTAACCTTCAAGGCATGAATGAGACGTCTCTCTATGCGCCGGTGAAGCGGTTCCTCGAAAGCCTCGACTACGTCGTCAAAGGCGAGATCGGCGGCTGCGATGTTGTTGCATTGCGCGAGGGGGAGCCGCCGGTTGTCGTCATCTGCGAGTTGAAGCTGCAGTTCAATCTCGAACTGGTGCTGCAAGGTGTCGATCGTGCGGCGGCCTGCGACGAGGTCTGGCTGGCCGCGCGCATGTCGGCCCGCGGCAAAGGCCGCGAAAGCGACGCCAGGTTCCGCAATCTCTGCCGCCGTCTTGGCTTCGGCCTGCTCGGTGTGACCGCGACGGACCGGGTCGAGGTGCTTCTCAGCCCGATCGCGCTGGCGCCGCGCAAGAATGCCCGCCGGCGCTCTCGTCTGGTCGACGAGCACCAGCGCCGTCGCGGCGATCCGGTTGCCGGAGGAGGATCGCGCAATCCGATCATGACGGCCTATCGCCAAAGCGCCCTCGCCTGCGCTGCCGCCATGGCGGACGGACCCAGGCGGCCGCGAGATCTGAAGGCGGTGACGCCGATCGCGCCGAAAATCCTGCAGCACAATGTCTATGGCTGGTTCGCGCGCGTCGACCGCGGCCTTTACGATCTCACCGATGCCGGCCGTGCGTCTTTGGTCCGTTGGCCGCAGGCATCGCACGACGAATCCCGACACGCAATTTTGAACGCACCGGCCATATGATTGAAGATTCCCGCGGCGTCCGAGGCGGTTCGCTCGGTTGATTTCTCCGACAAAATATGTTGGTTGTCCCGCCCATGAAGAAGCTCTGCATGACCGCCTTGGCGTCAGTGACACTGAGTTTTCCAGCCAGCGCAATGGACAATGCATTGCGCGCCGGTCTGATGAAACTCGATCCCCAAACCCGTCTTGAACAGCGTTGCGACGCCGAAGTGCTCGACCGCATCACCCATGACGATCGCAAGTTCAAAGCCGATCGCGTCGTCGCCTACGCCTTCGCCACGCCCGAGATGGGCGCCGATGCAATCAAGAGCTCGGGTGCTGCGTTTCGCAGCAAGGGGCAGTGGTACCGGCTGAAATTCAAGTGCCAGACCGCGCCGGACCATATGGAAGTTCTGCAGCTCCGTTACCGGATCGGGGACGAGATTCCAGAAGCCGACTGGGCAAAGTACAATCTCTACGATTGATTTGTGATCGGCCATGGTTTTGCCCGGCTGCCGGCGAGTGCCGCAAAGCCTGATCCGGCTTGACGCAACGCTGCTTCGGTGATGCAGCCCCGCGTGATCCCTTGACGCCAGGGGACCACCAAGTTAGGGCCTCTGGATAATCGACGAACACTCGGCAAAATCAGCAAGGGCTTCCTGTCGATGGACATTTTTTTCAGCGCTGCCAGTCTGACCGCCCTGCTCCAGGTCATCGCCATCGACCTCGTGCTGGCTGGCGACAATGCGATCGTCATCGGCCTCGCCGCGGCCGGCCTGCCTGCCGAACAACGCAAGAAGGCGATTCTTCTCGGCGTGGTGGCGGCAACGGTGCTGCGCATTGGGTTTGCCGCAATTACCGTCAAGCTGCTGGCGATCGTCGGCCTGCTGCTCGCCGGCGGCATCCTGCTGCTGTGGGTCTGCTGGAAGATGTATCGCGAGTTGCGTACGTCCCATGCCGATGAATTGGAAGCGACCGAGGCACTGTCGAATTCGGACCTCAACAACGACCAGGCGGTCGCCGGCAAGACGAAGCGCAAGACCCTTGGCCAGGCTGCCTTGCAGATTGTCGTCGCCGATGTGTCGATGTCGCTCGACAACGTGCTGGCGGTGGCTGGAGCGGCGCGTGACCATTTTCCGGTGCTGATCATCGGCCTGGTGTTGTCGATCGCCCTGATGGGGCTGGCCGCGACTTTCATTGCCAAGCTGCTGCATCGCCACCGCTGGATTGCCTATGTCGGCCTGCTGATCATTTTCTATGTGGCTGTGGACATGATCTATCGTGGCGCGGTGGAGGTCTGGCCGCATGTAAACGGTGCGGTCGGCTGAGGCTGGCGGACATCGGCGTCTTCACGCCGTGGAAGCAAGACCGCCGTGCGTTTTGCCGCATCGCGGGCGTGCCCATACCAATGCCGCAATAAGTGTGGTACTGCGCCGGCAATCCTGAAAAGCCCGGAAACGCTCTATGTCCGCTCCACGCGTGAGTTTTGTCAGTCTTGGATGCCCGAAGGCCCTTGTGGATTCGGAGCGCATCATCACGCGCCTGCGCGCCGAAGGTTACGAAATCGCCCGCAAGCATGACGGCGCCGACCTTGTCGTCGTCAACACTTGCGGCTTTCTCGATTCCGCTCGCGACGAGTCGCTCAACGCCATCGGCTCCGCGCTTTCGGAAAACGGCCGGGTGATCGTCACCGGTTGCCTGGGCGCCGAGCCGGACGTCATTCGCGAAAAGCACCCCAATGTACTGGCGATCACCGGGCCGCAGGCCTATGAGAGCGTGATGGCTGCCGTGCATGAGGCCGCGCCGCCTTCGCACGACCCTTATGTCGATCTTTTGCCGCCGCAGGGTGTCAAGCTGACGCCGCGCCACTACGCCTATCTGAAAATTTCCGAAGGCTGCAACAACCGCTGTACCTTCTGCATCATTCCGGCACTGCGTGGCGACCTCGTCTCGCGGCCGGCGGCCGATGTGCTGCGCGAGGCCGAGAAACTGGCCAAGGCCGGGGTCAAGGAACTTCTGGTGATCTCACAGGACACCAGCGCCTACGGCATCGACATCAAGTACCAGACGTCGATGTTCGGCGACCGTGAGGTGCGCGCAAAATTCCTCGATCTGTCCGAGGAACTCGGCAAGCTCGGCATCTGGGTGCGCATGCACTATGTCTACCCCTACCCGCATGTCGCCGACGTCGTCCCGCTGATGGCAGAGGGCAAGATCCTCCCTTACCTGGATATCCCCTTCCAGCACGCTTCGCCGCAGGTGTTGAAGAACATGCGCCGGCCGGCACACGGCGAAAAGACGCTCGAGCGCATTCGCGGCTGGCGTGAGGTCTGCCCGGATCTGGCCATCCGCTCGACCTTCATCGTCGGCTTTCCCGGCGAGACGGACGACGATTTCGAGATGCTGCTCGACTGGCTCGACGAGGCCAAGATCGATCGCGCCGGCTGCTTCAAATACGAGCCGGTCCGCGGCGCCCGCTCCAACGATCTCGGTCTCGAACAGGTTCCCCAGGAGATCAAGGAGGCGCGCTGGCACCGTTTCATGCAGCGCCAGCAGAAGATTTCGGCAACGCAGCTGGCCAAGAAGGTCGGCAAGCGCCTGCCGGTGCTGATCGACGAGGCGCATGGCACGTCGGCAAAGGGCCGCACCAAATACGACGCGCCCGAGATCGATGGCTCGGTGCATATCCAATCGCGCCGCCCTTTGCGCCAGGGCGATATCGTCACCGTCAAGATCGACCGCGCCGACGCCTATGACCTTTATGGTTCGGCGGTCTGAGGGCCGTATTTACTACATCTGGCGATAGTTCAGCCTTTTAACCCGCTCAGCCGCGATCCGCTCTATGGTTTGCGGACCGGAGATGCGGGGAAATGCGGATGAACACCAGATCTGCGGAACAAAATTACATCGCGACGCTGGACCTGCTCAGGCTGGCGGCAGCACTTGCCGTCGTGTTCTTTCACTATTTCTTTCGCGGCGCGGCCGCCGAAGGCTACCTCGCGCAGGGCTATCCGCTTGCCGCACCGTTCGCCCTCTACGGCTATCTCGGCGTCAATCTGTTCTTCCTGATCAGCGGTTTCGTCATTGCCTGGTCGGCGGAAAACCGGAGCTGGGATCAGTTTGCGATCGCGCGGTTCGTTCGCCTCTATCCGGGTTTTCTGTTCTGCATGACGATCACCTTCGCAGTTCTCACCCTTGCCGGCACGCCGTTGCTTCCAGCCTCTTTCAGCCAGTACGTCGCCAACCTGTCGATGTTCGCGCCGGCCTTCGGCCAACCCTTCATGGACGGCGTCTACTGGTCGATCGTGCTTGAACTGGTGTTCTACGGATGGATCACGCTGGCCCTGTTCACCGGGCTCTTCCAGAAACGCAAGCTGGAGCTGATCTTCATCTGGCTGGCGATCTCGGCCTTGAACGAGTTCTTCATCGGCAGCGGCGGAGCCAGGCTGCTGTTCCTCACCGAGTTCGGCCCGTTCTTCGCCGCCGGCGTGCTGGTCCACCACATCCATTCGCATGGCCGTTCTGTGCCGGCCCTGCTACTGCTCGCCGCCGCGTTCCTGATCTCCTGCGGAACGCTGTCGGTGACGCAGCGCTGGATGCTCGGCCACTACGGCATTGCCGTCTCTTCGGCCAATCTTGTCCTCGCCAACGCCGTCATGCACGCGGCCCTGATCGGCGCGGTGCTGCTGCGCCACCGTGTGAGGGCATCGGCGCTCACCCTGGCGCTGGGCGGGCTGACCTATCCGCTCTATCTGCTGCATCAGGAGATCGGCTATCTCGCCATCAATGCGGCAACGCCCCTTGTCGGCAAATGGATTGCCGCCCTTGGTTGCGTCGTGCTCATGCTTTTCATTTCGTGGGCGATCTGGCGCACCTGCGAACGACCGGTACAGCGGTTGCTCAGGTTCTGGCTCGGCCGTGTGGTCGATGCCGGACGAACGCGGTTTCATCGCCCCTCTGCCGGCGAACAGCCCGCCGAATGAAGAAGGGCGCCTCGCGGCGCCCCTCCGTCTCATGTCTCGCGCTGGTTATTTCGGCAGCTTGTCGTCGACGCCCTTCACATAAAAATTCATGCCGAGCAGCGTGCCGTCGTCGGCGACTTCGCCGTCCTTCAGCCACGGCGTGCCGTCCTGCTTGGCGATCGGTCCCGTGAAGGGGTTCCAGCCGTCGACGATCTTCTTTTCGGTGGCCTGCGCCATCGCTTTCACGTCGTCGGGCATGTTGGTGTAAGCGGACATCTTGACGGCACCGTCCTTGATGCCGAGCCAGACATTGCCAGGCTTCCACGTGCCGTCGAGGGCTGCCTGGACCCGGCTGATGTAATAGGGACCCCAATCATCGGTGATCGAAGTCAGCTGCGCCTTGGGCGCGAACTTGATCATGTCCGAAGACTGGCCAAAGCCCTTCAGGCCCCGCTCTTCGGCCACTTGCAGGGCAGCAGTCGAATCGGTGTGCTGGACGATGATGTCGGCCCCCTGGTCGAACAGCGCCTTGGCGGCGTCGGCTTCTTTGCCCGGATCGAACCATGTATTCACCCAGACGATCTTTGCCTTGAAGTTCGGGTTGATCGACTGGGCGCCGAGCATGAAGGAGTTGATGCCCATCACCACTTCCGGGATCGGGAAGGAAACGATGTAGCCGGCCACGCCGGCCTTCGATTCCTTGGCGGCGATCTGGCCGAGAATGTAGCGGCCTTCATAGAAGCGGGCATTGTAGATGCCAAGATTGTCCGATGTCTTGTAGCCGGTGGCGTGCTCGAACATCACCTTGGGAAATTTCTTGGCGACCTTCACTTCCGGGTCCATGAAGCCGAAGGAGGTGCCGAAGATGAGCTTGCAGCCTTCGCGCGCCAGGCGCTCGAAAGCGCGGTCGGCGTCGGGACCTTCCGAGACGTTTTCGAGATAGGCTGTTTCGACCTTGTCACCGAGCGCCTTCTCCACATCGAGACGGCCCTGGTCGTGCTGGTAGGAGTAGCCGAAGTCGCCGATCGGGCCGGTGTAGACCCAGCATGCCTTCAGCTTGTCCGCAGCTTCCGCCGTCACTGCCAGCGACATGGCGGCGGTCGTGGTCATCAGGACAATAAGCAGTTTTTTCATTGTGTTACCTCTCTGAGTTAAGCCTTGGAGCTTCCCGTTTTTTTATTGTCAACGATCCGGAACGAATGGCTGCCCCAAGGAAGCCGGCGTGTTCATCATCGTCAGACGCTTGTTGCGCGAGATTAGAACGAGAACCACGATGGTTGCCAGATAGGGCAGCGAAGAAAGGAACTGTGAAGGCACTGGAATACCAAAAGCCTGTGCATGAAGCTGGCCGATCCACACCGCGCCGAAGATGTAGGCGCCGGCCAGCACCCGCCATGGCCGCCAGGAGGCGAACACCACTAGCGCCAGCGCGATCCAGCCGCGGCCGGCGCTCATGTTCTCGACCCATTGCGGCGTGTAGACCAGCGACAGATGGCCGCCGGCAAGCCCGGCACAGGCGCCGCCGAAGATCACCGCGAGATAGCGATAGCGGATGACCTGGATGCCAAGCGCATGGGCCGAGGTGTGGCTGTCGCCGATCGAGCGCAGCGTCAGTCCGGTCCTTGTCTTGAACAGGAACCACATGACGGCCGCGGTGAGCGCGATCGAAATGTAGAAGATCGGGTCCTGACCGAACAGCAGCCTGCCGACGACAGGCATTTCCGTCAGACCGGGAATGTAGAGGTTGGGCAGCCTTTCGCCGGGTTGGCCGACAAAGCTGGTGCCCATCATGCCGGACAGGCCAAGGCCGAGCAGCGTCAGTGACAGGCCGGTCGCCACCTGGTTGGTGGCCAGCGACAGCGTCATGACGGCAAACAGCAGCGAGAACACCGCGCCCATGGCGATTGCCGCCAAAAGGCCGATCCAGGGCGAGCCGGTGAGATAGGTCGCGCCGAATCCGCCGACAGCGCCCATGATCATCATGCCCTCGACGCCGAGATTGAGCACGCCGGAGCGCTCGACCACCAGTTCGCCGATTGCCGCGATCAACAGGGGCGTTGCCGCCGTGGCGATGGTCAGAAGGATGTTTACGGTGATGTCCATCAACGGGCTTCCTTCAGCTTTGGCGCGGCTTCGAGTTTCGCGGCACCTTCCGGCTTGGTCAGCGCCAGGCCGACCAGGCGAATGCGGTAGTGGATGAGCGTGTCGCAGCCGAGCACGAAGAACAGCAGCATGCCCTGGAACACCCGCGCCACCTTGTCGGAGATGCCGAGCGCGCTCTGCACCGCTTCGCCGCCGAGATAGGTCAGCGCCAGCACCAGACCGGCGGCAACGATGCCGAGCGGGTTGAGGCGGCCAAGGAAAGCCACGATGATGGCGGTGAAGCCATAGCCGGGCGAAATGACAGGCTGCAGTTGCCCGATAGCGCCCGAGACCTCGGAGATGCCGGCGAGACCCGCCAGAGCGCCTGACAGCAGGAAAGCAAAAAAGACCATGCGGTTGAGGCCGAAGCCGGCGAAGCGCCCTGCCCGCGGGCTTGAGCCCAGCACGCGCACCTCAAAACCTTTCAGCATGCGGCTCATCAGGATCCAGACCAGCACCGCGGCGACCAATGCGAAGACAAAACCCCAGTTTGCCCGTCCGGCATCCGGCATCAGCTCCGGCAACACGGCCGAATCGTTGAACTGGATGGTCTGCGGGAAACCATGGCCCTGCGGATCGCGCCAGGGTCCGCGCACCAGCCAATCAAGGAAGAGCTGCGCGACGTAGACCAGCATCAGGCTGGTCAGGATTTCGTTGGTGCCGAAGCGAGTCTTGAGCAGAGCCGGGATCGCGGCATAGGCCGCGCCGCCGACCATGCCGAGCAACAGCATCAGCGGCAGCACCAGCGGACCTTCGAACTGCGGAAACAGCACGGGAATCATCGAACCGGCAATGCCGCCGAGGATGAACTGGCCTTCGGCGCCGATGTTCCAGATGTTGGCCTTGTAGCAGACCGACAGGCCGACGGCGATCAGGATGAGCGGCGCTGCCTTGATCGCCAGCTCATGTAGCTGCCAGACCTGGCTGATCGGCTCGATAAAATAGATATTGAACGCGGTCAGCGGATTGACGCCGAGCAGCGCGAACATGACGGCGCCGGCAATGATGGTCAGCGCGAAGGCGATGAACGGCGACAGGGCCGAAAACAGTATGGAACGCTGCGGGCGTTTGACGAGTTCGAGGCGCATCATGCCGTCTCCAGCGAGTGTTCGGCGTGGCCTGGTTCGGCGCCGCCCATCAGCAAACCTACCTTTTCGAAGGTTGCCTCGGCGATCGGCATAGGTTTCGACAGCTCGCCATTGTGCATGACCGCGATCGCATCCGATATCTCGAACAGCTCGTCGAGATCCTGGCTGATCACCAGCACCGCCGATCCGCTGCGCGACAACTCGATCAAGGCCTGGCGGATATGAGCGGCAGCGCCCGCATCCACGCCCCAGGTCGGCTGGTTCACCACCATGACGCTTGGCCGGCGGTCGAGTTCACGGCCGACGATGAATTTCTGCAGATTGCCGCCCGAAAGGGCCGCGGCCTCCGGATCCGGCGCACTCTTGCGTACATCCATCGCCTCGATGATGCGTTGGGACGCGGCTTGGATGGCACCGCTCTTCACCATCCCGCCGGAACCGACGAACGCCTTGCCGTCGGTGGCATGGCGCGACAGCAGCAGGTTTTCGGAAAGCTTCATGCGCGGTGCCGCACCGTGGCCGAGGCGCTCCTCCGGCACGAAGGCAGCGCCCAGCAGTCGGCGCCCGGTGATGGTGAGGCCGCCTGCGTCCTTACCGCGAATGCGCACCGAGGATGCATCCTGCTGCGGCACTTCGCCTGAGACGGATTCGAAGAACTCGCCCTGGCCGTTGCCGGCGACGCCAGCGATGCCGATCACCTCGCCCGCCCGGACGTTCAGGTTGATGCCCTTGAGCGGGATCGAGAACGGTGTTGCCGGCTTGCGGCTGAGGTTGCGAATCTCGAGCAGCGGCTGCGCCGTGGCGATCCCCTCGACCGGCGCGCGCACCACGGCCTGCACCTCGTTGCCGACCATCATGCGGGCCAGCGAAGAGGCGGTTTCCTCGCGCGGGTTGCAATGGCCGACGACCTTGCCGTGACGCAGCACGGTGGCGCGGTCGCAGATGCGTTTGACCTCTTCGAGCCGGTGCGAAATGTAGAGGATGGATTTGCCTTCCGAACGCAGGCGCTCCAGCGTCTCGAACAGCTTGTCGGCTTCCTGCGGCGTCAGCACCGAGGTCGGCTCGTCCAGGATGATGAGCTGAGGCGTTTGCAACAGGCAACGGATGATTTCGATGCGTTGGCGTTCGCCTACCGACAGGTCGCCGACCAGCGATTCAGGATCGAGCGGCAGGCCGTAGCTGAAGGAAAGCGCCCTCGCCTTCGCAGCGATGCTGTTGATCGGCGAGCCGTCGTCCAGCGACAGGGCAATGTTTTCGGCCGCGGTCAGCGCCTCGAACAGCGAGAAGTGCTGGAATACCATACCGATGCCGAGTTTTTTCGCGACGCCGGGGCTGGAAATCCTGACGGCCTGCCCGTTCCAGAAGATCTCGCCGGCATTGGGCTCCAGCGAACCGAACAGCATCTTGACCAGCGTCGACTTGCCGGCGCCGTTTTCGCCAAGCAGGGCGTGGATCTCACCCCTGGCGATGTCGAGATCGATATGATCGCACGCCGTCAGCGTGCCGAATATCTTGGTGAGGCCACGAACCTCAAGCAGGTTCGTGCCGTCGTGATTTGCACTCACAGTGCCTCCCATCTGGTTAGCCAGACATGTTCTGTGTTCCCGCAGGCATGGTAGGCGCGGCCGGCTCTCATCGGAAAGCGGCACACGTCTTGAAAGAGCTTCAAGAATTTCAGCGGAAATTCAAGGGATAGCAAGGCAGAACGAACTAAGGGATGAGAATGGTCGTCCCTGTGGTCCTGCGGCCCTCGAGGTCGGAATGCGCCTTGCCGGCGTCCTTGAGCGCGTAGCGCTGGTTGATCTTGATCTCGACCGCGCCGCTGAGCACGACCTCGAACAGGGCGGCGGCAGAAGCGTCGAGGTCCTCGCGTTTTGCGTTGTAGACGAACAGTGTCGGCCTTGTTGCGAACAGCGAGCCCTTCTGGGCCAGCAATGACATGCCGAATGGCGGTATGGGTCCCGAGGACTGGCCAAAGCTGACGAACATGCCAAGCGGCCGCAGGCAGTCGAGCGAAGCCGGAAATGTGTCGTTGCCGACCGAATCATAGACGACATCGCATTTTTTGCCGCCGGTGATGGCGGCGACGCCGGCGACGAAATCCTGTTCCTTGTAGTTGATGACATGATCGAAACCATGCGCCCTGGCGAGCTCGATCTTGTCGGACGAGCTGGCGGTGCCGATGACGGTGGCGCCGAGATGTTTTGCCCATTGGCCGAGGATCAGCCCGACGCCGCCTGCCGCGGCGTGGAACAGGATCGTGTCGCCGGCCTTCACCTTGAACGTCCGGCGCAGCAGATATTCCGCGGTCATGCCCTTCAGCATCATCGCCGCGGCCTGTTCGTCGCTGATGCCATCCGGAACCTTGACGACGCGGCTGGCATCGATGACGCGCTGTTGCGCGTAAGCGCCCGTCGTCACGGCATAGGCGATGCGATCGCCCGGATTCAGCCAGTCGACGCCCTGGCCGACCTCCAGCACCACGCCGGCAGCTTCGCTGCCTGGCACGAGCGGGAAGCCGCCAGGCGGCGGGTAGAGGCCAGAGCGATGGTAGACATCGATGAAATTGAGGCCGATCGCGGTGTGCCGGACCAGGATCTGCCCGGATCCCGGCTGGCCGGGGTCAGCGTCCTCATAGGTCAGAACTTCCGGGCCGCCATTGGCGTGAATGCGGATCGCTTTCGACATTGCTGGGCTTCCTGTGGGCTAGGCTTCCTGTGGGAGCGGCTGATCAAGCCTTTTTGGCACCGAGATTGGGAAAGAACTGCATGATGCCACCGATGCAGGCAAGGTAAAGCCCGGTGATGGTAATGCCGATCTTGGTGAAGGTGCTGACCTGTTCGCCCAGCACGCCGATCTGATCGTAGAAGGCGGCCAGTGCCGCCTGGGCCAGGGCAAGCGCCCCGAAAGCGCACCACAAGAGAGTCATCCCAAGGTTGATGCGCCGCAGCCGCACCACCCGCACCGGGTGGATGAAGTTGATCGGCACGAAAGTCAGGACGCCGGCCACCACCACCACCGCGAACGAAACCCATTGCCCGGGCTCGATGACGAACAGGGTGAACACCACCATGTTCCAGACCACGGGAAAACCCTTGAAGAAATTCTCCTTCGTCTTCATGCCGGTGTCGGCATAGTAGATGGCGCTGGACACGACGATGATCGCCGCCGACAGGAACGACAGGCCCTCGCCCATGAAGCCGCGCTGATAGAGGGCGAAGGCCGGGATCAGCACGTAGGTCACGTAGTCGATGATGTTGTCGAGCAGTTCGCCCGACCAAGTCGGCAGGATCTCCTTGACCTCGAGCTTGCGCGCGATCGGTCCATCGATGCCGTCGACGAACAATGCCAGCCCGAGCCACCAGAACATTGCGGTCCAGCGCTCTTCGCTCGCCGCTACCAGCGACAGGAAGGCCAGGAATGACCCCGAAGCGGTCAAGAGGTGGACGGAGAACGCCCTCGCCTGTGGCCAGGTGACCTTCTTCTTCGGCCTGGGAATCCGGTCCGTTATCTTTTTGGCGGCTTTTCGGGCCGTTGTGTTCTTGCTCACGGGCCCCGCCAATCCAGCTTGCAGATTTCGGCCGAACGGCCGGCGAAATTCCAGTTGCGGCCGAAAGCCCGCATCTTGCTCTTGTCGGACCTGGCCACGATGATCTCGGGAGCGATCCAGTATTCCGAATTGCTGATCACCGTGTCCTTGTCGCGGTCCTTGCCGGGGATGGGTGTCACCGCCCCGTCGATGATCTTCGGAATCTGGAAGATACGCGTCTTGTCACGCGTCTCATAGGTGATTGGCACCTGCTCGACGCCAAGGAATTTGCCGACGAGGATGGAGAGCAGCGATGTGGTTCCGCCTGCCTTGCCCGTGAAGATCTTGGTCAGCGCCTTGACCGCGTAGACCGAGGCTCGGCTGTCGATGAACAGGCCGGCGGTCCAGTTGCCGCGGCTCATATAGCCGGGGATTTCCATAATCAGCCCGAGATTGACGCCGGACAGATCGACCTCACCGAAATGGCCTGCATCGATACGAAACCCCGCCCAGGTCTGGCAATAGCCTTCGGTCGGCGGATGATTGCCAAGCGATAGCACGCAGGGGCAAAAAACCGTGCAATTGCAGGAGAGTACGAGCTCTCCCTTCATCGCCCAGCTCTGGTCTGCCATCGATTTTCCCCCACTCATAGCGAGACTACTAGCAGCGCGGCTGCCCAGACAAGCAGTATCGCACCGGCCAGCCGGGTTGGAACCCTGCTGGCTGTTTGTTTTTCGATCAGGGTGAACAGCCCGATCAACGCCATCCAGAAAATGTTCATGACGCCAACGGCGAACATCACCAGCATCAAGGCCCAGCAGCAGCCGAGACACCACAGACCTTGCGCGACACCGAGCCGAAAGATGTTAAGGGGCCTTGCGCTCCAGTTCGAAAACAGGACCGAGAACGGGTTCTTGCATTTCTTCAGGCAAGCTTCCTTGAGGCCGCTGAACTGGTAGAGGCCGGCAATCACGAGAGCGAGCGCACCGGCAAGGCCGGCGACCGGATCGAGCATCCCGGCTGATAAGGCGAATGCATGGGCGGTTAAGGTCAGCGCCGCGAACATCATTGAAGCGGCGAGCCAGACGCTTAGGTAACCGGCGACCAGCACCAGCGGGTGAACGACCGGTTCGCCCTTGATGCGAGCCGTGTCAGTGATTTCGCAATAGGTGCGGATCATCGGCGCCGCCGAAGGCAGCATCATCGCGACCGCCATCAGGAGCCACATGAAAACGAGCGCGCCGACCTGCAAGCCGAGACTTGCGTCCAAAGGCACCGGTGAGAGGCACAGCACAAAGAACCGCTCCAGGAAATCGGGCAGCGGCAGTTGCGGCAGCCTGCGCAGGATCGTGTCGCCAGGGGCGCCGACGCCCGCAATCCCTGTTTCAGCCCCGCGGATTGCCATCGCCGCAAGAGACAGCCAGGCAAGCAGGATGCAAGCGGCGACAACGACGTTTACCGTGACGCGAGGATTGCGCGCGATGCCGGCCATGGCGCGGCCGGCGCGGTCGAGATGCCTGAAGTCGTCCTGCTGGCCGGTCATGACATCCGAATGGGCCGAATCGCCGCGTTGATCAAGCGGCATGATCTGACCTATATGCTCATCGAACGGCAGGTCGGGTGGACCCGCCTCGCATTGCAAGCCGGAAGCCGATCTTGGAGCATCAGCAAACTGCGCGGATACTGGTTGCCGGCACGGGGCCGGCAGGGCTGATCGCGGCGCTCGGTTTTGCCGCCGAAGGTTTCCCGGTGACGCTGGTCGGGCCGGAGCCCACTGCCCCCGACGGCCGCACGACGGCCCTGATGAACCCTGCCTTGAAAGTGCTCGACCGGCTTGGCGTGCTCGAAGCCGTCAAATCCAAGGCGGCGCCCCTGAAAGTGATGCGCATCGTCGACGCCACCAGCCGGCTGATCCGCAGCCCGGTCGTCACCTTCCGTGCCAGCGAAATCGACGAGGACCAATTCGGGCTGAACCTTCCCAACAGCGTCCTCAACCCGGCACTCGCCAGCGCCGTTGCCGCGCATGCCGGCATCGACCGGCTGATGTCGATAGTGGCGAACTGGCATCTCGATGCCGAGCACGCCCGTGCCGTCCTGGCCGACGGCAGCACGGTCGACGCATCGCTTGCCGTCGCCGCCGATGGGCGGTTGTCACCGGCGCGCCAGGCGGCCGGCATTTCGACCTCGGCCCGGTCCTACCCGCAGGCAGCTCTCGTCCTCAATTTCGGCCATAGCGGCGACCACGCTTTCACCTCGACGGAATTCCACACCGAGACCGGTCCGTTCACGCAGGTCCCGTTGCCCGGCAATCGCTCCAGCCTGGTCTGGGTGGTCAAGCCCGAGACCGCGACCGACCTCGCCGCACTGGACGATACGACGCTTTCTCAGCGGGTTGAACAGCAGATGCAGTCGATGCTGGGCCGGGTGACGGTCGAGCCGGGCCGGCAGATCTATCCGCTTTCGGCGGTGACGCCACTGCGTTTCGCCCGAGATCGGGTGGCGCTGGTCGGCGAAGCCGCCCATGTGTTTCCGCCGATTGGTGCGCAAGGCCTCAATCTCGGCATCAGGGACGTCGATGATCTGGTTGGAATCGCTTGTGAAAATCGAGCCGACCCGGGTGCAGCCAAGGCGCTTGCGGCTTACGATTTCAAGCGCCGCCCCGATATTCTGGCGCGTAGCGGTGCGGTCAACCTGCTCAACATGTCGCTGCTTTCCGACATGCTGCCGGCTCAGATGGCCCGCGTGGCCGGGCTCGGCGTGCTCGGTGGCTTCGCGCCGCTTCGGGCTTTTTTCATGCGCGAGGGGCTTCGTCCAGGCAGCGGTTTTGCCGCGCTTGCCGGCGGGTTAGGGAAACAGGTCCGGCGCTAGGATATCGTGCCGGATCAGGTAGAGCAGCCCGGTGACAGTCACGACCGATAGACAGGTTGTGATCAGCACACTGGCCGACGCGCGCTGTACCCAGACGCCATACTGCTGGGCGATGACGAAGACGTTGGTGGCGGTCGGCAATGCCGCCAGAAGCACCGCCGAGAAGACCCATGTCTCCGAGAAATTGCCGATCCAGCTCAGCACGACATAGCAGAGCAACGGGTGCAGGATCAGTTTCAGCGCCGCAATCGGAACCATCTCGTGCGGGACACGATTGAGCAGCCTGAGCGCCAGCGTGACGCCCATGGCGAACAGCGCGCAAGGTGCGGCCGCACGGGAAAGATATTCCAGAAATCGCTCCACCGGCACGGGCGGTCGAAAGCCGATATAGGCGGCGCCGACGCCCAGGGCGGTTGCGATGATGAACGGGTGCAGCACGATCTTGCGCACGACACCCAGCGCAAGCCGGAGAGGCGTGGTCTTGTCGTCGCCCGACAGCGCCATCATCATGGGCGCGATGGCGAAATGCATGATGTTCTCGAAACAGAAGATCAAGGCGACCGGCACAGCCGCCTCCTCGCCGAAGGCCAGCAATGCCAGCCCCGGTCCCATATAGCCGATATTGCCATAGGCGGCCGCGAGCGCCTTGATGGTCGATTGCGCTATCTCGCCGCGCGAGGTCAGGACCGACCCCATGAACATCAAGGAAAATATCATGAAGGTCGAGACGACCGAACCGAAGATGAAGCGCCATTCCGTCAGGTCTTCGAACGGCGTCTTGGCAAGCAGTTGGAAGAAAAGTGCCGGCAGCGCGACATAGACGATGAACGTGTTCATCCAGCCGAGCGCCTCCAGCGGCTGCCTGGTGATGCGCGCCACCAGGAACCCGACAAAAATCAAGCCGAAGAACGGAAGAACAAGACCGATGACGTCAGACATTTTTATGCTGGTCCGAAACCCTGGCGCCGGGCTAGCCCGTTGCTTAATAGGGCGTCAAGCGCCTCGGGATTGAATTGATGCGCGGTCTGCGCCAAATAAGCCCAAGGAATTCAGTGGTGAGTACGATGAAAACAGCCAAATTCGCGATCGGACAGGTGGTTCGCCACCGGCTGTTTCCATTCAGGGGCATTATTTTCGATGTCGATCCGCAATTCGCCAACACCGACGAATGGTACGAAGCCATCCCCGCCGACGTGCGGCCGCACAAGGATCAGCCTTTCTATCATCTGCTCGCCGAAAATTCGGAGACCGAGTACATCGCCTATGTCTCCGAGCAGAATCTGCTCGAGGATCAGTCGGGGGAGCCGGTCCGGCATCCGCAGATCAAGGAGATGTTCGACAAGAAGCCGGACGGCGGCTACCAGCCGAAGCGGCAGTCCAGGCATTAGCCTACTGGAAGACAATCACAAAAAAAGCGGGGCATGACCCCGCTTTCTTGTTGGCTCGGCGATATCGGCCGATCAGTTGGCGGTCTTCGCCTTGTCCTGCTCTTCCTTGAGCTTCTTGGCGAAATCCTGGTTGTTCTTGGCGACGAAGTCCTGAAGCTTCTTTTGCCGGTCCTCGATGTCCGACTGCTGCAGCGCCGGTCCGTCATAGGCGCCGCTGAAGCCCTGCAGGGCGACCTTGATCGGATTGGGCTGGTTCTGGAAATTGACGGAGGTCAGGGTAATCGCCTGGCCCTTCTTGAAGGCGGCGACGAGCTGATCGGTCAGCGGCACTTCCGCCACGCAACGATCCGGGAAGCAGATCACATAGTCGAGCTTCTGCGCCTTGCCGGTGTCGATCTGCAGGCCGATGCCGGGAGGCACCAGACGGCCGGTCGGGACCGTCACCTGGAACACCTTGCGGTTCACCTTGCCCTTCAGCTCGATCAGGCTGACGCCAGTGACCAGCTGGCCGTTGCCGGCGGTGGTGATGTTCTGGACATTGCAGATGTCGACGTCTTCCTGCTTGGTGCAGGCCTTGAACCAGCCTTGCGGAATCTGCTGTTGCTGCTGTGCGGAAGCAGCGGGAAGTCCTGCGCCGAGAAAGCCGACCACGCCAGCGGCCATGACCGACAGGCGGTACGCGTTGCTGTTCAGGCTCGTCATGTCGTGCACTTCCTCTCAAATGATCCCGGGACCGGCTTCTTCGTGCCGTGTGGTCCAGCTACCTGTTGCCGAAATGAGGCAACAGAATGACTTCGGAGGGCGTGTTACACTGCAAGCGATGCCGAATCCAGCCCGGCGTCAGCAATTGTTGAACGCGCGGTTGGCCGGCGCGCAGCCGCCTCATGCTAGGGTGCACACCGAATCATCAAGCCGACCCAGTAAGGAGACGGTCATGGGCCGCGTTGTTGTTTGGCTGATCACCGGGATATCGTTTCTCGCCCTTTCGCATCAGCCGGCCGCATCGGAGCCGAAGCACGCTATCGCCATGCAGGGCGTGCCGGCGCTACCGCCCGACTACAGGCATTTCGACTACGTCAATCCCGACGCGCCGAAGGGTGGCTCGATCACCTATTGCGTCGTCGGCAGCTTCGACAATCTGAACCCTTTCATCCTCAAGAGCCTGCGCACGACGGCGCGCGGCATGATGGATACGATCTTCGGCAATCTGGTCTTCGAGCCGTTGATGCAGCGCAATGCCGACGAGGCTTTCACGCTCTACGGTTTGTTGGCCGACAGCGCCGACATGGACCCGGAGCGCAAGAGCATCGAATTCCATCTCAATCCGAAGGCCAAATGGTCGGACGGTCAGCCGGTGACGCCGGAGGACGTGCTGTTCAGCTATGACGTCTACACCGAGAAAGGCCGCCCGCCTTACAGCGATCGCATGGCCAGGGTCGCCAAGCTCGAAAAGACCGGCGATCACAGCGTGCGCTTCACCTTCAACGACAAGGCCGATCGCGAATTCCCGCTGATCATCGCGCTGACCCCGATCATCCCGAAGCACGCCTTCGACAAGGAGACTTTCGACAGGACGACGCTCAAGCCGGTGATCGGCAGCGGCCCTTATAGGATCGCGCAGGTGCAGCCCGGCCAGCGCATCGTGTTCAAGCGCAACCCGGACTACTGGGGCAAGGACGTCCCGGCCAAGCGCGGTTTCGACAATTACGACCAGATCACCATTGAGTATTTCCTCAACGCCAACGCCAAGCTCGAAGCGTTCAAGAAAGGCCTTTGCGCCATCGACGACGACAGTGATCCGGTGAAGCGCGAGCGCGATCTCGATTTTCCGGCCTTCCACAAGGGCGACGTCGTCGCCGAAACCTTCGACACCGGCATTCCGCCCGTGGTGACCGGTTTCCTGTTCAACACGCGGTTGCCGAAATTCGCCAACCCTGTCGTGCGGCGCGCGCTCGGCATGCTCTACGACTTTGAATGGGCCAACAAGAACCTGTTCGGCGGCAAATACACGCGCACGATGAGTTACTGGCAGAATTCCGAGCTTTCCGCGATCGGCCATCCGGCCGACGACAGGGAGAAAGCGCTTCTGGCGCCCTACCCCGGCCGCGTCCCGGCCGATGTCATGGACGGTACATGGCGGCCGCCGGTGACCGACGGATCGGGCCAGGACCGCCGCGTGCTGAAGGCAGCCTTCGATCTTTTGAAAAATGTCGGCTACCACGTGCAGAATGGAACGATGCTCGATCCCGAAGGCAAACCCTTCAGCTTCGAAATCCTGACCGCATCGCAGGACGAGGAGCGCCTTGCCGGCATCTATCAGCGCACGCTGGAGAAGATCGGTATCGATCTCACCATTCGCAGCCTCGACGGCGACCAGATCCAGTCGCGCAAGCAGCGCTTCGATTTCGAGGTCCTGATCGGATCGAGCGGCTTCAACAATTCGTTGTCGCCCGGCATCGAGCAGAGCGGGCGCTGGAGTTCCGCCGCGGCCAGGACGGAAGGCTCGTTCAATCTCGCAGGCGTCGCCGATCCGGCTGTGGACGCGGCGATCGAGGCGATGCTGCGCGCCCGCTCCAAGGAGGATTATGTTGCCGACGTTCGCGTTCTCGACCGGCTGCTGATCTCCGGCAACTACATGGTGCCGATGCAGCACAACACGCAGCAATGGATTGCCTACTGGAACTACCTGGAACATCCGCAAAAGACGCCCATATTCGGGTATCAACTGCCAACATGGTGGCGCAAACCCAACTGAGGGATCAGGAGATCGAGATGAGCGAATTGAACGCCATCACCGTCGATGTGGTGTCCGATGTCGTCTGCCCCTGGTGCTTCATCGGCCAGAAGCGGCTCGACAGGGCGATTGCCGCCGTCGGCGATGTCGACGTGCATGTCCGCTGGCGGCCGTTCCAGCTCGATCCGACCATTCCGCCTGAAGGCAAGGACCGCCGCGAATACATGCTGGCAAAATTCGGCAGTGATCAGCGCATCCGCGAGATTCACGCCCGCATCGAGCCGCTGGGCGAAATCGAAGGCATCTCGTTCGCCTTTGACGCCATCAAGGTGGCGCCGAACACGCTGGATGCGCATCGGCTGATCCGCTGGGCAGGTGCCGCCGGCGAAGCCATTCAGAACAGGCTTGTGCGCCGGCTGTTCCAGCTGAATTTCGAGGAAGGCGCCAACATTGGCGATCATGCCGTGCTGGTCGAGGCGGCGCGCGAGGCCGGCATGGATGCGTCCGTGGTCGCCACGCTTTTGCCGACCGAGGCCGATGTCGAGGCGGTGCGCACCGAGATCGCCACCGCGTCGCGCATGGGCATTTCTGGCGTGCCGTGCTTCCTGCTCGAGGACAAATACGCGGTCATGGGCGCACAGGATGCCGACACGCTGGCCGATGCCATTCGCCAGGTGGCGGCCGCCAAGGCGCGCGGCGAACTGGACAAGGCCGGCTGAGCCGACCGCCCTCTCCTCTCCGCGACAGCAGCAAACGTTACTTCACCGTCGCTTTGGCCTTGCTGATGAAAAATCCATGGCCGTTCGTGGCGGTGCAGGTCAGTCCCTTGGTTGACGACTGGCACGAGAACGGCCCGGCGCTCCAGCTGTTGCCGTAGCCAAGCTTGTCGACATCGCTGCAGCAGCCCTGCTCGCCCGGGTTTTTGATCAGAGTGGCTGGCCCCTTCGGACCCAGGATAATCGTGACGTAGCTCGGCTCGACGCGCGAGCAACTCAGCTCCGGGCCGCCATCCTTTGGCTCATAGGTGCCGGTGCCGCCTTTGGCCGTGTAGATGCAGCCGATGTTGCCGGACGGCGTGTTGAACTCGATCTGGCCTTCGGCGCTGGCCGGGATGCTCTGCGCGCCGGCATGCGCCAAAGGTACGAGGGGCAGCCAGGCGAAGAGGGACAGGATTGCGGCCGCGCGTGCAAGCATTGGGAGCTTCCTTGTTGGAGAACCGGACATGCATGAGTGTCGACGATAGCGGGCAAGGTTCAATCCCAGGTGGATGAATTGTCAAACGCAGTCCCTCAGCTGACCGGACAAGACGGAACGCGCCGCTCGATCGATTCTCCCGTCACTTCCTGCCCCTGGCAAGGACGACCACGGCATTCCTGGCGAGTCACGAACCGCAAATTTTCGAGCTCTCTGGGCCGTCCGCAGTGAGAAAACCGATCGCTCGACACGATTTCGAGTTCACGAAACCGTGTGAAAGCCTTCCCCAGGGGAAGCTCCATCGACGGCATTTTATTGAAGATCAAGTATCTGAAATCAATATCGATATTTTGATTATTGCCGACCGTTGTCGCTATATTTCAGCGTGTAATCTGTTGCCTCACGGCAACGGCTGCCGGGGCAATCCGGTCGGGCCGGTTTTAAATTAATGGAAAATGATCAATTGGTGTTACCATCCGTAACAAAAGAAAAAAGGTTTGGGCGGGATCGTGATTCGGGTCGGTAGACCATCGCAAGAGTCAGTACCGGAAAAAACACCTCGCGATGCCGCAGGGCGATCGCTTCTGACGCCGGTGTCGTCGATGCGCAGCTTCTGGGGCCTGATGCGGGCCTACTGGGTTTCCGACCGCTGGAAGGAAGCCTGGACGCTGACGCTGGTGATCGCGGTGCTCACCGCGCTGTCTAGCAAGGCCGGTGTCTGGTTCGCCGAAGCCTCCGGCGAACTGGTCAATTCGATCGCCTTCTTCCATGACGCCGCCAACACCACGCCGCTTCGCTCGCTGCTGGTCAATGCCGGCGTCCTCGTGCTGCTGGTGGTACTCAAGGACGCTGGCTTCACCGGCGTCCGCAATCTTGTCTCGGCGACATTGCACCGCAAATGGCGCGGTTGGTTGGACAGCCGCTTCAATGAAGCGCTGCTGGATGGCAACCATACGCATTTCCATGCCCAGCATGCATCGACCGGCAGCGGCGCACCGGCCCCCGACAACATCGACCAGCGTGTCCAGGAATCCATCAAGGACATGACCGGGGGCGCCATCGGGCTCGCCATGGGCGTACTGGCCGTCGCCACCTCGCTCTTCTTCGTCGGCCAGAAGCTGCTCGAAAACTCCGTCGAGGTGAAGGGGCTGGAGTTCCTCGGCAGCTATGGCAGCGCCATCCTGGCCTTCCTGGCCGTCGCCACCTATGTGCCGCTGAACACATGGATCGCCGTCAAGCTCGGCGGCCTGCTCGAGCGCCTCAACGTCAGGATGCAGAAGGCCGAAGGCAGCTATCGCGGCGAACTGACGACGTTCCTGCGCCGCTCCTTCCATGTCGCGGCGTCTCAGGGCGAAGGCGTGCAAAGGACCATGCATGGCCGGCTCTATGTCGATATCGACGGCACCTGGACGCGGCTGAACATCGTCAACACCGTCTACATGTCGTTCGAGCTGATCTACAATTTCATCGGCGCCCGCATTGTCGCCTATGGACCGGGCCTCGTGCCGTTCATCCACAACCGCCTCGATCTGAAGGGCTATATAACCGGCTCCGAGCTGGTCAATTCTCTGATCGGCCAGTGTTCGTGGTTCATCCACGTCATGCCCGCCATCGCCACGCTGCGCGCCAACAGCCAGCGTGTCACCGAGTTGGCCAACGCGATCGAGAATGTCCAGCATCCGCAGGAATTCTACAGCCAGACCGGCCGCTCCGATTTCCACTACACCAGCCAGAACCCGGTTTTCGGCCTGACCATCCAGAAGCTCGAACTGGCGCATCAAGGCGAGGATGCGACGCCCTTCCTCAGCGCCGCCAATTTGCGCTTCCGGCGCGGCGAATGGACTTTCCTGAAGGGCGAGTCCGGCTGCGGCAAGACCTCGCTGATCAAGGCGATCAACGGCCTGTGGCCCTATGGCCGCGGCACCATCGTCTTCCCCGAAGGCGTGAAGAGTTTCTATGCCGCCCAGGAGGTCAAGCTGCAGCCTGTGTCGCTGAAGCAACTGGTCTGCCTGCCGGGCTCCGAGCACGACCATGGCGACGCGCAGGTGGCGTCGGCGCTGCACAAGGCCGGGCTTGGCGACTTCATCGAGCACATGGCCGACGAAAGCCGCGAAGGCAAAAGCTGGGACCAGGTGCTGTCGGGCGGCCAGAAGCAGAAGCTGGTGGTGGCTCGCATCGTGCTGCAGCAGCCGGGGCTGCTGTTCCTCGACGAGGCGACCGGCGCGCTCGACCCCGACGGCAAGGTCGCCTTCCACCAGGCCATCAAGGACAACTGCCCCGATGTCACGGTGATCAGCGTCATGCACGAAGCGGTTGCGCCGAGATCGATGAGCGGCAGCGAATTCTATCACAGCATCGTCGCGATCGCCGACGGCGTCGCCACCAAGAAGCCGCTGGTTCCGACCCTGCCCGCCGAGCTCACCACCATTCTCGTGCAGCCAAGGCCGGTCCCAAGGCCGGTCGAAGACAAGTGGCTGCGCTTCTCGCGCCGGCTGAAGCAGAAATAACGGTTATTCCACCCCGGTCTGCCGAGGCGAACGGGGGTCGGCGATCACAGTCTCGCGATCTTGGCCGCTCGTCGGCATTTTCCCTCCTCACCGCGATTGACACGGCAAGGCGCGCTCCTATGTTGCGCCCGCTTGCAGATAGTAAAAACGCGAACCCGCAAGCGGAAAGGTCACCGCGCCATGCCTGGCGACAGTCACAGTCGAACGCAACAGCCGTCCGCCCTGACGTGACCTCACATGGTTCATGTCCTGCCGGACGGCAAGGAGTGAGCCATGAACGAAATCACCACAGTGGCAAGCGACGAAGCCGTCGCGATTGCCCGTATCCTAGCCAACGATCACGTCGCCGACATTGTCGAGGCCCTCAACAGGGAGCCTCGAGAGAACGCGACGGAACTGCTCTGTGAAGTGACGTTCGAACGTCTGGTCGAGATATTCGATCAGCCGGAACTCGACGGCGCGTCCGAACTCATGGAGGCGCTGCCGCGCGCCAAGGCGGGCAAGCTGCTCACCGCCATGTCGGTCGACCGTGCCGCCGACATCCTGCGCGAGCTGGAAGAGCCGGCCCGTTCCGAGCTGCTTGGCGGGCTTGCGCCGCCGCTGCGCGCAACGCTGCTCTCCATCCTCGGCTATCCCGAAGGCAGTGCCGCATCGATCATGACGACGGAGTTCGTCAGCGTGCCCTCGGACTGGACCGTCGGGCAGACGCTCGACTACATCCGCAAGGTCGAGCGGACGCGCGAGACCGTCTACGCGATCTATATCGTCGATCCGCAGACGCACCTGCTTGTGCGCGCGACGGGCCTGCGCCGGCTGATCACCGGTGAGCCTGACGATCCGATCATGACGGTGGCGCCGGATCACCTTCCGGTGACGGTCGGCCCGCTGACCGATCGCGAAACCCTGGCGCAGACGATTTCCAAATACGATCTGCTCGCCCTTCCGGTCGTCGACCATGGCAAGATCCTAGGCATCGTCACCATCGACGACATCATCGACACGATGGTCGCGGAGACGACCGAGGACGCGCACCGTTTCGGCGGCATGGAGGCGCTGGACGAGCCGTACATGAAGATGAGCTTCCTCGCCATGATCAGGAAACGCGGCGGCTGGCTGTGCGCGCTGTTCATCTCGGAGATGCTGACGGCCAACGCCATGCAGAGCTATGAGGGCGAGCTGGAGAAGGCGATCGTACTGACGCTGTTCATCCCGCTGATCATGAGCTCCGGCGGCAATTCCGGCTCGCAGGCGACCTCGCTGGTCATCCGCGCGCTGGCGCTGCGCGAGATCGGTCTTGGCGACTGGTGGCGGGTGGCGCTGCGTGAGCTGCCCACCGGCTTGGTGCTGGGCGCCATGCTCGGCATGGTCGGCGTCTGCCGCATTGCGCTGTGGCAATATATGGGCTTCTACGATTATGGCCCGCACTGGCCGCTGATTGCCACCACGGTGGGTGCTGCACTGGTCGGCATCGTCACCTTCGGTTCGCTGTCGGGGTCGATGCTGCCGTTCGCCTTGAAACGTATCGGCTTCGACCCTGCCAGCGCATCGGCGCCGTTCGTCGCCACGCTGGTCGATGTCACCGGGCTGGTGATCTATTTTTCGGTGGCGCTTGTGATCCTGCGCGGCACGCTGCTGTAGCGACTATCTCCGCCGTGGCATGACCTTGCCGCGGCGGAGTTCCTCAACCCGGATTTGCCGTCAATCGACGCGCACGCCGTCCTTCACACGATAGGTCGGCTTGTACATGGTGACCAGTTCTTCCGCCGCTGTCGGATGCACGGCCATCGTACGGTCGAAATCGTCCTTGGTCAGGCCGGCCTTCAGCGGGATGCCGAGCAGCTGCGCCATCTCGCCTGCATCCGGCCCCAATATGTGGGCGCCAAGCACTTTTTTCGACGCGCCATCGACCACCAGCTTTATCAGCATCTTCTCGTCGCGCCCGGACAGGGTGTGCCGCATCGGCCGGAATGTCGCGCGGTAGATCTCGATGTCGGGGAAGCGCTTGAAGGCGTCGTCCTCCGACAGTCCGACAGTGCCGATCTCCGGCTGTGAAAAGACAGCGGTCGCGATCGTCTCGTGATCGGGCGCGGTCGGATTTCCCTTGAAGGCGGTTTCGATGAAGCACATCGCCTCATGGATCGCCACCGGCGTCAGCTGCACGCGGTTGGTGACGTCGCCGATCGCCCAGACGTTGTCGATGTTGGTGCGGGAATATTGGTCGACGGCGATGGCGCCAGTCTTGGTCATCTCCAGTCCGATGCCTTCCAGGCCCATATTCTCGGTGTTGGGAATGCGGCCGATGGCCAGCATCACCTGGTCGACGGTCAGCACCTCGCCGCCGCTGACGAGCGCGTCGAGCCGGCCGTCCGGCCGCTTGCGGATCCATTCGGACACGGAATGGCAGAGGATCCTTATCCCCTTCTTTTCCATCGTCTCGTGCAGCATGCGCCGCAGGTCCATGTCGAACCGGCTCAGGATCTCCTTGCCGCGATAGACCAGCGTGGTGTCGACGCCGAGACCGTGAAAGATGTTGGCGAACTCGACGGCGATATAACCGCCGCCCTCGATCATGATCGCCTTGGGCAATTCCTTGAGGTCGAAAGCCTCGTTGGAAAAGATGCAATGTTCATGGCCGGGCAGCGCCGGATGCGCCGCCGGGCGGCCGCCGGTGGCGATCAGGATCTGGTCTGCCGTGATGGTGCGATCCTCACCCAGAAGATGCACGACATGCGGATCGACGATCATGGCGCGCGAGTGGAAGGTCTCGCCGCCGGCGCCCTCGACGTTCCTGACGTAGATGGCCTCCAGCCGGCTGATCTCGCGATCCTTGTTGGCGACCAGCGTCTGCCAGTCGAAACTGGCTTCCGGCACCGTCCAGCCATAGCCGGCGGCGTCGGCGAAATGCTCGGGAAATTGCGAGGCGTAGACATAGAGCTTTTTCGGCACGCAGCCGCGGATGACGCAGGTGCCGCCATAGCGATATTCCTCGGCGATGCCGACTCGCTTGCCGAGAGCCGCGGCGACACGCGCCGCCCTTACCCCGCCCGAACCGCCGCCGATGACGAAAAGATCGTAGTCGTAACCAGCCATGACGCGGCTCCCAGGCTTCAGAAATGTGTCAGACAGGTAGGCCGCAAACCGTCAAAAGAAAAGCCCGGACAGGCCGGGCTTTCGCGGGAGGCCGCAAGGCCATTTGAAAATGCGGGGTCAGTTGTTGTCCGCAGGGGCCGCGCCATCGGCGGGCGCTGCGCCATCGGCCGGAGCGGCGGCTCCGGAGGCGGGCGCGGCAGGTGCAGCCTGCGCCTTTGCCTTGGCGGCTGCGGCCAGCGTTTCGCCGACCTGCTGGGCGAGATCGCGGCCGAGGCCGTTCTGCCAGATGTCGGCTGCCTTGACCAGTTCGCGGGTCACCGTCGGGCCGCTATCGAGCAGCTTCTTGCCCGAATCGGAATTGTAGAAGGCGGCGATGTCGGTCAGTTCCTTTTCGGAGAACACTTTTGCGTAGGCGAGTGCGGCTTCCTTCTCGAGGTCGGCGCGGCGCGAGGCCAGCGCCAGCGCCTTCTCGCTGATCGTCTTGCCGATCAGTTCCTGCATGTCCGGGTTCTTCTGGATCAGCTGCGATTCGAGCGCTGCGGCTGCCTGCGGCAGGATGTTGTCGAACGGGTCGGTTGCGTGGATCGCAGCGACCGCCGCGCGGGCGGCCTTCAGGTGCGATTCCGTGACATCCTGCGAAAACGCCGGCGAAGAAAAGGCGAAAACGGCCGAGGCCGCCAGAAGGATGGAAAGGCTGCGAACCCGGTTATGCAACATCATGATCGGTAGAACTCCCTGGTTTTCGGGCGGCATGGACGGTTTGGATACCGTCGCCGCCGGCGATGATGGCCGCTGAAGCCAGCCCGATGAAAAGACCATGCTCGACCACGCCCGGAATGGCGTGCAGAGCATTCGAAAGCGCTCTTGTATCCGGAATGCGGCCAAAAGATGCATCGAGGATAAAATGGCCGCCGTCTGTAACAAAAGCCTGGCCGCCCGTCATCCTCAATGTGACCGGCCCGGAAAGACCGAGCTTTTCAGCCGCCGCGGCAACCGCGATTTCAGTGGCGCGCAGGCCGAATGGATTGACCTCGATCGGCAGCGGAAAACGGCCGAGCGTCTCGACCATCTTGGAGCGGTCGGCGATGACGATCATGCGCTGGGACGCTGCGGCGACGATCTTCTCGCGCAGCAGCGCGCCGCCGCCGCCCTTGACCAGGGTCAGTTCCGGGTCGACTTCGTCGGCGCCGTCGACGGTGAGATCGAGCTCTGGCGTTTCCTCCAGCGTCGACAGCGGCACGCCAAGCTCGCGGCACAGCAACGCGGTGCGCTCCGAAGTCGGCACGCCGATGACGGTCATGCCGGTGGCGACCTTTTCGGCAAGCAGCCGCACGAACTCTTCGGCCGTGGTGCCGGTGCCGATGCCGAGCCGCATGCCGTCGCTCACATGGGCAAGTGCAGCCCGCGCGGCTTCGACCTTCAATTGCCTTGCATCCATGTGGGTTCTGCCCCGGAAATTCGCTGCCGGGCTCGTAGCATTTTTGCCGGTCCGGTCAAAGCCCCAGGCGGCGGGTCCCCAGGTGATCCTGCGTAGGAATTATTTCCTTGACCGGTGAGGGCAGCTATGCTACATTTTTGGTTATGGTGCTGATTTGCGCCAACGACCCGCCGCTGTGGCGGGTTTTTCATTTCTGGAAGCTCGCCGCGAAATGTCCGGTCCGATGGGGCCTGCTTGCCCGGCGCGCTCGCCCAGGACAATCGGTTCAGGTTTTGGAATTCGCCCCGTCACCCTTTTCCTGACGCTGGCGCCGCCCCTCACCTGCCTACCGGCATCCTCTCCCCGTATAGTGACGGGGAGAGGGACACTCTCATCGGTGGTTTCACCAATCACCAGCGTTGCAAGAAGGGCGCCGTCATTGCGGCCAGCCACTTCTCCCCGTCACTATACGGGGAGAAGTGCCCGGCAGGGCGATGAGGGGCAGCGCCGGCTTCCACAATTGGTGGTCCCGCCACACGTTGAAACTGTCACCGGTCTGAAGCGATTGCCAAGCCGGCTTGCCCCCAGTCAGCTTGCCATGACGCGCCGCAGCCGCTATCGCCTGCCCATTGCACACCTGCCCAGGACAGACCATGACCCGACCGATCATCGTGTTCGACCTCGACGGTACGCTGATCGACACAGCGCCGGACCTGCTCGACAGCCTGAACCACAGCTTGGCCGCCAGCGAGATCGCGGCGGTCGACGAAGCCGGCTTCAGGCGTTTCGTCGGCCACGGCGGCCGGGTGATGATCGAGCGGGCGCACGCCGCCCATCAGCGATCGCTTGCCGTCGAGGAGCACGACCGGCTGCTGAAACTTTTCCTCGACCACTACACGCTCAACATCCCCGGCAAGTCGCGCCCCTACCCCGGTGTCGTCGAGGCGATCGCGCGCTTCGAGGATGCCGGCTATATCCTGGCCATCTGCACCAACAAATACGAAGCCAACTCGCTGGCGCTGATCGAGGCGCTCGGCCTGACCAAACATTTCGCGGCCATCGCCGGCCAGGACACGTTCGCCTTCCGCAAGCCCGACCCGCGCCATCTGATCGAGACCATCAAGCTGGCCGGCGGCGACCCGCACCGCGCGCTGATGGTCGGCGATTCGCAAACCGACATCGACACGGCGAAAGCCGCCGGCATTCCGGTGGTGGCAGTCGATTTCGGCTACACCGACCGCCATGTCCGCGAATTCGAACCCTCGGCTGTGATCTCGCATTTCGATGCGCTGACGCTCGATCTGGCGCAAAGGCTGATCGCCGCGGCTGGAAACTGACCGGAAGGCGGCCAGCGTCGGTCCGAGACAGGGCGCAAAGCACAGCAAAACCGATCCGTGTCAGAACGCCGGACACCGCCTTGACTTACCGCACCCGCCTCCCTTATATCGCGGCTCGCTTGGCCTTCGGGCAACGAGCGGGCGATTAGCTCAGCGGGAGAGCACACCCTTCACACGGGTGGGGTCGCAGGTTCAATCCCTGCATCGCCCACCAAAATCCTTACGGAAGTCGGCGATGTCTGGAGATGCACGAGCCGCGATCAGCGCTTCATCGAGTGCAGGATGGCCTGCATGTGCTCTTCCAGGTCGAGTTCACCCCGAGCCTCAGCGGTCAACAGGTAATCGGCCTTGGCCTGGCGGTCGCCTCGGCTGATCGCCGGATAGGAGCAGATGGCCAGCAAGGCTTCCTGTTCGATCCGGTCTGCCCTCTTGCGTTCGTGGCTGCTGCTGCCCGCTTGATGAACAACCCTGTGAAGCCCGACATAGCTGGCTTCATGGGCTCCGATCAGCGCCCGCAAGTCGGGTGAGGCCCCTTCCGCTTCGGCAAATTTCGGTTCAATGGCAGAGGCCACGGCGGTGAACGCAAGAAGTGTACGGCGGGTGACTTCGGGCATGGCTCATATCCCTGCTGTCTGATCATGCAGGCACACCATAGCACCGGCGCAACGGTTCGAAGAGATGCTCCGGGACGCGACCACACTGTCTGCTGACAAAATGTATTCGCTTCCGTAGCCCGCCCGCCCAGCAGCCGGTGTGGCCTTAAGTCGCAATGATTGGCTTGCGAAAGCAGGGTTTCGGGGCTTCATTGGCACTGCAACCAACACCATATGGTGATCCACAGCCCTCCAAAACGAGAGAAGCTCGCTTTGACGCGGTCGCACAGCGGCCGTCAGCCGGCAATGGCTATGAACCAGGAACCTGAAAAACCATGCCTGAAAATATCAGACCGATTTCGAAAGACGTCCCCCTCATTCAGCTAGGCGTCTATCAGTGCCGCTTCCCGGTGAGCGAAGACCGGTCAGTGCCCGGCGGTTATCGTTTCTGTGCCGGGCCAACTTCGGCGGATCGCGTCTATTGCGATCACCACCACAGCATCGTGACCGCTGTCGACCCTCGCCGAACCCGTTCAGGTCTCCACTCCGCTCAACGACGCGCCGCGTAAGTCAAGCGGGCGGCGGCGCCCTCATTCGGGCAACTGCAAATCGGCAGACCAAATCGTCATCTGTTCCAGTTGCGGAACAAACCGGCGCGCCAGCGAGTTTCTGTCCGACGAAACTTGAGGGAAAGCCATGTCCAGATTGCTGCTGGCGACCAGCGTCGCCGTTCTTCTCGCCGGCGGGGCAGCCTTGGCCGCGGACGACAAGCCGCTGCCGCCGCCCAATGCCAAGAAGCTGTCGGAGATCATCGCCAAGGTCGAGCAGCGCGACGGCTTTCGCTATGTGGACGAGGTCGACTGGGACAGCGGCGCCTACACCGTCACCTATTACACGGCGGACAAGGCGAAGGTTGAAATCACCTACGATCCTGTGACGGCGGAGCCGAAATAGGGGAACGTTCCGACGCGAATCCACTGGCCTTTCTTGGCTGTGTCATCGGCCTTTCCGCTAGCGCCGCCCCTCACCTGCCTGCCGGCATCCTCTCCCCGTATAGTGACGGGGAGAGGGACGCTGGCATCGATGGTTTCGCCAATCACCATCCTTTGCAAGGCAAGGATGGCGCCGGCGTTGCGGCCAGCCCCCTTCTCCCCGTCACTATACGGGGAGAAATGTCCGGCAGGACAATGAGGGCAGCGCTGACTTTGGCGATTGGCGTTCTCCGCTGCAAGTCGGACTTGTCGTTGGCGCGATTGCCCTTGCCAACCGTGGCCCCCCTTGCGTCAGTCTCGCTTTGATGGCTGACTGTGCGCGCCGCATTGGGGGATGGGGATGGCGACGGCGAAGCACGTAATGAAGCGCATATTGATGATGTTGGCCGGCTACTTCGTGTCGGTGCTGGTCGGCCTGATCGCCATCGCGGTGATCTATGGCGTGCTCAGTTCCTTGCCCAACGCGCCCAGCTATTTCGACGTCATGGGCGTTTCGCCGATCGCGGTGCTGCTGGTGCCGCCGCTCGGCATGTTCGTCTATTTCCTGACCATCGTGGTGACCGCGCTGCAGACGCTGATCTTCGCGCTGATCGCCGAGTTCTTCTCGCTGCGCAATGTCCTGCTGCACATGGTTTTCGGCGCCGGCGCCGCGGTCGGCGGCTTCGCCTTGATCTGGCCGAGCGCGCCGGAGGATATGGACCCGGAGCGTTGGGTCGACATCGGCATCATTGCCGCTGCCGGCCTTGTCGCCGGCTTGCTCTACTGGCTGATCGCCGGGCGCGACGCCGGCTTCCGGCGGCCACTGTTCGAGCGCTACTAGCTTGCAGCCTCACAATCGCGGAGCCACGCCGATCGGCTCATGCGGAGCCTTGAAACAGATTCCGCCGCAATATGAAGGCAGTACAAACGACCTCAAAATCGGTCGCTTCTTGCTGCGCCCGAGAGCAGGCATGGCTCGTCATCGTCATGGCGCTGCTGTTCCGAGCGCAGCGGCCAGTACGTCGGCCAGGCCGCGTCCGGCGCTGCCGTCCTCATCAAGGCGCGGATTGTAGATGGTGATCTCGAGGCCGACTGCCTTGCCGCTCGCCAAGGCAAGCCGGAGCGCGGCCGTTAACTCGTCCCACGACAACCCGCCTGGCACGCGAAAATCGACAGCCGGCATGATGACGTCGTCGAGACAGTCGGCGTCGAGATGGATGAAGAAGCCGTCCAATTCCGCTCTCGTCAGGTGATCGACCGCTTCGCGTGCGGCGGCCTCGATGCCCGTCGCGCGCACAGCGGGAAGGTCAAGCACCTTGAGCTCCTCGGGGAGCGGCTGGCTTCCGTACTCCTCCTGATCCTTGTGATCGCGATACGCGAAGGCGACAGCGTCTTCAGGGCGGACCAGAGGACCGCGACCTTCGATGTCGGTCAGAAGCGAGGGACCGTAGCCGGTGACGAAGGCGAGGTCCATCGAGGCACCCTCACCATTGGGTTCCGCCTCTGGCTGGAAGAAATCGGCGTTGCCGTCAATGAAGAGCAAGCCGTAGCGGCCGCGCCGTCGAAACGCGAGCGCCGAGCCCAGCACGATCGTGCAATCGCCGCCCAGCACCACTGGAAACCCGCCTGCGTCAAGCACCGCTTCCACGGCGTCGGCGAGCTTGGGCGACCACTGCGCAATTGCCCTGGCGTTCAGGGTGCCTGTCTCGGAATCGGGCGTCGGGTCCTTCGCAGGCACAGCCAGCCGCCCGGCGCGGCGCGCCTGGATGCGCTCCGCAAGGCCAAGGTCCAGGAGCCGGCCAGGCAAGCGCTCCACACCGTCGGTCGCCAGGCCCAGCGTGGAGGGGGCTTCGAGAATCGCATAATGGCTCGACATAGGCGCCTCCGCTTCGAGCGCTCAACATCGTTCGTCCCTACCGAAACAGGATCACAGTTGCGTTTTGAGCTTGTTCGATAACGGTAGCCGCCGCTCCTCGTTCCCTCTCGGCCGCCTTTCCGCTTTCGGTCATGCCGTATTTATGAGTTAACGGCCTACCGAAAGCCCTGGATCAACTCGAAGGCGAGCGAACCGCCTCCGTGGCGTCCAGAGCCTGCTTCAGGCGCGAGTCGCGGTCGTAGACGTCGCCGAAATATTCGACCTTGCCGGACAGATCAGGCCAGGCGGTGAAATAGGCGACATAGACCGGGATGGTGCGTGTCACATTCTCGGTCGAGTGGCCGTGCTTCAGCTTCTCGGCGATATAGTCCACGGAGGTGCCAAGCACCGCCGCCGCCATGCCGCGCGGGTCCTGCAGCCGCACGCAGCCATGGCTGAGCGCGCGCATATCACGCTGGAAGAATGATTTCTGCGGCGTGTCGTGCATGTAGATCGCGTGCTTGTTGGGGAACAGGATCTTCAACTCGCCCAGCGCGTTGGCCTCGCTCGGCTGCTGGCGCACGCTGTAGGGGATGTTCGCGCCATAGGCGCCCCAGTTGACCGCCGACGAAGGAATGCGCTTGCCGCGCGAATCCGTCACCTCATAGCCGGACCGGTCGAGATAGCCCGGATCGTTGCGCAATCTCGGCAGCATCTCGTTGACGATGATCGATTGCGGCACGCCCCAATAGGGATGGAAATCGACCTGCTTGATCTGGTCGTAGAAGAAGGAGGTCTGGTTGGTGGTCCGGCCAACGACGACACGCGTCTTGAGCTTTTCCTCGCCATTGTCAATGTAGCTCGCGGTGAAGGCCGGCTGGTTGATGAAGACGCGCGGGCTGCCTAGATCGGACGGCAGCCAGCGCAGTTCCTCGAGCGCCACTTCCACCTTCAGCAGCTTGTCGGCCTTGGATGTTCCGGCCAGCGTCGCGACGGTGCGCGGGCCGATGACGCCGTCGCCCTTCATGCCTGCCTTTTGCTGCACGGCCTTGATGACCGGGACCAGTTCCGGATCATAGACTTCGCTGGTGGCCAGCCTGGACAGGATCTCGCCATAGGCGCCGCCCATCTCGTCATCGAGATTGCGCGCGATCAAGGTCAGCAGCTTCGGCAGTTCGGGGCTGGTTCCGCCCGGCTTCAGCAACAGTTTGGGGTCGACGACGATTTCGTTTTCCGCACTGGCCTGCAGCGATTCGAGTTCCACACGCAGCGCCTGGTATTCCGCATTCTGCGGATGCCGCGATTCGAGATAGGTGCGCACTTGCTGGGTATGCGCCAGCGTCCTCAGCACGCCTTGCAAGTCG
The DNA here is from genome assembly GCF_024518695.1 of Mesorhizobium sp. LMG17149. Classification (NCBI taxonomy): domain Bacteria; kingdom Pseudomonadati; phylum Pseudomonadota; class Alphaproteobacteria; order Hyphomicrobiales; family Phyllobacteriaceae; genus Mesorhizobium; species Mesorhizobium sp. LMG17149. The sequence goes on from NZ_JANIFL010000004.1 coordinate 349,431, forward strand.
AGCGGCTTGGCCGGGAAATCATAGTAGCCGGTCATGCGGTTGGGATCGACGCGGCCGTTCTGGGCGTCATGGGCATAGCGCAGCACACGCGCGGAAAGCGCCATCTCGAAACGGACGAGTTCTTTCAGTTGCGCATTGGCGTCAGTCGTCGATGCGCCGGCGGCGGGCACTTCGACCGTATAGTCGGCAGGTGTGAGGCCATAGCTTGAAGCTTCGCCAAGCACCCGCACCGCGTCCTGGGCGCGGCTGTTGAGGCTGGTTCCGCTTATCCAGATGAAATCCGGATTGGCCGAGTAATACGCGATCAGCGCCTTGGCGATGTCGGGCTCGGCTAAGAGTTCGTAGTCAGCCAAGCTGGCAACCGCTTCACGAAACGCAGCGCCCGTTGCCGACGGCACGAAAGCCGCATCCTGTGGCGTCGCCGGCTCTGGCGTCGGGGCCAGCGCCGAGAAGTCGACGCGAACCAGCCGGTCGGCCTTGTAGGTGTAATAGGATGGGCTGCTGATTCTCGCACCGCCACCGCCACCGCTGGCCGGAGCCTTCGGCTTTGGCTTGTGCTTGGGTGGCGGCGGAAACTCGCCTTGCGGAGCGTGCTTGACGCCGCCGCCGAAAAGCATGTCGAAGAGCCCCTGCGCGCCGGCCTGAGGCACACCGAAAGCGAGCGTTGCCGTGATCGCCATCAGCGGCATCACGGTTGCTTTGTTTCCGAGGAATTTCATGGATCACCCGCTCCGGCCGCAACCGGATCCCGTTCCGCACGTCAGACCGTCTCGCCCACCGCATGGCGGATGTAAGGCGCGACTATACTGATTCATACCGATTTCGTTAAGCTTTCATAAATTTTGGAAAGCCTGTTGCAGAACGGTTTCACAAGATCGTGACGGCTGGAGCGGAGGGTTGTTCCGCCCCAGCCGGTAATCTCTCGGGATCAGGCGTTGGCGCCGCCATCGATGGTCAGGGCAGCGCCGGTTACGAAGCGGCCTTCAGGGCCTGCGAGCCAGGCGACCATGCCGGCAATGTCATCGGCCTTGCCGAAACGCGGTGTTGCCATTTTCCGGCGCTGATGCTCGGCATGCGGGCCGTCGGCCGGGTTCATGTCGGTGTCGGTCGAACCGGGATGGACGACGTTGGCGGTGATGCCGCGCGGGCCGAGGTCGCGCGCCAGCGCCTTGGTCAGGCCGACCAGCGCCGCCTTGCTGGCCGAATAGGCCGTGAGGCTGCCGTCGGTCGCCCTCTCGGCAAGGTTGCTGCCGATCGAGATGATGCTGCCGCCCTCACCCATATGCACGGCCGCCGCCTTCGAGGCGATGAATGGAGCCCGGAGGTTGACCTCCATGGTCTCGTCGAAATCTGCGAGCGACAGCGTGTCGATGGGGGCGGCCCGCCAGATGCCGGCGCTGTTGACCAGGATGTCGAGCCGGCCGAAGGCGGTCACTGCGTCATCGACGGCCTTGTCTATGGCCACCGCATCGCGGTTGTCGGCCTTGATCGCGATGGCGCGGCCGCCCTTGGCCTCGATTTCGGCGACAACCGAGCGGGCCTGCTCCTCGCCATGCACATAAGTCAGCGCGACACTGGCGCCGTCGGCCGCGAGTCGTCGCGCAATCGCCGCACCTATGCCGCGACTGCCGCCGGTGACGAGCGCGGCCTTGCCGCCCAGTTGGTTGGATGACATCGATTTCTCCTTTTTTTGTAACGATCGATACATAAATATCTGTCAGCCTTGCCCGTCGGCGTCAACTTAATTATGTATCGATCAACACAGAAAAGAGCATCATGTCGGAACGAGGCCGCCCCCGCACCTTCGATCGCACCGTAGCCCTGCGCCGCGCGATGCAGGTGTTTTGGGCGCGTGGCTATGAAGGCGCATCGATGAGCGAGCTGACCGCCGCCATGGGCATCAACTCGCCCAGCCTCTATGCCGCCTTCGGCAGCAAGGAGGCCCTGTTCCTCGAGGCGACGGATTTTTATTCACACACCGAGGGTGCCGACATCTGGCTGGCATTGGACGAGGCTCCGACCGCGCGGCAGGCGATCGAACAATTCCTGTGCCTGACGGCGAAAGCCTATGCGCAGAGCGATCGCCCGCAGGGCTGCCTGATCACGCTGGGCGCGCTGCATCAGGATTCGAGCCGCGGCGCCATCTGCGACGACCTGCGCCGTCGTCGCGCCGAAAACCACACCGCACTGCAGAAGCGTCTGGAGCGCGGCGTTGCCGAAGGCGAATTGCCGGCGGATTTCGATGCGAGCGCCGCCGCGACCTTCTTCGCCACGGTCCAGCACGGCATGTCGATCCAGGCGCGCGACGGCGCCTCGCATAATGCCCTGCTGGCGACGGTAGCCGGGGCCATGGCGGCCTGGAGGACGCTGGCCGGCGGCAGCGCGGCGTGACAAACGCCGGCTGGTGTGCTCGAAATCCGCCAGCAAGGCCGGGAGGGATGAGAGCGTGAAAAAGGGTTATCGCGAGCTGCTGGACGAGGCGAACGCCGTGATCGAGGTGGTTTCGCCGGAGGAAGCGGCCGGGCTGCTCGACGATGAAGACACCATCTTCGTTGATCTGCGCGACCCTCGCGAAGTGGAACGCGACGGCAAGATTCCCGGCGCCAAGCATGTCACGCGCGGCATGCTGGAGTTCTGGATCGACCCCGAAAGCCCTTACCACAAGCCCTTCTTCGCCTCGGGCAAGAACTTCGTGTTCTTCTGCGCCGGCGGCTGGCGCTCGGCGCTGGCCACAAAGACGGCGCAGGACATGGGGCTTTCGCCGGTCAAGCACATCCTTGGCGGCTACACCGCCTGGAAGGCCGCCGGACTGCCGGTCGAACCCGGCGAGAAGAAGAAATAATCTCGACCGCCGCTCAGTGCAGCAGCAATGGCTCGCGATTCGCCACGAAGCCAACCGCGCGTTCGACCACGCCCTTGTCGGCGAGAATGCGGCGGTGGCCGAGCCCGTCGGCCCAGTAGAGCCGCACATGGCCGCCGGCGCCGGCATAGCGCCTTGCATGATCGGCCGAGACTTCGCGGTCGTCCTGCGCATGGATGACCAGGGTCGGCACCGGCGCCTGGGCGAGCTGACGGTCGCCGGTGAATTCGTGCAGGGGTCGGCCGGAAAGATGCTCGACCCGGTCCGCCATGGCGGCTTGCGAGCGCGGGCCGACATTGAGCATGCGGCTGAAGTCGGCAAAGATCGCCGGCAGGGAACTTGGCGCCGCGATCAGCACCAGGCGTCCGGCCGCCAGTGGCGGGATGTTCTTGACCGAACCGGCGATGGCGTTGGCGGCGACGGCGCCGCCGAAGGAATGGCCGACCGCTGCCACGAAGGGGCCGAACCATTCGCCGGCAACCCGCACCGCATCCACCGCATTGACCATGTTCAAGCGCCGGCCCTGCGACTGGCCGTGGCCGGGCAGGTCAAGCGAAACGACCCGGTGGCCGGCGGCGCGATAACCTTCGATCAAGGCGCGCATATATTCGGTGCGCGAGCGCCAGCCATGGACGACGAGCACCGTGCCGGCGGCCGCCCTGCCCGGCTCCGGGCGGAACTCGTGCACCATGACGCAGCCGGTCGCGGTCTTCAGCCGGTGATGACGCGCCTCGGTCATGAACCCGGCCGCACGGTCGACAGCACGGCGCTCGCCATCGCTGAGCGCCTTGACATTCGGAGTGCGGCAGAACAATTCGAACGCCGCGCGTCCGCTGAGCCGCGGCGCGACACGCTCTGCCGCACCGAACACGCCCCGGATGACCTTCAGCCCGAATGATGCCATAGTGAAAATCCATCCATACGTTCAAGCATGAACATAATAGTTCAAAGATGAACAATAAACAAGAGCTGCCTTGGGACAACCCGCGTTTCCGCAACTGGGTCGCGGTGGCGCGCGCCTGCCATGTGCTGGAGCGCACGCTGGCGGTGAAGCTTGCGCCGCTCGATTTGAAACCGGCGCAGCTCGACGTGCTGATGAACCTCTATCGCCACCCCGGCATGTCGCAGCACGATCTTGCCCGCAAGCTGCTCGTCGGCCGTTCCAACATCACCATGCTTTTGCCGCAGCTGGAAGCGCGTGGCCTGCTGCGCCGCGAAGGCGACGAGAAGGACAAGCGCATCCTGCGGCTTGCCCTCACCGAGGCTGGCGAGGCGCTGTTGATGCAGGCGCTGAAAGTGCACATGGCGCTGATAGAGAAGGCGATGAGCCAGTCTACGCCGGAACAATGTGACATGATCGGCGAGCAGATGCGCAAGATCTATGATGTGCTGAAAGAGGCGTGACGGCCTTTCAGCCCGGACCCTACCACATCGTCTTCTTCGCCCGTTCCGGCCATTCCTTGTCGTAGGTTTCGCCGTCGATGTTCTTGCGGCTGGTGATTTCCAGGATCTGCCCGGGCGTCGGCAGCGACTTCGGGTCGACATGCCTTGCCGGGTTCCAGAGCTCGGAGCGGACGATGGCCCGGGCGCATTGGAAATAGACCGAATCGATGTCGACGACGGTTACCGATCGCGCCGCCTTGCCATCCACCATGAATGATGCGCACAGCGCTGTATCCGTCGTGATATGAGCGCGGCCATTGACACGCAGCGTCGTGCCGGAGCCCGGCACCAGGAACAGCAGGCCGACGCGTGGGTCGCGGATGATGTTTTTCAGCGAATCGGCGCGGTTGTTGCCGCGACGGTCCGGCATCATCAGGGTTTTCGGATCATGGATGCGCACAAAGCCGGCGAGATCGCCGCGCGGCGAGCAATCAAGCCCCTCCGGCCCGCTGGTCGCCAGCGCGACAAAGGGCGAGGCTTCGATAAAGGCGGCATATTCGGGAATGATTTGGTCGAGTTCCTTGACCAGCGAGGCCTCGCCTGGAACCCCATAGAGCGCCTCGAGCTGCTCGACCGTGGTGATGACGGACATGTTTTCGCCTCCGAACCTTTGCCGGCGCTACGCCATCTCGATGACGTTTTGACGACAGCGAGGGGAATCAATTTTAGCGGTCCCGGCTCAGGCCCTTTTCCGCAAGCTCCGCGAGATAGGCCTCCCAGCGCGCATCCTTCTCGTGGCCGAGCGTATGCAGGTAATTCCAGGTGAAGATGCCGGTGTCGTGGAAATCGTCGAAGGTGATGCGCACGGCGTAGTTGCCGACCGGCTCTATCTTGAGGATTGCCACATTGCGCTTGCCGGGGACCGTCACCCGCTGATCCGGCGAATGGCCCTGCACCTCGGCCGATGGCGAGGCGACGCGCAGCAGTTCCGCCGGTAATTCGAATGGATGGTGGTCGGGAAAGGTGACGGACAGAAGTTTGCGGTCCTTGGAGACCCTGAGCTCTTTCGGTGCGGTCATGCTGTTCGATCCCGTCTCATCCGCCCTTCCCTACGCCGCTTCGCCAAACGGGAAAAGGCCTGATGAGACCGACCGACATGCGATGTCGGCGCAGAGATGTTACCAAAGATCGAGAGGCGCTATCTTGAATGGCAGGCCGGATCGTATCACATAGCGGTATATAACGAAGCCGTTCACGGCCACAGGAAGCGCTTGAAGCATGGACATGATTGATCCTTTCGGCCGCACGATCAGCTATCTCCGCGTGTCGGTCACCGACCGCTGCGATTTCCGCTGCACCTATTGCATGGCCGAGGACATGGCCTTCCTGCCGAAGAAGGACCTGCTGTCGCTGGAAGAGCTCGACCGGCTGTGCACGGTTTTCATCGAAAAGGGCGTCAGGCGATTGCGCCTGACCGGCGGTGAGCCGCTGGTGCGCAAGAACATCATGCATCTGGTGCGCCAGCTCTCGCGGCATCTCGCCAGCGGCGCGCTGGAAGAGCTGACGCTGACCACCAACGGCTCGCAGCTGTCGCGCTTTGCCGCCGAACTCGCCGATTGCGGCGTCAAGCGCATCAACGTGTCGCTCGATACGCTCGATGCCGACAAGTTCCACAAGATCACCCGCTGGGGCCATCTCGACAAGGTCATGCAAGGCATCGATGCCGCGCAGGCCGCGGGGCTGAAGGTCAAGCTCAACGCGGTGGCATTGAAGGATTTCAACGACGCCGAGCTGCCCGAGATGATGCGCTGGGCGCATGGCCGCGGCATGGACTTGACGGTCATCGAAACCATGCCGATGGGCGAGATCGATGCCGACCGCACCGACCAGTATCTGCCGCTGTCGCTGCTGCGCGCGTCGCTGGAACGCCAGTTCACGCTGACCGACATTCCCTTCAAGACCGGCGGCCCGGCCCGCTATGTCCAGGTCGCCGAGACTGGCGGACGGCTCGGCTTCATCACGCCGATGACGCATAATTTCTGCGAAAGCTGCAACCGCGTCCGGCTGACCTGCACCGGCACCCTCTATATGTGCCTGGGCCAGGAAGATGCCGCCGACCTGCGCGCGCCCTTGCGCGCCTCCGAAGGCAACGAGCTGGTCGCCGATGCAATAGACGAAGCCATCGGCCGCAAGCCCAAGGGCCACGACTTCATCATCGACCGCCGCACCAGCCGCCCATCGGTGTCACGCCATATGAGCGTCACCGGCGGCTGATCTTTTCGTGAAATTCATGCAAGATCGCTTCGGATCATGACTCGAGGCGAGCATGCGGCTGCACTCTTCATTCCTGGCGATTGCGACAATGGCAGCAAGCAGTGCGGTCGCCGCGCCGTTCACTTATGTGAACGAGCGCTTCGGCACCGTCTGCACCTTTCCCGACGAGATCTTCACCGTTCGCCAGCCGGAGCCCGATAATGGCGACGGACAGCAATGGCTGAGCGCCGATGGCGCCAGCCTGATCTGCTCCGGCATCCTCAACATAGACAACGATACGCCGAAGGGCTTTGTGGCGGCCGAGAAGGCCAGCGATGAAGCCGGCTACAAGGTGACCTATGGCAAGGCCGGCAGCGATTGGGCGGTGCTGTCGGGCGTTAAGGATGGAAAGATGTTTTACGAGCGACGTCTGTTTGGGAGAGACGGTATCATCCGCACGGTCTGGGTCGACTACCCTCCGGCCCTGAAGTCGAAATACGACCCGCTGGTCGGCGCCATTGCCGGCAGTCTCAAGGGGTCGTGAAAGTTTCGGACCACACCCCAGAAAAAGTCTTGTTCGCGAACCACAGCCGGATTTACGGCCAGTCTGTTCCAACCTACCCTTTCCCTGGAAGCGGATCTTCGCTCACAGGGGGAATACACCATGCGCAAACTCGTTCTTTCTCTAGCCTTGCTTGGTCTCGCGGCCGTGCCCGCTGCGGCCCAGTCGATCGGCGGCACTTATACGGTCGCCGGCACCAACTTCGACGGCTCTGCCTATGGCGGCGAGGCAACCATCACGCTGACCAGCGGGACGACGTGCGCGATCCATTGGGAAACCGGTGGCTCATCTTCCGACGGCATCTGCATGCGCAACGATGATGCCTTCTCGGCCGGCTATGTCATGGGCAAGGATATCGGCCTCGTCGTCTACAAGATGACGGACGACGGCTCGCTGCATGGTCTGTGGACCATCGCCGGCAAGGAAGGCAATGGCACCGAGGTGCTGACGCCGAAGAAGTAAGTTCTGCCGCCATTGCAGGTGATCTTCTGAGCCACAAACAAGGCTGTGGCCCAGCCCTTTGCTGTTGCTGTTTCACGCCCGGCTGTTACAGGCTTGCTGCCTAAAGCGCGTCGCGTTTGAACGGATTCAGGCGACGCGCTTTAGGTCTTTGTTTCTTATGCGTGTCGTTTCCCCAAAACCGAGGTCACTTTTGGGCGACATGCATTAGCAGAACCGGTAGCCGTCTTGCCCCTGTCACCAAATATTCGCGGCGCGTTGTTCATGATGGTGGCGATGGCCGGCTTCTGCCTCAACGATGCCATCACCAAATACTCGTCACAATCGATGAACATGGCGCAGGTCATGTTGATCCGTGGGGCTTTCGCTTCGCTTTTCGTCGGCTTGCTCGCCTGGCAGCGCGGCGCGCTCGCCCGCCCGGGTTCGATGCTGCAGCCTCTGGTGGCCCTGCGCGTGATCAGCGAGGCCGGTGCCACGGTGAGTTTTCTCGTCGCCCTCGCCCATTTGCCGATCGCCAATGTTTCGGCGGTGCTGCAGGCGCTGCCACTGGCGGTGACGATGGGGGCCGCACTCGTCTTTGGCGAGGCTGTCGGCTGGCGGCGCTGGCTGGCCATCGCCATCGGATTTGCCGGCGTGCTGATTATCGTGCGGCCTGGCTTCGAAGGGTTCAGCATGTACTCGCTGGCGGCGCTGGCCAGTGTCGCCTGTTGTGCGGTGCGCGATCTCGCCACCAAGCGAATTCCCAAGGCCATTCCGACATTGCTGGTGTCGACGGCAACCGCGCTTGCCATGACCATCGTCGGTGCGGCGCTGTTGCCGGCAATGGGCGGCTGGACGCCGATGACGAGGGACAGCACAGCCCTGCTGGCCTTGGCCGCGGTGCTGGTGGTGATCGGCTACCAGTTCATCATCATGGCGATGCGGGCGGGCGACATCTCCTTCATCGCGCCGTTCCGCTATACGGCCCTGATCTGGTCGATCCTGCTTGGCCTGTTCATCTTTGCCGATATCCCCGATCCGCCGATGATCGTCGGCGCCACCATCATCATCGGCTCCGGCCTTTATGCGCTCTATCGCGAGCGTGTGGTCGGCCGGCGAAAGATCGTCGCCGAAAGCACGGGGCCGACCATGGTGCCTGACGGAATCTAGCCAGATCATTGAAGGTTCTTGTGATTTCCGACGGCTGGCGTACAGGCTTCGTGGCATGAAGCGAGACATTGCGGGGATCATCCTGGCCGGTGGCCAGTCGAGACGGATGGGCGGCGGCGACAAGAGCCTGTTGCCGCTTGGCGATGGCTGCCTGCTTGACCAGGTCGTGTCGCGCTTCACCCCGCAAATAGAATCGCTGGCGCTCAGCGCCAATGGCGCCTCTGCGCGATTCCTGCGCTTTGGACTGCCGGTGCTTGCCGACAGCGTGCCCGGCTTTGCCGGGCCGCTCGCCGGAATCCTGACCGGCCTCGAATGGGCCGCGGCCAATACGTCTTGCAAAGCGATCGTCAGTGCTGCCGGCGACACGCCTTTCCTGCCGTTGAACCTTGTCGAGCGCCTGGCAGCGGCCGCCGATCGAAGTCCCAGTTCGATTGCCGTAGCCTGCTCGGCCGGCAAGCGGCACCCGACCTTCGCGCTCTGGCCGCTCGGCTGCCGCGATGCCTTGCGGCACTTTCTGGTCGACGAGGATATCAGGCGGGTTTCGGCTTTCATCGACCGGCACGGTTTTGTCGAGGTGGAATTCCCGGTTCTGCAATCGGCGGGGATCGACCCTTTCTTCAACATCAACGAACCGGACGATCTTGTGTCTGCCGAGCGTCTGTTGCAGAGCATCAAGCCATGAACAGACGCGTCTTCGGCATCACCGGCTGGAAGAATTCCGGCAAGACGACTTTGACCGAAAGGCTGGTCACCGAACTTGTCCGGCGCGGCTGGAAGGTGTCGACGGTGAAACACGCCCATCATGATTTCGACATCGACAAACCGGGTGCCGACAGTTTTCGCCACCGGCAGGCCGGCGCCACCGAAGTCGCGATCGTCTCCGGCGTTCGCTGGGCACTGATGCACGAGTTGCGCGGCGAGGATGAGCCGACATTGGAGACTGTCCTGTCGCGGCTTGCCCCTTGCGACCTGGTGCTGGTCGAGGGCTACAAGCGCGAAGCCCACGACAAGATCGAAACCCGCCGGCTGGATGCGAAGGACCGCACGCCGCTTTCGGCGGAGGATCCCAACATCGTCGCTGTCGCAGCCGATTTTGCGATTGAAGGCGAGCAGCTGCCGGTATTCGATCTCGACGATGCAAAATCGATAGCCGACTTCATCGAGCGCACCACCGGGCTCGTTGCTTGAGCGCTGACGCAACGGCAGAATAGCCTTGCCCATTTTTACGGTTTTGCAGTTGCTTTTTTCTTGGAAAGAGTGGGAGTATCGCGCCAGCGGGCGGTCAAAAGCACCGCCCCACAGAGCCGTTCGGAACGACGGCCGGGACCATAAAGAGAGGACCATCATGCGTATTTCACTGCGTATCGCGCTTGCCGCATCGGCCGCGCTGCTGACGCTCGGCGTCGCCCAGGCCCAGGAAAAGACCCTGAGGATCGGCACCGAAGGCGCTTACCCACCCTTCAACAACCTCACCGCCGATGGCCAGCTTGTAGGCTTCGACATCGACATCGCCAAGGCGCTTTGTGATGAGATGAAGGTAAAGTGCACCTTCGTCGCCCAGGATTGGGACGGCATCATTCCCGCCCTTCAGGCCGGCAAGTTCGACGCCATCGTCGCCTCGATGTCGATTACGCCGGAGCGGATGGAAAAGGTCGATTTCTCGCACAAATACTACAACACGCCGTCGGCGCTCGCCGTGCCGAAGGACAGCACGCTGAAAGGCGTGACCAAGGAAGACCTCGCCGGCAAGACCATCGGCGTCGCCACCACCACGACGCATTTCAACTATGCCTCGAAGACCTACACCGACAGCACCGTGAAGGGCTATCCGAGCAGCCCCGAGGAGCAGGCAGATCTTGCCAATGGCCGTCTCGACGCCATCGAGGACGATATCGTCGTGCTGCAGCAGTTTCTGGATTCGCCTGATGGCGCCTGCTGCAAGATCCTCGGCCAGCCGTCGCCGCAGCCGGTCGAGATCTTCGGGCCTGGCGCCGGCATTGCCGTGCGCAAGGGCGAAACCGACCTGGTCAACAAGCTCAACTCGGCCATCGACGCCATTCGCGCCAATGGAAAATACAAGGAAATCAACGACAAGTACTTCAAGTTCGACGTCTACGGCGCCGAGTCCTGATAAGGTCAAGACGGCGGGGAATTTCCCCGCCGCCTTTCTATTCGTTTCAGGAATGCCGTGGAGATAAGACCGGTCGATGCCAGCCCAGAGCATATGGACACTTCTCAGTTGGGGACCCGAAGGCTGGCTTGACGATATTGCCTATGGCGCACTGATCACCATTGCGCTTGCGCTTGCCACGCTGCCGATCGGATTGACGATCGGCTTTTTCATCGCCCTCGCCAAGCAGTCCGAAGAACCCTCGCTGCGCCTTGCCGCCAACATCTACACCACGGTCTTTCGCGGCCTGCCGGAACTGGTGACGCTTTTCCTGTTCTTCTTCGGCATGCCGATCCTGCTGCAGCATCTCGTCAGGTATTTCCGGCCGGACACCACCATCGACGTCAACAGCTTCGTCGCCGGCATGATCGTGCTTGCGCTGATCTTCTCGTCCTATGCCAGCGAGGTTTTTCTTTCCGCCTTCCGCGCCATTCCCAAAGGCCAGTATGAAGGCGGCTATGCCATCGGTCTTTCGAACTGGCTGACCATGCGCAAGGTGATCGTGCCGCAGCTGCTGCGCATCGCGTTCCCCGGCCTGGAGAACTGCTGGCTCAGCCTGCTCAAGGACACGTCGCTGGTGTCGGTCGTCGGCCTGGCCGAGACGCTGCGCAATGCCAGCATTGCCGCCCGCGTCACCAAGCATGCTTTCCTGTTCTTCGGTGTCGCCTCGCTGGTGTTTCTTGGCCTGGCCGTCCTGTCGTCCTTCGCCACCAGCGCGATCCTGCGCTCGCTTGGCCGGCAGGAGGCGCAGCGATGAGCGCCACGGCCACAATGGTCGAACGTCCGCCGCCACGGGCGCGCGGCTGGCCGCGCAGGCGTATCGCCGGTTACGCGCTGGTCTGCCTATGGATTTTGTTCGGCATTGGCATCGTCAGCTATCTCTTCCTTGCCTGGAATCCCGATTTCTTCGCCAAATATGCGCCCGCCTATTTGAGCGGGCTTGGGGTTACGCTCGCGCTGGTTTCCATATCGATGGTGCTCGGCGCGATTCTGTCGGTGCCCGTCGCTTATGGGCGCATGTCCAAGAACCGGATCCTGTCCGGCCTCGCCTATTGCTACGTCTATTTCTTCCGCGGCACGCCGCTGCTGGTGCAGACTTATCTCGTCTATTACGGATTGGGCTCGTTCAGGGTCGAGCTCCAGTCGATCGGCCTCTGGGACTTTTTCAAGGACGCGTTCAATTGCGGCGTCTTTGCCTTTGCGCTCAACACCGCCGCCTATCAGGCCGAGATTCTGCGCGGCGCCATCGAGAGCGTGCCAAGAGGGCAATGGGAAGGGGCGGCATCGCTTGGCCTGCACAAACTGCAAACCTTGCGCAAGATCATCCTGCCGCAAGCCTTGATCGTCGCCTTGCGGCCCTATGGCAACGAACTGATCCTGATGGTCAAGGCTTCCGCCATCGTCGCCATCATCACGGTCTATGATCTGATGGGCAATGCCAAGCTCGCCTTCGCCAACTCGTTCGACATCCAGGCCTATATCTGGGTCGCGCTCGTCTATCTGGTGATGGTCGAGATATTGCGTCATGGAGTCGAATGGATCGAGCGCCGGATCACCGTTCACCTGAAACGCTGACTATTTTCAAATTCAGCTGCACCAGTCGATCCTGCCCTGCGCATCTTGACGAATTGCGCGCAGAGCCTAGACGTCTCGCAGCAAATTCCGTTTCTGAAGGGCAAGCTCATGGCATCTGTTGCATTTCTCGGTCTTGGCGTGATGGGCTATCCGATGGCCGGGCACTTGAAGAACAAGGGCGGCCATGACGTGACCGTCTACAACCGCACCAAGGCCAAGGCCGAGCAATGGGTTGGCCAGCATGGCGGTAGCCTTGCGGCGACGCCAGCACAGGCCGCCGAAGGCAAGGATTTTGTCTTCTCCTGTGTCGGCAATGACGACGATTTGCGTTCGGTGACGACCGGTCCGGAAGGCGCCTTCAAATCGATGAAGAAGGGTTCGGTCTTCATCGACAACACCACGGCCTCGGCCGAGGTCGCTCGCGAGCTGGCGGCGGCGGCGCAAGTCGGTGGTTTTTCGTTTCTCGACGCGCCTGTCTCGGGCGGCCAGGCCGGCGCCGAGAACGGCGTGCTGACCGTCATGGTCGGCGGCGAGCAGGACGCTTTCGACAAAGCGAAGCCTGTCATCGACGCCTTTGCCCGCATGGTCGGCTTGATGGGATCGGCCGGTGCCGGCCAGCTCACCAAGATGATCAACCAGATCACCATAGCCGGGCTCGTCCAGGGCCTGGCCGAAGGCATCCATTTCGGCAAGAAGGCCGGGCTCGACATCGAGAAGGTGATAGAGGTGATTTCCAAGGGTGCCGCCGGCTCCTGGCAGATGGAGAACCGCCACAAGACGATGAACGCCGGCAAATATGATTTCGGCTTCGCCGTCGACTGGATGCGCAAGGATCTCGGCATCTGCCTGGCCGAGGCCGACCGCAATGGCGCCAGACTGCCGGTCACCGCACTCGTCGACCAGTTCTACAAGGATGTGCAGGCGATGGGCGGCAAGCGCTGGGACACGTCCTCGCTGCTCGCCCGTCTCGAGAAATAGGTTTCCGCGGTGCCAGAGCTCTCGCCTCAATCCAGTGCTGCAGAAATCGTCGCCCATCTGCGCGCTATCGGATCGGAGGAGAACCGCCTCGGCATGTTGCGCTACGGCATCAAGATCGACCGTGCACTTGGTATCACGCACGGCATGCAGCGGCAGATCGCCAGGAAGATCAAACGCAACCACGAGCGCGCCTTCGAGCTATGGGACACCGGCATCATGGAGGCGCAGTTCATCGCCTCCGTCACGGCTGACCCGAAACGGTTTTCTGCTGAAGATGCAAGACGATGGGCGGCTAGTTTCGACTCCTGGGACATCGTCGACGGCGTCTCGGATCTCTTTGTCGATACGGACGCCTGGAAAGAACTGATCGCCGAGTTTGCGGCCGATGAGCGGGAGTTCGTTCGGCGCACGGCCTTCGCCATGATGGCCTGGTCCGTCGTCCACCGGAAGAAGGAGCCAGGGGCGACCTTCCTCTCCTTCCTGCCGATCATCAAAACGCATGCGAACGACAGCCGCAATTTCGTGAAGAAGGCCGTGAACTGGGCGCTTCGGTCGATCGGCAAACGATCGATGGACATGCACGGAGCTGCCCTGGCTGTCGCCGAACGGCTGGCGCAGTCGACCGACAGGACGGCGCGCTGGATCGGCAAGGACGCGGTAAGGGAGCTGTCCAATGCCAAGACGCTGGCGCGGGTCGCCGCAAGGAAAGGCTGACGGCGCGGAAACCCGCTTTCCGCATGTCTGGATCTCGCCGACATGTGATGCGGCCGCCGACATGTGATGCGGCGGGAGCGTTGACGTCGCTGACAGCGGCGTCTTTACTGAGCTTCAAAGGTATGCGGCCAATGAGCAATCCTCCCATATCAATCCTGGCGTTCGCAGCGGCATTGTTTGTGTCCGCGGCCACCGGTGCCTCGGCCGAGACCGCGCACATATTCTGGAAGGATCTGCGTCCGGCTACGCAATCCGCCGCCGAAAACGTCGGGCTGCCGATGATCGCGGAAAAATTGCCCGACCATGGCGAGACGCTGTCCCTCAACCTGCAGGACAAAAGCATTCAGCTAGCCGGCTACGCATTGCCGGTCGATCGCGATGGTGATCTCGTCTATCAGTTCCTGCTGGTGCCCTGGACGGGTGCGTGCAGCCACATGCCGACGCCCCCGCCCAACCAGATTGTCTTGGTCACGCCGGCTCGTCCCTACAAGATGTCCGAGGCGTATCAGCCTGTCGCGGTCACCGGCGCGCTGAAACCGGACATGGAGAAGAGCCAGCTGTTCATCCTCGACGGCGTCAGCGTCATCCAGTCTGGCTACAGCGTCCGCAAGGCAGATGTGGTCGCTGTCGGCAGCGTGCCGGACACCGTCACCCTGCCGGTCAATTCTCCCTGGAGTTTCCTCAACAAAAAGAAGAACTAAGCAGGACAACCTGCTGCAGCTCAGGCGGCGTTGGCACCCGATTCCTTGTCCAGCACCATGTAGTCGAGCGGGATTTCGGTCGTGTACTTGATCTGCTCCATGGCGAAGGAAGACGACACGTCACGGATTTCGATCTTGGCGATCAGACGCTTGTAGAAGGCGTCGTAGGCGGCGATGTCGGGCACCACGACACGCAGGAGATAATCGACGTCACCGCTCATGCGGTAGAACTCGACCACCTCGGGAAACTCCTGGATGACTTCCGAGAAACGCCGCAGCCATTCATGGCTGTGCGAATTGGTGCGGATCGACACGAAGACGGTGACGCGCACATTGACCTTTTCATGGTCGAGAATGGCAACGCGCCGCTTGATGACGCCCTCCTCCTCGAGCTTCTGGATGCGCCGCCAGCAAGGTGTCGTCGACAGCCCGACTTTCTTGGCGACGTCGGCGACCGCGAGTGTCGCGTCCTCCTGCAAGAGGCGGAGGATTTTTCTATCGAGGCGATCCATATCGTGCTCCCAAAGGAATAGAATGCCTATACTCTGCCTTATCCAGGCCTTTCACAAGAAAGGAATTCTGCTGATCGGGCAAAAAGCGAGTGATTTCTTGCTGAAAGGTCAGCCGAGGCGATAGCGGATTTCCGAACGCAGAAAAGGCAGCAAATCCATTTCAAACCATGGATTCTTCTTCAGCCAGCCGGTGTTGCGCCACGACGGATGCGGCAGCGGAAGCACTTTCAGGCCGACGGAATTCTCCCAGATGGCGCGCCAGTCCATCACCGTTTCCGTCAGCGAGGGGCGGCGCGCCGCACCCATGTGCCAGGACTGCGCATAGATGCCGATCGTCAGTACCAGGTCGATCCGCGGCATCAAGGACATCAAGGGCGCGCGCCAGGCCGGCGCGCATTCGCGCCTCGGCGGCAGGTCTCCGCCCTTGGCGTCCTGGCCGGGAAAGCAGAAGCCCATCGGCACGATGGCGAATTTTTCGATGTCGTAGAATTCGTCGCTCGTCACGCCAAGCCAACTGCGCAAGCGATCGCCGGAGGCGTCGGTGAACGGCATGCCCGACAGATGCACCTTGGTCCCCGGCGCCTGGCTGGCGATCAGGATACGGGCGCTGGACGATGGGCGCAGCACAGGTCGTGGCTCATGCGGCAACGGCTTACCGGCCGGATTTTCCACGCAGATGCGACAGGCGCGGACCTTGGCGACGAGGTTTTCGAGTTCGGCAGTCATTCTCAGGCTGATGCGCTCGGCCGGCTGGAGACGGCCTGATGCCAGCGCAACACATTCGCGCAATCATCCGGCACCTTGATGCGTGCCGGCTTCATGAAGTCCACAGCGATCAGGCCGGTGATGTCGGCGATCGAATAGCTGTCACCGGCGATGAACTCCCGGCTGCCCAGTTCTCCATCCAGCAGCCTGAGGAACGCCACGGCCTTCGGCTTGTTGGCCTCGCCCCATTCGGAGACCTGCGGGATTTCCCATTCCTTCATGGCCGGATGGGTGTGCCGGAAGGCCTGCGTGACGCAGCTGAGCAAATTGAATTCCATCCGCCTCTGCCACATCTCGACCTGCGCCTTGCCGAGTGCGCCACGCCCGAACAGGGCCGGTTCGGGATGCAGTTCCTCGAAATAACGGCAGATGGCGACGGATTCCGTGATGACGGTGCCGTCGTCGAGTTCCAGCACCGGCAGGCGCTGCAAGGGATTGCGCGAGCTGACCGCCTGTTGCCTGTGTTCCAGCGCCCCCATGTCGATGGGCACCTGTGGAACTTCGATGCCTTTCTCGGCCAGGAAAACGCGGACCCGCCTTGGGTTGGGCGCTCGGCCACCGTCGAAGAGTTTCATTCCATCCTCCTGTTCGTTCTCGGTTCGGCTTTCAGGACGCGCATCACCAGAAGCGAAAAATCTCGCGGACGGCATCGCCGATCGACGCCAGTGTGCCGTGCTTCTTCTCGACGACTTCGCCGTGATGGCTGTCTCGCCAATCCTGCGGCTGATCGAACGTTCCCGCCCAGATGCCGGCCTTTCCCGCCCGGGCGACGGCCTCCTCGCTCTCGAAGTCGCCATACGCAACCGCCCAGCCCGCCTCGACCTGCGCGCGGTTGAGATCCTTGCCGCCGGCGGTGCAGTCGCCGAGCAACCGGCCATAACGATCACGTTGCCAGCCGGTACAAGAGACGGGCTTGCCGGCGATCAGGCGAACGAGCGACTGGCGCGCAAGCGTGCCGCAGGAATAGTCAGTACCGTTCTTGCGGCAGGTCTGCGTATATTCCGGAGCATCGATGCCGCGCATGCGGATACGCTCGGTGCCAAGCGTGATCGAATCGCCGTCGTTGATGATTGCCACGCCTTGCGTCTTGCGTGTCTCCACCCGGTCGAGGCGGGCCGCCAGCAGGATCAGCAGTCCGAGGATGATGACGGCAAGCCCGTAATCCACCAGCCGGCGCCACAGGCTTCTGGGGCGCGCAACGTATCTCCGGCGCGGTCTTGGCGACCATGAGCGGCTCATATGGCAAACGGTTGGTTAATCATTCGAACGTAGCTTAACACTTGGAAACCGCTGCTCGCATAAATTGAAGTTTTGATGCCCTTGCAACGCTCGAACACAGCGGACAAGTTCATTGTGGACCGCAGGAAACCTCATCGCAACAGCGATGTGGCGCGCGCGGTGCGCAAGACGCGTGACCGTCTTTCGCAGCAGGCCGGCAATCCCGATTTCGATCGTGAACTGCTGAAGCTCCATGCCCGCGCGATGACCAGCGGCGCCATCGCCATCCCGCTTCTTGTTCTGGCGATCGCGGCGGCCGGCCGGCTGGCCGGAATCGGCAACGAGATCGGGCTCTGGGCGCTGTTCACCCTGACCTGCTACACTATCGTTGCCTTCATGGCGCGGCGCATCGAGCGCACGGAAGCTTCCGAGCTCAACCCTTCGCAAGCAGGACGGGAATTCCTGATCGGCCATTTCCTGTGCGGTCTCGGCTGGGCATGGTTCGTGTGGCTTGGCTGCAGCGTCTGCGAGGTCGATCCGTTCCACATCCTCAAAGCCGTAGTGCTGTTGTTCGCCATGGCGGCGACCGCGGTGATGACCTCGTCTCTGCGCGGGGCGCTGTTGGCGACCTTTGCCGTTCCCGCGGCGCTCTACGCTTATGCCGGCGCCAAGCTATGGATGCCGGTCGAGGCGATCATGGCCGCGCTGCTGGTCGTTTCGCTGCCGTTCTTCGCCTATGTGGCCCGTCATCTCAACCACTCGTCCCTGATGATGTTGTCGTTCCGCTCCGAAAAGGATGCGCTGATCGCTGAACTGGAGACGGCGAAATCGATGTCGGACGAGGCGCGGCGGCGGGCCGAGGACGCCAATCTGGCAAAATCGCGGTTCCTCGCTTCGATGAGCCACGAATTGCGCACGCCGCTCAACGCCATTCTCGGTTTTTCCGAGGTGATGTCGAACGAGGTGCTGGGACCGATGAGCAATCCTACCTATCGCGACTATGCCCATGACGTGCACGAATCCGGTCAGCATCTGCTCGATCTGATCAACGAGATCCTCGACCTGTCGCGCATCGAGGCCGGCCGATACCAGCTCAACGAAGAACCGGTGATGCTGCTTGGTATCGTCGAGGACTGCTGTCACATGATGGAGTTGAGGGCGCGCAACAAGGATATCCGGGTCGTCCAGGATTTCGAGCACGAACTGCCGCGCCTTTTCGCTGATGAGCGTGCGGTGCGACAGATCACGCTCAACCTTCTGTCGAACGCGATAAAATTCACCGCTACCGGCGGTGAAATCCGTGTCCGCGTTGGTTGGACGGCGGGCGGCGGACAATACATCTCGATCAAGGACAACGGTCCGGGCATACCGGAAGACGAGATCCCGATCGTGCTTTCCGCCTTCGGCCAAGGCTCCATTGCCATCAAGAGCGCCGAGCAAGGCACCGGGCTTGGCCTGCCGATCGTGCAAGGGCTGCTCGCCATGCATGGCGGCGAGTTCGAACTTCACTCCAAGCTGCGCGAAGGGACGGAGGCGATCGCGATCTTCCCGCTCAGCCGAGTGATGGAGGAACTGCCGGCACTGCCGACCGCGGCGGTGGCGGCTCGACGACGGTAATCCGGCAAGACTCTAGCCACGTACCGCAGCTGCCATGCCCGAACTGGTCAGCGCGGCGGCCTTGACCAGCCCCGCAGCAAGGGCGGCCCCTGCCCCTTCGCCATGGCTGATACCCAAATCAAGCAACGGGCGCAGCCCTAGCCGTTGGGCGGCGCGTGCATGCGCGGGTTCCGGCGACAGGCTGGCCAGAAGGCAATGCTCGAGCGCTGTGGGATTGACGCCATGCAGTACCGCTGCGGCTGCCGTCGCCGCCAATCCGTCGAGCAGCACCGGGATCTTCTGCATCCGCGCGGCAAGGATGGCGCCGGCGATCGCCGCGAATTCACGGCCACCGACCCGGCGCAGCGCCTCGAGCGGGTCGCCGAGATGGCCGCCATGAAAAGCCAGCGCCGCATCGACCACGTCGGCTTTGCGTGCCTGCATCGCCGCATCGGCGCCCGACCCCGGGCCGACCCAATCGGCGCCCCCGCCCCCGAACAGTGCCGCAAACAGGGCGGCGGCGACGGTCGAGTTGCCGACGCCGAGATCGCCGAGACATAAAAGGTCGGTGCCGCCGGCGATCGCTTCCATGCCGAAGGCCATGGTGGCGGCACAGCCACGCTCGTCCAGCGCGGCCTCTTCGGTGATGTCGGCGGTCGGGATATGCAGGGCAAGATCGAAAACCTTCAGCCCGAGATCGTAGGCAATGCAGATCTGGTTGACCGCGGCACCTCCCGCGGCGCAAAGTTCGACCGCGTTGGCGGTCGCCGCCACCGGCCGTGGCGATATGGCGTGGCGCGTGACGCCGTGATTGCCGGCAAAGACCGCCATCAGTGGTCTTGTCACCGCGGGCGGAGCCCGCCCGCTCCAGCCGGCCAACCAGGCGGCGATGTCCTCGATGCGGCCAAGCGAATTGCCTGGTTTATCGGCTTTGGCAAACAGCGTGCGCACGCGGGTCTCGGCTGCCGTGTCGGCCGGTGGCAGGTTGGCCAACAGGTTGCGAAAATCGTCGAAAGGCAGTGCGCTGGTCATCTTGTTATCGATCATTCCCTGGAGTTGGTGAGCGGCATAGCCGCCTTGCGGGGTTGGCACAACCTCCGGGATGATGGGCCTGCATTTGCCGCAAAGCCGGCCCCGAAGGGCGCAATCGCGAGGGCTTGCATTGGCTTTGCCATTGCACCATGTGGAGGTGGAACAAGGGATTCCGGATGGAAGCCCAAGAGAAAGTCATGACGGCCATCGAATCCCCGTGCATCCTGGTCTGTTCGATCGACATGAAAACCGGCTTCTGTTTCGGTTGCGGTCGCACGCGCGAGGAAATCGGCGCCTGGATCGGGATGACGACGGAAACGCGCCGCAGCGTCATGGCGCAATTGCCGGCCCGGCTGGAGACGGTCGAACGCCGGCCGCGCCGGGAAACTCGCCGCACCCGTATGGCGCGCGAACGCGACGCGCCGTCGTGAGGTGCGGATGAGCCGGTTGTTCTGGATTTTGATGGCCGCGATCGGGGTGGGAGCAGTCCTGCTCATGCTCAATGATTCCGCCGGCAGCACGCTCGGCGTCGAGAACAACGATTTCAGCCGGCTGATCTGGCTCGGTGCCTTTGGCGCCCTTATCGGCGCCGGCCTGCTTCGCTCGGGCCGACCCCTGGGCGCCATGGCCCGCAATCTCGGCGCCTGGGCGGCGATCGCACTCGCGCTGATCGCCGGCTACCAGTATCGCTATGAGTTGCAGGATGTCGCCAGCCGGGTGACCGCGGGCCTTGTTCCCGGCAGCCCGCTTGCGCTTGGCGTCGAGGACGGCCACGCCACGGTGACGCTCGACAAGGCGGACAACGGCCATTTCGAAGCGCGCATCCTGATCAATGGGAACCCGGTCCGGGCCGTGGTGGATACCGGCGCAACCAGCACCGTGCTGACGTCGCAGGATGCGCAGGCCGCCGGATTCAATCCAGCGGCGCTCAACTACACCATACCGGTTTCGACCGCCAACGGCATGGCACGCGCCGCGGCCGTGAAAACCGATCAGATTGCGATCGGCGGCATCATGCGCAGGGATATGTCAGTGATGATCGCCGCACCCGGCATGCTCAGCCAGAGCCTGCTCGGCATGAACTTCATCGGTTCATTGTCGGGTTTTGACGTGCGCGGCGACCGCATGATCCTCAGGGATTGATCCCCGAAGCTCAAGCCGCTTCGGCTGCTGCGCCACCGAACTCGACGGCCGCGTAAGCCGTCTTCAGCACGTCCGGGCCGGCCCCGGGTTTTGTCGCGTCCGTGGACAGGATCTGCCGGTAGCGGCGCGCACCGGGCAGGCCATGGAACAGTCCGACCATATGGCGGGTGACATGGCCAAGCCGCCCACCCTGCTCGATATGGCGTGCCGCATAGTCCGCCATCGCATCGATCAGCGCGGCGAAATCGAACGGCTCGGACTGGACGCCGTAGAAAGCGGCATCGACGCCGGCCAGAATGCCGGGCGTGTGGTAGGCGGCGCGGCCAAGCATCGCGCCATCGACATGACCGAGATGCTTCTGCGCCTCTTCAATCGACTGAATTCCACCATTTAGACCTATGAATTTGTTATTCTTTTTTGCCTTCAGTCGATAGACTCTGCTGTAATCGAGCGGCGGGATGTCTCGGTTTTCCTTGGGACTCAGCCCTTCCAGCCACGCCTTGCGTGCATGCACCCACAACGCGTCGGCGCCGGCATCGAAAACCCCATCCGCCAGCGCATCCAGGGCCGGCTCCGGATCCTGCTCGTCGACGCCGATACGGCATTTAACGGTCACGGGGATCTTCACCGCCGCTTTCATCGCCGCGATGCAGCCGGCGACGAGGTCCGGCACTTTCATCAGGCAGGCACCGAACGTGCCCGACTGGACGCGGTCTGACGGACAGCCGACATTGAGGTTGATCTCGTCATAGCCAAAGGCCTCGCCAATGCGGGCAGCCTCGGCGAGCTTTTCACGATCCGAGCCACCGAGCTGCAGCGCGACCGGATGTTCCACCGCATCGAAGCCGAGCAGCCGCTCGCGCGCGCCATGGATGACCGCGTCGGCCACCACCATCTCGGTGTAAAGCAGCGCATGGCTTGTCAGCTGGCGGTGGAGGAACCGGCAATGCCGGTCCGTCCAGTCCATCATCGGGGCCACGGCCACTTTATGATCTTGATTTTTCAGCATTTTTTCTTTAACATCAAATCGTTAGAACCTGCCGAGTGCAGACGAATTTACGTCAGAATACGACCCTTTTTCGCCACGCTCTCAGTGCACACGGAGCGCACACGAAAAAATGGCCACCTACACAAAGCTCTCGTCCGGGTCCTGGCGTGTCCAGGTCCGTCGCAAAGGTCGCTACGTCAGCGAAACCTTCCTGCGCCGAGACGACGCACGCCGCTGGGCGACGAAACCGAGCGCCAAGTCGTCGCGGTGAGACACCGACAAAGTCTCGAACAGCGCGCCTGAAAACCTTCGGCGAACTCATCGACCTTCATATCGACGACATGTGCGATGTAGGCAAGTCCCCTCGCTGCTCCAAGGCCGCGGCCCTCGCTTTGTTCCAAAGACATCTCGGCAAGTGCAACATCGCGGCTCTCGATCGCGAGCGGCTCATTCGTTTCGGCCGTGACCGGGCTGCCCAAGGTGCTGGACCGGTGACGCTAGGCATCGACATCGGTTTCGTAAAACTCATTCTGGCTCATGCCGCTGCGGTGCACGGGCTGCCCGTCAAGGTCGAACCGGTTGACCTCGCGCGGATCGCCCTGAAGAGGCTTGGCCTCGTTGGCAAAGGCAACCAGCGGGATAGGCGGCCGACAAATTGCAGAGCGCTGAAGGCGAGCATGCACGAGATCTATGGGCCGCGAAGGGTCGGCAGGCGTTCGATGCTGAACGGCGTGAAGAGTGGATGGGACGGCGAACTTAGCCACGGTTGGCGCGAGCAACGGCCAGCACGAAGCCCGAACAGCAGACTTCCGCCGGTGCGCCAGCGCCGCAGTCAAGCTTGCGCAATAAGTTTTCGCGCTCTTCGTCACTACCGGCGACAATCTTCTCTCGGAAGGGCGCAAGACTTGAGTTGGCGAAGCTCGTCAAAGCAGGCGCTGCCCTAGGAGCAAACTTCAAATGCCAGATCGTGTTCCCCTCGAAACCTCCCGCGCCCCACAGATGCGATCATGCACACTGCGCGTTGATAGAAGCTCTATAGCCAAGGTGCGAGCCAGCGGCACTGCTCTGCACAGCAGGAACGGGCGTAAAGCGAGAGAAGCTCCTCGCCTTGGATGAGGTCGGCGAGCTGACAGTCGCCAGTGTCTCGGGCTGAAGCCAATCGACCAGCACTGCCACGTCCCATTCGTCAGGCTGGGTCCTGCGGTTCAATCGACATCTGGTCGCCCGGCGAGGCCATGATCCTGCCGGCGTCCGAATTGATGTAGGCATCGGCGGCGACGTAGTCGACGGCAGGCATTTAGCACACGCTCGGGTCGCAGCCGCGCAGCAAACGTCCAGGCCGCCCGCCTCACCCGGTTTTCTTCCTAAAAACGGGGGGCACAGGCGGAGCGGCCCTTCATACCAGCGGCTTACTCGATGACGCGGGCGTCACCGACATCTGCGGCTGACGGATCAAGCCCGTAAGCCTTGAGCGCTTCCGCGATCGCGCCATCCTTGCGGTAAGCTTCTAGGGACGTGTCAACGGCCTTCGCAAGATCCTCGTTGCTCTTGTCCAGCAGGAAGGCGGTCTGCGACGGGTTCATGGTCGCATCGATGCGCGGATCTTGTTTCAGCGCATTTACCTTATAATTCTGTCCTTCGTTCTGAATGACAGCGGAGCCGAAGCCGTCGAGCGCCGCCTCAATACGACCGGCATGAAGGTCCTGCGCGAGGTTCAGCGACGACGGATAGGTCTTGGAGCCTTCGTAAAGCTTCTCCATGTCCTGGACCCATAAATATCCTTCAACGGTGCCGACCTTCTTGCCCAGCAGACCATCGACAGTATCAATGCCGTTGGTCGAGGTGACGGACAGTTGGTCGAGATAGACCGGCGTAGACAGAGCGACGACCTTCGCGCGGGCGGCGGTACGATAGAAGCCGCCAAGCGCGATGTCCGCGCGCCGCGACTGAACTGCGGAAACCGCGCCTGGATATGTGAAGATCTCATAAGCGATCTCCAGGCAGTTCTCCTTGGCAAAACGCTTCACGAGATCGCCGTCGATACCCGCGATGCCGCTGTCTTTTTCGAGCGAATACGGAGCGGTGTTGGTAAGCGCGACTGTGAGTTTGCCCGCTGACACGGTTTCGAAAACGTGCTGCGGCTTGCAATCCTGTGCGGACGCGACGCTGGCACCCAAGGCCGTAGCAATGGCCGCGGCCGAGATAATCTTACTCCAATTTTTCACTGTGCTCTCCTCTGACATTGATGGTTTTTGATTGCAGGTCAGCCGAGATGGCTGCCCAGCCTACGTTCGGTGTACGAGACCAGCCACCCGAACGGGACGGTGATGGCGAGATAGAACAGGCCCGCCAAGATCAGGACATCGAGGTAGAGGTAGGTGGCCGCACCCACGCGATAGGCGCGCGCCAGAAGTTCGGGGATGGCGATCGTGTATGTAAGGGCCGTCGCCTGGAAGATGAGAATGGCAAAGCCCATCAGTGCGGGTATTGCGAACAGGATTCCTTGGGGGATCACTACGAAGCGCAGGATGTCCCGGCGGGTCATGCCGAGCGCCCAGCCCGCCTCGATCTCACAATGCGGAACCGCGTTCAGACCGGCGCGAAGGATCTCGCTGGTGTAGGCGCCTGTCGTTAGCGCCAACGCAATCACGCCAGAGGTGAAGGCACTTACGGTCATCCCGGAAGCAGGCAATCCATAGTAGACCATCTGCAGGACGACGAGTGCAGGCGCACCACGCCCGATCTCGACCAATACCACCGCGAAATAGCGGACGAGCCTGTTTCCAGAGGAAGAGGCAAGCGCAAGAACGAGGCCGATAGGCAATCCGAACAGCAGCGCCAGGCCCGCCAACTGAAGACTGACAATAGCTCCTTGGAAAAGCTGGGGCGACCAGTCCAGCCAGTTAGCCAGCATCTCGCTCATTTCGCTTGCCCCCTTGAGCGCAGCCGCCCGTCCACGGCGCGTGCCAACACGACAACGGGTATGGACAGCACGATGTAGAGAAGCGCGGCGAAAATGAACGGCGCGAAGCTGCCGCCGCCGCCTTGAGCCTGCTGCGATGCGTACATCATCACGTCGCGGACACCGATCGTGGAGGCCACGGTCGTGTCTTTGAGCAGGCTAACAAGGAAGGTCGCCATGGGTGGAACCGAGACGCGCAGGACCTGCGGCGCCAGGATATAGCGCAGCGTATCCAGGCGCGACATACCGAGCGCCGTGGACGCCTCCCGCTGGCCCTTCGAGAGGGCCAGGAAGCCACCCCTATAGATTTCAGCGAGATAGGCCGTTGATACCAACCCCATGCCCAGGATGGCAGCCTGATATGAACTGAGAACGATCACTCCGCTGCCCAATCCGAAGAAAATAATGAACAGCCAGACGATCGGCGGGATTCCTCGGACAACGTCGATGTATAGGCGCGCCGGCGCGCTTAGCAGAAGCAACCGGGAACGTCGCATCAGCACCAGCGGCATGGCTGCGATGGCCCCGACTCCGAAAGCGCCGAAGGTCACCAGCAGCGTGGCCGGAACGCCTCTGAGCAGTGAAACCAGCAGGTCGATCATCTGCGATCGACCACGGCACGGAAGAACTGCCGCGTGCGGGGCGACGACGGATTGCGGATCACGGCATCAGGCGGACCCTGCTCGATGATCTCTCCATTAGCCATGACGATTACGCGGTCGGCGACGTCTGCGGCAAAGGCGATCTCGTGCGTGACGATGATCATTGTCATGCCTTCCTGGGCGAGCTCGCGCATCACGGCCAACACCTCAAGCCCGAGTTCGGGATCCAGGGCGCTCGTGGGTTCGTCGAAGAGCATCACCTTGGGGTCAAGAGCCAGGGCGCGTGCGATCGCGATACGCTGCTGCTGGCCACCCGACAGGCGCGCCGGATAGGCTTGCGCCTTGTCCGTAAGGTGTACGCGTTCGAGCAATTGGGCGGTGCGCGCGTCCGCCTGCTCCTTGGTGCGCCCCAGAACCCGCATCTGCGGCAGCGAAATGTTGCGCTGCACGGTCATGTGCGGAAACAGGTTGAAGGACTGGAAAACCATCCCGGTGGAACGTCGGAGCCTCAGCAGCTCTCCGGCGGACAGATTGCGGTCGACCGAAAACCGGATGGCACCCACTTCAAGGGTGCCGGATGACGGCTGTTCGAGCATGTTGATCGCGCGCAGCAGCGTGCTCTTCCCCGCGCCGCTGGGTCCGACGATCGCCACGACCTCGCCGCGCGTGATGTCGAGCGAGACGTTCTTCACGGCGTGATGGCCGCCATAGATCACGTTGATGTTCTTGATGCGTACGATATTTTCTGCCTCGGGCATGGCTTCTTTGTCCTTGCGCTAACGCCGGTGTCCCACTGGTCAAGCCGCCGCAGTATGTGTGCCCGGAACGTTTCTTTCCGGAGTTGGAGCGAGACTTTCGGTGCCTGGGATCGATGCGGGAGAGCCCTTGAGCACCCAGTCTGCGACGATCAGCCCAATCACCGGCGCAAGCTGAATCCCGTAGCCGCCCGCACCGGCCGCGGTGATCAGACCGGGCTCCGACTGATCGACTGGTCCGACATAGGGACGGTGGTCGGCGGTGACAGGGTAGAGGCCTGCCCAGCCCCGGCCGAGCCGGGCGCCCGGCAGATCAGGCAGGCGTTCGATCAGCATCTCGGCCAGCATGACCTTGGACCCTTCCTCGCACTGCTCGTTATAGTTGTCCGGATCTTCGGGCGACGGCGAACTTACCTTGTGTATCTCGGCGATGAGCTCGCTCGCTTTCTCGTGCCGAAAGTTGAGTCCGGTGCCCTGCCCGTTCACCAGATCCATGACCATCGGCATTGTGTACGGGAGCGGCGCGTCCAAGTGGATTGTCAGCGCCTCGTGGCGCTCCGGGTGGATGTGCAGCGTCTGTCCGAGCATCTCGGCAACGCGTGGCGCCCAGGCGCCTGCCGCATTCACGACGAAGTCGCAGCCGATCGGCCCCTTGCTGGTGTCCAACCGATAGCCACCGGATGTCCGCGCG
This sequence comes from Mesorhizobium sp. LMG17149, assembly GCF_024518695.1. Lineage (NCBI taxonomy): Bacteria > Pseudomonadati > Pseudomonadota > Alphaproteobacteria > Hyphomicrobiales > Phyllobacteriaceae > Mesorhizobium > Mesorhizobium sp. LMG17149. The sequence continues at coordinate 376,499 of NZ_JANIFL010000004.1, forward strand.
GCACCAAGCAGCTTGCGGAACTGGAAAACCTCGGAGCCGAGCTTCTTCACCTGTTGCGCCAGCAGCGTGCACATTTCGTGGGGATCGAGGAAGCCGTCGTCCGGCCCGAAGATGCCGCCTTCGAGCCCATCTGAACTCAAGTGCGGCACGAGTTGCTGAAGCTCGTTCGCCTGGTAGACCCTGGATCTGAAGCCGGCATCGCGCTGGATCTCCACCGAGCGGGCGAACAGTTCCATCTGCTCGGAGGTGCGCGCCAGACGCAGGTAGCCGATAGGGCTGAAGCCGAGACCGAGGCGCTCTTGCCACCGGCGGACGCGCTGCACCGATTGCATGCGCAGCTGTATCTCGAACGGATCCGTGAGCTGTGTCCCAACGACCCCGACCGAGCGGCCGCTGGATCCTGACGCAATGGATTGTGCGTCGATGACGATGACGCGAGCGCCCTGTTCCGCGAGCGCGTGCGCAGAACACATACCGAGGGTACCCGCACCGATGACGACGACGTGAGGAGAAGCTGTCATGTGACTTCCATCTGTTGCTGCGTCGTCCCGTGCCGGATGGATCCGGCGCTGGACGCGCTACGTCATTGCTTCGGAGCGATTGCTGCGAGGGCGCCGTCGATTGCGGAAAGGATCTCGCGTGCGTCTTCCTCGGTCATGGAGGTGGAAAGCGCGAAGAGTCCGTAACTCGCCGAAAGCACGCCGCGGTCGAGCAGACCCTTGTGGAACAGGTCGAGTTTCATGCGTTCGGACGCACCCGGATAGACTGACCGGTAGTCCGTGATCGGCAACGCCGTGAAATGAACTTTGAAGAGCGAGCCGAGACCGACGCACTGCCCGTTGAGGCCATGGCGAGCAAGCGAGGCCGTGATGCCCTCGCGAAGCAGGCTGCCGATAGCGTCCAGATGCGCGAAGCTAGCCGGGGTCAACGCGCGCATCGCCGCCAGACCGGCTCGCATCGTCACCGGGTTCGCGGTGAAGGTGCCGCCATGCGGCAATGCGGGCTTGCCTCGTGTTGGATCGAACACCGCCATCACGTCGGCGCGGCCGCCGACGGCGCCGACCGGGAATCCTCCGCCGATGATCTTGCCGAGAGCCGTCAGATCGGGCGTGATGCTCCACAGGCCCTGCGCCCCCGAATAGCCAAGGCGGAGCGAGATCACCTCGTCGAAGATCACCAGCGAGCCGGCGGCATGAGCGATCTCGACCATCGCGTCGAGATAATCCTTTCGCGCGGGAATAAGTCCGGCGCGGTTCGGCATCGGGTCGATCAGAACACCCGCTATCGTGTCGCCATGCGCGTCGAAGACGGCACGCAGCGCCTCCGTATCGTTGAACGGCACCGCGATGACATCATCGAGAACTCCCTTCGGCGTGCCTTTCGCGTATGCCGTTGAGGCAGGCATGTCGCCCCAGTTGGCGGGCGAACTGTCCAGGCTGACTTCCGCGAAGTCGTAGGAGCCATGGTAGGCACCTTCGATCTTGACGATCTTCGACCGCTCGGTGAACGCCCGAGCCGCCTTGATCGCCATCATGACGCCTTCCGTGCCGGAGTTGGCGAAGCGAACCTGCTCGACTGACGGAAGGCGCTCCACCAACAGTTCAGCAAGATCAAGTTCGCTCTCGGTGGGCGCTCCGAAAGCCGATCCCCGGGGCATCTGGTCCACCACCGCGGCCGTGACGGCGGGATGGCCGTAGCCATGGATCATGGCCGTGAAATTGTTGATGCAGTCGTAGTAGACGTTTCCATCGACGTCCCAGACGCGGCAGCCCTCGCCGCGCTGGGCATAGATCGGAAACGGGTCGATGAAGACCGTTGTCCGGGTGTTTCCTCCCGGCATGACCTTGCGGGCCCGTTCGAACATCTCGCGGGACTTCGGCATTGAATCTGGATAGTGGCGCATAATCTTGTAAACCGATGAAGGACACAGTCTTGGATGGCCGCGACGAGGGCGCGACCTCTTTCGATCACTTGGTCATGATCGTGTGGCTCTGCTCGCGCAGGTACTGTGGCAGGAACCAGGAGCCGAGACCGCCCTTGCCGCTGACCCCGGTGCCTTTCCAGCCGCAGAATGGCTGCGCGCCTGGCCATGCACCCGTCGTTGCGCCGCTCGCACGGTTGGCATAGAGAACCCCCGCTTCGGCGGTGTCGAGGAAGTGACGCAACTCTTTCTGGTCGTTGGTAAAGATGCCGGCCGACAATCCGTAGGCGATGTCGTTGCCCTCTTCGATCGCGGCATCGAGACTATCAAAACCGCGGACGACCACGAAAGGCATGAAGAGTTCGTCGCGGGTCAGCCGGCCCGGACCATCAAGTTCGACCACCGTCGGCAGGACGTAGTTGTTCGCAAAGCCCTGGCCCAGGGCGGCGCCCCCAAAATGCACCTTGCCTTTGCCCTCGACTTCCGACAGCGCTGCCTGGAAACGGCCGACTGTGGCGTCGCCATAGACAGGGCCCATAAAGGTCTCGGCCTTACGAGGATCTCCGACCACCAGCTTTCCAGCGAACGCTACCAGTTTCTCGATGAATTCCGCCTTGACCTTCTCGTCGACATACACGACCGAGCATGCGGAGCACTTCTGGCCTTGCAGGCCAAAAGCGGAGCGCGCCACCCCCTGCGCCGCGCGGTCGAGGTCGGCCTTGCTCGTCACGTAGGCGGGGTTCTTGCCACCCATTTCGGCGATGACGGGCTTCATGTGGGGCAGCGTTGCCATATGACGGAAGATGCTCATGCCGGTCTTATGGGAGCCGGTGAATGCAACGCCGTCGATGCCGTTATCGGTGGCAAGAAGGCGCCCCACCTCTCCATCGCCAAGCACGATGTTGAAAACACCTTCGGGCAAGCCCGCTTTGCGAAGCGTTTCGGCAATCAGCAGTCCGGTCAGCGCGCAACCCGGCGACGGCTTGTAGACCACCGCATTGCCTGTCAACAGCGCACCCGTGACCATGCCGATCGACAAGGCGAGCGGAAAGTTGAAAGGAGCGATGACCGCGAAGACGCCATAGGGTTTCATGACGCTCGTAGCAGTCTCGTTTTCGACCAACACGTTCATGGGCCGGACGAACCCGTTGTTCGCCTTCATCTCCGATGCGTAGTACTCGACCATGTCGAGGCATTCCTCGGCTTCGCCGACTGCCTCGATGCGGGACTTTCCGATCTCGTAGAGCGCCGCCAAACCGAGGTCATATTTCCGCTCCGCCAGTGCCTCTCGCCAGCGGGCGCCGAATGCAAGGCGATCGTCCAGCGTCGAACGGTTCCAGGTCTTCGCGCCGGCCCGGGCTGCCTGGATCGCGGACTTGACGTCTGACGGGGTTGAAACCGGGAACTTGCCGAGAGAGATCTTCTTGTCGATAGGGCTCAGGATCTCTTTCCGAGCGCCAGTCGCAAACGGCGTCGACCACTCGCGACCCAGTGTGTTCTTCTCGAAATCCGGGATCATTGCATCGAGGTGAGCGTGAACAGGGGAAAAATCCACCCCGATGTTCGAGTAGGTCACACGCGGGAGTTCAGCCATTTCAAGTTCCTCCGAAAATCGGTATTTATCCCGATAATCAGGATTTGGCTTGCGAGTCAATCGAGGGGACCATAAAATGGAAATAATACCGAATTTCGGTATTATTCGTGAGGAGGTTTCGGGTTCGGGTTACCTGGCGGAGCCCGACAGCCGAGGGCGTGCGGCCGTTCGGCTATTCTACGGAGCCCCTCGGACTCGAGGCGCGGCGGGATAACGAGAGACCGACCTTGCCCCTCACGTCTGTTTTGAACGATAACCTTCTTGCAGTCGCAATTGTCAGATCGGCGTAGGTGCCCTTGAATACGAAATCGAAGAAGCCGAGCGCCAAGGACAGTCCCCTCGAGCGCTACATCTCGATCATGGAAACGGTCGCGCCGTTCGAGCATGGCTTGACGGCGATCGAGCTCGAAACGACGCTTGGACTGCCCAAAACCACGATCAACAGGCTGCTGCATGCCTTGATCGAAAGCGGGATGATCACCGCCGAGAGCGTTCGCAATCGGACATACCGCCTCGGCGATCGCTTGCTGCAGCTGCTACAGATGTCTCCGGATAGCGGCTGGCTGACGACGCTCGCGCAGCGACCGCTTCAGGATTTGGCCGACCGCACCGGCCAGTCGGCGTTCCTGTCGAAGTTCGACGGTACCGAGGTGCGCTCGGTCACCTGCGTCGCGCCCGATACTCCGGTCCGGACCTATGTCATGCCGGGTATGGCCATGCCTGTAAATGCGACCGCTTCGGCCAAGGCGATCCTTGCGTTTCATCCGCAGGAGACCGTGAACAGGATCCTGGCGACCGAGCTGCGCAGCTATACCGATCGGACTAAAACGAAGATCGCAGAGTTGACCAGGGAATTGGCGGAGGTTCGGCAGCAGGGCTATGCCATGGACCTGGCCGAGCATGTTCCGGGCTTGGGCTCGATCGCATTTCCGATAAGGCCGACGAGCGGTGAGGTGATGTACGCGGTGGGACTTACGGGACCCTACGGTCAGATCATAGAGCAAAACTTCAAGCAGCATTGCTCGGCGCTCGCAGAAGCCGCCCAGCGCATGGCGAAGCTGGCACAGATGCACGCCTACAACGGATCGGCTATGGCCGCAAAGAGTGCTGCAGCGGATCAGCGATAGGTCGGTGCTTGAGAGGCCGGTCACTCGCGCGAAGAGATGTTGCGTGTTGAACCGAGAATGTAGTTCGCGAATGGTCTCGACGGAGGTGCGAGTGCTTATGGGACAAATTGTCACTTAGATTCGGTATTGGGGAAAATTTGAGGAGGCATCGACTTCCTGACGGGGCTGAGGCGCGACGCAAAGTTCGAAAAGCTTCCAGGAAGCCCAGTCCGTCCCTGATTGTAGAACTGTACAAGGACCTCTTCGGGCCGAAAGCGATCAATCAGTCGATGCGGATCGACATGCAGAACCTGATGGGAACGATCGCCGACACTCTCCATTCGGTGTGAAGGCGATCGGGGCATTGGTACTGACGTTAACAACAAGGGCGGCACGCGCGCCAAAAATTCGATGCCTCGTCAAATTTTGCTAAAGCCGAGCGGGCAGCCAAGGCAGCAATATATAGCTCGTGTCGCATTTTCCGAGACGCCAGCCCCGAAGATCGGGACGGCACTGATTTCAGGCAAACTTGCTGCGGGGGTTGTCGTGGCTTTATGGCTCGGCGAAAAACTTACCCTCGGCAAGCATGGTTTCGATGCCGGCCAGCAATTCGCGATTTATGCCGGTGGCAATCCCTTTCGACGCAAGGCGCGCCACCAGCGCGCCGCTGCGAAGATTGCCGGCCGCACCGGGCGCGTAGGGACAGCCGCCTAGCCCGCCGGCAGCGGCATCGAACACCCTGAGCCCGAGGTCCCAGGCAGCATCGACGTTGGCGAGCGCCAGGCCGCCGGTGTCGTGGAAATGCCCGGCCAGCCGCGCAGCCTCTGCTTCTTCGAGGGTTGCCAGCACCATGGCATGCACGCGCTCGGGTGTCGCCCTGCCGATCGTGTCGGCAACGGCGATTTCGGCGCAGCCGAGATCGCGCAGGCGCGCGACGACTCTCGCAGCGGCGCCGGGTTCGATCGGGCCTTCATAGGGACAATCGACGGCGCAGGAGACATAGCCCCGCACCGGCAAGGAATGCTCGGCGGCCAGCGCGATCACTGGCACAAAACGAGCCAGCCCTTCCTCGATGGTACAATTGGTGTTTCGTTTCGAAAACGTCTCGGAGGCGCTGGTGAAGACCGCGAGTTCCTGCGCGCCGGCCGCGATCGCGGCCCGCGCACCTTGCTCGTTGGGCACCAGCGCGGACAGCATAAGCCCCGGACGCCGCACAGCGCGCCGCATGACCTCATCATGATCGGCCATCTGCGGCACCCATTTCGGCGAGACGAAAGCCGTCGCCTCGATGCGGGCGAAGCCGCAATCGGCCAGCATGCCGATCAGGCGCAGCTTCTGCCCGGTCGAGACCAGCCGCTTTTCGTTCTGCAGGCCGTCGCGCGGACCGACTTCGACGATCGTGGCCTGCCGATCCCCACCGGGCGATTCAATGGACGGCGGCATACATGATCTTTTCTTCGGAGGCCTCGTCGATGGTCATCTCCTCGACGATACGGCCCTGGCGCGCCACCAGGATGCGATCCGACAGATTGAGGATTTCAGGCAGATAGGACGAAATAACGACGACGGCCGCGCCCGCATCGGCAAGCCGCTCGATAATCTGATGGATCTCGGCGATGGCGCCGACATCGACGCCGCGCGTCGGCTCGTCGAAGATGATCAGCGACGGCGCCTGGATTAGCGATTTGGCGATGACCACTTTCTGCTGATTGCCGCCGGAAAGCTCGACCACCCGAGCATTGGCGCCGATCGTGCGGACCTTCATCGTCTCGATCCATTCGGCCGATTGCCGGCGCGCTTCGCCAAGGCCGATTACCGAGACCGGGTTGGAGCCTTTGGCCAGCTTGCCGAGGAATACGTTCTGGGCGATGTCCATCGTGTCGAATAGGCCGTCGAGCTTGCGGTCCTCGGTGATATAGGCGACGCCGCGCCGCACGGCCTGCCGTGGCACGCGGAAGTGCACCACCTCGCCGCGCAGCGTGATGCGGCCACCATGGAAGAAGTCACGCTTCAAAACGCCCGCCGCGATCTTCATCATTTCGGTGCGGCCGGCACCGACCAGGCCGAACAGCCCGGTCACCTGGCCGGCAAAGACCGACAGCGTGGCGCTGCGCACCGCCTTACCCATCGAGACGTTCTCGAGCGCCAGCACCTTTTCGCCCGGGCGGCGCGCGACGCGTTTGGCGGCATCGTCGCCATAGAGCGCATCGGTCAGTTGCCGGCCAACCATCGCCTGGACGATTTTTTCGCGGGTGAGATTGCGCGCATCGTCGGTGACGATCAGCGCGCCGTCGCGCAGCACGCTGATGCGGTCGGCGATCGACAGCGCCTCTTCCAGCGCGTGTGAAATGAAGATGATGGAAGCGCCCTCGCCTTTCAGCCGCTCGACCAGGGCGAAGAAGTGCTGCTTTTCCTCCGGCGTCAGCGTCGCCGTCGGCTCGTCGAAGATGAAGATGCGGGCCTTGTGGTGAACCGCGCGGGCGATCTCGACCATCTGCTTCTTGGCGGCGCCGAGCGTCGACACCAGCGCGGTCGGCTCGACATGGAAGTTCAGCCGCTGCAGATGCTGCTGCGCCTTGATGTTGATGCCGCGCAACCGGTTGAAGAAGCTCTCCTCGCCGAGGAAGATGTTCTGGGCGACATTCATCGACGGGATGAGATTGGTTTCCTGGAACACCATGGCGATGCCGTGCTTCATGGCATCGGCGGGCGAGGAAAAGCCAACCGGTTTGCCGTCAATCAGCATCTCGCCCGACGTCAGCGGGTAGAGGCCGGCCAGCACCTTGGTCAACGTCGACTTCCCCGCACCGTTCTCGCCGAGCAGCGCATGGACCTCGCCTTGCCGCAGCGTGAAATCGACGTCGCGCACCGCCGCGTTGCCGGCGAACGCCTTGGTGGCCTTGCGGAACCGGACGATCTCGGCCGCGTGGGGATCAGCCATGCCGGGCTCCACCGGATGTCGCGCCGGGCAGGCGCAGCAGCGTGCCGGAGCCGCGCGAGGCGGCGTAGACGCTGCCGCCATGCTCACAGACGGAGGTGACGCCATGCATGCTGCCGTCGGCGCGGCTGTGCCAGCTTTCGCTGGGCCGGCCGCTGTCGTCGCAGCGCGCGACGAGGCCGTAGGAGCGCGATGGCGCCCACGGCTTCAGCACGCCCATCTGCCGGACCGAGCCCTGGCTCAGCGGCTGGTCCGGCCGCGCCGATCCGGCGAGTTCCGGCCCGATCCATTCGCCGGGATCGATCGTCGCCATCATCTCGCGGCGATAATCGTCCTCGCGCAGCACCAGTTCGAGAAGCTGGCGGCGCGGCGCGAACAGCGCCATCCAGAAGCCGCCATCGGAAGCGGGTGACAGGCGCGACGGATAGGCCGGCAGATTTTCCAGGATCGCCACCGGATGGGGGGATTTCGGATCAAGGGCGACGATACGATGGCGCCAGCTTTCGCTGATCGCCAGACGGCCGTTGCCGAGCACGACCGCGCCGTTGGGAAATGCCAATCCGGCTGCAAGCTCACGCTGGGAGCCGCTGTCCGGATCGATGGCGAGCACGACGCCGCTGCTGCCGCCCTCCATCAGATCGCGCTTCCAGTCGCGCGCCGGATGCTTGCGCGAGCCGACACACAGGTAGAGCGAGCCATCCACGGTAAAGAGCCCGGCGGTGAGGCAGGACGCCACGCCGCCTGACAAGCCGATGCGCCTCCAGGTGCCCGGCTGCCCGATTTGCAGGCCCTCACCCTCGATGCCGACGGCAAGGCGGCCATCGGGCGCGGATGCGACAAAGCTGATCGGCGCCGCGAACTCCGCTATTGCGACCGCCGAAGCGCCCGCTCTCCCAAGGTCGATCCGGAAGAGCGTGTTGCCGCTGCTGCACAGCAGTCTCGCTGGCGACGCAACGAGATTGTCGATGGCGGGAAGCGACAGCAGCCGCTCCGCCTCTTCCAGACGGTTGTCCGGTTTGAAGACGCCGTCCATGGCCGGCACGCTGATGCCGGCATCATCAGCCGAAAACAGCCGGCGGACGAACGTGCCAAACCCCGCCATCAGCGCTTCCCCCAGTAATCGTCATGCGCCGTCCATTGCGGATCGGCGCCTTCGATGCGAACGCGGCCGATGCGGTTGTTGGAGACGCCGCCCAGATAGAGCCAGCCCTTGTGCTCGCAGGTCGAGGTGATCGAGGGATGGTTTTCGCCGGCCTCGTCCCACAACGCGTCGATGATCTCGCCGGTTTCCGACACGCGCAGCACGCAGCCGCGATTGATGTTGGGGAACAGCCATTCGTCGGCGGCGATCCGCTTGGCCATGCGGCGGCGAAAACCCGGCTTGCGCATGGCGAGATCGAAGGTTCTGGTGCGCATGCCGAGCAGCGCGATCCAGTAGGTTCCGTCGGAGCCGCGGTTGAGATTGTCGGGATAGCCCGGCAAATTGTCGAGGAAGATTTCACGCTTGCCCTTGTCCGGTCCGTCGAACCAGAAGCGGCTGATGCGGCACGCCCATGTCTCGGCAAAGAGCAGCGACTGGCCGTCGCGGCAAATGGTGACGCCGTTGGGAAAGATCAGGCCGCGCAATATGGTGCGGGTCGAGCCGGTCCTCGGATCATGGCAGATCAGCCGGCCGTTGCCCCTGCCCTCCAGCGCATCGACCGCCCATTCAGACATCTCGTAGCGGATCGTCGCTTCACTGAAGAAGATGCGCCCGTCCGGCGCGATGTCGAGATCGTCGGGAAGCCTCAGCCGCGAATCGTCGATCACCGACAGCAGGCTGCGATTGGTTTCGTCGGTGACCTTCGCCACCGTCCCGTCCGGCGAGACGCGGTAGACGCCCATGCCGCCGACGCAGGTGAGCAGGTCGCCATTCGGCGCGAAGGCCAGCCCCAGCGGATGACCGCCGATACGGGCGAAGACCTCGCTGCGCGCATAGTCGGGCACGAGGAAACGGACGATCGTACCGTGCCGCGTACCGGTATAGAGATTGTCGTCGCGGTCGAGGACGACGTCCTCGGGACCTTCGACCGCGCCAAGCCCTATGAGCTCCGCCGCGCCAAGCCTGTCATTGACGGCAAGCACGTCGGTTCCGGTCGGCGGCGTCAAATTCGGCAGCTTCAGATAGGTCGGCGAGACATAGACTTTGCTCAACAGCTTGCCGCGGTTCTTCACCCATTTGGCGTCGAACAGCACGGCGGCGATCAGCACCAGACCGAGGATCAGCTGGTTGACCGAGCCGGGCATCGACAGGCGGATGAGGCCGCTGGTCAGGATCAGCACCAGGATGGAGCCGATCACCGCATTGCCGACCGAACCGCGGCCGCCACCCAGCGAAACGCCGCCAAGCACCACGGCGGTCAATACGGAAATCTCCAGCCCTATGCCGGTGTCGGCGCCGGTGCTGCCGAGCCGGGCGGAAAACAGAAAGGCAGCGATCGCGGTCAGCAGGCCCGATGCGACATAGGCGAGGCAAACCGTCAGCTTGACGTTGATGCCGGCATTGTAGGCGGAGCGGCGCGCACCGCCGACGGCGCGCAACCGCCATCCTGGCCTTAGCCTTGACAGGACGATATGCGCGCCAAGGGCGATGACGGCGAAAATGGCGAAGGAGACGGGCAGGCCGTAGAAGGTGCCGAAGCCGATCAGGTCCCAGGTCGGGGAGACCGGCATCGAGCCGACGATCGCGCTGGCAAGCCGGGGAAAGATGATGTCGTAGAGCGCCCGGTAGATGACCAGTGTCACCAGAGTGGTTATGAAGGCGCGCAGCCTGAGATAGCCGATCAGCACCCCGTTGAGCAGCCCGCAGACGAGGCCCGTGGCTAGCGTCGCGATCAATGCCACGCCGACCGGCAGGCCGGCAACGTTCATCGATACCAGGGCGGCAAGCACGCATAGCGCGAACATCGAGCCGACCGAGAGGTCGATGCCGCCCGAGAGGATGACGATGGTGAGCGCCAGTGCGATCAGGCCGAATTCCGACACCTGGCGGGCGAGATCGGTAAGGTTGCCGACCGAGAAATAGCCAGGGATGATCCACGTCATGACGAGGATCGTGACCACCAGCGCCAATGCCGGAATGACGTTGTCGATCCAGCTCTTGGTCAGCAATTCGCCGAACAGGCGGTCCGGCAAAAGCCGGTACCGCAGCCGTGAAAGCGCATCGCTGGTGGCCATAAGTCAGGATTCCCTACTTCAGATCGTCCAGCGTCCAGCAATTGCGCTGGTTGACGTTGGCCTTGGTGATCTGCGTCAGCGGATTGAAATAGAGCGTCTTGGTCTCGCCGGCGGTACCGTCGGAGAGCAGCAGCCTTGCGATCTCCGCATTCAGGATTTCGCCCTGCAGCGGCACGTTGTAGCTGATGTAGAGATTGAACAGGCCCTTCTCGACATTCTCGCAGCCGACCCTGTTGCCGCCGCCGCTTGTGACGAGGAAGACCTGGTCGCCCTTGCCGGCCTGCTGGATCGCAGACGCCGTGCCGGTGTCCTGATTGTCCCAGATGCCGATGGCGCCGCAAAGATCCGGATGCTGTTGCAGCACGGTCTCCATGATCGAGCGCGCCTTTTCCGGATTGTATTCGGTGGCCTGCTGCGAAACGACCTGGATGTCGGGATGCTGGTTCAAGACACGGTAGATGCCGTCGAGTTGGAACACGTCGGATGCCGCCGTCGGCACGCCGGTGTCGATAGCGACCTTGGTCGAAGCACCCTTGCCGGGGCTGCATTTGTCGACCACGGCCTGCGCCGCCTGTTCGCCGATCTCGGTCCAGTCGGCGCCGACATACGAATCGGTCTGGGTGTTCGATTCCAGGTTGATCTGCACAACTTTGATGCCGGCGGCCTGCGCCTGAGCCAGCAACCGGGCGTAGGACTGGATGTCGGGATTGTGCGCGACGATCAGGTCCGGCTTCTCGCTGATCAGCGACTGCAGCGCGCGGGTTCCCGCGTCGGTGCTCCAGGCGGGGTCGCGGATCTCGAAATCATACTTGAGGCGCTTGGCCTGCTGGCGCATCACCGCCGCCCAGCCTTCGGTCAGGTCGAAACCCATCGACAGCGGCAGGAAGACGACCTTCTTGCCTTCCAGCGTCTTGTGGAACGTCGTCGAGCGCGGATTTTCCAGGCCCTTGTCCTGGGCGCTGGCGGTGACGATACCGGCAAGCGCGATGCAGGCCGCGGCCAGCCACTTTGTCGTTTTCAGAAGTCGCATGGTTTCCTCCCATTGCATTTCGGCGTTGAAATTGGTGTCAGAGATCCCCTTGCTGGGACGTCTGCTCGTCGCGTGGGTTGACGAGCGAGTCGATGACGATGGCCAGAAGCAGGACCACGCCCTTGACCAGGTTCTGGATCGTGTAGGCGATGTTCATGATCGTCATGCCGTTGAGCAGGATGCCGACGAAGATCGTGCCCAGAATGACGTTGCGAACCTTGCCGTGGCCGCCATTCAGGCCGATGCCGCCCAACACGACGACCAGAAGGATGTCGTAGATCATCGTCGAATTGAAAAGCCGGGCGTTGATCGCCGACGCCGACGAGGCAAGCACCAGCCCGGCGCCGTAGGCGATCAGCGCGCTGATCGCATATTGCGCGACGATCATCGGCCGGTTGGAAATGCCGGTGATCCTGGCGGCGCCCGGATTGTTGCCCATGGCATAGGTCTGCCAGCCGAACCGCGTGCGGCTGAGCACCAGATGCAGCGCCAGGCAAAGCATGGCAAAGACCACCACCGTCACCGGGACGCCGAGGATGCGGCCCTGCCCGATCAGCGAGAACCATTCGGCGCCTGGCGGCACATTCTGCATCTCCAGCGTGAAGAAGAAGGTTCGGCCAAGGCCGTAGATGACGGAGCCGGCGGCAAGCGTCGCGAAGATCGGCGCGACCTCGCCGAAAGCGATCAGCATCCCGATCAGCACGCCGGCGACCACCGCGAACAGCGCGCCGATCAGCAGCGCGAATTCCAGCGAATAGCCCGAGCGGGCGATCACGAAGGCCCAGGACACCGACACCACCATCGTTGCGATCATCGAGACATCGATGCCCCTGGCGATGACGACCAGCGCCATTCCCAGCGCCAGGATGCCGAGAATCGAGACGCTTCTGATCAGGGCTAGGATGTTGCCGGGGCTGAAGAAGGACGGCAGCAGCAACGAGAACAGCACGAAGGCCAGCACCGCCAGCACCAGCACGATGCCTTCCTGGCTTTTGAGCAGGCTGGAAAGCCGAGCCTGATTTCCGTGTGCGGCCGCCTCGCTCACCGCTCAGGTCTCCTCTTTGCCCAGTCTGAGCAGGATTTCCCTGGCGCGATCGACGCGCACATCGTGATCCGCCGCAAGTTCCTTTGCCACCGTATCGATATTCGCGCCGCTCGCGCCCGCCACGATGGCGATGTTGCGGGCATGCAGCGCCATGTGTCCGCGCTGGATGCCTTCGGTGGCCAGCGCCCTGAGCGCCGCCATGTTCTGCGCCAGCCCGACCGCGACGGTGACCTCGGCAAGCTCTTGCGCCGTCGTCACGCCGAGGAGTTTCAGCGCTGCGCGCGCGGCCGGGTGCGTCTTGGTGGCGCCGCCGACCATGCCCAGCGCCATCGGCATTTCCAGCGTCCCCACGAGGTTTCCGGCGGCGTCGGTCTCCCAGCGGCTCAACGACGTATAACGGCCGCCGCGCGCCGCCCAGGCGTGGGCGCCGGCCTCGATCGCCCGCCAGTCGTTGCCGGTCGCGACGACGACTGGATCGATGCCGTTCATGATGCCCTTATTGTGCGTGGCCGCGCGGTAAGGATCAACGATCGCCAGCGAACAGGCCTCGACGATGCCGGCAACGATACGCGCGCCGGTGAACTCCTTCGTCGCCAGTGCCTTCGGCGTCAGCCGCACCCGCGCCCGCGCCAGCCTGAGGTCGGCCAGGTTGGAGAGGATGCGCAGCCGGACGGTGCCGCCCGAAATGCGCTCGATCATCGGTGCGACTGCCTCGGCCATGGTATTGACCGTGTTGGCGCCCATCGCGTCGCGCACGTCGACGAGCAGATGCAGCACCACCATCGGTCCGACTTGCGTCTCCTCGAACACCTGCACTTCAATCTCGCGGCAGCCGCCGCCGAGGCCGATCAGCACCCGGTCCTTCTCGTTGGCGGCGGCGATGATCTGGTCGCGGGCCGACAGCAGCCTGGCGCGTGCGCCGTGCGGATCGGACAGACCGAGTATCTGCACCTGTGCCCGCATGATCGGTGCGGTGCTCGATGTCTCGAAGCCGCCGCAACCGCGGGCGATGCGCGCCATGTAGGAGGCGGCGGCGACCACCGACGGCTCTTCCACCGCCATCGGGATGAGGTAATCGCGACCGTTGATGGTGAAGTTGGTGGCGACGCCGAGCGGAATCTCGAAGGTGCCGACCACATTCTCGATCATGCCGTTGGCGAGATCGAGCGGCAGGACGCCGCCGCGCAAGGCATCGCGATCCGCCTGCCCAAGACGAGCGGCGTCGCCGACCGTCGCCAGGCGATCGGCCGGCGACAGGTCGCGGAATTTCTCGATGCGGGAATTCAGCCGCGGCTCGACACCGCTGTCCTGGACAGCCACCATCACGATCGCCTCCCTGCGAATGCTTGTCGTTGAGGCAGCTATCGTTTAACTGATACCATCTATCAAGGTACAGCTACAGGAAACAGCGACAAACTGTACCAGTCCATATCAGGGCACGCAGCCCATCGGAGGATGTTCTGGGATGACGCGCGCCGAGGCCGTGGCGGCAGAGATCAGAAGGCGCATCGAGACCGGCTCGATTACCGTCGGCGCCAAGCTTCCGTCGATACGCAAGGCCGCCGAGCAATTCGACGTTTCCAAGAACACCATCGTCGATGCCTATGACCGGCTGGTATCCGCGGGCATCGCGTTTTCGCGGCCCGGCGCCGGCTTCATGGTCGCCGAGCGTCGCCGGCAGACGCCGAGCGAGCGTCCCCGCCATGTCGCGGAAGCGGTCGACATCGCCTCGCTGCTCAATGCGCAGTTGGAGGAGAGCTTTTCGATCCGCGTCGGCGACGGGCGGCCGCCCGCCTCATGGATGGAGGAATCGGAAGTGCGGCGCCATCTCGGGTTGCTCGGCCGGCACCAGAGGTCCAGCAGTGACGGCTATGGTTCGGCGATGGGCCTGCCGGCGCTGCGCGAGCGCCTCGCCTTCGACCTCATGGAGCGCGAGGTGCAGGCGAGCTCGGACCAGATCCTGCTGACATTCGGCGCCAACCACGCACTGGACCTGATCATACGCCGCTTCCTCGTCGCCGGCGATACCGTGCTGGTCGACGACCCCGGCTATTACCCGCTTTTCGCCAAGCTGAAGCTGGCGCAGATCCGCATGATCGGCGTGAAGCGGACGCCGACCGGTCCGGACCTCGACGATCTCGCCGGCAAGGCCGAGCGCGAGCGTCCGAAGCTGTTCTTCACACAATCGCTTGCGCACAATCCAACCGGCAGCTCGACCAACCTGCCGACGGCTCACTCGATCCTGACGATCGCCGCGCGCTGCGACATGCTGGTGGTCGAGGACGACCCGTTCGTCGACCTGCCGACGGTCCGTGGCGTTGGCCTTGCGCCTCTCGACCAGTTGCGGAACGTCATCTGCGTGCGCACCTTTGCCAAGACGTTGTCGGCCAGCCTGCGCTGCGGCTATATCGCCGCGCGCCCCGACCTTATCGCTTCCCTTGCCGAGTTGAAGATGCTGACGACAGTCAACAGCTCAGGACACATTGAGCGGTTGATCCATGGATTGATCAGTGAAGGTCACTATCGGCGCCACCTCAAGCGTTTGGCGCAGCGTGTGCAGCAGGCCACCGAGACGGTCGTTCCCCGCCTTCAGAAGATGGGTCTTAAGCTCTTTGCCGAGCCGACAGGTGGATACTACGTCTATCTGGAGCTTCCCGACTATGTCGATGACATCGCCCTCGCCCGGGAAGGCGCTCGCCAGGGGATTTTTATCGCACCTGGTACCGTGTTTTCGCCGGAGCGCCAACCTGCCAAGGCAGGCATCCGCGTCAACATCGCCTGGGCCTCGGATCCTCATTTTTTTGACTTCATGCTGGCAGAGCTTAGGCATCGGCGGACTTGAACATGACAAAGCCCCGCCTTGCGGCGGGGCTTAGTGCTTGACGGACCACTCCGCGGCGCGTCGTGACCAGATGAGCGAGAAGTCGCCCCCGGTGTCGGTCTCGACCAAGCTCGCGTAGATCGGAGCGGGGAAGTTGGGCTTGACGAAGTGGTAGTCGCGGCCCTCGCGCGAGGTCTTCTTCCAGGGCCGCCCCGAACTCGGGGCGGCAGCGAAAATGCGGAAGTCGGGTCTCTTTTCGTTGTCGCCATCGACCGGAGAGAACGTCACAGTCTTGACGTTGAGGTTGAGGGTCTTGACCGAACCGGAGAAGCCGTTCGCGGTGCGCGAGAATGTGCCGACCGTAGCCATCGTGGTGGTTCCATCTGTTTTTCTCGGGCCGCACCCATCTCTCGATGGTGGTCGCGAGGCCGGAGACGATCGGTCTGCATCCCGAAGGGGCTGAAACGAAGTAACGGCGGCGCGAGGCTTTCTTGGGCCGCCGAGGAATGGACGCGCAGCGACCAGGGGAAGAGAACGCAGCGACGTCGTTACGGGAAGACGATCGAGACTAAGAGAAGCGAAGGCGGTCTTCAGTCAGACCCAATCCATTCGAGGACGCCGTGGGCGTAGCTTGGAAAGAATACGCGGAAGGAATGCCACAGTGGCTAAGATCAGTCCCGGCCACTGTCGCTTGCTCCGCTGCGCTTCTCTATTTCGGTCAAGGACGCTTCCTCCCGCCCGTGGGCGGTGTTGGTCCCACTTCACCCGGTGAAGAAGGGACGTCCGATTTCTCTAATCTTTGGGCTGAATCGTCATCAGCGGTCGATGGGAGAGAATGGACGCCGCCAGATTAGGCGCGGCACGCACGGGGTCGTAGAAGTCCATGCGCCATAATAGTAATTTCCTCATTCTGGGGAGTATTTGTTTGGCTCGATCAGCCGCAGGTAAACTCAGTGCGACAGGATGCGAAACCGGCAGTTGCCGTGTAAGGTCAGGCCTTAACTTGGGGGAGAACTGGATGCGAACTGCTGTTACCTTGGCGTTCCTGGCCTTTATCAGGGTGTCGTCAGAGCAATAGAAGCCTGCCTGGCCGGGGACGTGATCAGTCTCGAACGCGGTCGTATTCGTCTTGCGCGCGCTCGAGTTCCGGCCCGTAGGTCATCGACCATTCGTAAAGCGCCTCGAACGGTTGCCGAAGGGAGTGGCCGAGCGAAGTGATCGTGTATTCGACACCGACCGGCGTCGTCGTCGTCAGCACTTCACGGCGAATGAGACCGTTACGTTCCAGACGCTTCAGCGCATCGGCGAGCGCCTTGTGCGTGATGCCGTCCAGGCGCCGCATGATCTCGTTGAATCTCGACGGCCTAGTGCACAGAACGGTCAGAATCAGGACCGACCACTTGTTGGCGATCTGCTCAAGTGCCGGCCGCGCCTTTTGCACATCTATCAACGCCTCGACGGACACGGGCTTAGGACGACGGGGTGGGCTGACCTTGACGGGCAAGTCTTCAGTCACGGCGGACATAGGTATACTCCTCGATATCTGCTCTAGTTGTAGTGCGTAATTGACCGTAGGTATAGAGCATATATCTTGAGCCATCACTTTTTGATGGAGTTCACATGAGCAGATTGGCAAACAAGATCGCACTGGTTGTCGGCGGTGCCGGCGGTATCGGCGGGGCAGTTTCACAAAGGTTCGCCAGTGAGGGAGCGCAGGTCTATGCGACCAGCCGCAAGGGTGCGGACGGCGCCTTGGAAGCGGCGGGCACCGGCAGCATCCGGACGGTCCTGGCGGATGCAAGCAACAGAGCGGATCTTGAACGTGTATTCGAGCAGATCAGATCGGAACGCGGGCGTATCGACGTGCTCATTGTGAATGCCGGCCTTTCCGAATACGCCCCGCTTGAAGATATTTCGGAGGATCATTTCGACAGGACATTCGGTCTGAATGTGCGCTCCCTGGTTTTCGCAGCACAAGGTGCCGTCAACCTCATGCAGCCAGGCGGAACGATCGTGTTGATCGGCTCTATCGCAGGCGACATCGGCACCAAAGGATATGGCGTCTACGGCGCCACCAAGGCCGCTGTCCGCTCGTTCACCCGCACCTGGGCCAACGAACTTGCTCCCAAAGGCATTCGTGTCAACGTCGTCAGCCCCGGCCCGACCGATACGGCGATGATGGCCGGGGCCTCGCAACAGATTCGAGACGCGCTTTCCAGCATGATCCCTCTCG
Organism: Mesorhizobium sp. LMG17149; assembly: GCF_024518695.1. Classification (NCBI taxonomy): domain Bacteria; kingdom Pseudomonadati; phylum Pseudomonadota; class Alphaproteobacteria; order Hyphomicrobiales; family Phyllobacteriaceae; genus Mesorhizobium; species Mesorhizobium sp. LMG17149. The sequence goes on from NZ_JANIFL010000004.1 coordinate 394,403, forward strand.
GGCGCATGGGCCGGCCTGACGAGGTGGCCGCCGCGGTTGTTTTCCTCGCCAGCGACGAGAGCAGTTTCACAACCGGCGCGGAACTGGCCGTCGATGGCGGCATGGCCCAGGTGTGACGTGCGCCTTCGACCACTGAAACCTGGACGGCCGCCGTTGCGCGATGTGGCTTTACGCGTGGGCCGGAATAGAGTCCGGATCTCTGAGTTGTGGGCGTATGCGCTTGGAGGATACGGCGAAGTAGCCCTGACATCTGGCAGATGCGAGCCGCGCCCATCCCAGTGTCCGTGCCAATGATGGTTCATGACCTCAGTTGCGTCCTGTGTCTGGTCGGCGCCGCCGAGTGCGAGGCAATAAACTCTCACGCCCATTTCATCCAGTGCCTTGACCGTGGTACTGACATCTGTTGCTCACGGTCGAGCCGGTCGAGTTTGGTCAGGATCAAAATATCCCTACCGGCGCAGTTGCACGGTGGGTTCCCTTCAGGAGCTAGATGAGGATCCGTCCTTGTCTATGCCGTTCAGGACCGTCCTGGCTCGCTCAAGGTCTTGCTGAAGGATACTCCGTTGAAGTTGGGACAGCCGCTTCTCCTTCAACAGGCTTGCGGTCTCCCCTGCGGAACGGGGCTCATGCCGGTCGGTGTCTCGCAGTGACAGGCATGCATGTCGTTTTCTCGAAACCGGAGCAGCTTTCGAGCGACATGTTATCAATCCTCCAGAAGATAGCCCTTGCGATGGGAAAGCGGCTCGGTGCCGGCTACCTTGGCGATGACTTGGTTGGCCGCCACCAGCTTCTTCAGTCTGCGGGTGACGACCACGCCGTCAGTACGCGCATGGACGGTGATACGGGCATCGCCGCCAATCGCAGCGGGCGCGACGATGTCGGCGATCGGCTGTCCGGACGTGACCCGCTCGCCAAGTTCGACGCGGTAGACGATGACGCCGAACGCCGGCGTGCGCACCACGTCGCAGGCGTCGAAGCCTGTGACGTCGCAGAGCGGCGGCGCGGCGGGTGCTTGACCGGCGATATAGCCGCGGCGGCGCAGCACATTCAGCAGCGCCGACGCATCTGTCGCGGCCATCTCGTCGCCGATGTCGACGAAGCCGCGCAATTCGACCGTCGCTGCCATGCAGCCGACCGGTATCAGCTTGTCGGGATACGCCGCCGCGAGCTTCAACCACGGCTCGACGCTTGCTTCGGCAAAGGTCGAGCCGCCGGAGGCGCCCTGCGAAAACACGGCACGGCAGCCGAGTTCGCCCGAGATGTCCGACAGTTCCGCCGCGATCTCCGGCCGCACGAAAAGATGCATCAGCCCTTCGTCGTCGCAATGAAGATCGAGAACGAGATCAGAATCGAAGGCTTCGCGCGCCAGCACCGTATAGAGGGAATCAACCTGTTGCCTGACACAGCGTTCGTCGAGGATTGCGCGGATCGTCTCGCGGATCAGCGCCTTGTTGGCGTCGGCATCCCTTCCCAACAGGTTTCCGAGCCGGGCGATCAATTCGGGGGCAAGGTCAGGCCAGTTGCGGTTGAAGTTGCGGCCGCTGGCAAGGTCGTAACGGCCGAGATGGTCGCCATTGACGAACTGCGCCAGGCCGAGCGGGTTGGCGTAAGGCACGACGACGATCTGGCTCCGGATTTCGCCGCGCGCATCGGCGGCGTCCAACTGCTCGACCAGATGATGTGATACCAGAAGGCCGGGCGCCTCGTCGGCGTGAAGTGCCGCGTGGATATAGGCCTTGGGACGGGCGGCGGCGGCACCGTAGCGTATGATGCGCACACTGTGGCGGCTGCCCGGCGTGCCGTTGGAGAGAGGAATATCGAGGATTTCACGAGACATTGACGGCTCCGGCGAGCGCCCGTTCCGACAACGGGAAGTGGCAATTGAAGACATGGCGGGGGTCTTCGCGGTCGGTTGTTCGGGACGGGAATGCGCTTTTGCAGATGTCCTGCGCATAGCGGCAGCGGGTGTGGAACTCGCAGCCGGGAGGGCGCGTCATCAGGCTCGGCACTTCGCCTCTGAGCTCGATCCGGTCGAGCGCGGCGTCGGGATCGGGTTCCGGATTGGCCGACAGCAGCGCCTCCGTATAGGGGTGGCAAGGCTGCTCGAATATACGGTCGGTCGAGCCGACCTCGATGAAGCGGCCGAGATACATGATCGCCATGCGGTCGGTCATGTGGCGCACGACATTGAGATTGTGCGTGATGATGAGGATGGCGATGCCCAACTCCTGCTGCAAACGCCCAAGTAGGTTGAGAACTTCGCCCTGGACGGACACGTCCAGCCCCGCCGTCGGTTCGTCGGCGATAATAAGATCGGGCGCCAGCGCCAGCGCCCGCGCCACGCCCACCCGGCGCGCCTGGCCGCCGGAAAGCTGGTGGGGATATCGCCGCCCGAAATCCGCGGGCAGCCCAACCATCTTTAGCAGGCGCTCCACCTCGGCCGCTGGATCGCGGATGGTGATGCCGTGGATACGGAACGGCTCGATCAGCAGAGAGCGGACAGTGAGCCGCGGCGACAGCGATCCGACCGGATCCTGAAACATCATCGCCATGCGCCGAAGATGCAGCTTGCGATCCGCCGGGGCAAGACCGTTCAGCACCTGGCCGTCGAAACGTATGGAGCCGCTCGTCGGTGGACGCAGCCCCATGATGGCACGGGCAATGGTGGACTTGCCCGAACCGCTCTCGCCGACGAGACCGAGTGTCTCGCCCCTGCGGATCTCGAAAGACACTCCGCAGACGGCATCGACGAACGGGTTCTTCACGCCACTGGTGAACGCCTTCAGCTGGCTCATGGTGCGAAAGCGCACGCGAAGGTCCTCGACCGAAAGCAGCGGGCTCATGCCGGAACCGCCAGTGTGTCGTCGAGAAGATGGCAGCGCGCGCTGTGCGCTGCGCCGATTGCGCGGGGGGCGGGATTTTCATCCGCGCACCGGGCGAAGGCATGCGGGCAGCGCCGGCGGAAGATGCAGCCCGCCTGGGTACCGAGCAGGCTCGGCACCTCGCCCGGTATCGTCGGCAACTGACGGGTGCGCTTCCTGATCCGTCCCGGATCGCATTCGAGCAACGCGCGCGTATAGGGATGCCCCGGCCGGCGGAAGATATCGCGCACGGTGCCGTATTCGACCACCTCGCCCGCATACATGACCGCCACCCGGTCGCAGAATTCGGCGACAGCGCCGAGATGGTGCGAAACGAACAGGATCGAGCAGCCGATTTCCTTCTGCAGCTCTTTCAGCAGATGGATGATCTGCACCTCCAGCGTGGCATCGAGAGCAGTCGTCGGCTCATCCGCGATGAGCAGCGCCGGCTTCACCAGCAGGGCCATGGCGATGCAGATGCGCTGGCGCATGCCGCCCGAAAATTCATGCGAATAGCCGCCGATACGACTTTCGGGGTCCGGGATACCGACCCGGCGGAGCATGTCCACCGCACGCTGGCGCTTGATGCCGCGCGAACCGCCCTCGCGATGCTGGACATCGACCATCTGGCTCTCGATGCTGCGCACCGGGTTCAACGCCGTCATCGGATCCTGGAAGATCATCGACATGCGGTTGCCAAGCAGGCCGCGCCGCTCTGCCGGTGCCATGCCGAGCACGTCGCGTCCCTCGAACAGGATCGCCCCGTTCACCACCTCTGCATTCTCAGCCAGCAGCCCCATCACTGTGTAGGCGAGCGTGGATTTGCCCGAGCCGCTCTCGCCGACAATGCCGACCACCTCGCCCGCCGGCACGTCGATATGGACATCGCGCAGCGCATGTGCGCGGCCGCGCGGCGTGCCGAAATCGAGAGAGAGGCCGCGGATCGCCAGGAGTGGACTGCGGCTTGCGAGATGTCCTGCTTGGCTGCCACGGTTCATAGGTCTCTCCGAAGCTTGGGGTCGAAGATGTCGCGCAACGCCTCGCCGAGGAAGGTGAAGCCCAGAGTGGTTATGACGATAGGGATGCCACCGGCGATCACCAACCACACCGTTTTGTGGATATAACCGTAGCCGTCGCTGAGGATCGTTCCCCAGTCCGGTGTCGGCGGGCGCACACCCATGCCGAGGAAGCTCAGGCCTGCTTCCAGCGTGATGACCAGCGGCACATCCATGCTGACCAGGATCAGTAGCGGACCGATGACGTTGGGCAGCACGTGCACGGCGAGGATGCGCACGAGGCCGGCACCCATAGCGCGTTCTGCGGTGATGAATTCGCTTTCGCGCAGCGCGTGGGCCTGCGTGCGCACGACGCGCGCATAGATCGGCACCGACGTGACCGCGACGACGAAGATGACGCTGGCAAGGCTCGGTCCGAGCAGCGTCACCACCGCCAGCGCGAAGATGATGACCGGAAAGGAGCGGATGGTGTCGAAAACCAGCAGCAAAAGATTGTCCAGCCAGCGCGGGCCGAAGGCGGCGATGAGGCCGAGCACCAGCCCTACGCTGAGCGAGGCGCTGAGCGAGACGAAGGCGACGAGCAGCGCAATCCTTCCGCCCATGACGACGCGCGAGAAAACGTCGCGGCCCAAGTGGTCGGTGCCGAGGAGAAAATCCAGGGACGGCGGCGCCAGCCGGGGACCGACCATGATCTTGATCGGATCGTAAGGTACGATCCAGGTGGCGAAGACCGCACTCGCCACCATCAGCACGACCAGCACGGCGCCCATCAGGCCGAGCGGCGACTTACGCAGTTGCAGCAGGAACATAGCGATCGCGCCCGGCGCACGGCTTTTATCCACCGTCTCGCGAATGACTTGAACTTCGGACACGTTATAAATTCTCGCGGATTCTTGGATCGAGCGCCGCGTTGACCAGGTCGGCGAGCGTCGTGGAGATGACGAATAAAACGGTGGTGACGAGGACCGTGCCCATGACGATCGGATAGTTGCGCGAATCCACCGCCTTGACGATCAGTGCGCCGATACCCGGACGGGCGAACACCACCTCGACGAAAACGGCCGCCGAGAGCAGATGCGCCATGCCGACGCCGATGATGGTCACCGTCGGCAGGATCGCCAGCGGCAGCGCGTAGCGCGCGACGATGCGTCGCTCCGAAAGACCGAAGGAGCGCGCCATGCGGATGTGGTTCTCGCCGAGGATCTCCAGCATGGAGGCGCGCACGATGCGCGAGATGTAGCCGACCCAGCCGATGCCGATGACGAAGGCCGGCAGGATGAGGTGAACGAGCCCACCGCGGAAGCCAGAGCCGGCGCCGATGGCGGGCAGCCAGCGCAGGCCGACCGAAAAGATCAGCAGCGCATAGATCGCCATGACGAAGGACGGGATGGCAATCGTGCCGACCGCGAACACGCCCACGAGCTTGTCGATCACGGAGTTGCGGTGCATCGCCGAATAGCAACCGAGCGGCACGCCGATGAAAACGGCCCAGGCGATCGATACGAGGATCAGCTCGATCGTATAGGGCAATTGCTCGAAGACGATGGCGCTGACCGGGCGCTGTGTGAAAACGTCGGTGCCGAGATTGCCGTGCAGCAGCCCCCCGAAGAAGGAGACGATCTGCACGGGCAGCGGCTTGTCGAGGCCCATCTGCTCATGCAACTGGGCTTTCAGCTCAGGCGTCGCACGCGGCCCGAGCAGGACGGCTGCGGGATCGCCCGGAACGGCCTGGATCATCAGAAACAGCAGCGTCACTGCGACCACGATGATCGCGGCCGCCAGGGCGGTACGCTTGGCAAGGTATAGCCACATATCCTGATCCAGCCCTTCCCGGCGATCGCCGCGCTATGCCGATTTCGGCTCGAAACCGAGATAGAGCGGCCGCCCGTCGGGGCGCGTGTCGGCCTCGAGCTCGGTCGTCCGATACATGATGGGCGATCCCTCATGGGTGAGGAAGCGGTAGGAGCCGGAATCCTCCATGATGTCCTGCATCTCATAATACATCTTGGCCCGTTCCTGCGGGTCTTCGACGGTCACCGCCTTGGCGTTGAGTTCGTCGAAGCGTTCGCTGCGGAAGCGCTCCCAGTTCCAGACCCCCACCTGGTCTCGCACGAAGAAGGTGGTGGCGTAGTAGGGATCCGGCACCATCGAGAAGCGCTGCACGATCAGCTGCATGTCCTTCCAGCGCTCGCCTTCCGATTCCATGCCTATGGTCCAGAAAGAGCCGGAATCCTGAACATTGACCTCGACCGTGATGCCGATCTGCGACAACTGCGCCTGGACCATTTCCGCGATCGTTGAAAAGGTGGTCACGTTGAGCGCATCAATGGTGAGGCTGAGTTCGGTGATGCCGGCCTTGGCAAGATACTCCTTGGCTTTTTCGAGATCGCCTTCCGGCGGCACCAGTGCCTTTTCCCGATGCCCGACAAGACCCGGAGCAATGAGACCGGTGGCGACCTGCGCCTGGCCCGAATAGGCTGCATCCATAATCTGCGGCACGTTGATCGCCCATTGGATCGCCTTGCGGACATTGACATCCTTCAGCTTCGGGTGATCCGAATTCATGCCGATATAGACGTAATAGAGCGAGGGTTTCTCCTCGATCTTGGTGTTCTCGGGCGGGCTGTCCTTCAGCGTGGCCAGCGAATCGAGGCTGAAATCGGTGAAGTCGATGTCGCCGGCCTGATAGGCGCGCTCAGCGGTCTTGATGTCGCTCATCGGCAGGATATGGATTTCGTCGAAGCCCGGCTTCGGACCCTTCCATTCGGGATTGCGGGTCAACAGGACGAGTTGGTTCGGCTTCCAGTCCGACAGCATGTACGGACCTGAAAAGCAGGGCGGCTTCATGCCGAAATCGCCGCCGTCGGCAACTGCCTTCGTCACCGCTTTTTTCGAGACGATGTGGCCGCAACCATAGGGCAGCGTGATGTTCCAGAGCGGCACGAACGGGGTCTTGAGCACGATGACGCCAGTATGGTCGTCCTCAATGTCGACGCGGTCGAGCGGACCCCAGTCACCCTTGACCGGAGAGTTGTGCTGGATAACGCGCTCAAACGAGAACTTTACGTCCTCAGTTGTCATTTCCCCGAAGTCGCCAGTGAAGTTGATGCCCTTCTTCAGGCGGAAGCGGATGTGCGTCGGATCGATCTGCTCGACGGATTCGGCAGCTTCCAGCTCCCAGCCCCACTCCGAACCCGGCTTGTATCGGGTGAGCTTGGTGTAGATGCAGTTCATGACATCGACATTGTAGGCGTTCTGGTAGAAGCCGGGATCGAGCTTGTCGATGTCCGAATAGGCGCGGGCCTTGAGCACCTTGCCTTCGGCTGCCCATACGGCCTGCGACAGAGGCAGGCCGGAGGCGATGATCCCCGCGCCGAGACCGGCGCCGGCCTGCAGGAAATGCCTGCGGTTCAATGTTATTTCAGTCACGCTCTTTTCAGTCACAGTTGCGTTCCCCTTTCAACCCGAGCGGGTTTCCGGACGACTGCCGGTTCGCTCTTTTTTGGTGCCGCGCCGCCCGACGGGCCACGAGTTCGGACGGTGCATTCTTCAGTTCAGCCGGCTAACCGGTCAATTTCGCTGCCGACGCAGATGTAAGCGATATTAGCGTCAGTTCGCGAATGTCACAGCAGGCGACGCTCTATTGCCTCGGCCCATTTGTGCTCATGGACGAGAGCCTCGCCTTCCCACGCCTGCAAGTTCGCCTCGATGTGGAAATGCGAAGGCGTTGCGGTCATGGTGGTCTCGGTCACCGAGTGCATGCGCCAGTCGGCGCGTGAGAATTCGAACTCCCATTTGGCCTCGGCCTTGACCGATCCGAAATCGTCGCTGCGGAAGGAATAGCGTTCGTGGCCGAGCGAGGTGATGGTGAGGTCGTTGTCGACCATGCGATAGGTGCCGGCGCCCTCGCCGATCTCAACGACGGTCGAAGCGTCTGCCAGATTTTCCGTTATCGTCCAACCCTTTTGCGGCTTTGAGATCGTCTCCACCCGTAAGGGCGGTGCCCCTTCGGGTTCGGCAAAAGGCGCCGGTTCCGGATCTCTGGCGCTTCCGACGCGAACCGGAAGTTCAAGTCGGCAATCCGCCGGGTGGACGGTAAGCGTGACCGGCTCGGGCGAAGGCCATGCGACCGGGAAATAGTTGGTCGAGATGGACAGCCGAATGCGATGGCCGGCCCGGAAGCGCTGCGCCACATGCTTGAGCGGCACCGAAGCGCGATAGCGCGTGCCCGTTTCGAGTGGTTCAGGGTTTTCATGCCCGTCGCGATGCGTCAGGTTGAGAAGGCCGTAGCTGACGCGCGTTACCGCGCCGCCGGGCGAGACATCGCAAAGCCGTACTGCCACCATGGCGACCGGCCTGTCGCTTTCGAAGGCAAGGTCGAATATGGCGTCGCCGGCGATCTCGAGATTCTGCGCCAGCACCTCGGTTTCGTAGACAAGGCTGCCGGCGTCGTCGCCGCGCTGGTCCGCCGGCTGGTCGCCGGGCGTGGCGTAGGAGCACCATTTGCCGCCGCGCAGGCCGACCCACAAGGGCGAACGGATCGCTTGCCTTCCAGACGCATGATCTGCCTGGCGTGCGGACAGGCGCCCATTGCCGGAAAGGAAGAAAGACTGCCGCTCGACATTCGGCGACGGCCATGCCGGCTCCGTCACCCAGCGTCCGGCCCGCAATTCGTAGGAGGTTTGCGGCGGGGCGCTGTCCTGCATGAACAGGCGCAGCATCGGTTCGCCCATAATGCCGGTGTCGCGGCCCTTCAGCCAGTGATCCCACCAGCGGACGCATTCCTGGAGGAAGCCGATGGCGGGACCGGGCTTGCCGATATGCGGATAGGTGTGCGCCCACGGCCCGACCAGCCCCTTGCGCGGACCCTGCAGCTTTTCCATGAGGCGGAAGACGGAGCGGCAATAGCCGTCGGCCCAACCGCTGACGGCATAGACCGGACAGGCGATCGCGTCGAAATCCTCGCAGACCGAGCCGTGCCTCCAGAATTCGTCGCGGTGCTGGTGCTCCAGCCAGTTCTTCAGCCACAACCCGCTTTCCTTCAGCCGGCTGTGCCATAAAGCACGCCAGTTGTCCGGCTTGTTGCGGGGATCCGGCGGCAGCGTGTTGCGGCCGAACATGATCGCGGCCCAGGAGAGATTGTCGATAAGCAGCGTGCCGCCCATGTGGTGGACGTCGTCGGCGTAGCGGTCGTCGGTCGAGGCGCAACTGATCACCGCCTTCAGCGCCGGCGGACGCATGGCGGCGATCTGCAGCCCGTTGAAACCGCCCCAGGAGATGCCGATCATGCCAACCTTGCCGTCGCACCAGGGCTGGGTCGCCAGCCATTCGATGACCGAGCAGCCGTCGTCCAGCTCCTGCTGGAGATATTCGTCGAGCATCAGCCCTTCGGAATCGCCGGTTCCGCGCAGGTCGACGCGCACCACTGCGTAGCCGTGGCCAGCTACGTAGGGATGCATGACGACATCGCGCGCGGCGGTCAGATCGTTCTTGCGATAGGGGATATATTCCAGGATTGCCGGCACCGGCTTTTGTTCGGCACCCTCGGGAAGCCACATGCGCGCCGCAAGCCGGCAACCGTCCGGCATCGGGATCTCGAAATGGTCGACCGAGCGGATCGGATGGGGGAAGTTGGACACTGTGCGCAAGGTGAGGCCCTCTGTTTGGCGGGCGCCACCTTGGGCAAATCGGCAGTGTCGCACAATTTCGCGACCCTTCGCGACTTGACACTGTTCTGGCGTCAGTATGCATTAGATCCATGCAGACCGAACCGCTTCCCCAGAACCTCGCCTTCCTGTGCAGCTATTATCCGTCGATCGCCGCCGTGTGTCGGCGCCTGCAGATCAACCGCCAGCAGTTCAACAAATATCTGAGCGGCCAGACCTGGCCGTCACGCCGCAACATGCGCAAGATCTGCGATTTCTTCGGCGTGACCGAAGGCGAGCTTTTGATGGACCAGCAGCGCTTTGCCGAGATCGTCGGCCTGCGCCGCCGCCCGCTCGGCGTCCACGCGCCGTCGGACCTGCTGGTGCATATGGAGCAGCTCTATCAGCGGTCCGGCGATCTCGGGCGCTATGTCGGCTACTATTTCCGCTATTTCTACTCGTTCGGCTATGCCGGCAAGATCATCAAATGCCTCGTCGTGATCTATGAAAAGGACGGCCGCTATTTCTGGAAATGCATGGAAAGGCTCGTCCATTTCGGCAAATATGGCGTGAAGACCTCGAAATATTCGGCCGCGCTGCTGCTGCTCGGCGATCGCATATTCGCGCTCGAATCCGAAATCCTGCTCAAAACCAGCATCACCCAGGTGATCCTCTATCCGAGCTACCAGACGAGCGTCGCCTATCTGGTCGGCATCCAGACGGGCATGCCCCTTTTACGGGGGCGGAGACCCGCAGCCTCGGTCGTGCTTCTGGAATATCTCGGCCGCTCCGTCGACCAGCGCAAGGCGCTGCGGGCCTGCGGCCTATTCGACGAAACCGACCCCGCCATCGATGCTGGCATCCGCGCCATGATCACCAACCGGATACCGGCGGGCACATTCGTGCTTGAAACCGAGGAGGTGTAGCCGGCTCCCCGGTTATATTGCCCGCTCCACGCCGCACCAGCCGGCGGCGAACAGCGCGATCGTCTTCGTCACCCGGCGCAGCGACGACAGGCTGACGCGCTCGTCAATGCCATGAATATTCTCCGAAACCGGTCCATAGACCAGCGCCGGTATATTCGCATGGACGGCGAAGAGCGCCGCGTCGAGATAACAGGTCATGACGTAGGAACGCATCTCACCGCCATGCGCCAGACCGTGTGCTTCCTGAAGAACCTGTCCGGCGGAGCAGTGCGGCCGCATGCGGTAGCCGGTCTGCATGACGCCGATCCACTCGACCTTCGGATTTGCCTTGGCGAGCCGCGGATCCGCACTTGCCGTATCGGCGACGAAGGCTTCGAACGCGGCGGCGCGCTGCCTGGGATCGTCGCCAGGATAGAAGCCGATCCGGCCCTCGAAGGAGCAGGCGAAAGGGACCGAGGCCAGCCACTCGCCGCCGGAGATGGTGCCGATGTTGAGCGATGCGGGATTGGCGATCTCCTCGAAACCGGGATGGCGCGCGCGTTCGTCGTTCCACTTGGCCGCAAGACGCTGCAGGTGGCCGATCAGGCCGAGCCCGGCATCGATGGCGCTGACGCCGGACTCTGCTTCCCTCGGATGTGCGGGCACGCCATGGACGGTGATGCGGAATTTGATGACGCCGGAATTGGCCGAAACCAGCTGTTCGTCGGTAGGTTCCGGAATCAGCACCGCATCGGCGGTGCAGCCACGGGCGATTGCGGCGGCCGCGCCGTTGCCCGTCACCTCCTCGTCGAGCACCGACTGCACCTGCACCGGCGCGGTCAGGCGGTAGCCGGCCTTCTCGATCGCGTCGAGAGCGAAGATGTTGGCGATGAGCCCGGCCTTCATGTCGCCGGCGCCGCGGCCGTAGAGCCAATCGCCGTCGCGGGTGGCGGAAAACGGCGGATAGCGCCAATGTGACGGGTCCGCCGTCGGCACGACGTCGACATGGGCGTTCAGGGCCAGCGAGCGGCCGACTTGCGAAGCCGGCGTCTTCCTGCCGACCACGTTGAACGCGCCGGCATAGTCGATCGTCGCCGGCGAGAAGGCCGGATGATTGGCCATCGCCCGCATATCGATGCCGAACCGTTCCACCGCATAGCCGCGTTCGGCGAGCGCTGAGGCGACGATCTCCTGCGCGGCGCCTTCCTGCCCGCGCAGCGAAGGCGCGCGGACGAGCCGCTGTAACAGTTCGACCTGGCTTTCGAAATTGTCATCGACCGCGCGGGCGATGTGATCTGGATCGGGGAATGAGGATTTCATGACTGGCCTTCCTGACTGAACCGGCGGGGAGAAGTCGCGCGTCTCTCTTGCCCAGCCGGCACTGTCAATGGCCGTTCTGGCCGGCAGCATAGGTGCAATAGGAACCGTTGCCCGAGATAAGCGGGCCGGCGTGCCGGACGCCGCGTTGCCGGAAGCATTTGCTCTCCATGCCGCGCCCTCCCAGCTATGCCGGACAGAGGGCCTTCCGCAGGGCCTCGACGAACTGCTTCAGCGGCGGGGTTGGGCCGACGTTGTATTTCCAGTTGGTCAGTTCGATGGTCAGCGAATCCTCGTAGCTCTGGCCGCGAAGATCGGTGACCAGCTTGTCGAGATCGATGATGCCGTCGCCCCAGGCAAGATAGCTGCCGCCGGCATCCGAGTCGGTGAAATGCACATGTGCGACGCGGCCGGCGACATGGGTGAAATTATCTTCGGGCCGTTCATGCCCCTTCACCGCGCCTGCCACGTCATAGACGGAACGCTATACGCTTTCATGTGGCAACAACTCGAACGAGAGGCGAGCTAAGCTGAAGGCCTCATGAAGTAAAGTTACGCATCAGGTTTCAGAGAAACGTTGACACCCTGACGGTTTAATTCAAAACCTCGACCTAAAGGGAGATATTCAATGGCTCGCCATCCGTCGCAAGAAAATCGCATATCACAACCTAATGATGGCACGGTCATCCCAGGCGTCAAGCGCAATGCACAAGATGTCATTGGGCTCATTGTCGACCAGCAGTCACAGTTCTCCAAAACAAACCGCCGGATTGCGCACGCGATTTTGAGCGAGCCGCATAGCTTTGCCGAAAAGCCCATCGAGGAGCTCACCACTTGGCTCAATGTATCGGCGCCAACCATCACACGGTTTTCGCGCATGCTGGGATGTGACGGTCTAAAGGATCTCAAGCTCAAAATCATGGGGTCGGTGCGCGTCGGCATCCGTTATCTCGAACCCCAGACGCCGCCCGGATCCATCGCCGAAGTTGCGGAGCGCGTCAGCAAACGGGCGCAGAAAACCATTGCGGACATGCATCACAACGTCGACCTCGAACGCGCCCAGGCGGTCGTCGACAAGATCAGCGTCTGCCACACGCTCTACGCATTCGGAAGTGGCGGTGTCTCCTCATGGCTTATCGAGGAGATCCAGAACCGCTTTTTCCGGTTGGGTATACGCGTAATCCCCTGTAACGATCACCAGATGCAGTTCATGCTTGCAACAGCTGTTGAACGCACGGACGTCGTGATCTGCTGTTCGCTCACGGGCGCCAATGTCGAGCTCGAGAAGGCTGTAACCGTCGCTCGCGAGTACGGCGCGACAACCATCGCCCTGACACCGAGCGGAACCCCCCTGGCTTCCGCTGTGGACGAACTCCTGCCGATCGACTGCCCCCCGGACGAAGACATTCTGACGCCAGCGTCAATCCGCTACGCCTACATGATCGCAATCGACATCATATCCTACGGCGCCGCCATCGCACGCAAGGACGCGGGCCGGGAAAAGCTTCGCCGCCTCAAACAGCAACTGGCGATCGCACGCGATGCGGCCCAGACACAGCCCTTGTGCGACTGAGCCGGAAGATGTCAACTTTTTTGCTTTTTTGATCAAAAAATAGATCAAAAACTGACTGAATGCTCCGCACCGCCGAAAAATGACACGGAAATGAAAATTTTGTTGGACAGCTAAAAATTTTTGCGCATAGTTACCCCACAGCAAGAGCTTAACCGGCCTTACAGTTTGTCTTCTAGGCCGGAGATACTGAAAGTCATCTGCCGGCACAGCCGGTCGGCCGAAATCAAAAAAGCTATCATAATTGGGGAACTAGCATGATTTCTTCGCTGGAACGACACCTGCTGTCCAGAAGACAGATACTACAAGGCGCTGCGGGGTTATCCGCTGCGGCGATGATGGGGTCTCGCGCTTTCGCGGCACCCTCCACACCGATCAGCTTCGTCGGCTGGCAGTACCAGCCGCAGATCGTCGATGAGAACGTCAAGACGTTCATGAAACTCTACGACGAGAACGTAAATTACGAACTCGTATCGGGCGACTACCATCCCTTGGCGGAAACGAAGCTCACCGGCGGTCAGCATATCGACATGCTGTATTCCGAAGAGAACTACATCGCCCGCTGGCACGCGGCCAACTGGATCCGTGACATCGAGAGCCTGCCGGGCGTTGCCGATATCAAGGCCGGCATGTTCCCGGTCAGTGTCGAGTCGCTTTCGCTGCCCAACGGCGGGGCCCTGTGCGGGCTCCCCTACTACGCCGGCTACAACACCTTCCTCTACAACGAGGAGCATCTCAAAAACGCCGGGGTTCAGGTACCGGAAACCTGGGATGCCGTTCTTGATGTCTGCCGCAAACTCAAGAAGGACGGCATATCCGACGCGCCCTTTCACGCAATGTGGCAGCAACAATGGCCAAACATGTCCTGGTATATGTTCGCGGCTTGGTATTCCGAGGGCGCCAAGGTCTTCGATGCCGACGGAAACTTCGTCGATGAGCCGGCCTTGCGCAAGATCCTCGAAATCAACCAGACCTTCTACAAGGAGAAGCTGGTCGTCGAAGACATCATGACCTTGCCCGGCGAAGGTGTGCCCAGCTATGCCTCCGGCCGTCACACGTTCATGGTCGTCCATGACTACAACCACAAGGTCGCCAACGATCCCGCCGTTTCCAAGATCGCGGGAAAGGTGCGCAACGCGATCATGCCGGGCGCGACCCGCTCGACCATGGCCTGGACGGCGGCCTATCTGATGGGCGCCCAGCCCGTCGATGAGGAGCGCGTGTGGAACCTGCTCCAGTTCTTCGGCGGCAAAGCCAAGGATGGCCAGTATCATGTGATCAAGCGCTGGGCTCTCGAGTTCGGTCTCGGCTCGGGCTACAAGGCGGTCATGCAGGATCCGGAGATCGTCGCCAGTTTCTCGAAATGGCGCGACCTTGACATTTCGGCCAAGCAGCTCGGCATGGCGACGTCACGCGCGATCGGCAAGGCGATCTGGTTCCCGGAATGGGATATGTTCATGATGCAGCAGGTCCAGGAATATATCCGCTCAGGCAGCTCGACCGACGAGTTGGTGACAGCGCTTGCGGCCAAGGCTTCCGAGCTCAAGGCCCAATATCAGTAAGACATGACGCAACAGCCGGTCATCGGGGCCGGCTGTTGCGTCCGCACCAACCTCCAACACATCGCCAGACGCGGCATTGTCGGCGATCTGGCCCAGATGATGCGCGAGGACGCCATGACGATGACATTGCCGTCGCAAGGAGCCGAGCCGCTGGCGCGCGAACGCCGGCGCAGGATGAGCCTTCCGGCTTTTGCCTATCTCTCCGTCGCCCCGACGCTGATCCTGATGATCCTGATCGTCGGCCTGCCGCTCCTCTACAGTCTGTACTTGTCCTTCAACATCACCAATCCGATCACCAAGCGATGGATTTTCGTGGGCTTCGCCAATTATGCGAAGATCTTCCAGAATCAAGACTTCTGGTATGCGCTCGGCCGCACGCTTTACTTCTCCACGATTGCGGTCATCGGGACGACCGTACTGGGAACACTGATCGCGCTCGTCTTGAATCAGCGTTTTGCCGGCCGCGGCTTCCTGCGCAGTATCGTCCTCGTTCCCTGGGCCATGGCGCCCGTGTCTATCGGGGTGCTGTGGTCCTTCATCTATGCCGGCAATTTCGGTCTGTTGAACGGCTTTCTCAACGACATAGGCCTCGGTTCATGGGGGCGGGCATGGTTTGGAGAGGGCTTCCGCGCCCTCAACCTCGTGGCGCTGACCCAGGTCTGGAACCAGACGCCTTTGACGACGCTGATGCTCCTTTCCAGCCTGCAATCCATGCCGGGCAACCTGCATCGCGCTGCCATTCTCGACGGCACGGGACCGGTCAAGCGCTTTTTCGCGATCACTTTGCCTTGGCTCAAGTCGACGCTGCTGTTCTCCACCATCATCTCCACGATCAATGCGTTCCTGGCCTTCGACATCATCTGGATCATGACGCGCGGCGGTCCGGGCGCGGCGACCACCACACTGTCCTGGCTCGGCTACATGCAATCCTTTCAGTTCCTGAAGTTCGGCGAAGGGGCCGCTCTTCTTTACGTGCTGACGTTTCTCAGCCTTGCATTCGCCATCGCCTATTTTGCCTTCCTCAGCCCCAGGAAAGCCAGGACGACAGTGTCGGCTTTGGCGGCCCCAGGGCTGCTAACAGCCAGTTGCCCGCGGCCCGCCATGGTCGTTCTGCCGGAATGGAAGCCGAAAAGACTGATGGGCCCGATCGCTGCACGCAACGCTGGCAAGATCCTGTTCGCGCTCGCCGTCGTTGCCATTTTCGTCTGGTCGTTCCTGCCTGTTGCGGCGCTGGTCCTGATAAGCCTATCGCCAGCCACCGACCTGATCCGCACGCCCCCCTCCATCGTGCCCTCGACGCTCACTTTCGACAACTATCGGGCGGTGCTCATGGCGCAAGGCACGACCAGCGTGCAGGCCGCGCGCGTGCCGTTGTCCCTGCTCAACAGTTTCGGCATCGGCATCGTCGTCTCCGTCGTCAATGTCGCGCTCGGCACCTTGGCTGGCTACGGTTTTGCCCGCTATGCTGGACATCGTTTCTTTGCCGTCAGCCTCTGGGCGCTTCTTCTGACGCGTATGGTTCCCGCACTGACGCTGGTTCTGCCGTTCTTCGTCATCTTCCGGACGCTCGGGCTCATCGACACCCATCTCGGTCTGGTGATCGCATATTCGACGATCCTGATGCCGCTTGCCGCCTGGATGATGAAGACCAGTTTCGAGACCGTTCCAATCAGCCTTGAGCGCGCGGCACAGATCGACGGCTGCAGTCGCTGGACGATGTTCCGCAAGGTTCTGGTGCCCGTGGTGCGGCCGGCTATCGTCGCGGCGCTGATCTTCTGCTTCCTCGTGTCCTGGAACGAGTTTCTCTTTGCCATGATCCTGACCTCGACCCCCAAGACGCAGACAATCCCCGTCGTCATCGCAGGCTTTCTCAACCAGGCCCGTTTCTATGAATACGGACCGCTCTTTGCGGCCAGCGTGCTTGCCATCCTGCCGCCTGTGGCCGTTGCCTTCTTCTTCCAACGTTACCTCGTCCAGGGTGCGCTTTCCGGCGCGGTCAAGGGCTGAAAGGAGCTTCAAGCATGGCGTCGATCAAGATTGCCGGCCTTACCAAGCGGTTCGGGGCGATAGCTGTTTTGAAGGGTCTCGATCTTACGATCAACGATGGCGAGTTCATTTCCTTCCTCGGACCGTCGGGGTGCGGGAAATCGACTTTGCTGTTTTGCATCGCCGGCCTGGAGGATATCGACGAGGGATCCATCCGCTTCGACGACAAGGAGATTTCGGAGCTCGGTCCGCGTGAACGCAACATCGCGCTGGTCTTCCAGGATTACGCGCTCTACCCGCACATGACGGTGCGCGAAAACATCGCCTTTCCATTGCGCCAGCAGAAGCTGGACGAAGCGACCGTAGGCAAGCAGGTAGCCTGGGCAGCCGATGTTCTGGGCATCGAGGCCCTTCTCGATCGCCCGCCGGCGGCGCTTTCCGGCGGCCAGCGCCAGCGCGTTGCCGTTGGCCGCGCGATCGTCAGGAACCCTTCTGTCCTTCTCATGGATGAGCCGCTGTCAAATCTCGACGCCTCGCTGCGGGTGCGCATGCGCACCGAGATCCGACGCCTCCAGAAAGCGCTCGGCATTACCGTCATCTTCGTCACCCACGATCAGGAAGAGGCCATGGTGCTGTCGGACCGGATCGCAGTGATGAAGGACGGCGTCGTGCAGCAGTTCGGACCGCCGATGGAGGTCTATTCGGCTCCCGCCAACCAGTTCGTCGCCGGGTTTATCGGCAGCCCGCAAATGAACTTCCTGCCCGCCAATCTCTGTGGCGGGAGTTCTGACCGGATTCTTGGCGTGCGTCCCCACGACCTGAAGCCGGCGGCGCGCGGTAATGGTGGTCTCACCCTTTCGGGCGAACTCGTGCTGATCGAGCCCGCCGGGCCTTTCCAGTTCCTCGATGTCGACGTTGCCGGCCACATCGTCCGGGCAACCTGCAGCGATGCGTCGGGCCTGTCCGCGGGCGAACGCATCACTCTCTGCGCGAGCCCGGACGCTGTCCGCTATTTCGCCGCCGAGGACGGCACCCGTATCAATCAGCGCTTCTTGGAAACCGAAAGCCGAATTCATGCCTTATGATCTCGTTTTGAAAAATGGTCGCGTCATCGATCCTTCCCAGGGTATCGACCAGGTCACCGACGTCGCCTTCGCCGCAGGAAAGGTCGCCGCCGTCGGGAACGGTCTTTCTGGAACCGAAGAACGAAACGTCGCGGGCCTTATCGTAACGCCCGGCCTGATCGATCTGCACACGCATGTTTACTGGGGCGGGACGTCGCTTGGGGTGGATCCGGACGCGTTTGCCCGCAAGAGCGCGGTTTCGACCTGCGTCGACACGGGAAGTGCCGGACCGGGAAATTTCCCCGGATTTCGCAAGCATGTGATCGAGCGAAGCACGGCTCGCATTCTCGTCTACCTGCATATCTCCTTCGCCGGCATCTATGGTTTTGCAAAGAACATCATGATCGGCGAAAGCCATGACATGCGGCTTCTTGCCGGCCGCGAGGCCGTCGAGGTCATCAACGCCAACCGCGACATAATCATCGGGGTGAAGGTGCGCATCGGTCGCCACGCCTCTGGCCCCGCCGGTATCCAGCCTCTCGATGTCGCCCTGCAGGTCGCCGACGAGACGGGCCTGCCGTTGATGGCCCATATCGATGAGCCACCCCCTTCCTACGAGGCCGTCGTCTCGCGCCTGCGAGCTGGCGATGTACTGACCCATTGTTTTCGACCCTTCCCCAATGCGCCCATCGACGGCGCAGGCAAGATCAAGCCGGAAATCCTCGAGGCGCGGGAACGAGGCGTCCTTTTCGATATCGGCCACGGGATGGGCTCCTTCTCCTGGAAAACGGCGCGCGCGATGATGGCGCAAGGCTTCCAGCCGGACACCATCTCCTCCGATGTTCATGCGCTCTGCATCGAGGGTCCGGCCTACGACCAGGTTACGACGCTTTCGAAATTCCTTGCGCTCGGCATGTCGATCAACGACATCATCGCAGCCTCAACCGTCAATGCGGCCAAGGCATTGCAGCGCCCAGAGCTTGGAACATTCAAGATTGGCTCGGCCGGGGATGCGAGCATCCTCGAATTGCGCAATGGCGCGTTTTCCCTTGAAGACACGCGCGGCGAGATTGTCGTTGCGCCTGAACGTATCTTTGCCGCCGGTCTGGTCATCGCGGGCCAGGATATCGGTACCGATGATCAAACACTCGCTGCGGCGGCCGAATGAAGGAGATTTGAAATGGATGGTGGCTATGCCATGAAAGACGCGCCCGCCAATTTCATAGGCGGCGAATGGCAGACGGAGCCGGACACCATGCCGGCGGTCAATCCCGCAACCGGGGAGACCATTGCCCAGTTGCCGCGATCAGGCCGCGAGACGGTACAACGGGCTGTCGCGGCTGCAAAAGCAGCCGCGCCGACATGGGCCGGCATGCCGGTTTTCAAGCGCGCCGCGATCTGCGTTGCCATCGCCTCGGCAATCGACGCGGCTCAAGAAAAGATCGCACGCCTCCTGTCGACCGAGCAGGGCAAAGTTCTTGCCGAGGCCATGGGTGAGGTCGGCAAGGCCGCCGACGGCTTCCGGCTCGCATCCGAACTCGTCAAGCAGCTGGGTGGCCAGACCTTGCCCGCCGAGGATCCGACGAAGCTCGTCATGACGATCCGCCAGCCGCGCGGGGTCTACGGAGTCATTACCCCTTGGAACTTCCCGGTCAACATCCCCGTCGAATATCTGGCACCGGGCATTGCGACCGGCAACACCATCGTCTGGGTGCCCGCCCCGTCGACCTCGCTGGTCGCCTGTGCCTTGATGGAGGTAATCGACGGCGCCGGTCTTCCCGCCGGCGTCATCAATCTGGTCATCGGTGAAGGCGCTACCGCCGGCGACGCCGTCGTGGTTCATCCCGACGTCGCGGCAATCGGCTTTACGGGCAGCGCGGCGACCGGCAAGAAAATCGCCGAGCGCGGCGCCGGCAAGCCGCTGCTCCTGGAACTGGGCGGCAACGGCCCGGTGATCGTTTTCGAGGACGCTGATCTTGACGCGGCGGCCGCCGCCGCGGCCGGCGGCGCATTCTTCAACGCCGGTCAGGTCTGCGCCGCGACGGGCCGCGTTCTCGCTCATCAGTCGATTGCCGAAAGCCTCTGCGAAAAGCTCGTCGCCCATGCGCAAAAACATGTGCTTGGTGATCCCTTCCACCAGGGAACGACCATGGGGCCGCTGAACAACGCGAAGGTCGCAGCCAAGGTCAAGGAGCACATCGATGACGCAATCGCGCAGGGTGCCAAGGTGCTCTGTGGCGGCAAGCCGCGCCCCGATCTCGGCAGCGGGCTGTTTTTCGAGCCGACGATCATTACCGGCGTCACGCGCGAGATGAAACTCAATCGCGAGGAAACCTTCGGCCCCGTCGTGCCCGTTCTCACTTTCAAGAACGAGGCTGAAGCGCTCGATCTGGCGCTCGACAGCGAATATGGCCTGTCGGTCGGCGTCTTCACGGCGAATGTGGCGCGGGGTGTTTCGGTCGCCAGGGCGATCCCCGCCGGGATCGTCAATATCAATGCCGGCAGCACATGGTGGGAAATTCACCTGCCCTTCGGCGGCGGAAGCGGCACCAAGAGCGGCATCGGCCGACTGGGCGGCGTGCACACGATGGAAGCCATGACCGAACTCAAGATGATCACCGTCACGATCGATCGAAAGGCAGGTGCGGCATGAGCCCTCAATCGCATGCTCTTGCCGGCGAACGGAATTCGCCGCTTTCTCCACCTGAGAGAACGCGGATGATCCGCGCTCTTGTCGATGAACTGATCCCTGGCAACGAGAGTTGGCCCTCCGCGTCCGAGGCCGGCGTGCACGGCATCGTGTCGATGCGCCTCTTTGCGGATTGGAGCGACGTGCAGACTACGGCACTGGCCGATCTGCTGGGCTGGGAAAGGGGTGGCCTTTCAAGCAGCAATGGCGACACCCGCATCGCGGCCGTCAAGGTCTTCGAGCAAGCCGACGCGGAGCTTTTCGACAAGATCTACACGGCGGTGACACTCGCTTATTACGAAACGCCCTTCGTCATCGAGGCCATTCGGAACACGGGGCGTCCGTACTCCCACCGGCCCCATCTGACCGGCTACGACATGGCGCCTTTCGATTTCAACCGGGACCAGCCAGCCCATCGGCGCGGCCATTACCTGGAGACCGAAAAGGTCAGGCCCGTCGACACGTCGCCGCTCGGGCTGGACACGGTAATGACAGATCGCTGGGGATTGGAAAGATGACAACAGATCGCATCTGTGACGTATTGATAGTGGGCGCCGGCGCGACAGGATCCTTGGCAGCACTGACACTTGCGGAAGCCGGTCTCGATGTCGTCTGCCTGGAACAGGGATCCTGGGTGGAGGCGAAAGACCATCCGCATCTCCATTCCGACTGGTCGTGGCAGCGCCGGACCAACTGGAGCCCGGACGTCAACAAGCGCAGCCATCCGGATGATTTCCCCGTCAATTCGGACTCCTCGCAAATCCTGATGTGGAATGCCGTCGGCGGATCAACCAATGTCTATGGCGCAATCTGGCCACGCTATCGTCCTTCCGATTTCCGCAAGGGCACGGAGCATGGTCTTCAGCCGGACTGGCCGATCACGTATGAGGATCTCGCCTCCTTTTACGAGCAGGCCGACAAGCTCGTCGGCGTGTCGGGCCTTGCCGGCGACCTGGCCATGCCGCCACGAGACCGCTGTCCGACCCCGCCGATGCCTGTGTCCAAGGTAGCGAAGCGCCTTGCTTCCGGTTTCGATGCGCTTGACTGGCACTGGTGGCCGGTCGAGGCTGCGGCGATCTCCGAGGATTATGACGGTCGGCCGGCCTGCAACAACTGCGGCACATGCAACGGCTGCCCACGTGGATCGATGAGCAAATATTCGCTGTCCATCTGGCCCAAGGCTCTGGATGCCGGCTGCGAACTGCGCATCAACGCCCGCGTGCTCAAGATCGAGAAGGACCCGGACGGCCGCGCGAGCGGCGCTCTTTATGTCGACCGCAAGACCGGGAAGCAACATTTCCAGGGGGCAAAACTGGTTATCGTGGCCGCGAACGGCATCGGAACGCCACGGCTCCTTCTTGCATCCGACAATCTTGCCAACGCCAATGATCAGGTCGGACGTTATCTTCTGCACCACACGCTGGTTGCCTGCGAAATGTGGGTCGACGAGCCTGTCGACGGTCATATCGGTTACGTCGCATCCCTGCTGTCGCGGCAGTTTGCCGAGACGGACGTGTCGCGCGGTTTCGTCAACGGTTTCAACTTCAATTGCATCACCTCCACGCCGTCGGCCGGAGAGCTTGCGGCAGGCTGGTTCACGCCGGCCCACGCGCCATGGGGCCGCGACCATCACCCTTGGTTCGAGCGCCACTTCGGCCATTCCATCGGCGTTTTCGCCATTGGCGACGATCTGCCCAATCCGGAAAACCGCGTGACGCTGGATCCTGTGCTGAAGGATTCCGATGGCGTGCCTGCGGCAAAGACCCGCTACGCGCCCGGCGAGAACGACAAGCGTATGATGAACTACATGCTGGATCGCCTCGAAGAGCTCGCAAAGGCCTGCGGTGCTTTCGAATATCGGCTGCATGATTATCGCGACAAGGAGGGCGTTTATCGCACACCAGCCTGGCACATGATCGGCACCTGCCGGATGGGCAGCGACCCATCGACATCCGTCGTCAACCAATGGAACCAGACCTGGGAGGTGCCAAACCTCTTCATTGTCGATGGAAGCGTGCTCACCACCGGCGGCGTCGTCAATCCGACGGCCACCATCTCGGCGCTCGCCTTGCGTGCCGCGGCCTATATTCGCGACAATTTCGAAACCCTCTCGCGGCAGACGCGATCGTCGATAGCCGCCTGACGCGGATGATGCGGGTTGTCCGTCGATCGTCTCGCATATCAGGCAAGGACGATCCCTCGCCTGCGTGGTCCTGATTGGCATCATCGCGATCGGAGAAAGACAAAATGGTCCAGCGCCCGCCTGCCGAGCCCGGAATGAGCGAAGCGGATATCGATACCCCTGCCCTCATCATCGATCTCGATGCAATGGAAGGAAATCTCGACCGTATGGCCGCATTCTGCCGTAAAGCAGGTGTGCGGTTGCGCGCTCACGCGAAAACCCACAAGTCCCCGGTCATTGCTCACTGGCAGATTGCCAGAGGGACGATCGGCCAATGCGTGCAAAAGACAGCGGAGGCCGAGGTTCTCGCCTGGGGAGGTATAGGCGACATTCTCGTTTCGAACGAGGTCGTTTCCTCCCGCAAGCTGGCGCGACTGGCCGCGCTGTCCAGAATGTCGAAAATCTCGCTCTGTGCCGATAGCGCGGCCGTGGTCGACCAGATCGAGGCAGTGGCCGAATCCTTTGCCACGCGGTTGACAGTGCTGGTCGAGATCGACGTCAGTGGCGGTCGCTGCGGCGTGGAACCTGGCGCCCCCGCAGCGGCACTGGCGGTCCGCATAGCGAGAAGCCGCCACCTGGTGTTCGGTGGCCTGCAATCCTATCACGGGCGCGCCCAGCACCTGCGCGCCGAACAGGAGCGACGCGACGCTATCGGCCAGGCCGCGACGCGAACGGCGGATACGATCGCCGCAATCAGGAAGCAGAAGCTGGACTGCGCGATCGTCGGCGGCGCAGGCACGGGAACCTTCACCCACGAAGCAGCCAGCGGCGTCTACAACGAGCTCCAGGCCGGCTCCTATGTGTTCATGGATGCCGACTATGCACGAAATCGTCCCGCTCCCGATTTCGAACAATCGCTGTTCGTGTTGAGCACCGTCATGAGTGCGGCCCGTCACGGCATCGCGGTTCTGGACTGCGGCCACAAGGGGATTGCTATCGACAGCGGACTTCCTCTCATTCACGCCAGGCAGGATATCGACTATGCCGGCGCATCCGACGAGCACGGTTCGCTCATCCTGCGTTCGGATCCCGGAAGCCTTGCCATCGGAGAAACGCTGCGTCTCGTTCCCGGCCATTGCGATCCAACGGTCGACCGCTATGACTGGTATGTCGGCATGCGCGGCAAACGGGTCGAATGCGTCTTCCCTGTCGCAGCGCGCGGAATGATGCAATGACGCTCGCGGTTCTTCCGGGGGCCGAAACCCCGTCCCGGCAACTGAGGCTGCGCTGCATCGCTTGCAATGCCACCCGGCCGCCGACCCTGGTCTACCGTTGTCCCGATTGCGGCGGCATACTGGAGGTCACGCGTCAAAAACCGGAAGGGCGCGGCTGGCTCAGAGCTGACTTCGTCGCAGATGATATTACTCTTGGAGAAGGCGGCACGCCGCTTCGAGAACTCAGATCCGATCTCCTCCACGTCGGCTTCAGAGGCCGGTTGCTCGTCAAGGACGAAACCCGCAATCCATCCGGCTCCTTCAAGGACCGCCTTGTGGCAGCGGCATTGAGCCAGGCGATCGCGCTTGGAGCGAAGGGGATCGTCAGTGCGTCGAGCGGCAACGCCGGTGCCGCTGCCGCCTGCTATGCCGCGAATGTCGGAATTCCCGCCATCATCGTCTGCCCGGATACGACGCCGCGTGGCAAGCTGGCGCAGATTCTCGCCTATGGCGCCATGCTTGAGCAAGTGCCCGGCCATTACGGAAACGCGTTTGAACATGCCAGACTACGTTGCGCCGAGACCGGCTATGCAAACCTGACGACGACCTATCTGAATCCTTATGGCGTAGATGCCTTGCGGCTGATCGGGCAGGAACTCCATGAGCAGATGGAAGGCGTCGGACCCGATTGGATCGCCATCCCGACAAGTTCCGGACCGTTGGTTAAAGGCGTCTTTCAGGGCTTCATGGATAGGGCTGGCAAAGTGCCTCGCCTGATCGCGGCGCAGTCTGACGGCTGTGCTCCGATAGCAAGGGCCTTCGAGGACGGAAAAATCGAGGTTGATAGCTGGGAGAGCCCCAAGACGATCGCTTCGGGCATTTCGGACCCGTTGCTGGGCTATCCCGAGGAAGGCAGCCTGACGCTTTCGCTTGTCCGCGCGAGCAAGGGCGTTGCTTACGCCGTCGGAGATGCGGATATTCGCGCGGCGATGATCGACTTGGCGCACAAAGCCGGTCTTTTCTGTGAACCGACGGGCGCAACCTCTCTCGCTGCTGCCCGGGATCTGTTCATAAAAGGCTCAATCGGATCGAGCGATACCGTGATCTGCATTGTGACCGGACACGGTTTCAAGGATTTCGCTGCCTGGACCTGATGGATGGGAGCGGCGTCCTAGCCCTTTGGCCGCTCCAGCGGCTGCGGCGCGAAGGTCACCACCCTGTCCGGATGCGAGGGTGACCGGGCGAACCTTTTGGCCACATAGGCCGGGCGGAAGTGCATGAGCACGGCCCTGTTCCAGCGTGTTAACGACGTCAAGAATGCTCTCCGCAAACCACGGCTTGGCCAACATCTAATGATCCCACCTCGCGTTCTATGGCGCGGTAGATTCTACAGCCAACCTTGCTGAGCAGCCCCTCGTCGCACACACGGGCCAGATAGCTGCTGGGAATTCCGATCTCAGTGAGCTCGCGCGTTCGCACTTCACCCTTATCACGGGCAAATGATGGCTCAGGCCCGCCGGCCAATTCGATGCGCTCCGCGCTCGCGGTCACGCATGCGCGTCTTGACGGAAGGTTCTGGCGTAGTTTTGAATCGGCAACTCGTAGTTGCATTTCTTTCGGCCCGGGGAGCCGTAGCGAACCAAAACGAGCCGTAGCGAACCAAAACTGCGAACGTCAAGTCCCGCCCAATGCACACCAGGCTCGATGAGGTGTTGCCGCCCTATACAAATTGCGATGGGTGAGCGCACCGATCACGCTTGTCGCACACTTGAATCATGCATTCCGACTTCTTTCATATGTGCCCACAATTCGGTGGCGGCGCGAGGCCGAAAGTACGGAAAGCTTACAGGTCCCCAGGCAAACGGGATGCTGCAGTAGACAATGAGGTTCACGGATACCCCGGCGAACATCGCATGGTAGCGGTCGAAATGGTCGGCAGGAGAGCGGCAAAAACGGTTGTCGGCGGCGGCATCGCGGGAACGAAAAAGAAGAGAAGGTGAACTTTCGTGTGCGATTTTTGCACACGGGCTCCAGTAACTATCTGATATTACTTATCTATCTGCCCCATCCAGGGGCTATGGCTATCCTAAACCTTTGATAATGTTGCATCTTCATAGCTTCAATAAAGTTTGGGCACGCGTCGCGTGAACGCTATCGCCTGCCATGACAGCCCCCGCCGCAAATCGGCCGAATGCCCTGGCCGGCGCGACGGCGTGCGGCGCCGAATACCTCAATCGCAGGGTAGCTTATAGGTCGACCTGGCCGGAAATGCCAACGCGTTATCTGCTTTCGATGCCTGGGCGGAGGACGGAAGCCTCCAGCTTCGTATGCCGGTGTCTACGCCAATGATGTGGCTAGGAGCCGGGGAGGCCAGCCCTCGACAGCATCTCAAGGAACCGGGAATGGTGATGATCCTTCACATAGCGCGGCACAAAGCCAGGGCAGACATTGCTCAGATTGAGATGCGGAAGTTGTGACAGGCAATGGTGGATGGCCCGGGACGCTTCTTCGTTGTTCCCGGTGGCCGACGCGGTCGCGGCCCAATAAAGGGCGCCGCGAACGAAGCCCGGCTTTGTCCTGACCACTTTGCGGGCGGCTTCGAGCGCCCGCTGGTTGTCTCCGCCAGCGAAGAGCGCCACAACCAGGCCGTGGTGGCGCCAGAAGTCGATGACATCGTGCGTTCCGAGCCGGATTGCTTCGTTGGCCTCACGCACCGCTTCGTCGACCTGTCCGCGCAATGCAAAGAGCATCGAAATATCGCCGTGGCCAGTCGGGTAGCTCGGGTTGAGGCTGATCGCGTGGCGGCATTCGGCGATCGCCTCGTCGATACGACCGCAACTTTCGAGAGCGAACGACAAGATACATCGAGCAATTTCATCGTCCGGTACCGCCCGCACCGCGGCTTCCGCAAGCTCGACCGCACGCTCGATCACCCCTCGCTCCCGAGGCAGTGCACCAAACGCCACGCCCATGGATATTACGATCGAGAGCGTCCGCTTTGCACGGGCGTTGTCGGGACCTATCGAGAAGGCCTTCTCGGCAAGCTCTATCCCGACCAAAAGTGAGTCCCGAGTCATCTCAAAATATTTCATGAGAGCTTCGTTGACCAGCCTGCGCACTTCAGGGGTGCCCGGCGGGCTTTTGTCTCGAACCTTCCAGTTGGTCAGTTGAAGTTCGAGGATCACGGCAAGAACAACAGACTGTGCGATCCTGTCCTGGAATTCGAGCGCGTTCTCGGAGTGGCCGTCGAACTTCTGGGCCCAGACGTGGTGGCCGCCGGCGGCATCGACGAGTTGGACATTCACCCTCAACCCATTGCCGGATCTCTGGACACTGCCGCTGAGCATATATCGCGGCCGGAGTATCCCTGGCGTCTTGGCTTCTTCGCCCGGGCCGCTCTTCTCGGGCGGAAGCGCGGCGAGCACGACATAGTCGGCCACTTCGGACAGGGCCGTCGTGATGTCCTGGACAAGTCCCTTGGCGAAAAAGTCGTCGCCTTGCTTTCCAGTCAGATTGACGAAGTCGGCAACGCTGATGGACGGACGCCCAAGGCGCTGGCTGGCCGGAACACCACTTGTCGACTGCACATTTGAAGCGTCATCGGCGGCAAGCAACAGAGATTGCCAAAGCGCCCGCGTTTCAGGGCCGGCTTCGACGCCGAACTCCTTCTTCAGCATGCTTCTGCAGGCTTCGTATGTCCTGATTGCCCTGTCGCGTTGCCCGCATGCGAGCAGCAATTCCATCTTGAGCCGATAGGATTCTTCCCGTGTCGGTTCCATGGTCAGAATACGATCGGCCAGGATCAGCCCGGCATCGGGGTCGACGAGACGGGCCAGTTTTTCGAAGGACTCAAGCGCGCGGCCGAGCAGCCTGTCGCGTTCCGATGTGATCCAGTCATCGAACGCATTGCTTCCCAGATAAAGCCCGTCGAGGAAGGGCCCGGTGTAGTTCGCCAAGGCCTTCGCGAGGTCCTGAGCGGAACGGGCCGAGAGACCCGTTTCGAACTTCTCCACGTCGACTTGAAAGGCCTCTGGCCTCAGGGCGATCAGCTCACCGCTGGAATGGATGAGATCCACCCCCTCTCGCGCCAGATCCTGGCGCAGGACGCTGAGGGCTTGCCGAAGGCTGTTGCGCGAATGTTCGCCGTCGCTGTCGCCCCATAGGAGGTCAGCCAGCCTCTCCCGCGTCGCCGCCATGCCCGGACACCGGGCCAGATAGGCGATGATTGCCGGCCCTCGTTTCCCGGTCAGCCGAAGCGGACCGGTCGTTTCATTTTCAATCCGGAAACCGCCGAAGAGTGAGATTCTATTTGCAGCGCCCCTGTCCTCACTTTGCATTTGCTATCCCAGCCTGACGAAATCCTAACTCAAAACTAACGCTTCGCAACAGTCGGCCTTCGCGCTCAAGCGCTGCCGTAACGGCAGGCTGTTTAGGCTTTGCTAAATTAAAGTGACCAAGTCAACGAAAGGCTTGGTTCGAGGGGGACGCGTGTCCAGGACAAGAGCCAATTTGCTGCTGCTATTCGCAGCCGCTTTGTGGGGCTTCGGCAATGTCTCGCAAAAGATGGTGCTTGTGCATCTCGACGCGCTGAGTGCGGTGGGTCTGCGCTGCCTGATCGGCGGCCTGCTTGTGTTGCCCTTTGTCTTGATGGAGAGGCGGCTTCCGCTCGGGCCGGACTATTTTTCCAGCTTGGCCAAGGTGTGCGCGCTGTTTGCCATCTCCATCACGCTCCAGCAGCTTTGCTATCTCGGCGCCTCCGTCACCAATGCGAGCTTCCTGGTCAGCACGGCAACGGTAATGACACCGCTAGCCGCCTGGTTTCTCGTAGGCGAACGTCCGACAGCGAGTCTCACGGTCGCCGCCGGGCTGACCGTTGTTGGAGCCCTGCTGTTGTCGGATGGGATTGCCGGGTTCAGCAGTGGCGATCTCACCGCTGTCCTCTCGGCTGCCTGCTATGCGCTCTGGGCAGTCGAACTGGGCCGGCACATGCAGGTGCATGCGCGGCCGTTCACCGCAGCCGCGACACAGTTCTTCGGCGCCGCCGCCTTCGCCCTGCCGCTCGGCGCAGTGCAAGGCAATCTGTCGTTGACCGCCGCATTCGCAGCTGGCCCGGAACTGGCGATCCTCGGCGTGTTCTCCACTGCGATTGCCTTCGGCATACAGACGGTTGCCCTTCGCTTTACGCCGGCCAGCCACGCCGCCGTGATCGTCAGCGCAGAAAGCGTTTTCGGGGCGCTGGGCGCGGCGATCTTTCTCGGCGAGCGGAGCTCGTCCGCGAGCGCATTGGGTGCCGCCATCATTCTGGGTGCGATCCTGTCCGTGGCACTGTCGAACCGAGCGCCGCAGGCACGCACGTCCTTGCGAACCGCTTCGGTTCAACCCTTCGACGGGGCCCCTGCCTTTGCAGCTGCCGCCGCAAATTGGGCAGGCGATCGTCACCCCAACAATTCAGGTCCAGTGGAGGAATGTGATGACCCTTGCCGGTGATGCGAAACCTATTCCGGCCCCGGCTGCCGCCCGACACCGGGCCAGTGGCGTCGATCAGCCAGGCGGCGGTGGCCTTGCCGATGGCGGCAGGACTTATCGTGGGGGCGCAGTGATGGACGCGCGGACGATCCTTCTTCCTATCGCACATTTGGTATCGGCGCTTCGCGCCCGCATGAAGGGACCGGGCGGCTATTACAACAGCGGTAACGCGCTCGGCCTCATTGTCGGTCTCGCCATCCAGATTGCCACCGCGCCGGTCGATTTGCATGAGGGAAGCAGCGTTACCATGGCGGTGATCGAATACTTCGCTGGCAGCCATGGCACTGTTGCGCTGACCTTGACCACCCTGGTCTTCTTCTGGGGCGGCGAGGCCTATCACCGGGCCTGGGCAAGGCCGGATGCTCCCGATCCCGCCCTCAACCGTCTGGGCGACTTCCTGTCGGGCCTAGGGGCGATCGGGCTCGGCATTGCCCTGTTGCTGCTCGGCGATCCATTGCTTGCGGCGACCTCCGGCCTGCTGCATGCGCTCGGCAAATTCGGCAGCACCTTCCACAGGCCCGGCACGCCAATTCCGATGTGGCCGGCCGCTTGGCCCGATCCGTTCCGCAGTGCGGTGCTCGCCAGCCGGTTGCCTGCAATGCTGGCGACGACAGTGGCCCTCGGCCGTGCTTTGCCTGAAGTCTGGTCGGGCGGCTCCTTCGCGGCCCTCGCCATGCCACTGACCTTGCTCGGCTGTTATCTCTTGTGGACCAAGGCCGATCTGCTGCTGTTCGGCGTGGGCACCAAGGCGATCCGCCAGATTTCCACATGTTGAGCTCGCGTTTGAAACGACCGGATGTCGAGATGGAGAATGACATGTTTGGCAGCGTGTATCATCAGGACGCCGGCCCCCTATCCTTTCGCGAACGGGTACGGACGACAGGTTGGGGCATTCTGACGCCGGCCGGTTCAATCTCGAGAGTGACAGGGATACTTGCAGCTTCGATGTTTTGGGCGATCTCTGCCCATGCCGCGAACGTTGACGTCGCTATCGTGTTCGCGGTCGATTTCTCGTCGTCGATCGATCCGAAGATCGCCGATATGCAACGCGAGGGACATGCCGCGGCACTCACCTCGCCAGAGATCATCGCCGCCATCAGCCGGAATTATGTCGGCTGCATCGGCGTTGCCTATTTTGAATGGTCGAGCCCCGGACACGCACGCGTCGTGCTGCCGTGGACAAGCATCTGCGGACTGGAAGATGCCAAAGCGGCGGCTGCGGTGATCAGCAGGAAAGGCGATACCGGCTTCATCCGCAGAGGGCGAGGCGGAACATCCGTTTCCTCGGCTATCGACATCGGCAGTCTCCTGCTCGACCAGTTTCCGGGAAAGGCGGCCAAGAAAGTCATCGATATCTCCTCCAATGGCGAGAACAACGACGGGCTTCCCGTCCAGCCGAGCAGGTCGAACGCCATAGCCAAGGGATATACGATCAATGCCATCGCCATCCCGACGGAGGATGAGAATCCCGACGAACCTCTGGCATCCTATTTTGCCAGATCGGTCATTGGCGGTTCCCAGGCCTTCGTCATGACGCCGAAGGGGCCAGACGACTACACGATGGCGCTTCGCCGCAAGCTCGTGACTGAAGTAAGCATGAACGACGAGCGTCCGCTGTGAAAGTGTGCCACGCAAGACGAACTTTCGACCCGCCAGACCGAGCGCATTGCACAACAAGACTCGCCCCGCTGCAGCGCGAGACCTTGTAGGTCCGTCAGGACAACAGCCTATCGCCGCAACGCGTGCACCCTTGCCTCGCCTTCGCCGGGCACCGGCAACGCCATGTCGTCATCGAGAAGGCGCGTGATGCGGGCAAAGCCGGTGAACGCTTTCCTTGCTTCCTCGGCCGACATCTGGCCCGACAAGGCGGCCGAGCAACAATTCAGCGCGCACTGATAAACCGGACCGCGCCGTCCCGTCGGCCATTTCCGCAAGAACATCATGGCTTCGGCAACACTATCGATTTCTTCCGCAGGGTGTCCCTGCCCGCGCGAAATCCGCACGGGCGAAAAGAAATGCAATTGATCCATCGTTTCCTCCCGGTCGACCGCAATGCGCTCGATCGAACCCCACCAAACGCGCCAACAGCCGGTTGGTTCCAGATAAAGAATGGAATCTTTTAGAAATCTGTCAGGCGAAGGCGATCACCCGTGCGGTGGTGAGTGTCGCCTACATTGTCGGGAAGTGGCAGGCGACTTTGCGACCGGGTCGGTATTCCCGTAACTGTGGCCGCTCCGAACGGCAGCGCTCCGCCGCGATTGGGCATCGGGGATGGAAACGGCAGCCCGTTGGAGGGTTCAGAGGGCTCGGTACGTCGCCGGTGAGGATGATGCGCTTGCGCGTCCCACCCGGCGTCGTCTCCACGACGGGAACCGCCGAAATCAGCGCCTGGCTATAGGGATGGGCCGGTGCTGCAAACACGTCTTCCGCCGGCCCTTCTTCGACGATCGAGCCGAGATACATGACCGCTATGCGGGTCGACACCTGGCGCACCACCGACAGGTCGTGGGCGATGAAGATGTACGTGAGATTGAGCTTCTCCTGCAGATCGGCAAGCAGGTTGACGATTTGTGCCTGCACCGACACGTCGAGCGCGGAGACGGGTTCGTCCAGGACCACGAGGTCCGGATTCAATGCAATAGCCCGCGCGATGCCGACGCGCTGGCGTTGTCCGCCGGAAAATTCGTGCGGAAACCGCATGACGTGATCCGGCAGCAAGCCGACAAGGTCGAACAGTTCCGCCACGCGTTTGGTGATCTCGCTCGACGAGAGCCTGCCATGGATGCGCAGCGGCTCGGCCACCAGGTCGCCGACGCGCCGGCGCGGATTGAGCGACGCCGACGGGTCCTGGAAAACCATTTGCAGGCGGCGCCGAAGCGGCCTGAGTTCGGACAGCGACTTGGAGGTTATGTCGTTGCCTTCGAACAGAAGCTCGCCGTCCGATATGTCGTAGAGCCTCACCAGGCAACGCGCCAGCGTGGACTTGCCGCATCCGGATTCGCCGACCAGCCCGACCGTCTCGCCGCGCCACACGGTCAGGGAAACATTGTCGACCGCATGAACGGTTCGCTTGCCTTCGGCGGAGAAACGGCTGCCGATGGAAAAGCGCTTGCCCAGCGAACGCGTCTCGAGGATTGGGCGGTTCTTGTCGATCATCGGTCCGCTCATGCCTGTGCCACCCTGAAGCATGCCGCGGCATGGGTGCCGCTCCCGAGGTCGGGCTTGCCGGCCTGGCAGGGCTCGTAGTGAACCGGGCACCGCGGACCGAACGCACAGCCCTGCGGCAATCGCAGCAATGACGGCGGCGAACCGGGAATGGCCGGCAAGCGCCGTGGTTTTTCGCCGGTCAGCGGCGGGATCGAACCCAGCAGCGCGCGCGTATAGGGGTGTCGCGGATCGGAAAACAGTTCCATGCGACTGCCGCGCTCCACCACGCGGCCGGCATACATGACCATGACCCGGTCGGCGAGTTCGGAGACCACGCCCATGTCATGTGTGATGAAGACGACCGCCGACTTGTGCGTCGCGCGCAGCTTGCGCACCAGATCGAGAATGCCGGCCTGTACGGTGACGTCGAGCGCCGTGGTCGGTTCGTCAGCCACCAGAAGCGCCGGATTGCAGGACAAAGCCATTGCGATCACCGCCCGTTGACGCATGCCTCCGGACAGTTGGTGCGGGTAGCGCGACATCGCCTCGTGCGGGTTGGGAAAATTCACCTCGGCCAGCAGTTCCTCCACGCGCTCCATCGCCTTGGACTTGCTGATGTTGCGATGCGCGCGGATCTGTTCGGCGATCTGCCAGCCGATCGTGTAGACAGGCGTCAGCGCCGTCATCGGATCCTGGAAGATCATCGCGATCTCGTTGCCGCGCAGCCGCCTGAGCTCGCGCGCGGGCAGTCCCACGAGTTCGCGGCCTTTGTAGCGGATCGACCCTTCGATGGTGGCGTTGGGATCGGTGATGAGACCCATGACGGCCAGCAGCGACACGGTCTTGCCGGAACCGGACTCACCGACGACGCCGAGGATTTCGCTCTCCTTAAGGTCGAAGGAAACGCCATCGATGGCCCGCACCAGGCCATCATTTGTGCGGAAGGAAACTCTGAGGTCGCGCACCGACAGTATCATGATGTCCTCAGGCGCGGATCGAGAAGGATGTAGACGAAATCGACGACCGCATTGGCGATGACCACGAACATGGACGCATACATCACGGTTGCCATGATCATCGGCAGATCGAGATTCTGCAGAGCGTCGTAAGTGAGCTTGCCGATGCCGTGCAGCCCGAACACCACCTCCGTCAGCAGGGCTGAGCCTCCGACCAGCGCACCGAAGTCCAGGCCGAACAGAGTGACGAATGCGATGAGCGACGTGCGCAAGGCATGGCGCAGCAGGATGCGGGTCTCCGACAGCCCCTTGGCCCGGGCCGTGCGGATATAGTCTTCCTGCAGGGATTCGATGATTGCCGCGCGCAGCACGCGCCCGTAAATACCGATATAGAGAATGGACAGTGTGATCCACGGAATGACCAGGGTCAGGAACCAGCCCTTCGGATCGTCGGAGAAATTCTTGTAGCCGAGCGGCGGCACCCAGGAGAACGCCCAGCTGTCGTGGTAGCGGCTCTGGGTGATCAGGTTCATCACCTCGCCCAGCCAGTAGACCGGCATGGAAATGCCGAGCAGCCCTAGCGCCATCAGCAGCTTGTCCAGCCAGCTGCCGCGCGTGGCGGCGGCGGCGATGCCGATGATGATGGAGACGACCACCCACAGGATCGCCGCTCCAAACACCAGCGAGAGCGTGACCGGGATCGAATCCATGACCGCCGGCACCACCTTCCAGCCACGATTGACGAAGGAGGTCAGATCGCCGGTGACGAAGATCTTCTCCATCATCGTCACATATTGCACGTAGAGCGGCCGGTCGAAGCCGAAGCTGTGGCGTACCGCCTCCAGCACTTCGGGCGATGCATTGCGGCCGGCGATGCGCGCAGCCGGGTCGGCGCCCGGCGTTGCGAAGAAAATCAGGAAGACGATGACCGAGATGCCGAACATCACGAACAGCATCTGGCCGAACCGGCGCAGGATTGCGTAGATCATCAGTCGCGCCCCAGCCGAACCTTGGAGCGCGGATCGAGCGCGTCGCGCAGGCCGTCGCCGAAGACATTGAGCGCCATGACGGAAACCGCGATCGCCAGGCCCGGCACCAGCGCCACCAATGGCCTGGTGTAAAGCAGCGCCTGTCCGTCCTGGATGATGGTGCCCCAGCTCGCGGCCGGCGGCTGCACGCCGATCGAAAGGAAGGAAAGGGCTGATTCCGTAAGCATGTTCAGCGCCATCATCAGCGGCACGAAGACGATGAGCGTGGTGGTGACGTTGGGCAGGATGTCGCGCCACAGGATGCGCCACCCCGGCACGCCCAGATTGATCGCGGCCAGCACGAACTCGCTTTTGCGCAGCGCCATAACCTGCCCGCGTATTGGGCGGGCCACGTAGGGCACGTAGACGATGCCGATGATGATGACAGGCAGCCACAGACTGCCGGACTCGATCTGGATCGGTCCGATCGTGATGCCATGCGCGATGGTGACGATGGAGAGCGAAATCGCCAGCAGATAGATCGGGAACGCCCACAGTATGTCGAGGAACCGCGACAGCACCGTGTCGGTAACGCCGCCGAAATAGCCGGCGATCAATCCCGCCGCCGTGCCCAGGATCAGGGTGAAGATGGTGGCTGCTCCGGAGATCAGCAATGAGCTCAGCCCGCCATAGAGCATCCTGGCCATGACATCGCGCCCCTGGCTGTCGGCGCCGAGGAAATAATTGCCCAGCCGCCAGGTCGGGCCGAGCGGTGTGTAGCCAAGCCCCAGCCCTTCCGTCGATTGTTCCATCACCGGAACGTCGGCACCGTCGATCTGGACGACGGCGTCGAGCGTCGAGGCGAAGGGGTCCACGCCTGCCCATTTTGCATAAAGAGGCGCACTGAGGCAGGCAAGGACGATGAGGAGGAACACGGCCAGCGACGCCATGGCAGCCCTGTCCCTTGCCAGCTTCGCAAACGCGACGGCCCAGGGCCCTCGCGTCTTGCGCGGCGCGGCGACAGCTACGTTCGACACGGACGTGCCCCTCCGCGGTTCGTTACTGCACCCAGGCCATCACTGCACCCAGGATTGGGTGATCATCCAGTTGAACTGCCGGTTGAACTTGAAATTGCCGAGACGTTTGCTGACAAAGTCAAGCCGCTTCGGCGTGAAGAGGCCAACGGCGGGTGCCTTGTCGGTGACTTGCCTGTCGATTTCAGCCCACATTTTGTCGGCGGCTTTCTGATCGGTGACGCCGAGGTCCAATGCCTTTTGCATCTTGGCGTCGATTTCCTTGTCGCAGAAGCCGGCGATGTTGATCGAGGCATCCGAACCTTCACGGAAGGAGGCGCAGCTGAACAGGATGTTCAGGAAGTCCGAAGCCGCAGGATAGTCCTTGTACCATTGGGTAACGGACATCTGCACCTTGTTGTTGGTGTTCTGAATGTAGGTGAACTGGATATTGGACGAGATCGGCTTGACGTCGGCGACATAGCCGATGCTGGTCAGAACGCTCTGCAGATAGACGCCGATGGACCGCGAAATGGCGGTGTCCTCGACGATGATCGTCACCTTCTGGCCCTTGGTGCCGGAGTCCTCGACGAGCTGCTTTGCCTTGTCGAGATCAGGAGCCGACCATTTGGCGCCCGGATTCTTGGTGAAGGGGCAATAGTCTTCATGGCCGGGGAAGTCCGGGGGTAGGACCTGACAGACCGGCGAGGCCAGCACCTTGCCGCCGAACAGCTTGACCAGCGTGTTGCGATCGATCGCATAGGCAACGGCCTGGCGGGCTTTTTCATTGTCGAAGGGTGCGAGACGGTTGTTCAGCGGCGCGTACCACCAAGCCGAAAGCGGTGAGATGTGCAGCTGGTCCATGGACTTGCTGCCCAGTTCGCCCAGGCGATCGCTGGGCAGAGCGTCGAACATCCAGTCCGCTTCGCCGTTCTGGATCGCGGTGACGGCTGCCTCTTCGGACAGGCCGAAATCATATTGGACGACATCCGGATAGCCGTCCGGCTGGGCTTCTTCGCTCCACTGCTTGAAATTGGGGTTGCGGGAAACCGTCATGCCCTTGTTCGGGTCGAAGGCGGAGATCATGTACGCGCCGGTGCTGGGAATGGGCTTGGAGCCCATGTCTTCGGCGGGCGTGTCCGCCGGCAGGACCACGGCATGCGGCAAGGCGAGCTTGTAGAGCAGCTCGGCATCCGGCTTGGTGATGTTGATGGTGATGGTGCCGGCCGCTTCGTCGCCGACAACGCCGCCTTCCAGCGTGCAGCTCTTGGTGTCGGCCAGGCATTTGTCGGCACCGACGATGCCGGCATAGAACGTGCCGGAGGTGGGTCCGGAAACCTTGAAGATGCGCTGGAAAGAAGCGACGACGTCCTTCACGCCAAGATCCTGGCCACTGGAGAACTTGATGCCCTTGCGCAGCTTGAAGGTGAAGGTCTTGCCGTCATTGCTGACCTGGGGCAACGCCTCGGCCAGATCGGGAACGATGGTGAAGCCGTCCATACCCTCGGCCTTGCGGAAGGCTACCAGGCCGTCATAGATCGGCTGGTACATCTGCCAGCCCTGGTCCGTGTAATTGATGTGCGGATCGAGCGTTCCGGCCGCGGAGCGGGCCAGCAGGCGGATGGTGCCGCCTCGGTGCTCCTTGAGATATTCGGCCTGTGCCGGGGCCAGCCATGTACCGGCCAGCAATGCCGCGGCTGTTGCCGCCAGAAGCAGTTTCTTCATGTCTTCATTCCCCTTTTCTTCAATTGTCGTTGTGGTCCAGGA
The DNA here is from genome assembly GCF_024518695.1 of Mesorhizobium sp. LMG17149. Taxonomy (NCBI): domain Bacteria; kingdom Pseudomonadati; phylum Pseudomonadota; class Alphaproteobacteria; order Hyphomicrobiales; family Phyllobacteriaceae; genus Mesorhizobium; species Mesorhizobium sp. LMG17149. The sequence goes on from NZ_JANIFL010000004.1 coordinate 431,731, forward strand.
AGTCTCCCACCACCCGCATGCACGCATCTTGCTCTTCGACATGCGGCATGTGGCTGGAATGCTCGAATATCTCCCAGCGAGACCCCTTGATGCCGTCCTTGTAGGGCTGCACGGTCGCGGGCGTGGCCTCGTCGTGACGTCCGGAGATGATCAGGGTGGGAACATCGATGGCCGGCAGACGGTCGACGATGCTCCAGTTCTTCAGCGTTCCGATGACGTGGAACTCGTTTGGCCCATTCATCAGATTATAGACGGTCGGATTGCGCACGACCTGGGCGAAACTTTCCGTGACTTCGGACGGGAAAGGCACGACCTGGCAGACATGCCGCTCGTAGAACACCATCGTCGCCGCCTGGTACGCCGCATCGTTTGTCGTGCCGGCCTGCTCGTGTCGGGTCAGTGTCTCCTGCACGTCCGCGGGTAGGTCCGCACGCAACCGGTTGGCCTCTTCGACCCACAGTTTCATGGAAGCCGGCGAGTTGGCGATGGTCAGCGACTTCAGGCCCTGCGGCCGCGTCACGGCATATTCGGCGCCCAGCATGCCGCCCCAGCTCTGGCCGAGGACGTGGAAGCCCGTCCGAATGCCGAGATGGTCGACCAGGTTTTCAAGCTCGTCGATGAACAGCCCAGGTGTCCAGAAATCGGCGCCTTTCTCAGGCAGCAAGGTGGAATTGCCGCAGCCCAACTGGTCGTAGTGGATGACGGCGCGATCCCTTCGCGCAAGAAGCTTGTAGGCATCGACATAGTTGTGAGCGACGCCCGGGCCGCCATGCAGGATCACCACAGGCGCCTTTTCGCCACCGAGTTCGCCACTGACCCGATACCAGGTCTCGTAGGCGTCGAAAGCGGCCCGTCCTTCCATGCCTATGATCTCAGATGACATCCCAGTTCCCAGTGCGGTTGAAGGCATCTTGTATTTGTCCGTGACGGCAGGCGCCCTAACTCATGTTGCGGGTGACCTGCACCCACTCTTCCAGCATCTGCACGCCAAATGCCGTGGCGCCTTGCCTGCCCAGAGGCCGATCGGTGTCGGTCAGTTCCTTGCTGGCGATGTCGAGATGCACCCAGGGGCGGTCTTCCGTGAAGTGACGCAGGAAGGCCGCCGCATAGGGAGCGTCGCCGTCTTCCATGTCCTTGGCATGATGCCTGAGGTCCGCGAACGGCGATTGCAGACCCTCATCATAGGCCCGGTCGAGCGGCAGCCGCCAGAACCGCTCGCCGACCGTTTCTCCGGCCGCGATCATCTGTGAAGCGATGGCATCGTCGGTGCTGAATAGGCCTGCGAATATCGACCCCAGGCCACGCGTCACCGAATAGGTCAGCGTTGCCAGATCGACGATCACCGAAGGGTTGAAGCGCGTGGCTGCATAGTAGAGGCAGTCGGCCAGAAGCAGGCGTCCCTCCGCATCCGTGTCGAACACTTCCACTGTCTGTCCCGAGGCCGTGGTGATGATGTCGCGCGGTTTGAGCGCGGTGCCCGATGGCATGTTCTCGGCGATGCCGAGAACACCGACAACGTGTACCGGGCTGCCTTGCCGGGCGAGCGCGATCAGCAGGCCGACCACAGCCGCCGCTCCGCCCATGTCGGCTTTCATGTCGAACATCTGCGCTCCGCCCTTGATGCAGAGGCCTCCCGAATCGAAGCAGACGCCTTTGCCGACGAAAGCGAGTGGTTGGGCGGGAGCACCCTTGCCGCGGTAGCGCAGGACAGCGACCCGTGGCGGACGCGCCGAGCCCGACCCAACGGCCAGGAGCGCGTTCATGCCGAGCTCCTTCAGTTGCGCGGCATCAAGCATTTCGATGTCGATGCCGGCTTCACGCAGGGGCTCAAGATGATCGTGAAAATTGTCGGGATGGAGATGGTTTGGCGGCAGGTTGACCAGGGTGCGTGCATATTCCACGCCGTCGGCGATGGCATTGATCCGCGCCAGCGCCGCGGTCAGATCCGGGCCGCCAGCCCCGACCAGTTTCACCCGCAAGGTTCGATCCGCCCCCGCGCCTTGCCGCCGGTTGCGCATGTCGAAACGATAGCGGCGCAGCCGCATGCCAAGCGCGACACGCGCCAGGATTTCGGCGCCGGATAGTTCAATGCCAGCGATGGGGTCCAGGACCAGAGTGGCCGCGCATTCCCCCTTGCCTTCCAGATGTGCGGCCAGCAAGCCGCCGGCGCGCGCCAACGAGAGGGTGGTTACGGCTTCGGCTTTGCCCAAGGCCAGGACGACCACACGCTTGGTCGATACTGTTTGCGGGGCGATGAGATCGATGCAGGTGCCGGATTCGGCCAAGGCGGCCGGGTCGGAGCAAGCACGTGACACGATCCCGCTCATCTCAGCGTCCAGAGCCGCTGCCCGGGGACCAAAGCCTGGTTGGGCAGTTTGCAAAATCACGACGACGGAGGTTTCCGCGGAAATCTCGTCCGCAGCTTCGAAGACCGGCGCTGGCGATTGAGGCATAGGCTGGCGCTCTCTCCAATTGCGGCGATACCGAGCAAAGCTTCGCTCTCCACAGGTGAGACTGGTCAAGCCGGTCTCAGCCGTCGATGGTATGGTACCGGTGTTCCCAAACGGTCGCTTGAGACGACTTAATTGCTCTTGTCCTCTGGGTATCCCCTAACGGGGCAGGCGATCAAACGCGAATTCTGCCCATGTCGATTGACAAAAACTCAACTGACAATTCATGATCGTCCAATGGCCCTTCCCTCACTCAATGGCATGCGCGCTTTCGAGGCCGCCGCTCGCCTCGGCAGCGTCAAGGACGCGGCGGAAGAACTGCATCTGACACCCTCGGCTGTCAGCCGCCACATCCGCGCGCTTGAACGAAATCTTGGCCAGGACCTGTTCGAACGCGGTTTTCGCCAGATAACGCCAACCATCCGGGGCTCCTACTATGCGCGCAGCCTCTCGGAGGCGTTCGAAGCCATCTGGCGCGCCACCGATGACGTCAGCCTCTCCGAGGGGTCGCGCCACGGCAAGATCCAACGGGTCCGGGTCTTGTGCGTGCCCACCGTTCTGAACCTTTGGCTGGCGGACCGGTTGCCGAACTTTCGCCGGTTGCATCCGTCGGTGGATCTGGAGATCTCCACTTCAGGCAAGCGCGCCAACTTCGATTTGGCCATTGTCGACGAGTTCGTCTACAAGGCCGGCCCGGCTTTGACGCTGCTGATCCCGCTGCTTTTGACCCCGGTCTGTGCGCCTTCGCTTTTGGAGGGGCCTGTGCCGCTGCGATCGCCGGCCGATCTGGTCAATCATCATCTGATCCATGAATGCGAAACCATGAGATGGAAGCGTTGGCTGGAGCAGGAAGGCGTTCTGGAAACGACGCCAAAATCCAGCACAACACTCGATGATTGCACCCTGATCATGCGCGAAGCGATCAATGGCGCCGGAATAGCGCTTGCGGACACGATCATGGCGCAAGATTTTCTGCAGCAAGGCAAACTGGTCGCGCCGTTCCATGTCCGCCACACCTATCCGGCCGGCATTTACCTGCATCAGCGTCGCAGCATCGGCAACAAACCAGGCACCGGCCTGTTTCAGGATTGGCTGCTCGCTGAAGTCGCGGACCACAAGCAGGTGATGGCCATCGCTTAGGGCCCCCTACCGAAGATGTCGGCAGCCACCGCTTCACATTGGAAGCCCAGCGTCGAACTTCGAATCATCCGTGCCGGGTTCAGCGATGACCCACCATCACCTTGCATCGATAATCGCAGTTCTCATTGAATATCTTTAAGGCCAAAGCCGGCAAATAGGTTGCTTGTCGGTTCCCCTGCGGCAGGCTTAACCTGCACGCGGCCAACGCGTGAGGGCGCGTGCTGCAAAAGGGGAACATTGCCATGACGATACAGGGTGCTTCACCTGATCTGTACAACGAGGATCTGGCTCCGGCCAAAGTTCGAAACTGGGGACCATTCTCGATCTTCAACGTCTGGACATCGGACGTCCACAGCCTTTGGGGCTACTATCTTGCCGCCAGTCTGTTCCTGTTTTGCGGCGGCTTCGTCAATTTCATCATCGCCATCGGCATCGGATCGCTGATCATCTATGTGCTGATGAACATGGTCGGCTATGCCGGCGTGAAGACGGGCGTGCCCTACCCCGTGCTTGCCCGCGCCTCTTTCGGCATCTGGGGCGCCAACATACCGGCACTGGTGCGCGCCATCGTCGCCTGTTTCTGGTACGGCGCGCAGACAGCCGCCGCCTCGGGCGCGATCGTGGCGCTGCTGATCCGCACGCAATGGTTCGCCGATTTCAACGCCAGCACGCATTTCCTCGGCCATACCGGCCTGGAGGTGATCTGCTTCGTGGTCATCTGGGGGCTGCAACTGCTGATCATCCAGAACGGCATGGAAACGGTGCGCCGCTTCCAGGACTGGGCCGGCCCCGCGGTTTGGGTGATGATGCTGATCCTGGCGATCTATCTCTGCGTCAAATCCGGGAGATTTGCCTTCACCAGCGATATCCCGATGGACGTGCTGCTGGACAAGACGAAGGACGCGGGCGTGCCGGGCACGCCGGGATCGTGGACCTCGCTGTTTGCGGTGGCGGCAATCTGGGTCACCTATTTCTCGGCGCTCTATCTCAACTTCTGCGATTTCGCCCGTTACGCGCCGGACAAGGCATCGCTGCGCAAGGGCAACATCTGGGGCCTGCCGATCAACCTGATCCTGTTTTCGCTGGTCGCCGGCGTCACCACCATTGCCGCCTTTGATGTCTATGGCGAAGTGCTGCTGCATCCCGACCAGATCTCGGCGAAATTCGACAGCTGGTTCCTGGCAGCGCTCGCAGCCCTGACTTTTGCCGTGGCAACCCTCGGCATCAACGTGGTGGCAAACTTCGTCTCGCCGGCCTTCGACTTCTCCAACGTCTTTCCCAGGCAGATCGACTTCAAGAAGGGCGGCTATATCGCGGCCGTGATTGCCCTGCTGCTTTACCCCTTCGCGCCGTGGGAAGGCAGTGCCGCTTCCTTCGTCAACATCATCGGCGCGACAATGGGGCCGATCTTCGGCGTGATGATGGTCGACTACTACCTGATCCGGAAGGGCGAGGTCGACGTCGAGGCGCTCTACCGCGAGGACGGCGAGTTCCGTTTCCAGGGCGGCTGGCACGTCAATGCATTCATCGCAGCAGGCATCGGCGCCATCTTCTCGTCGATCCTGCCCAACTTCACCAACTGGCTGCCGTCCTGGTGGGGTGTCTATGGCTGGTTCTTCGGCGTGGCGATCGCCGGCATTATCTACTACGTGCTGCGCACCGCCGCTCTGGGCGCAGGCGCCAAGACCGCGAAAGCCTGACGAGCATCATCAGGGGCGGCGCAAAGCCGCCCCAACTACCCGATCATCTCGGCCAATTTGCGCACCGTGTTCCAGTTGCGCGACGTGCCGATGCCCATGCGCTTGTGGTTCATTGCCGCGAGCAGCCGCGAACTTGGCCTCTCTCGCGAAAAGACGACCCAGATGTCGCCGCCGAGCGAAGTCACTTTCTCGTCCTCGGCGGCATAGGCCTGCAGTGCCGTCACGGCCTCCTCGGGCGCAGGCTTACGCATCACGCGCACCGCCACCTGATCCGCGGTCGCATTCGATTCCACCGGAAACGGATTGCCGGCAGCAAGCTTCAGCCAGTCTTCGGCACCGCGCACGATAATGTCGACATGGCGGCCGAAGGTTTTCTCAAAGGCTGCCTCCAACCACTGTTCGAGGTCGGCGATATCAGTTGCCGGTGCCTCGAAGACCAGATTGCCCGTCGCCACCAGCGTGCGCGGGTTGTTCAGCCCGAGCTCTTCGGCCATGGCCTTGAGGTCGGCCATGACGACCCGTCGCCCCTCAGCCAGGATGATACTGTAAAGTAGTGCGACATAGGTCTGCATTGCCGCCCGACCTGATCGCTACACCAGCCGGCTCTGCTCCACGGCCGCCTCGATGAAACTGGCGAACAGCGGATGCGGCTCGAGCGGCCGGCTTTTCAATTCCGGGTGATACTGCACGCCGATGAACCACGGATGGTCCGGGTATTCGACCGTTTCCGGCAACACGCCGTCGGGCGACATGCCGGCAAACACCAGGCCGCAATCCTCGAGCCGCTCCTTGTAGTCGACATTGACCTCGTAGCGGTGGCGATGGCGCTCGAAAATCTGTGTGTCGCCATAGATTTCGGCGATCTTGGAGCCCTTGGCGAGCTCGGCCTGATAGGCGCCGAGCCGCATCGTGCCGCCGAGATCGCCGGTTTCGCGGCGCTTCTCCAGCATGTTGCCTTTCAGCCATTCGGTCATCAGGCCGACCACCGGTTCCTCGGTCGGACCAAACTCGGTCGAAGACGCATGTTCGACGCCGGCCAGCGACCGCGCTGCCTCGATGCAGGCCATCTGCATGCCGAAGCAGATGCCGAAATACGGCACCTTGCGCTCACGCGCGAACTTCGCCGCCAGGATCTTGCCTTCCGCACCGCGCTCGCCAAAGCCGCCTGGGACCAGGATGCCATGCACCTTTTCCAGCCAGGGCGTCGGATCCTCTTTTTCGAAGATCTCCGATTCGATCCAGTCGAGCTTGACCTTGACGTGGTTGGCAAGGCCGCCATGCGAGAGCGCCTCGATCAGAGATTTGTAGGCGTCCTTGAGGCCGGTATACTTGCCGACCACAGCGATGGTGACCTCGCCTTCCGGATTGTGGATGCGGTTGGATACCGCCTGCCAAGGCTCCATGCGCGGCTTCGGCGCCGGATCGATGCCGAAGGCGGCCAGCACTTCCGAGTCGAGCCCTTCCCTATGGTATGCCATCGGCACATCGTAGATATGCGGCACGTCGAGCGCCTGGATCACGGCACTTTCGCGCACATTGCAAAACAGCGACAGTTTCCTACGCTCTTCCTTGGGAATGGCGCGGTCGGCACGGACCAGCAGGATATCGGGCGCGATGCCGATGCCGCGCAGCTCCTTGACCGAATGCTGAGTCGGCTTGGTCTTCAGCTCGCCTGCCGTCGGGATGTAGGGCATCAGCGTCAGATGGACGTAGACGGCGTTGTTGCGCGGCAGGTCGTTGCCGAGCTGGCGAATAGCTTCCAGGAATGGCATCGCCTCGATGTCGCCGACCGTGCCGCCGATCTCGCACAACACGAAATCATAGTCGTCATTGCCGTTGAGAACGAAATTCTTGATCTCATCGGTGACGTGCGGGATGACCTGCACGGTTGCGCCGAGATAGTCGCCGCGCCGCTCGCGCTCGATGATGTTCTTGTAGATGCGGCCGGTGGTGATGTTGTCCTGCTGGTTGGCGGAGCGGCCTGTGAAGCGCTCGTAATGGCCAAGATCGAGATCGGTTTCCGCGCCATCGTCGGTGACGAAGACTTCGCCATGCTGATACGGCGACATCGTGCCGGGATCGACATTCAGGTAGGGATCGAGTTTTTTGATGCGTGCGCGATAGCCTCGCGCCTGCAGGAGAGCCCCAAGGGCCGCTGCGGCAATGCCTTTTCCAAGTGAGGAAACCACGCCGCCTGTGATGAATACATATCGCGCCATGGGAGTCATCGCTTAACGCGGCCGGATTGATTCCGCCAGAGAAAAAACCGCCGCGAAGCTTTTTTCCCAAGAAGGCGCTTGGATCGTGAACAAGGCAAAACAAAAGGGCCGGCTGAGCCGGCCCTTTCGGCAGGATGACGAAAACGTCAGATGATGACGACCTTGGTGCCAACCCTGACGCGGCTGTAAAGGTCCATGACGTGCTCGTTGATCATGCGGAAGCAACCATTCGAAGCGCTGGTTCCGATCGACTGCGGCGCAATGGTGCCGTGGATGCGCAGATGCGTGTCCTTCTTGCCGTCATAGAGATAGATGGCGCGCGCGCCGAGCGGATTCTGGCCACCGCCGGGCATACCGTCCTTATACTGGCCGTAATGCTTCGGCTCGCGCTTCTGCATGTCCAGCGTCGGGATCCAGCGCGGCCATTCCTGCTTGTCACCGACTGCAACCGTACCCTTGAACTGCAGGCCGTCGCGGCCGACCGCGATGGCGTAGCGGCGCGCGGTGGAGGACGATTCGACGAGGTAGAGGCGGCGCGCGCTGGTGTCGATAACGATGGTGCCGGCAGCGTAACCGCTGAATTCCACGTCCTGCGGCACGAATTCCGGCTTCACCTTGAACTGCTTCTTGGCTTCCCTCTTGGCGAGAGCCTGGTCGAGAGCCCGTGTCTCGGGAAGATATGAAATCGACGAAGAGGAAGAGCTACCGCCGAAGAGACCGGCGAACAAACCGCCGCTGCTCGGCTGCTTCTGGCCGATGACCTCGCTGCGCAACTCGCCATTGTTGCCGGTCAGGGCGATGTTCATCGCCTCTGCCGGAAGCGGCTCGGCCGACTGGATCGGCGTGATCGGCGCGATCGGTTCGATTGGTTCGATGATCTTGGCAACCAGCTTCTTGGCCGGCTTGGCATCGGCCACCTGGGTTGCCTGCGTGCTCTTGCCCTTCTTGGCCAGGAACGCTTGCCGTTCAGCGTCGGCCTTGGCCTTTGCCGCCTCGCGCATCGCCAGTTTCCTGGCTTCGAGCGCCTTGGCTTTGGCGGCTTCCTTGTCGGCAACGATCTTGGCCTCGATCTTCTTGATCTGGGCGAGGTCGTCGGGCGTCGGGTTTTTCTTCTTCTTGAGAAGCTTCAATTGCGACGCATCACTCTTGACGGCGACGTTGATGGCAGAAGTTGTTTCAGCCGAAGGCTGTGCGGCCATATTTGCCGGCACGCCGGCGAAGGCTGGGGAACTCATGCCGAGTGCGGCGCAAAGTCCCAGGAAAATGAAGCTGCGAAGCTGCATGGCGAAGATCCGATCGTTCTATGCTTGTTGCCCACGGCGTCGCCCAGCGCCCCCCAAGGGTGCCGGAAATGCCGCGCGCAATCTATAGTCGAATAAGCGCGGCTGCCTCAAGCGCGAGGCCCCGCCTCACCCCGTCGAATCTTCGTGATCTTGCTGCATTTGCCGCGACTGTGTTCAAACGACCACAGATCGCGGTTTCAAGCGTGGAAGACTATTGGTTCGGGACCTGCGGGGTCGCCGGTGCGGCGGGAGCCGTGCCGTTGGTCGCCGGCGGCGTCGAACCGGCGGCAGGCGCCGTGGCCGGGGCAGTCGCCGGAGCCGCAGCGTCGTTGCCGGAAGGCGGCGTCGGCGTGGTGCTGCCGGCGGGCGCCGGGGTGGTCGTGCCGGGCAACTGGTTGAGCACGCCTTTGCCCGCACCGTCCGACGTCGCCGGCACGCGGTCGAGGATGTCGATCGGCTTCTCGCCGTAGCGGGCGACGATCGACAGAGTCAGTGACGTGGCGAAGAAGGCGGCCGCCAGGATCGCCGTCGCACGCGTCAGGGCATTGGCAGCACCACGCGCGGTCATGAAGCCGGATCCGCCACCGATGCCGAGGCCGCCGCCTTCGGAACGCTGCAGCAGCACCACGCCGACAAGGGCGAGCACGACCATGAGATGGATGACGATCAGTACGGTTTCCATAGTTTATCCTGGCAAGGCCTTGCCCGGCCGCGGACACGACCGGTGAATTGGAGGCGGCTCAATACAATGCTTTGACGGCATTTCCAAGCCCGTGGCCGGAATATGGGAAGCAACCCGTCCTTTGCAACGATTTCGTGCACCGGAAGCCCTGTCCGGCGGAGCGAATGTCTTCAGGCAATATTGCGATAAGCCTCGGCGATGCCGAGAAAATCCGCCGCTTTCAGGCTGGCGCCGCCGACCAGCGCGCCGTCGACATTCCTGACGCCGAGCAGTTCGACCGCGTTGGAGGGCTTGACCGAGCCGCCGTAGAGAATGCGCATCTTCGCCGCGCCGCCGCCGAGCTTTTCCGATAGCTTTTCGCGGATATGTGCATGTGCTGCGGCCACATCGCCGGCCGTCGGCGTCAGGCCGGTGCCGATCGCCCATACCGGCTCATAGGCAATGATGGTGTTGGACGGGGTGGCGCTTGGGGGGACCGAACCATCGACCTGCCGCGACAGTACGTCCAGCGTGGCGCCCGCTTCACGCTGTTCATGCGTTTCGCCGACGCAAATGATGGCAACAAGCCCGGCACGCCATGCGGCGGATGCCTTGGCCTGGACAGTGGCGTCATCCTCGCCGCGTTGCTCGCGGCATTCGGAATGGCCGACGATGACATGGCTCGCACCGGCATCCCTCAGCATTTCCGCCGATATGCAGCCGGTGTAGGCGCCGCTCTCCTTGGTATGGCAATCCTCACCGCCGGCATGCACCGGCGTGCGTGACAGGATCTCCGCGGCGTGAGCAAGCAGGGTTGCGGGAACGCAAACCAGCGCTTCGGTCTCCGCGTCAAGTCCGCTCATGAAACCGTTGCCGATCATCCGGAGCTCGTTGAGGGAGGCGCTGGTGCCGTTCATTTTCCAGTTGCCGGCGACGAGCGGGCGAATTCCTGGCGTCATGGGTTTGCTTCTCCGGATGATATCGGGGCTCTGGCCCTCACTACCAAAATCAGGCCACAAAGCAATCGACAGTGGGCCGGAAGGGCGCTATTGCGCTTGTTTCAGACTCGGCGCATGCGAAAATGCGCATAAATCGGAAGTAAAAATGCTTGGTATATTGAGAAACGCGGCAGGCACCTGGGTCGCGAAGGGACTGTTGGTGCTGCTGGTGCTCAGCTTTTTGGTCTGGGGCGTTTCCGGACAGCTGATGAGCGGTCTTGCCGGCCACGATTCGGTGATAACCGCCGGCGGCACCAAAGTATCGATCAACGAATACCGTCTCGCCTACGATCGCCAGCTCGCCGTCATGTCGCAACAGTTCGGCCAACGTCTCAGCCACGAACAGGCAAAGGCGCTCGGCGTCGACAACCAGGTGTTGGCTCAGCTCGTCTCTGGTGCCGTTCTCGACGAACAGGCCCGCAAGCTGGGCCTCGGACTTTCCAAGGACCGGCTGGCCGAGTTGACACGCGAGGACCCAGCCTTCAAGGGCCCGGGCGGCCAGTTCGACCGCAGAACGTTCGAATATATGCTGCAGCAGATCGGCATGCGGCCCGAGGACTATTTGAAGAACCGTGCCCAGGTGGCCGTGCGCCAGCAAATTGTCGAGGCGGTCTCGGATGGCCTCAAGGCTCCGGACACTTTCTTCAAGGCGGTTGCGCTCTATCGCGGCGAAGACCGCACCATCGACTATTTGACGCTGCCCAAGGCACTGGTCGAGCCGATCGCGGCGCCGTCCGATAGCGTGCTCTCGGCCTATTTCGAAGCCAACAAGAAGACATATGCGGCACCCGAATACCGCAAATTTTCCTATGTCCGCCTCGAACCCGTCGACATCATGGATACGACCGCCGTCACCGACAGCCAGGTCAGCGACGACTACAACAAGAACAAGGCGCGTTACACCACGCCGGAACTGCGCACAGTCGAGCAGCTCGTGTTCAAGACGCCGGATGCGGCCAAGGCCGCACTCGATTCGCTCAAGGCCGGCGCTACTTTCGACAAGCTTGTCACGGCGGAAGGCAAGACGCCGGCCGATACGTTGCTCGGCACGCTTGCCAAGGACAAGATCGCCGACAAGGCGGTCGCCGACGCGGCCTTTTCGCTCAACGCCAATGAAGTCAGTCAGGTCGTGCAAGGCGCCTTCGGTCCGGTGCTGCTGCGCGTCACCGAGATCAAGCCCGAGGTGGTGAAGCCACTGGCCGAGGTGTCCGATCAGATCCGCAAGGATCTGGCGCTGGGCGAGGCAAGTCGCATCCTACTGGACGTGCGCGACAATTACGATGACACCCGCGCCGCCGGCAGTTCGCTGGCGGAGGCCGCGGCCAAGCTGAAGCTGAAGGTCGTCACCATCGACGCCATCGATCGTAGTGGACTGCGGCCAGATGCAAGCATCGTCAAGGACCTGCCGCAATCGCCGGAGCTGATCAAAGCCGTCTTCGACGCCGAACCCAACACGGAAAACGATGCCTTGACCACAGCCGACAACGGCTTCGTCTTCTATGAGGTGGCGTCCATCACGCCGGCTCGCGACCGCACGCTGGATGAGGTTCGTCAGAAAGTCGTCGCCGACTGGACGGCGGCGGAAATAAGCAAGCGGCTGGCCGCCAAGGCTGACGAACTGGAAAAGCGGCTCAAGGCCGGCGCCACGCTCGATGTCATCGCCAGCGAACTGAAGCTCGAAAAGCAGACCAAGCGCGGTGTCAAGCGTGAGGCTGACGATGTCGACTTCGGTAAGGAGGGTGCGGCAGCGATGTTCGGTGTCGGCGAAGGCGGCACCGGCTTGGTCCCCTCACCCACCGGAGACGGGCAGATCCTGTACAAGGTCGCCGAAGTGTTCGAGCCCGCCGGAGCCGATGCCAGTTCGGTGCCGGACGACGCGCAGAAATCCTTCACCTCCGGCATGTCGGATGACCTGCTCGACCAGTTGGTGGCGCAGTTGCAGACGCAGTACGACGTTCGCATCGACCAGGCCGCCGTCGCCCAAGCCTCGACAAGATGAGCGCGCTGAAAACCCATATCGCCAAGATCGCGACCGGTAGCGCGCTTTCCTTCGAGGAAGCGCGCGAGGCCTTCGACATCATCATGTCGGGTGACGCGACCCCCGGCCAGATCGGCGGTTTCCTGATGGCGCTGCGTGTGCGCGGCGAGACGGTGAGCGAGATTTCAGGCGCCGTCGCAACCATGCGGGGCAAGATGCTGCACGTCGACGCGCCCACCGACGCCATCGACATCGTCGGCACCGGCGGCGACAATTCTCACAGCGTCAACATTTCGACGGCATCGGCCTTCGTCGTTGCCGGCAGCGGCGTGCCGGTTGCCAAACACGGCAATCGCGGCCTGTCATCGTTGACGGGGGCAGCCGACGTGCTGGTTGCGCTCGGCGTCAAGATCGATATCTCGCCCGAATTCATCGGCCGCTGCATCCACGAGGCAGGCGTTGGCTTCATGTTCGCGCCTGCGCACCATCCGGCGATGAAGCATGTCGGCCCGACCCGCGTCGAACTCGGCACCCGCACCATCTTCAACCTGCTCGGGCCGCTCTCCAATCCGGCCGGCGTCAAGCGGCAGCTGGTCGGTGTGTTCCTGCCGGAATGGATCCTGCCGGTTGCCGAGACGCTGAAGGCGCTGGGTGCCGAGCATGTCTGGGTCGCCCATGGCGACGGCTATGACGAGATCACCACCACCGGCGAGACGCAGGTTGCCGAACTGATCGGCGGCGAGATCCGCAGCTTCACCCTGACCCCTGAAGCGGTTGGGTTGCCGCGCCACAGCAAGGACGAATTGCGTGGCGGCGATGCGGACTACAACGCCAAGGCCTTGCGCGATATGCTGGGCGGCGCCGCCGGCGCCTATCGCGACACCGTGCTGATGAACGCCGGTGCCGGACTGGTTGTGGCCGGCAAGGCGACGACGCTTGGCGACGGCATCGCGGCGGCGGCGCAAGCCATCGATAGCGGCCGTGCCCTGCAAGTGCTCGACAGGCTGGTCGAGATTTCGAACGGATAACGGATAGAGCGTGTCTGACATTCTTCGCAAGATCGAGGCCTACAAGCGCGACGAGATCGCGGCAGCAAAGGCACGCGTGCCGTTGGCCGAAATCAAGGCCCGGGCAAAAGACGCCGACGCACCGCGCGGCTTTCTTGCCGCACTGGAAGCGAAGCGCAAATCCGGCGCCTTCGCGCTAATCGCCGAGATCAAGAAGGCGAGCCCTTCCAAGGGTCTGATCCGTGCCGATTTCGATCCACCGGCGCTGGCGCAGGCCTATGCCAAGGGTGGTGCTGCCTGTCTTTCGGTGCTGACCGATGCACCGTCCTTCCAGGGTGCGCCCGAATTTCTCACCTGGGCGCGAGCCGCCGTCGCGCTGCCGGCGCTGCGCAAGGATTTCCTGTTCGATCCGTATCAGGTCTACGAAGCCCGCGCCTGGGGCGCGGATGCCATCCTGATCATCATGGCCAGTGTCGACGACGTCCTGGCCAGCGAGCTCGAGGCGACGGCCTTCGAACTCGGCATGGATGCACTGGTCGAAGTGCACGACGAGACCGAGACGCAGCGCGCGCTAAAACTGTCGTCGCGGCTGATCGGCATCAACAACCGCAATCTGCGCACATTCGAGACCAGCCTCGACACTTCCATGCGGCTGGCGACGATGGTTCCGGCCGACCGCTTGCTGGTCAGCGAGAGCGGTATTTTCTCGCATGACGACTGCCTCAGGCTGCAAAAGAGCGACATCGGCACTTTTCTTGTCGGCGAGAGCCTGATGCGGCAACAGGACGTCACCGCGGCGACGCGCCTGCTTCTGACAGGCAAGGCTTTGGCCGAGGCCATCTGACGATGGTATCGGGCCTTACCCATCTCGGCGCGCAGGGCGAGGCCAACATGGTCGACGTCGGCGACAAGGACGAAACAACGCGCACGGCGATCGCCGAAGGCTTTGTCGCGATGCAGCCCGAGACGCTGAAGATGATCCTCGCCGGCAACGCCAAGAAGGGCGATGTGCTCGGGACTGCGCGCATCGCCGGTATCATGGCGGCGAAGAAGACGCATGAACTGATCCCGCTCTGCCACCCGCTGCTTTTGACCAAGGTTTCCGTCGACATCGAGCCCGACCATGCTTTGCCGGGCCTGAAGGTCACCGCACTGGCGCGCGTCACCGGCAAGACGGGTGTCGAGATGGAAGCGCTGACGGCTGCCTCGGTCGCCTGCCTGACCATCTACGACATGGCCAAAGCAGTAGACCGCGCCATGGTCATCACCGGCATCCGCCTGGTCGAAAAGACCGGTGGCAAGTCGGGTGACTACAAGGCGAGCGCCTGATGGCGCTGGTTCCTATCGCGGAGGCGCTTGAACTCCTGCTTGATGGCGCGGCGCCTCTAGCCGGCGAAAGCGTTCCCCTGTTCGAGGCTGTGGATCGTGTTCTGGCGGAACCGGTCGTAGCACTTCGCACCCAGCCGCCTTTCAATGCTTCCGCCATGGACGGCTATGCAGCGCGCGCCGCCGACGTCACGTCGGTCCCATCCAGGCTGTCGGTGATCGGCATGGCGCCGGCTGGGCGTGGCTTCGACGGCACGGTCGGCCAGACGCAGGCCGTGCGCATCTTCACCGGCGCGCCGCTGCCCGAAGGCGCCGACACCATCGTCATCCAGGAGAATGTCCGCGACCTCGGCGGCGGCGAAATCGAAGTGACCGAGCCAACGGCGCAATGGCGCAATATCCGCCGCATCGGGCTCGATTTTTCAACAGGCGACATGCTGCTGGAAAAAGGTCGCTTGCTCGACCCGGCGGCGCTGTCGTTGGTGGCATCAGCCAACCATCCTCGGGTCAGCGTGGTGAAGCGGCCGCTGGTCGCCATCATCGCCACCGGCGACGAATTGCTGCCGCCCGGCAGCGATCTCGGGCCGGACCAGATCATTTCATCGAATGCCTATGGCGTCGCCGCCACCGCACACTCGGTCGGCGCCCGCGCGCTCGATCTCGGCATTGCCGCCGATCGCAAGGAGGCTATCGCCGAACTGGTGCAAAAAGCGGTCGCGGCCGGTGCGGATGTCATCGTGACGCTTGGTGGCGCCTCGGTCGGCGATCACGACCTGATCCACGACGTGCTGACCGGCGAAGGCATGACGCTCGGCTTCTGGAAGATCGCCATGCGTCCTGGCAAGCCGCTGATGTTCGGCCGCCTCGGCGATATCAGGTGCATCGGCCTGCCCGGCAATCCGGTGGCAAGCCTGGTCTGCTCGCAATTGTTCCTGAAGCCGCTGCTGGCGCGGCTCGGCGGCCGCAATCATCGCCAGGACATACGTCCGGCACGGTTGGGTGCCGCCATGCCGGCCAATGATCTGCGCCAGGACTATGTGCGGGCGGTGGTCAGGGAAGATGATGGCGCGCTGGTGGCGACGCCGTTCGGTATCCAGGATTCCTCGATGCTGAGAATGCTGGCTGACGCCAACGGGCTGATCGTGCGGGCGCCGTTTGCCCCCGCAGCAGCTGCTGGCGAGGCTTGCAGCGTACTGATGCTGCGCTGAAGCAGCGCAGAACAAACCATTAATAACAAACAGAAAATGACGTCGGCGCTATTCCGATATCAAGGCGCGGCTCAGCGGATGCGCCGGATCGGCAAGGCCGTCGACAATGCTGAAATGATGCCGGTCAGGCTCGACCACGGTGCCGGTGGTGGCGCCGAGGCCGGTCCAGATGTTGGCAAGCAGCGCATTCTGGCGCAGGAATTCGGCGCGCTCGCCGCCACCGGCCCAACAGGTGATGCGGGCACCATCCATGGGCCGCAGCAGCGCCGGGCTTTCAGCCAGCGCCTCATCTTCGTCGATGGCCAGAGTCGCGTTCATCTCGGTGCGCATGATCGGACGCAGATCGTGGACACCCGAAATCGAAACGACATGGCGCACGCGCCGCGCCACATCGTCCGCCAGAGGCGTGGTTGTCGTCACCATCCGGCTGGCAAGATGGCCGCCGGCCGAATGTCCGGTCAGCATCAGCGGCCCGTCGACCATTGCCGCCGCCTTGCCGATCGCCACGCCGATCTCCTGGACGATGCCGGCGATGCGTAAGTCCGGGCACAGCGTGTAGGACGGCATCGCCACGGCAAAGCCGCTGCTGACCGCACCATTGGCGAGATGCGACCAGAAACTCTTGTCGAACGCCTTCCAGTAACCGCCATGGATGAACACCACCAACCCTTTGGGCGTGGCGCTGGGGAGGAAGAGATCGAGCCGATTGCGTCGCCCATCGCCATAGGTGATGTCGAGCCGTGCCCGGCCCTGCGCCGAGAGTGCGTCACGAAACGCTTGCGCAGGCTCCACCCACGCGGCCGGCCATCGGTCGCTGCCGGCGATATTCGCACCGTTGGCATAGGCATCATCCCAATCGACGATGTGACGTTCGAACATCTGCGCCCTTCCCCAAAAACGGCATCGCTGTTCCGCTAGCAATGGCCACCGCCACGCCATGCGTCAATGCTCTAGGGCAAAAACATTTTAGGCTTGAAACAAATTTCGACTGGTGCGATCCTGCCCGCACGAACAGCCGACAATGGGAGGTCTGCTGTGCTGCCCGAAGCCTGCAAATGGTCACCCCGTTCGGGTGGCGTCGAGCAAGGCGCGACTTGCGGCACGAAGCCTCCTCAAAAAAAGCAGGACCTTCAGATCACTGGTCAGGCGCCTCGCGCACTGGCCGTCCAGCAGACAGGAGAGCGGCGACATGCTTGGGCCTTCAGCGCATATCGACACGTTCACGCGCGATCACCTGCCGCCGCCGGAGCAATGGCCTGAAATCCTGCTCGACGGCTTCGACTATCCCGAACGCCTCAACGCCGGTGTCGAACTGACCGACAGGCTGGTCGAGAAAGGCCTGGGCGACCACACCGCGCTGATCGGCAATGGCCGCCGCCGCACCTACAAGGAACTGTCCGACTGGACGAACAGGCTGGCCCACGCGCTGGTCGAGAATTATGGGGTCGAGCCCGGCAACCGGGTGCTGATCCGTTCGGCCAACAACCCCGCAATGGTCGCCTGCTGGCTGGCTGCCACCAAGGTTGGCGCCGTCGTCGTCAACACCATGCCGATGCTGCGCGCCGGCGAACTCGCCAAGATCGTCGACAAGGCCGAGATCACCGTCGCGCTCTGCGACACCAGGCTGATGGACGAGATGACCGCCTGCGCCAAGGACAGCGCATTCCTCAAGCAGGTCATCGGTTTCGACGGCACCGCCAACCATGATGCTGAACTCGATCGTGCCGCTCTCGACAAGCCGGTGACGTTCACCGCAGTCGACACCGGCCGCGACGATGTTGCCCTGCTCGGCTTCACCTCGGGCACAACAGGCGTTCCGAAGGCGACGATGCATTTCCACCGCGACCTGCTGATCATCGCCGACGCCTACGCCCGCGAAATCCTGGAGGTGACGCCGGACGACATCTTCGTCGGCTCGCCGCCGCTGGCCTTCACCTTCGGCCTTGGCGGACTCGCCATCTTCCCGCTGCGCTTCGGTGCGGCGGCGACGCTGCTGGAGCAGGCGACGCCACCCAACATGATCCACATCATCGAGACCTACAAAGCGACGATCTCTTTCACCGCGCCGACTGCCTACCGCGCCATGCTGAAGGCCATGGATGAAGGTGCCGACCTGTCATCGCTGCGCGTCGCCGTTTCGGCCGGCGAAACCTTGCCTGCTCCCGTTTTCGAAGAGTGGACACAAAAGACCGGAAAGCCGATCCTCGACGGCATCGGAGCCACCGAGATGCTGCACATCTTCATCTCCAACCGTTTTGACGACATGAAGCCCGCGTCGACCGGAAAGCCGGTGGGCGGCTACGAGGCGCGCGTCGTCGATGACGAGATGCGCGAGGTGCCACGCGGCGCGACCGGCAGGCTTGCGGTGCGCGGACCGACCGGCTGCCGCTACATGGCCGATGACCGGCAGAAGGAATACGTGCGCGACGGCTGGAACCTCACCGGCGATACCTTCACGCAGGACGAGGACGGCTTCTTCCATTTCGCCGCCCGCTCCGACGACATGATCGTCAGCGCCGGCTACAACATTGCCGGACCCGAGGTCGAGGCCGCACTTCTGTCGCATCCGGATGTCGCCGAATGCGCTGTCATTGGCGCCGAGGACGCCGAGCGCGGCCAGATCGTCGAGGCGCATGTCGTGCTGGTGCAGGGCGTCGCGCCCGACGCCCTCACCACCAAGCGCCTGCAGGACCATGTCAAGGCAATGATCGCGCCCTATAAATATCCGCGATCGGTAAAATTCATCGCCGCCCTGCCCAAGACCCAGACCGGCAAGATCCAGCGCTTCCGGCTGCGCACGGAGAAAATCGATTGAGCGAGCCATACGATCCGGCGTCCGAAGGCGCCCAGATGTCGTTCAAGGAGCGCATGTCCTACAGCGACTACCTGCACCTGGAGAAAGTGCTGGAGGCCCAGACGCCGCTGTCATCGGCGCATGACGAGATGCTGTTCATCATCCAGCATCAGACCTCCGAACTCTGGATGAAGCTCGCTCTGCACGAGATCGGCGCCGCGATCCGTTCCATCCGCGCCGACCGGCTCGAGCCGAGCTTCAAGATGCTGTCGCGCGTTGCGCGGATCTTCGAGCAGCTGAACAATGCCTGGGATGTGCTGCGGACGATGACGCCGAGCGAATACACCGAGTTCCGCGACGCGCTCGGCCAGTCCTCGGGTTTCCAGTCCTGGCAGTATCGCGCCATCGAGTTCATGGCCGGCAACCGCAACCTGGCCATGCTCGGGCCGCACAAGCACCGGCCCGACCTGAGCGGAAAGCTGGAAGCGATCCTGACCGAACCATCGCTCTACGACGAAGCGCTGCTGCTGCTTGCGCGCAACGGATTCGACATCGGTGCCGATGCCAGGCGCACGGACTGGCGTGAGACGCGAACCGAGAACGAAGAGGTGCTGGTCGCCTGGCAAACCATTTACCGCGATCCGCAGCGCTACTGGATGTTCTACGAACTGGCAGAGAAGCTGGTCGACTTCGAGGATTATTTCCGCCGCTGGCGCTTCAACCACGTCACCACGGTTGAGCGCATCATCGGTCTGAAACGCGGCACCGGCGGCACGTCGGGTGCTTCGTATCTGAAGAAGATGCTCGAGGTGGTGCTGTTCCCGGAACTGTGGACGGTCCGCACCCGGCTCTGACATCGTCGAAATGAAAACAGCGACACGCGGCGGCGGAACACCCTTCGCGAACAACCGGGGACTGACTGACCATGAGTGGATTTCCTGATCTCGCCGCAGTCGAAGCGATGGATGCCACAGATCCGCTGCGGGCCATGCGCGACCGTTTCATTCTGCCGGAGGGGGTGATCTATCTCGACGGCAATTCACTGGGGGCAGCGTCTCATGCCGTTTTCGGCGAGCTGCAGCAGGCGGCAACCCAGGAATGGGCCCAGGACCTCATCCGAGCCTGGAATACGGCCGGATGGTTCGAGATGCCGATCGAACTCGGCGATCAACTCGGACGCCTGATTGGAGCCGCGGCCGGCCAGACCGTCGTCTGCGACACGACGTCGACCAACATCTACAAGGTGCTGCATGCGGCGCTGGAGATGCGGCCGGGCCGGTCGGTCATCGTCGCCGAGGGTGACAGTTTCCCCACCGACCTGTACATCGCCGAAGGCGTGGCCTCGACACGGGACGGCGTCCTGCTGCGCCTCGCGGGCGTCGACGCGCCCACCATCGAAGAGCTGATCGACGAAAACGTCGCGGTGGTGCTGGTCAACCACGTCAACTACAAATCGGGTGAACTGCGCGACATGGCGGCGCTGACGCGCAAGGCTCATGCGGCCGGAGCGCTGATCGTCTGGGATCTATGCCACACCGCCGGCGCCCTGCCCGTCGAGCTCGATCAGGCAAATGCCGATTTCGCCATCGGCTGCACTTACAAGTACCTCAACGGCGGTCCGGGCGCACCGGCCTTCATCTATGTCGCGCAGCGCCATCACGGCGATATCAGCCAGCCGCTCAGCGGCTGGTGGGGCCATGCGCGGCCCTTTGCCTTCGAACGGGGGTATGTTGCCGGCACCGGTATCCGCCGCTTTCTGTGCGGCACCCAGCCTGTCCTGTCGATGCGGGCGCTCAAAGGCGCGCTTGTCATCTGGAACGACGTCGACATGGCGGCATTGCGAAAAAAGAGCGTCGCGCTGACGGAACTGTTCATCCAGCTCGTCGAAGCAAAGTGCGGCGCCTATGGCCTCACGCTGGAGACCACCCGCGACGCGACCAGGCGCGGCAGCCAGGTGTCGTTCCTTCACGATCACGGCTATCAAATCATGCGGGCGCTGATCGAGCGCGGCGTCATCGGTGATTTTCGCGCGCCATCGACCATCCGTTTCGGCTTCACGCCGCTCTATGTCGGCTACAAGGATGTGTGGCTGGCGGTTGAGGTGCTGGAGGATATTCTGCGCACGGGCGCATGGAAGGACCAGCGTTTCGCCGTCAAGGAAGCCGTTACCTGACGCAACGATCTCCGCGATTTGCCGTCGCCGCCCTCACTGCCCGGCAGATGACGGAGGGCTGAATTCCAGCCACAAATGCCAACAGACGTTGGCGTTTTGGCTCCGTTTCGTTCACGGCAAACGAACGTCCCGAAGATTGATAGCGTCCCTTGTGGAGGTCGATCGGCAGATGATGCCAAGCCTTGGGTCGAGGATGAGCCACAGGTCATTAACCATAATGGTTTCAATGTGAGCAGGCGCATTGCCGTGGTTGGCGCCTGTCGATCGCGACCCGCTGGCAAGCCCAAATAATTTCAGCAGCCTTAACAAATTCATTAAACTTTAAACGGTTGCAGAACACAACTGGAACAGATAGTGTTTGTTCTGGGTTTGTTTTTCGATTCTGGTTTCAGGTAATCTGGGGGCCGCCATGCTGACACGCAAGCAACATGAACTGCTGATGTTCATCCATGAACGCCTGAAGGAGAGCGGCATTCCGCCATCCTTCGACGAGATGAAGGAGGCGCTCGACCTTGCCTCCAAATCCGGGATTCATCGGCTGATCACCGCACTTGAGGAGCGCGGCTTTATTCGCCGGTTGCCCAACCGGGCACGGGCGCTGGAAGTGCTGCGATTGCCGGACTCCATCGCGCCCGGCCTCAACGCGGCAAAGAAGTTTTCGCCAAGCGTCATCCAGGGCAGTCTCGGTCAGGGTGGTGCCCTTGGCCGGCAGATCAAGCCGGCGCCTTCGCGGATGCCCTCGCCCGGCAATGATGACGATGCGGTCTCCGCCGTGTCGATCCCGGTCATGGGCCGTATCGCCGCCGGTGTGCCGATCGATGCCATCCAGCATCAGACGCATTCGATCTCCGTGCCGCCGGACATGATCATGGGCGGCGCCCACTATGCGCTGGAGGTCAAGGGCGACTCGATGATCGAGGCCGGTATCTTCGACGGCGACACCGTCATCATCCGCAATGCCGACACGGCGAACCCCGGCGAGATCATCGTGGCGCTGGTCGATGAAGAGGAAGCGACGCTGAAGCGGTTCCGCCGCAAGGGCGCTTCGATTGCGCTCGAAGCCGCCAATCCGGCCTATGAAACCCGTATTTTCGGCCCAGACAGGGTCAAGGTGCAAGGCAAGCTCGTCGGCCTCATCCGCCGCTACTGAGGCGGCTGCGGGTTGGCCGCTGGCTTCTCGGGTTTCTTGAAGGGTGCCAGCCCCCTCGCCTCACGAGAGTATTTGCGTTGCGTGTGCCAGGGCCGATATGGGCTGTTCACCGCGAAGCTGATTGTCGCCGGCGTGGTCGCCGATTGGCGATCGAAGAAGACGGCGGCACTGCCTTTGCGAGCCAGTTGCCGCTTGGTGATGACGAGAACCAGCGGATTGTGACAGGCGTCATAGGCGGTGGCGTCATTGATGACGATCAGCTCGGCGAAGCCGCAGGCTTTCCAGGTGTCCTTGCGGTCCTCGACATAGGCAATGATCGCACCGGACATATGCCTGGCCACGCAAACGCCTGAGGAGCAATAGAACGGCGATCCCGGCGGTAGCTCAACGGCGTCCGCGACGTCGAATTGCCCATCGCTCTTGTCGAACACCTCTGGCACGACGATGGTTTCTGATGTCAGGGCGCGTTTCCAGTTGTCGACGGTGAATTCGTTCGGCCGTTCCCGGCTGACGGCAAGCTCGCCGCCACCGATCGGCAACGCCACCAGCCGGGCGTCTTCCGAGATCAGCACATCCGGCGTGCGCGTATCCGAGACGGTCAGCAAGCCTGCCAGCGCGAATGGCAGAGCAGCGAGCCGCAGCCAAGTTGTCGCCATCGTCGCGATGACCAGGGCAATTGTCACCAGCAGGACAGATTGCTGCGAAATCAGCCCAACCCCATCGACAGGCGAACGTTCGGAGATCCAACCCGATATGGCGATCATCACCGTCAGACCCTTGCCCATCAGGTAGAGGGCCGGCCAATCCAATCCGAAAGGCATCAGCAGCGCGCTTGCGACAGCCAGGAACATGACGACGGTAACGATCGGCATAACCGCCAGATTGGCGAACAGGCTGAGCGGCGACACACGCTGAAAATGCCAGATGGCAAACAGCGTCGTGGCGCTGCCGGCGATGATGGAGGTCATGGCAAGGCCGGTTGCCGCGAGCACGAACTTTCGCGTCAGGAAACCGGGCATGGATCGCTTTGGGGGCGGCGGTCTTGCTTTTCCCGCGCGGTGATCGGCCCAGCCGGCATAGGCGCCGACCAGAGCCGCGGTCGCGGCGAACGACATCTGAAAACTCGGGCCGACCACCTCATGCGGCGACACCACGATGACGGCGATCGCCGAGATCGCCAGATTGCGCATGGTGAGTGCTGCTCGATCGAACAGCACGGCAATCAGCATCACCGCCAGCATGATGAAGCTGCGCTCGGCGGCAACGACGACTCCAGAGATGATGAGATAGGCCGCGATCGAGAACAGTGCGGCGACGGCGGCATACTTCTTGACCGGGCGACGCGCGGAAAAGTCGGGAAACAAGGCGAAGGCGCCGCGCAGCAAGCCCATGATGGTGCCTGCGACCAGCGCCATGTGCAGTCCCGAAATCGAGATGATGTGGTAGATGCCGGTACGTCGCATCGCCTCATTGATGTCATCGGGAATGCCGGCGCGCACGCCGACGATCAGCGCCGCGGCGATCTCGCCTTCGGCGCCGCCGACGCTCGCCCTGATATGGTCGGCGATGGCCTCGCGGGCATTTTCCACGCTAGAGGAAATTCGGGCCGGCAGCGGCATGTCGCCATCATCGCTGACGACAAGCTTGGGGTTGCCGAGAAAGAACCCGCTGCCGCCGATGCCGGCAAAATAGCTGTCGAAGGAGAAATCATAGCTGTCCGGCCGCACCGGCCCAGTCGGCGGCAAAAGCTTGGCATATCCAGTGATGAGGGAGCCTGCGGTCACGTCAGCCGGGATCTTGCGTGCCGAAAGCCGCACCCGTTCCGGCGCATAGCGCAGTTTCGGTCTTGCGGTCGACGTCACGTCGATGGTCAGCCGGATACGGCCAGTTTCCATCCGGTCGAGCGAGACGACGCGGCCGGTCACCTGCGTCGAGATTTCCGAGCCCAACATTTGTGTGCCCGCACGCCACGTCTCGACCTTGGCAGCAAGCAGTCCTAGGGCGCACAAAAGCGCCGCCATGAAACACAGATGGGTCTTTGGCCATGAGCGCGAGACCAGCGCACAGATCCCCGTCAAGATGACAACCGCGACAGGTCTCGCAAAGTCGGGTTCAGCCGTCAGCGAAAAATAGCCGATCGCTCCGATCGCCAGGCAGACCGGCACCAGCAGGAAGGCCACGCCCCGGTCGAGTTCCAGGCTCGCCGCCGTGTTCACGCTGTGGCGCAGGCGAGGCAGTGATGTCAGGCTGATTTGCCGGCGCACGCGAACGATCCTGCCGGTTTCGGCAACAGGAACAGAGGCGGCGACATCCGCTTGCAAGGGCGCCTTGCCGGGATCCGGCACAAGGGGCGATGGCGGCGGTAATGGGGCTGGCCGAGGCGCAAACAGGGACCGTTCGCTGACGCCGATGGCAGCGTCCTCGCCCTGATCCGAGCCCCAGCCTCGTCCAGCCATCGGGTCTGCCCCTTGCGCCCTCGACACCCTATGCTACATGAACGCCGGGCGCGCGAAAGCCCGCGCAACCGCACCCCGCTTCAGATGGTTTCCGAGAGTTCCATGTCCGACAAGGTCGTCACCCGTTTTGCCCCTTCGCCCACCGGCTATCTGCACATAGGCGGCGCGCGCACGGCACTGTTCAACTGGCTGTATGCGAAGCACACTGGCGGCACGATGCTGCTGCGCATCGAGGACACCGACCGCGAACGCTCCAATGAAGCCGCGACGGCTGCCATCCTCGACGGGCTTTCCTGGCTTGGCTTGAGCTGGGACGGCGAGCCGGTGTCGCAGTTCGAGCGTGCGCCGCGCCACCGCGAGGTGGCTGAGGAGCTCGTGCGCATGGGCAAGGCCTATTATTGCTATGCCACGCCGGCCGAACTGGAGGCCATGCGCGAGGCCGCCAGAGCCAAGGGGCTGCCGCCCCGCTATGACGGCCGCTGGCGCGACCGCGACCCCTCTGAGGCGCCCGCAGGCGTCAAGGGCGCCATTCGTATCAAGGCGCCGACCGAAGGCGAGACCATCGTCCATGACCGTGTCCAGGGCGAGGTGCGCTTTCCCAACAAGGATCTCGATGACTTCATCATCCTGCGTTCTGACGGCAATCCCACTTACATGCATGCCGTCGTCGTCGATGATCATGATATGGGAGTCACCCATATCATTCGCGGCGACGATCATCTGACCAACGCCGCTCGCCAGACCGTGATCTACAACGCCATGGGCTGGAACGTGCCGTCCATGTCGCATATCCCGCTGATCCACGGCGCCGATGGCGCCAAGCTGTCGAAGCGGCACGGCGCGCTTGGCGTCGAGGCCTATCGCGCCATGGGCTACCTGCCGGAGGCGCTGCTCAATTACCTGGCGCGCCTTGGCTGGAGCCATGGCGACGACGAGATCATGTCGATCAAGGATATGATTTCCTGGTTCGATATCGGCGATGTCAACAAGGGCGCGGCGCGCTTCGACTTCGCCAAGCTGGAGGCGATCAACGGCGCGCATATGCGCCGCATGAGCGATGCCCAACTGTTCGACATCTTCATCGCTACCCTGCCCTATCTCGAAGGTGGCCCGGCGATCGCCGCGCGCCTGAACGACAGCACCAAGGCGCAGTTGCTGGCAGCGCTCCCGGGCTTGAAGGACCGCGCCAAGACGCTGGTCGAGCTCGTCGATGGCGCGGCCTTCCTGTTCGCCACGCGCCCCCTGCCGATCGACGACAAGGCGGCCCTTCTGCTTACCGACGATGCCCGCAAGATCCTGCGCAGTGCTCACGAAGCTTTGAACGGGCTTGCGAGTGACTGGACAGCCGTCTCGGCGGAGGCGGCGATACGCGAGGTGGCAGCGGCCGGCAGTCACAAGCTCGGCGCGGTGGCCCAGCCTTTGCGCGCTGCGTTGACCGGCAAAAGCACCTCGCCGGGCGTGTTCGATGTGCTCGCCGTGCTCGGCCGCGAGGAAAGCCTGGCGCGCATCTCAGATCAAATCGATTAGGAGCAAACTGGCCCAAGAAGATTGGCATTGAAAGGCGGGTTTCGCAGTGCAACATTAGGCCTTGGCCCAATCTGGCACGCACCTCCTGAAATGCGGTGGCGAATACGCGCATTGCGGTGATTTTCGACGTGTCGCTCTGCAGAATTTTGCCTTTGCCGGCATGAGGAAACAAGAAGGAGTTTGCAATGACCGAAGCTGCGAAAAAAATGGATTTGGGCGGCAAGATCCAGGAGGCCACGGCAACGCTTGCATTCGCCGGCAAGACCCATGAATTCAAGGTGCGAAGTGGTTCGGTCGGGCCTGATGTCATCGACATCGCCTCGCTCTACTCAACCACCGGCGCCTTCACTTACGATCCGGGCTTCACCTCGACGGCAAGCTGCGAGTCCGAAATCACCTTCATCGACGGCGACGCCGGCATCCTCCTCCATCGCGGCTATCCGATCGACCAGTTGGCCGAACATGGCGACTTCCTCGAGGTCTGCTATCTCCTGCTCTACGGTGAATTGCCGACCAAGGCGCAGAAGGACGACTTCGACTACCGCGTGACGCGCCACACCATGGTGCATGAGCAGATGTCGCGCTTTTTCACCGGCTTCCGCCGCGACGCGCACCCGATGGCGGTGATGTGCGGCGTGGTCGGCGCGCTGTCGGCCTTCTACCACGACTCCACCGACATCTCCGACCCCTACCAGCGCATGGTTGCCTCCATGCGGCTGATCGCCAAGATGCCAACGATCGCGGCGATGGCCTACAAATACCACATCGGCCAGCCGTTCATTTACCCGAAGAACGAACTGAACTTCGCCGCCAACTTCCTGCACATGTGCTTTGCCGTGCCGTGCGAGGAATACAAGATCAACCCGGTGCTGGCGCGCGCCATGGAGCGCATCTTCATTCTGCACGCCGACCACGAGCAGAACGCCTCGACCTCGACCGTTCGTCTCGCCGGCTCGTCGGGCGCCAACCCGTTTGCGTGCATCGCCGCCGGCATCGCTTGCCTGTGGGGCCCAGCGCATGGCGGCGCCAATGAAGCGGCGCTCAACATGCTTGGTGAGATCGGCCATGTCGATCACATCCCCGAATTCATCGCCCGTGCCAAGGACAAGAACGATCCGTTCCGGCTGATGGGCTTCGGCCACCGCGTCTACAAGAACTACGATCCGCGCGCCAAGATCATGCAGAAGACGGCGCATGAGGTTTTGGGCGAGCTCGGCATCAAGGACGATCCGCTGCTCGACATCGCCATGGAGCTGGAAAAGATCGCGCTGACCGATTCCTACTTCATCGAGAAGAAGCTCTATCCGAATGTCGACTTCTATTCCGGTATTACACTGAAGGCGCTGGGTTTCCCCACCACCATGTTCACCGTGCTGTTCGCCGTCGCCCGCACTGTCGGCTGGATCGCGCAGTGGAAGGAAATGATCGAGGATCCGCGCCAGAAGATCGGCCGCCCCCGCCAACTCTATACCGGCGCACCCGAGCGTGACTACGTGCCGATCGCCAAGCGGTGAATTGGGAGTAGGGATTGGGCAGTAGGCAGTAGGGACGGTGAACTTCCCTACTGACTATTCCCTCTCTTGACATACCGCATCACCACCTGCGCGGCGATCTCGCCGGACGGTCTGTCCGTCGCCATGCGCCGCGTGATCTCTGCAAATCCATTCTTCTGCCAGGCGCGCATGCCGCTGTCGGCGAACAGGGCTTCCAATTGCCGGGCCAGATTGTTCGGCTTGATGTAGCCGTCGTAGAATTCCGGAATAAGCGCTCGATCCGATATCAGATTGGGCAGCAGCGCCGACCAGACGGAAACGAGGTACGGCGCCAAGACCCGCGCGACCGGGTCGAGCCTGTAGCAGGAAATCATCGGCACGCCGGCCAGCGCCAGTTCCAGCGATACCGTCCCGGACGCGATCAGCGCCGCATCGGCTTTGCCGAAAGCCTGCCATTTGCGCTGGGGATCGACGATGATCTCAGGCTTTTCATCCCAGCGGTTGACGGAGGATTTGACGAGGTCGGCGACATGCGGAACGGTCGGCAGCAGCAGCCGCAGGCGGTGGCCACGCGCACGCAGAATCGACACCGTCTCGCCGAACGGGTCGAGCAGCCGCCGTACCTCGCCACGCCGCGAACCGGGCAGGACGAGCAGGGTCTTGACGCGATCAGGAGAAAGGTCGCGCGGCAGTTCCTGCGCCTTGGCTGCGGCCAGCAAGCCCCCATCGTGGGTCAGGCGATGCCCGACATAGGTGCCTGGTGGCCCGCCGAGCCGCTCGAGCTCCTTGACCTCGAAAGGCAGGATGCAGAGGATGTGGTCGACATAGGGCTTCATCGCCACCGCCCTGCCCGGCCGCCACGCCCACACGCTCGGGCAGACATAGTGGATGATCGGAATCGACGGGTTGGCCGCACGCACCTTTTTGGCGACGCGCAACGAAAAGTCCGGACTGTCGATGGTGACCATGCAGTCCGGCTTTTCGTCGGCAACGGTCTTGGCCAGTTGGCTGATCCGCCGCATCAGGCGCGGCAGGTCGCGTAGAACGGCGCTGAACCCCATGAGGGCGATCTCGCCGGCATCGAATGGCGAGACCAGTCCCAGCGCCTGCAAATGACGGCCGCCGAGGCCGACGAGTTGCACCTCGCGCCCCACAGCCTGGCTGAGCGAGCGCACTATGTCGGCACCGAGCAGGTCGCCGGACTCCTCTCCGGCAACGATTGCGATCTTCAATGCCCTGTCAGCCATTGCGCGGCTCCGTGGCGGCACGCAGGCCTAGGACGAACAGGCCGAGTGCATTGGCGCGCGCGATGGTTTCAGGACCTTCGAGGATCAGCGAGCGTCCCGCCTCGACGGCAATGCCGGCGAGTCCGGCCGCGTGCGCTGCCTCGACCGTCTGCGGACCGATGGATGGAAGATCGGCGCGCAGTTCCTGACCGGGCTTGGCGCACTTGACGAGGACGCCGCGGGTCTTGCCCGCAATACGGCCGTGGCCGCGCAGCAGCTTCGCACGATCAAGCAGGCCGGCTGTTCCTTCGATGCCTTCCAGCGCGATTGCCCGGCCGCCAACCGCGATCGCCGCTTGGCCGACATCCAGCGCCCCGATGGCCTTTGCTGCCGCAAGGCCTGCCTCAATATCGCGCCAGTCCAATTTTCGCGGTTCGGCCTTGGTCAGCACGCCTTCGGCGGCGACAAGATTCGGCACTACTTCGTGGGCGCCAACGACCTTTACTCCACGCGCTTCGAGGCCCCGTGCCAAGACCTTCAGAAGACCATCATCGCCACGCGCGAGCGCCATGACGACCAAAGGAATCACCGCGAGCAGGCTGAGACTGGGGCGTAGCGCAAGCAATCGCGGCCGGCGCTTGATCTCGCCTGCAAGCACCAGATGGGTGATCCGGTGCCGCCGCAGCAATGGGACGAGCGAGCCTATACCTTCCAGAGCGAGGTTTTCGTGATCGTATAGGGAGAGTTCCGCGATGCGGTCGACTTCGCCTTCCATCAGGATTACGAAGGGCGGATAACCTTGTTCAGCCGAACCGGCCGCGACTTCGACCGGCAGACTGCCGCCGCCGGCAATGATGCCGACCCTGGAGCCCGGCGGAAGATCAAGACGCGCTGCCGCTGTCTCAGTCTTCGTCATCGACATCGTCGCCATCGCCGCCCTTGAGCGACGGCACAGCATAGTGCCGCTTGCCGCGACTGGTGATGAAATCGATGATCTTCATGGCGGTCGGCGACGATGCGAACTCCGCCTTGGCGAATTCGATGTTCTCGCCAACGGTGCGGGAACGATCGAAGATCATCCTGTAAGCCTTGCGCAGCACAAGGATTTCGGACCTCGGCAGGCCGGAGCGCTTGAGGCCGATGATGTTGAGACCGCGCAGACTGGCGCGGTTGCCGACCGCTATGGCAAAGGGAATGACATCGCCGACGATCGCGGAGCAGCCGCCGAGAAAGGCGTTGTCGCCGATGCGGACAAACTGATGCACTGCGGTCAGGCCGCCGATATAGACATTGTTGCCGACCTCGCAGTGGCCGCCCAGCGTTGCGCCATTGGCGAACGTCGCATTGTTGCCGACGACGCAATCATGGGCGATATGTGCGTAGGCAAGGAAATTGCCATTGTCGCCGACCGTCGTCTCGCCGCGGCTGGAATCGGTGCCGAGATGCATGGTCACGCCTTCGCGGATCGTGCAGTTCCTGCCGATGACCAAGGTGGTGCGACCGCCCTTGTGCTTGGTGTTCTGCGGCGGTGCGCCCAATGTCGCCATCGGATAGACCTTGGTCGAGGCACCGATCGACGTCGCGCCCATCACCGAGACATGACTGACCAGTTCGACGTCGTCGCCGATCACCACATCGGCACCGACATGGCAGAACGGCCCGATGCGCGCACCTTGGCCGATTTGGGCGCCTTCCTCGACAATGGAGGAAGCATGAATGGATGTCGTGATTTTCATAAGCACTCGATCGTCAGTCGCTGGTGACCATCATGGCTGAAATCTCGGCCTCGGCCGCCTTGGCGCCGTCGACCATGGCTTCACAAGCGAATTTGAGCAGGTTGCCGCGTTTCTTGATTTTCTTGACATAGATCTTCAACTGGTCGCCGGGAACCACCGGTTTGCGGAATTTGGCGTTGTCGATGGTCAGGAAATAGACCAGCGACGGCTTTTCGGTGCCCAGGCTGCGGATACAGATGGCGCCGGCCGTCTGCGCCATCGCCTCGACGATGAGCACACCCGGCATGACCGGCTGCTCAGGGAAATGGCCCTGAAAATGCGGCTCGTTTATGGTCACGTTCTTGATGCCGATAGCGGATTCGTCGCCATCGATGTCGACGATACGATCGATCATCAGGAACGGATAGCGGTGCGGCAGGAGCTTCATCAGCCCCATAATGTCGACCGCCTCCAGCGTCGTCGACGCGATCATGTCAGCCATTGCCTCCCTCGCCCTGTTTGCGGGTCCTGGCGAGCTTGCGCAGCATGGCTATCTCCCGCATGGCTTCCGCCATCGGCTGTGCCGGATAGCCGCCCCAGATCTCGCCTGCAGGGACATTGCTCATAAATCCACTTCTGGCGGCAAGCTTGGCCCCTGTCCCTATGGTCAGGTGGTCCGCAAGCCCGACGCCGCCGCCCATGGTGACATTGTCACCCACCACCACGGAACCCGAAATACCCGAAAGCCCGGCTATTATGCAATTGCGGCCGATGCGGACGTTATGGGCGATCTGCACGAGATTGTCGATCTTGGTGCCCTGGCCGATGATCGTATCGGACATGGCGCCGCGATCGACGGTGGTGTTGGAGCCGATCTCGACGTCGTCCTGGATAACGACACGGCCGATCTGCGGCACGCGCTCAGGGCCCTTGGCCCCGCCGACGAACCCAAAACCATCCTGGCCTATCCTGGCGCCGCCATGAATGATGACGCGATTGCCGATCAAGGCATACTGGATGCTGGCGCCCGGACCGACATAGCCGTCGCGGCCGATCTGGCAGGATTGTCCAATAACCGCATTCGGGGCGATGACAGTGCCGCTGCCGATCGAAGCGCCTGGCCCGATCACCGCGCCGGCCTCGATGACGGCACCGGCTTCGACATGCGCGGTTGCATCGACATGAGCGTGCGGCGAGACGCCGGTCTCACTGGTCATTGGCCCTGGTGTCGCCGCCCTCGGAAACAGCAGACGCCCGATCAGCGCAAAGGCCTGTTGCGGACGCGGATGAATGAGAACGGCTACGCTTGCCGGCGCCTTGCCGGCAAATTCCGCCGGGCACAGGACCGCGGCTGCCCGCAACGACGGCATCAGCGCGGAATTACGCTTGCCATCGACAAAGACGAGCGCATTCTCGCCGCCCTCGCTGGCAGGCGCGAGTGCTTCGATCGAAATATCGGAGTGGCCGGAATCGACGAGCACCGAGCCGGTCAGATTCGCGACTTCGCCCGCCGTATACCGGCGTGATGGCGCGAAGAACACCGGATCGGTCATTCCAGAAGCTATATCCAGCTAGGTCGGAACATTTCTCCCGGACCCTGAGGACCCGGGAGCATCGTTGGCCGCCGATCAGAAGCGGGTCGATATGCCGAAGTTGAATTCCTGCACGTCGTCGCGCGCTTCCTTCTTGACCGGGATCGCATAGTCGATACGGATCGGACCGAATGGCGATGCCCACATCAGGCCGAGGCCGACCGAGGCACGCAACTTCATGCCGACCGAGTCCTGAGTGACGCCAGCGGTGTCGACCTTGCTTCCATAGAGCGTTGCCGCGTCCGCGAAGACCGCGCCACGCAAGCCAAAGCTCTCCGGAATGACCGGGAGCGGGAACTGGGCCTCCGCCGACGCATTGAAATAGGTCGTGCCGCCGAGATGGTCGCCCGTAGCAGTATCGACAGGACCGATGCCGCCATAGGCGAAGCCACGGATCATGCGATCGGTGCTCTGGAACTGATCGAAAATCCGCAGACCATCGCTGCCGTATCCTTCAACATGGCCAGCGCCACCTGAAATGAGCCCAACCAAGTCGTACTGCTCCGACAGCGTCTGGTAGATGCTGCCGCGGCCCGTGACTTTCACGAACTTGGCATCACCACCGAGGCCTGCGACTTCCACGGTCGTGGTGGCATAGATACCCTCGTGCGGGCTCTTCATATCGTCGATGGTGTTGTAGACCAGCCCGAGGCTGACCGACGACTTGATCCAAGGGCTTTGTTCGATGCCGTCCAGGATAGCCGTGGAAACACTGCAACCGGGATCAGGAACCCCGTCGCCATTTGCATCGCAGCTGTCATCCAACTCATATTTCTCTTGCGAGATGTTGTACGCCAACTGGGTCGAGATGCTGTCGGTGATCGGCAGACCGAAGCGCACCGTCGCACCCGTGGTATCGCTGTCGTAGTTGTCGTATTCCCTGGTCGACTTGAAGATGTCGAAGCCGGCGGCGATGCGCCGTCCGAGGAAATAAGGCTCGGTGAAGGACAGGCTGTAGTCGCGTGAATTCTTGCCGCCGCCCGCCGACAGCTTGATGAACTGGCCACGACCGAGGAAGTTGCGCTCGGTCACCGATCCTTCGACCGACGGACCGGCCGTGTCGCCACCGGTCGAATAACCAGCGCCCACCGAGAACTCGCCGGTCGATTTCTCGACCACATCGACCACCAGAACGACCTGGTCAGGCTGCGAGCCCGGCACGGTCGAGATGTCGACTTTCTCAAAGTAATTCAGGTTTTCCAGGCGCTTCTTCGCGCGCTGGATGAGCACTTGGTTGAAGGCGTCGCCTTCGCTGACATCGAACTCGCGGCGAATGACATAGTCACGCGTGCGATCGTTGCCGCGGATCTCGATGCGCTCGATATAGGCCTTGGTGCCCTGGTCGATCGTGTAGACGACCGAAATGGTGTGGTTCTCGAAATTCCGGTCGCCGCGCGGCGTGACCTGCGCGAAGGCATAGCCGGAACCGGCCACCTTCTCGGTCAGCGCGATGATGGAATCCTCGACGTTCTTGGCGTTGTAGACGTCACCCTTATGGGTCTCGATCACCGATTCCAGCGACTTGCCGTCGACTTCAGGGATCGAGCTCTCGACGCTGACATCACCGAACGTGTAGCGGTCGCCTTCCTGGACGGTGATGGTGACCGTGTACTTGTTCGTCGCGCTGTCGAGCTCGCCGACAGCAGACACGACCTGGAAGTCGGCATAGCCGTGATTGTAGTAGAAGCGGCGCAGCAGCTCCTCGTCCGCGCGCAGCTTGTCATCGTCATAGACGTCGTCGCGCAGGACGAAGGAAAGCCAGGACGAGCGCTTGGTATTGATGATATCCGCCAGGCGGCGGCTGGAATAGGCACTGTTGCCGACGAAATTGACCGCCGCGATCTGCGTGCGATCGCCTTCAACGATGTTGAAGACAACATTTACGCGATTGTCGCCAAGCTGCATGACCTGCGTGGTCACGGTCACATCGTCGCGACCAATGCGCCGGTAAGCAGCCTTGACTGATTCCACGTCGGCATCGAGCGTCGCCTGTGAGAACGTTCCGCGCGGCTTCAGCTGCACCGCCGCCGCAAGCGCATTGTCCTTGAGCTTCTTGTTGTTCTGGAACAGCACCTGGTTGACCACCTGGTACTCGGCGACCTTGACCACCAGCGTCGAGCCGACCTGGTTGATCTGCACGTCCGAAAACAGGCCAGTGCCGAACAGTGCCTTGACCGCACCGTCGATATCGGAACTGGAGAACGCCTTGCCCGGCTTGATGGTGATGTAATTGCGGATGGTCTCAGCGTCGATACGCTGGTTGCCGCTCACTTCCACTCTGCTGACGACAGCGGCTTCAGCCGCCGATGTGGCAACGAACTGCACTGCGAGCGCGCCTGGCACGACCATGGCCGCGGACAGGGTCACCGCGGACGCGGCGCTTAGAAACTTGGATGCTGCCTTCATCGGGCTTAATAACCTTTTCTCGTAGTCCCCACGGCGAGAAAACCGGACGTGCGGTAATTTCCCCTACCGTATTAACCGGATTTTCCCTACACGCAAGGCTTCTGGTTAATTTGTATTTACTTAACCCTGCGGCGTGGCTTTCGCGTCACTCATATCCCCTTGCATGGTAAACGGCGTCTCAACATCGTCCATGCAGAAGCCAAATTTCTTCATGATTTCAGCACCCAAACAGATCGTTCCAAAAAACGAACCCCATGAAGCACAGCACCAGAAGCAACCCGGCCCGATAGGCCATTTCCATCATCCGTTCCGACACTGGACGGCGAATGACAGCCTCCACCCCGTAGAACAAGAGGTGACCGCCGTCGAGGGGGGGAATCGGCAAAAGGTTCAGAATTCCGATGCCAACGGATAGCAGTGCAACCAGCTGCACGAGCCATTCGAATCCCAGTTTCGCAGCCCTGCCCGCCATGTCGGCGATCTTCACCGGACCGCCCAGCTGACATTTGTCTTCGCGCCCTACAACAAAGCGCTGCAGGAACTGGCCCGTGCGCTGGATGACGTGACCGGTTTCCTCGACCGCCGCCGCGACCGCTCCGACCGGCGTGTAGGTGATGAGCCTCGGCTGACCGAGTTCCTTGTTGTTGACGACACCGATCACGGCGACCTTGACCTTGTTGCCGAGCGCGTCTTCCTGTTCCATCAGCCGCGGCGCCGCGGTCACAGTGACCTCCTGGCCGTCGCGCAACATGACGAAGGTGATTGCGTCGTCGGCACGGCCCGAGACCAGGCGTTGGACGTCGCCAAAGGTTTCGACCTTGTTGCCGTCGACACTGACGAATCGGTCGCCGGGAAGGATGCCGGCCTTCGCCGCCGGGCTGTCGGCGGTCACCTCGGCCACCATGGGCTCGGCGACATAGCGGCCATAGGCGGTGAACAGCACGGAAAAGACGACGATCGTCAGCAGGAAATTGAACAATGGT
The DNA here is from genome assembly GCF_024518695.1 of Mesorhizobium sp. LMG17149. Lineage (NCBI taxonomy): Bacteria > Pseudomonadati > Pseudomonadota > Alphaproteobacteria > Hyphomicrobiales > Phyllobacteriaceae > Mesorhizobium > Mesorhizobium sp. LMG17149. Next base: position 467,216 of record NZ_JANIFL010000004.1, read on the forward strand.
CCGGCCACCACCGTTGCCGCGCGCTTCCAGATCGGCTGAGTGTGAAAGGCGACCTTGCGCTCGTCCTCGGTCAGCGTTTCAATTTCTTCCGACGTGGGCTGGCTCGATGTGGCGTTCATGTCGCCGACGAATTTTACATAGCCGCCAAGCGGTATCGCACACAGTTTCCAGCGCGTGCCGTGGCTGTCGTTGAAGCCGAAGAGTTCCGGGCCGAAGCCGATCGAGAAGGCCCTGACGCCGATGCCGCACCAGCGCCCGACAAGGTAATGGCCCATTTCGTGGACGAACACGACTACGGTCAGCACGAAGAGGAATGGCACCAGCGTACCGAGGACAAAGCCTTCTGTGCTGAAAAGCGCGTGAAGAATCTCGTTCAAGACAAACCCTCAAATTCTTCCACGGCGCAGACTGCGCCGTGACTGTGACACCAATCCGGGCGAATCCAAGGCGCACCGCGCAAAGGACCCTGAAATGACATCGCTCAAACGGGAAACAGACCCTGCGCCGGATGATCGGCGTTCGCCGAAATCCAGCCGATGACGTATAGGGCGAATGCCGCTGCGACAAGCCCGTCGACACGATCCATGACGCCGCCATGGCCCGGGATGAGCGCACCCGAGTCCTTGCGGCCATGGCGGCGCTTGATCCATGATTCGAACAGGTCGCCTGCCTGCGAGACAATCGACAGCACGAGCGCGATCAGGCCGAGCAATACCAGATTGCCGACACCGGCAGCTGCGGCGAGGACCAGCCCGGCGACGACGCCGCCGACAGCGCCGCCGAGTGCGCCGCTGCGCGTCTTGCCGGGCGAGATAGAGGGCGCCAGTTTCGGCCCCCCAACGGCTCGGCCAACGAAATAGGCAAGGATATCGGTGGCCCAGACGACAGCGAACAGGAACAGGATGGCAATGAGGCCTGAACGATCGCCATCGCGCAGCAAGGCGAGCGACAGGCCTGAAACCGCGGCATAGGCAAGGCCGCTCGCATCCCATTGTCCGGTCTTGCGAACCGAGGCGGCTATCGCCGTTGCGGCAACGATGGTCGCCACAAGCGGCAGCAGCCAGGAGGCGGCCAGACCGCCAATCAAGGCGCCAATGAAGACAACCAGCAGTGCTTCCGGCAGGAAACCAAGGCCCGTTGCCCCGGTTGGCCGCGACATGCGGGTCCATTCATAGAAGATCGCCGCTACGATCACGGCACACAGCAGCCGGAACGGCAAACCGCCGATCCAGGTCAAGCCGAGAGTGATGATGGCGAGCACGATCGCCGAAACGATACGCAGTTGAAGATTGCTCATCCCGCGGCCGGTCGCGAAGCGACGTCCTGGCCTCCAAGTCCGCCGAAACGGCGTTCGCGGCCAGCAAACTCACGCAAAGCTTCCGCAAGGTGCTCGCGGCTGAAGTCGGGCCAGTAGCAAGGCAGGAAGACGAGTTCGCTATAGGCGGCTTGCCACAGAAGGAAGTTCGACAGCCGGAGCTCGCCGCTGGTGCGAATGACCAATTCCGGGTCGGGAATGCCTTGCGTATCGAGCGCGCCGGCAAAGCTTTCGGCTGATATCGCCTCGGCGTCGAGTTCGCCACGCGCCACGGCCGCCGCAAGCTTTTGTGCCGTACGAACGATTTCGTCTCGTCCGCCATAGTTGAAGGCGATCACCAGCGTCAGCAATTCGTTTGCGGCCGTCAGCGTTTCGGCCTCGTCGAGCAGTCCCCTGATATCAGACTGCAGCCCTGCCCGGTCACCGATGATTCTAACCCGCACACCGCTCTGGTGCAGTTCAGCAAGGTCACGGCGAATGAACATTTTCAAGAGGCCCATCAGGTCGCTGACCTCGGACTTCGGCCGCGACCAGTTCTCCGACGAGAAAGCATAGACGGTCAGGTAGGAAATGCCGAGCCCAGGTGCCGCGCGCACCGTCTTGCGCAGCGCCTCGACACCGGCACGGTGGCCCGCAAGACGGGGCATGCCGCGCGCCTTGGCCCAGCGTCCGTTTCCGTCCATGATGATCGCGACATGCGCGGGCGTTGCCATGTTCTCGCTTTCGGGTCAGCCGGCGGCCATGACCCTAAACCTGCATGATTTCAGCTTCCTTATCGGAAAGCAGGTGGTCGATGGTGCTGATCGTCTCGTCGGTAAGTTTCTGGACCTGGTCCGAGCGCTTGCGCTGATCGTCTTCGCTGATGTCGCCGTCTTTCTCCGCCTTCTTCAGGAAGTCCATGCCGTCGCGGCGCACATGGCGCGCGGCGACACGGGCGTTCTCGGCGTAGGTGTGCGAGATCTTGACCAGTTCCTTGCGGCGCTGTTCGTTAAGTTCGGGAAGTGGAATCCTGAGGTTGGTGCCGTCTACGATCGGGTTGAACCCCAAATTGGATTCGCGAATCGCGCGGTCGACCGCGCCAACCATCGACTTGTCCCATACCGATACCGAGATCATGCGCGGCTCCGGCACCGAGACGTTGGCGACCTGATTGATCGGCATGGTGGTGCCGTAGGCCTGCACCTGGATCGCATCGAGCAGATTGCTGGAGGCGCGACCGGTTCGCAGCGAGGCCAGATCATGCTTGAACGCGGCAATAGCCCCATCCATGCGCCGCTTGAGATCGTCGTACTCACCACTCATCTTTATCTCCTCGACCCGTCTAATGCGGGCTCACTGCTTCGGGCCGTCTTCGAATCGGACTTTCGAAAACCGGCTTCCCTTTTCGGGTCAGGCCGCCGATCAATCGTCCGCGACGACGGTGCAGCGGCCGCCGCCCCTCAGAATATCGCCGAAACCACCTTTTTCGTGGATCGAATAGACGATTATCGGAATGTTGTTTTCGCGCGCAAGTGCAATCGCAGCAGTATCCATGATGGAAAGGCCGCGATTTATGACTTCGCCATGGCTGATGCGCTCGAAACGCGTCGCGTTCGGGTCTTTCTTCGGGTCCGCCGAGTAGACGCCGTCGACCTGAGTGCCCTTGAACAGCGCGTCGGCGCCGATTTCAGCGGCGCGAAGGGCCGCGGCCGAATCAGTGGTGAAGAATGGATTGCCGGTGCCGCCGGCAAAGATCACCACCTTGCCCTGGTTCATGTAGGCGGTCGCCTGGCGCTGCGAAAAGCTCTCGCAAAGTTCGGGCATGGCGATCGCCGAAAGCACCACGGCGTCGACGCCGATCTTGTTCAATGACGTGCGCAGCGCCAACGAATTGATCACCGTGGCAAGCATGCCCATGTGGTCGCCGGTGACACGGTCGCCGCCCTTGGAGGCAACGGCCACGCCGCGAAAGATGTTGCCGCCGCCGATGACGACGCCGACCTCGATGCCCAATGCACGCGCCTCGGCGATGTCGCCGGCGATGCGATCCACCACTGACACGTCGATGCCGAAATGCTGCTCGCCCATCAACGCTTCGCCCGACGCTTTCAGCAAGACACGTCGGTAGAGGGGCTTCACCGTCATCTGGGCCTCTTCATTTGCATGTGGCGCGTTCCGGGTGGCTGCTCTCGCGCAGGCGCGCCACCGAAACAATGGCGTTCCGATACACGAAGGGCGCCGCGATGTCACGCGGCGCCCGACCCGGAATTCTCTCGCCTTTTGTCAACTCACGCCGGCAAATGCACCTTCCATGAGCAGGTCAGGGAAATAGCCCGCAGGCTTGCAGCCGACGGCCTGGCCCCCGGTAAGGCCGCCCTGGATTTCCGGACCGAAGAACGAGTACGGGAACGGCGTGACCGGCAGGCTGACTGCGTCGAGCCTTGCCAGGAGCTCTTGGGGGATCTCGAAATCGAGCGCGCCGAGATTGTCCCTGAGCTGATCGAGCCTCGTCGCACCGATGATCACCGAAGCGACACCGGGCCGCGTTGCCGCCCAGTTCAAGGCGATTTGGGCCATGCCGCGGCCAAGCTCGCCGGCGGCCTTTTCCAGTTCGGCAACGATTGCCCAGTTGCGTTCGGTGAACTTCTGGAAGCCGGGATTCGTCGAACCCCGTATCGCCTCCAGCCTGCCGCCGGCGTTGCTGATTGTATCTGAACGATATTTGCCGCTCAGCAAGCCGCTGGCCAGCGGGCTCCAGACCATGATGCCGGCGCCGTAGCGCGTGCCGAAAGGCACGAATTCATGCTCTATGTTGCGCTCGACCAACGAATATTCGAGCTGCAGCGCCGAAACCGGTTCATAGCCGCGCTGCTCGGCGATGGACTGCGCCCGGCTCGCGTACCAGGCGGGGACGTCGGAGAGACCGACATGGCGGATCTTTCCGGCGCCTACCAGATCGTCCAGCGTCCGCATCACCTCTTCCGGTGAAGTCAGCCTGTCCCAGGCATGCAGGACATAGAGGTCGATATAATCGGTGCCGAGCCGCTTCAGCGAGCCTTCGACGGCGCGGATGATGTTCTTGCGGCCGTTGCCGCCGGCATTCGGATTGCCCTGCTCCAGATTCATGCTGAACTTGGTGCTGATCACCGCTCTGTCGCGCAGACCGCGTTCGGCTATGAACTCGCCAAGCCAGGTCTCGGAGGTGCCGCCGGTATAGGCATCGGCCGTATCGAAGAAATTGCCGCCTGCCTCGACATAGGCATCGACCAGGGCGCGGGCCGTCTCCTTGTCGGCGCCCCAGCCCCATTCGGTGCCGAAGGTCATGGTTCCGAGCGCCAGCCGGGTGACACGAAGCCCGCTGCTGCCAAGGGTGTAGCAGGGCATGGTCATGATGTCGCTCCGATCCTGATCCAATCTTCAATGCCGATCCTGTCCGGGGGTCGTCTTGACCCACGGGTTGCCGCGTTCATGCGTCATGCGGAATGTGAAGCCGTCCACGCTCCAGTTGGCTCCCGAACGGGTCAGGTGGTGTTCGTAGGTGCCCCAGACTTCCCATAGCGGTTCGCCATTGCCTTCCATCCGGTTCCAGGCGTAGCCGTTGGAGGAGACAGTCGCGGCGTCGCCGTCGATGGCGACCTGATGGTTGGTGCGCAGGTGCAGGCTGGTCTTGTTGCCCCTGAGGTTGGCGGCCCAGGTCCCGATCAGGTCGTCCGACGCGATGGTGGCCGCAGGCTGCCCACTCAGGCTGCTGAAGTCGACGGTGACGCGGTCGGCGAAGTAACTACGGGCGAGCCGCCAATCCTGGGCATCGACCGCGCGGTCGATGGCATCGGCGATGCGTATGACGGCGCGCTCATCGGCGAGCGTGATTTCAGGGGACGATTCGGCTCCGCCGGCATCGACCGGCGCCAGCGCGATACCCGCCGCGAAGGTGGCATACCTCAATCCATTCATGTCTCTTCTCCTTTGCGCATCGGCCCGTCGCCGGTTTGCTGGCGACAATGTGGGCCAACAGGCCGGCATCGAAAAGATTGCATTATCCGCATGGACTATGCGATATTATGCATGAATGGATCGCGACCTGCTCAGCCACCTTCCCGTTATCGTCGCCGTGGCGCGGCGAGGCGGCTTTGCGCTTGCCGCTGCCGAACTCGGCATGAGCCCTTCGGCGGTCAGCCACGCTGTACGCCTTGTGGAGGAGCGCATCGGCCAGCCGCTCTTTGCCCGCACGACCCGCAGCGTATCGCTGACCGAGGCCGGTCAGGCGCTTGTCGCGACGGCCGAGCCCGCGCTGCAGGATATCGCCGAGCGGATGGAGCGTATCCGCGGCATCAAGGGTCGCCCGGCGGGACTGCTCAGAATCAATGTATCACATATCGCCGTCCCGATGGCGGTGACGCCGGTGGTGACGGCCATGGCCGAGCGCTATCCGGATGTGACAGTGGAAATCTTTGCCAATGAAGGATTGGTCGATATCGTCAGCGAAGGCTTTGACGCCGGCATCAGACTTGGCGAAATGATCGCGCAGGACATGATCGCGATCCGGATGACCCCGCCATTCCAGGTGATCATCGTAGCGTCACCAGCCTATATCGGCCGGCATGGCCGCCCGCACAGCCTGGCCGATCTCGCCGCCCACAATTGCATCGGCTACCGTCTGGTGCGATCCGGCGCGGTCTATCGTTGGGATTTGACGGAGGACGGCAAGGACGTGGCCGTGGAAACGCGCGGCACCGCCATCGTCACCGATTCGCTTGCCGCGATCGACCTGGCGCTGTCGGGAATGGGACTGGCCTATGTGTTCGAGCCGCTGGTGCGCGCCGACCTGGCCGCTGGTCGGCTTGTCCAGGTGTTGCCGCAGTCGGCAATCGAGGAACCAGGCCTGTTTCTCTACTTTCCGCGCCGGGCGGCAATGGCACCGAAGCTGCGCGCCTTTGTCGACATCACACAAGAAATCGGCCGGACACCCTCGCGAGCGCCCGGCCGAGTTGCCTGAGCCGAAAAGCTGCTTGGCAGCTTACTTCTTGACCGCTGCAGCGACTTCCGCGGCGAAATCGGTCTCTTCCTTCTCGATGCCCTCGCCCAGCGCAAAGCGCAGGTAGGCGGTGATCTTGGCCGGGGCGCCGATGTCCTTCTCGGCATCCTTCAGCGCCTTCTCGACAGTGATGTCGGGATTGAGCACGAAGGCCTGCTTCAGGAGCACGACTTCCTCGTAGAACTTGCGCAGACGGCCCTCGACCATCTTCTCGATGATCGCTTCCGGCTTGCCGGACTGGCGCGCCTGGTCGGAGAAGATCGCCTTCTCGCGTTCGACCGCGGCCGGATCGATCTGCTCTGCGGTCAGCGCCAGAGGGTTGGTGGCGGCAACATGCATGGCCACCTGGCGGCCAAAGGCGTTGGCTGCATGCTCATTGCCCGTGGTCTCGATCGCGACCAGCACGCCGAGCTTGCCAAGGCCGTCGGCAACCGCGTTGTGGACGTAGGTAGCGACAGCGCCGTGCGGGACGGTGAGCTTGGCCGAGCGGCGGAAGCCCATGTTTTCGCCGATGGTGCCGACAGCGTCCTTGATGGTGTCGGCAACCGACTTGTCGGAACCTGGATACTTTGCGGCGGCCACAGCCTCCGTCGTGCCATAGGCCAGCGCAACCTTGGCAACGTTGCCGACGATTTCCTGAAACGCGGCGTTGCGGGCCACGAAGTCGGTCTCGGAATTGACTTCCACGACGGCGGCTTCGCGCACGCCATTGTCGACGCCGATCAGACCTTCAGCCGCGGTGCGGCCAGCCTTCTTGTCGGCCTTGGAGATACCCTTCTTGCGCAGCCAGTCGACGGCCTCTTCCATGTTGCCGTTGGTCTCGGTCAACGCGGCCTTGCAATCCATCATGCCCGCGCCGGTCAAGTCGCGGAGTTCTTTGACCTGTGCAGCCGAAATGCTCATTGTCGCCTCTTTGTTTTAAATGCACCGACGCACCATCGGTATTCGATGGTGCGTCTGTTTAGCGTGCCAGAATATGAGAAAGATGAAGGCCGCAACCGGCCTTCGATTATCAAGCTTCGGGAGCTTCCGACGCCGGAGCCGGAGCCGGGTCGAGCGCGGGTTCGACCGGAGCTTCGACCGAAGCGCCGATGTCGACGCCGAGCGCGCCCTGCTGGCGGGCGATGCCGTCGATCGCAGCCTTGGCGATCAGATCGCAATAGAGCTGGATGGCGCGGGCCGCGTCGTCATTGCCGGGGATCGGGAAGTCGATCTTGTCCGGATCGCAGTTCGAATCGATGATGGCGACAACCGGGATGCCGAGGCGCTTGGCCTCGAGGATGGCGATCGCTTCCTTGTTGGTGTCGATCACGAACATCAGGTCGGGCGTCGAGCCCATGTCCTTGATGCCGCCCAGCGCCTTGTCGAGCTTCTCGCGCTCGCGGTCGAGGTTCAGGCGTTCCTTCTTGGTCAACCCTTGCGCCTCGCCGGCCAGCATCTCGTCGAGCTTGCGCAGGCGCTGGATCGAATTCGAGATCGTCTTCCAGTTGGTCAGCATGCCACCGAGCCAACGCGAGTTGACATAATACTGAGCCGAACGCTGTGCAGCATCGGCGACAATGTCGGACGCCTGGCGCTTGGTGCCGACGAACAGCACGCGGCCACCCTTGGCGACGGTGTCGGAAACCTGCTTAAGCGCCTGGTGCAGCAAAGGCACCGTCTGCGACAGGTCGATGATATGGATGTTGTTGCGGGCGCCATAGATGTAGGGCGCCATCTTCGGGTTCCAGCGGTGGGTCTGGTGGCCGAAGTGAATGCCAGCTTCCAAAAGCTGGCGCATGCTGAAATCAGGCAGTGCCATTCAAAGTTCCTTTCCGGTTAGCCTCCACGGACACAGGCATTTTTGGACTTTGTCCTCGAACGCCACCGGAGGTTTCAGCCGGATTTCTCCCGGGCAGACACCAAAGTCCGTGTGTGGAATGAGCGCGCATATAGAGGGGATGCGCGATAAACGCAAGCGCCGCGGGATTTGTGATGCGGCGTGCGACGATCCGCGCCCTGCCGTCAGCGCTTTATCTTCCCGTTCGGCACTCGCACTCGCCGGAAGACCGCGACGATCTCTTCGCGGCTGCATTCGATGGCGCCGAGCCGCACCGCTCGATCGCGCTCGAAGCCGGTTATGTCATAATGCGGCGCCGATGTCTTGGGCGGCCCCTGGTAGGATGAGCGCTTGAGGCCGAGCCGGGCGGCAAAGCGATGCAACTCGTCGGTGTCGTCGGCCAACAGATGGCACCAGCGATGGCCGGCCCAGTTCCAGATCGCTGCGTCGACATAGACCGCCATGAAGCTTGCTGTTTGCCTTCCATCCTCCACCACAGCGGGCCACGTGGCCCGTCAGGATGTCAGGGACGATAGAATGGATTCGGATAGAAAATGAAGCTGCCCTTGGCTGCAAGCTCGGCCACAATGTTGGTGACTGTATCCTGCATGCGACGGTGCAGTTCGGCAACCGCATCGTCGATCGAGCCCGCATGCTCATGCAAGCCCAGTGCCTCCGGCACCCGGATGTGGGCGCAACGCGGCCCGGCCGGCTGCGGAATGAACCGGTTTATCGTGTCGCGCAGCCCGCCTCGACAATAGTCGTTGCGGATCCGCTTCAGATGTTCGGCGATCTCCTCCTGCGTGATGCGCGGATTGGCGCAGGCCCAGGGTCCGACGCGCTGCAGCCTCTGAACCCTATCGGCGAGCGCGCGGACCTGGCTTTGCCGTTCCGTATCGTCGGTGTTTTCGCGTTGCCAGCGACGCGCACGCCGCAGAAGCTCTGCGGTGTCGGTTATGGCAGCGTCGAATGAGATGCTTTCGCCGAGTCGGCGGCCGAGTTCAGCAACCAACGCCTGCTGGCGCTCGGCATAGGTTGCGCCTTCGCCGGATGGCATGCCCGATGCTGCTTCATCGCGGGCCAGCAGCGCCGAATAGACATGGTGGATGCGCTGCGGCAGCGTGTCGGTCGCAAGGCGTTCTATTTTCAGGCTTTTCTCGACATAAGCGCATTCCTTCGCCAGCGCCGCTTCGACATTCCCGGTGAAGGCGAGCTTCCAGACGACTGGCGCGATCCAGACCTTGAAATCGGGATCCGTGGCCCGGCCGCGCTTGAGGGCCTCGAGCCCCATCTCGATGGCACCCGGCAGCAAAGGCGCAACGACATTGGCATGCCAGCCGACGCCGCCTTCGGGATGCAGCAGCACGCCATGGCCTTTCAAGGCCCAGGCGATGGAGTGTTCCTTGGCTGCCCCGCTATTGCCGGGAATCTGAGCGATCAAATTGTTGGCCAGCCAGAACTTCTGCATCAGCCGGCCAAGGCCGTTGACGACACCATTGGTTGCCCATGAGGCCGTGAGCGGGCTGACCTGCGACACGATTTCCTTGTCGATCATCCAGTCGGTGAAGAACTCGGGATGATTGGGCGTGATGAAGGTCGCCTTCCCTGCCCCGCAACTGGCCTTCAGCCGCTCAAGGTCGGCGTGGGGAAAGTCGATATGGCGGACATCTGAGACGCCGCGCAGACCGGCCAGGCGATTGAACGGCAAGATATCCCGAAATCCGGGAATGCCGCGGAGCATGACGATCCGGTTGACGGATGTCATGGCCCTGATCAGTGCCGGGTTGGGCCGCGGCGCCACGAATGTATCGATCCTGCTCAAGCTGATCCCCCTCGCGCCTGGACGCCGGGGAGAGGTTGAGAGACGATTGCGGCACGTTCAAGTCGATCGTTACGACCACGCTGCGTCGTGGTAAATCAACTGCCTAGACCGGCACTATTTGGCGGGACAGGGTTTCGTCTGGTCGAACAGCGACAGGTTGACCAGCTTGCCGGTCATCGAGAAGTCGCCATAGTCCATGACGAGATCGCGGGTGATGCCGTTCTCATGCAGCTTGAAGCTGATACGGTATTCCGGCACCTCTTCGCCCGTCTTGTTGGTGTCGCCGAAATAGGCGATGTCGACCGGCCAGTATTTGTCGGTAGCGAGCTTTGCCAGTGCCGAAGCTTCCGGGTCGGCCTTGTCGGCATCGGTTTTCTTGCCGACCACGACGGTGGTGGTCATCACCTTGTTGGCGTCTTCGGAACCGTCGAACAGGTTGGTTTCGTAAAAATTCTCGCCCTTTTCGGCCTTGCCGATCAGCTCGACCAGATGCTGGGTCGGGAATTGGGTTGTCGCCAGCTCGACGCTGTTCTTTTCAGGCTTGTCGATGTCGACCTTCAGGCCCTTGGTCTCTTTGGTGGCGATGCCCTTGACCTCCTTGTCGAGATTCTGGTCGACGAAGGATTTTGTCACGAACGAAAATGTCTTGCCTTCGGCGTCCTCGAAAGTGGTCGTCTGCTGGTCGGTCAGCCTGGTGTTGTCGGCGGTGACGATCTGGGTGACGAAGCGGAATTTCACCGTATAGCCTTCGCAGGCCGAGCCATTGAACTCATAGACCATGCGGCCGGATATGCCTGTGATGCCGGACTGATCGGACGCTTTTTTCAAGGTAAGATCGTAGACGGCGCGGTGGGCTTGCAACGCCGGCGCTGCGAAGGCAGGGCCTATCGAGAAGACCCCCGACAACAGGACGGCATGGAATGCGAGGCGCGTTGCGCGCATGAGGTACTCCGATCGTCGCGACTGATGGCAGGCCGCAGGGAAAGATGGTCCAGCTTAAAAAAAGTCGTGGCGGAAGCGAGGCAAAAATAGCAATTTCGGCCCGGCCGGCGCGGCGTCACCAAGCAATAGGGAAATACCATGAGTGAAACAATCGAAAAGCGGCTAAGCGATCTGGGTGTGACGCTTCCCGTCGCCGCCGCGCCCGCCGCCAACTACGTGCCCTATTGCCGGACCGGCAATCTGCTGTTCACCGCCGGGCAATTGCCGCTCAAGGACGGCAAGCTGCAGGCGAGCGGGCTGTTAGGTCGCGATCTCGATACCGCAGGTGGCAAGGATGCGGCAAAATACTGCGCGATCAACATCCTGGCGCAGGCCAAGGCAGCACTCGGCGACCTCGAGAAGATTAGCCGTCTGGTGAAGATCACCGTTTTCGTCGCCTCGACACCTGAGTTCGTCGAGCAGCATCTGGTTGCCAACGGCGCCTCCGATTTCCTGGTGGCGGCCCTTGGCGAGCGTGGCAAGCATGCGCGCTCCGCCGTCGGCACCGCCTGCCTGCCGCTTAATGCCGCAGTGGAAATCGAAGCCGTCTTCGAAATCGAATGAGCCAGGGGACAGATATGACCGACCTATCCTGGCTGACCGCCCGGCCCGTCGCCCATCGCGGCTTCCACGACATGAACAAGACGCGCTGGGAAAACACGCTGTCAGCCTTCGCTGCGGCCGCCGAACGCGGCTATGCCATCGAATGCGACGTCCACCTGTCGTCCGACCGCGTTCCTGTCATCATCCATGACGGAGATCTCAAGCGCCTGACCGGCCAGGATGGTTTCGTCTGGCAGCGCACCGCAGCAGAACTCGCGGCGCTAAGGGTCGGTGGCACGGCGGACCATGTGCCGACGCTGCAGGAAGCGCTCGACCTGGTGAACGGCCGCGTGCCATTGGTGGTCGAGTTGAAAGGCACGCCCGGCTATGACGAAGGCCTGGTGGCAAGCGTCGGCAAGATGCTCAAGCGCTACAAGGGCAAGGCGGCGATCATGTCGTTCGACCACTGGCTGGTCCGCGATTTTCCGAAAGACGCGCCGGGTATCCCCGGGGGTCTCACCGCCTACGGCAAGGACGTCGGGCTGATCGAGGCGCATTTCGCCATGCTGGCGCACGACATCGCCTTCACCTCCTACGCGGCCGGCGACCTGCCGAACCCATTCGTCAGCTTCGTGCGCGAAAGGCTGAAAATGCCTGTTATCACCTGGACGGTGCACGACCAGCCGGCGGTCGACCTGACCTTCAGATATGCCGACCAGATGACGTTCGAGGGGTTCGAGCCCGATCTGGTCAAAGTCGCCTGAGTGTCTGAAACGTGACTTGTACCAGGCCGGACGGAGCTTAAATAAGCCTCATGGATCAGGGCGACGAGGGTGACGGACAAACGGCCAATGCGGACTATTCGATCCGCGTCGCCGCCGGCATCGGCGCCTTCACCTGTGATGAATGGAACGGCTTTGCCGGAACTGCACGCGGAAATTCAGAAACCAGTTACAATCCTTTGGTTTCCTTCGCTTTTCTAAGCGCACTCGAAGATTCTGGATGCGCCGTGCGGCGCACCGGCTGGCAGGGCCATCACCTCAGGCTGGAGGACGGGCAAGGCAGATTGCTGGGCGCGGTGCCCTGTTATCTCAAATCGCACAGCCAGGGCGAATATGTGTTCGATCATGGCTGGTCGGATGCCTTCGAGCGCGCCGGCGGCCGTTACTATCCCAAACTGCAAAGTGCCGTGCCGTTCTCCCCGGTCACCGGCCCTCGCCTGCTGGTCAGCAAGGGCGAGGACAGCGCCAAAGTGAAGGCCGGTCTCGCGGCGGGCCTGAAGGCGGTGACGCAAAAACTCGGCGTCTCTTCCGCGCATGTCACCTTCGCGCAAGAGAGCGATGTGGAAGTGCTGGAAGCGGCAGGCTTCCTGCACCGCACCGACCAGCAATTCCATTTCTTCAACGAAGGTTTTTCGACCTATGACGACTTCCTCGCCACCCTTGCCTCGCGCAAGCGAAAGGCGATGAAGAAGGAAAGGCGTGAAGCGCTTGCCCCAGGCATTTCGATCGATCGGCTGACCGGCAAGGACCTCACGGAGAAGGCCTGGGACGATTTCTTCGCCTTCTACATGGACACCGGCAGCCGCAAATGGGGCCGGCCCTATCTCAACCGTCAATTCTTCTCGCTGATCGGCGAACGCATGGCCGACGACATCCTGCTGGTGATGGCCAGGCGCAATGGCCGCTATATCGCCGGCGCCATCAATTTCATCGGTTCGGACGCACTCTATGGCCGCAACTGGGGCTGCATCGAGGACCATCCTTTCCTGCATTTCGAGGTCTGCTATCACCAGGCGATCGACTTCGCCATCGAACGCAAGCTGAAGGTTGTCGAGGCAGGCGCGCAGGGCGAGCACAAGCTGGCGCGCGGCTACCGGCCGGTGATCATGCATTCCGCGCACTACATTGCGCACCCCGGCCTGCGCAACGCCGTCGCCGACTACCTCAGGCGCGAACGCCACGAGGTGGAGCGGATGAGCGAATATCTGGAAGAGCACACCCCGTTCCGCAAGGATCTGGAGGAGTAGCAACAGGGCTGCCTTGACGAGCAGGGCCGACTTCGTCCGATCGTCTTGCCGATTTTCCACCGTTTCGCTACACGAAAGGCACAATCCGGAGCGTTCGCCATGACCGAGGCCGCCTACGATACCGACAACATCTTCGCCAAGATCCTGCGCGGCGAAATTCCCTCGCACCGCGTCTACGAGGATGACGCTGTCATCGCCTTCATGGATGTGATGCCGCAGGGGCCGGGCCACACGCTGGTGGTGCCGAAAGCGCCGTCGCGCAACCTGCTCGACGCCGACCCGTCAATTTTCGGCCATCTCTTGAGCGTCGTTCAGAAAGTGGCGCTGGCGGTGAAAAAGGCCTTTGGCGCCGACGGCGTCACCATCATGCAGTTCAATGAGCCGGCATCGGGGCAAACCGTCTATCATCTGCACGTACATGTCATTCCGCGCTTCGACGGCATCCCGCTGAAGCCGCACACGGGAGGAATGGAGAAGCCGGAGGTGCTGACCGAAAATGCCGAAAAGATCCGGACTGCATTCGAAAATTGAGAAACGCGAGGTCAGCCGATGTGGCGGACCGGGTCGGGAATATCGAACTGACAAGCGCCGTTCAGCCCAGAAGACGGTCTAGTGCCCGGGCGTGCCGGCGCCGGGACTCAACCGTTTGCAACTCTAATCGTCTGATTAGGAAATATTGAACCGTCTCACGGTAAAATGGTAACGGCGTGGCGAGCTGGGCTTCAAAACCATGGAACATTCGGTTGCGGCATCGGCCCCACTGACGGGGGCTATTGTCGGACGTGCTTTTCCTGGCATCTTGGCGGATGCCTTTTGGCGACACCGGCTGCTGCACGCTATGGCTACCGCTGCGCTGCTTCTGGCAAGCGCAGTCGGGTGGCACACTGGAAACATGCCGGATTTCGGCGTTCTGGCGGAATACGCCGAGTATCTTTTCATCGCCTTCTGGATTTGCGGCTCAGCCCTTGCACTTGGGACGCTTTTCCACCTTGCGCTGGTCCAGCGGGAAACCGAACCGCTGCACACCTTCCTCAAGTCACTGGGTAGATTCTTTGGCGATGCCGAACGCATTGCCAACAGCCTGAATGGCCTGGGTGCGGGTCTTGCCTTCATATCCGCGATCGGTGTGTTGAAGGGAGCCATTGCAATCCTCTCTCCGTTCGCATGGGACAAAGCATTGGCTCACGCCGATCGCATCCTGCATTTCGGTCGAGCCCCGCACGAATGGTTGTGGTTTGTCGTCCAGTCGCCGCTTGCATTGAAGATCATCAACATCGCGTACAATTTCTGGTTCGTCGTGCTCATCACCGCGGTTTTCACCGTGTGCATCACACGCAAGGATACGAAGCTGCGTCACCAGTTCCTGATGAGCTTCATGACGGTGTGGACGCTGGGTGGCTTCTTCCTCGCGATGGGCCTGTCGTCGGCTGGCCCCTGCTTTTACGAGCGATTGGGGTTCGGCAACGACTTTCACCCCCTCATGCAAGCACTTGCCGTTGCCGATCGCGTCTATCCGATCTGGGCGCTCAGCACGCAGGATATGCTGTGGAGTGGCTATACCGGCGCAACTACCGGCAGCGTCGGCATATCCGCCTTCCCATCCCTGCACGTTGCGATGGCGGTGCTGTTCGCCCTCTATGCAACACGGCGGTCTCGGCTGGCCGGTCTTGTGATGTGGTTATTCGCCGGCGTCATTATGGTCGGTTCCGTCGTGCTTGGCTGGCACTATGCCTTGGATGGCTATGCGGGTGCATTCCTGATGATCGCGATCTGGAAGGTGTGCGGATATTTGCTGACCCGTTTCGCGCCGGACCGCATGGCCGCTGAAATCGAGAGCTCCACGATGCAATCGCCGGCCGTTTGCAGGCTGTAAATTCGCCGATCTGGACGAACCCGCCTGCGGCGGCCATGCCGGTCAAAACGGCTCAAGGGCCGCGCTGGATGGGTTGGATAGTTTCTGAAACGTTGTTGGATACGGTGCTTGCCGAAGCTGCTCTGCGATCGTATCCGCGCACTGCTTCGGGCTCAGGAGCGAGGTATCGACTTCCAGATCGTACACGCCTGGGCGGTGGACCTCCTCCTGCCACAGGCGCACGGGCAACGGCACCGGATCGTCTGATGAGCCGGTCACATATCTCTTGTCCGCCGCGCTGGCGGCACGCCTTTCCATGATGATTTCCAGCGGGCAGCGAACACCGACAAACAGCACCGGCAGACCTACAAGCCGGCGCGCGCAATCGGCCACAATGTGAAGTGGTCTCGAATAGGCGTCGTGATGGCCGATATCCGCCACGACATTCAGCCCCAGCCGGCTGTGGGCGGCGATCGATTCGTAGAGCGCGGCGTATAGTCCGGGCACGAGGGCCTCAAGGTCCGGACGCTCGCCACCGGGCCGCAATCCTATCCCGGGCCGATAGCGTGCCGGCGTAGCCTGCTCGTAAACGTCGACGCCGAGATTGATCCAGACGCCATCGAAGCGCTCCTGAACAGCTCTGGCGATGCTTGTTTTTCCCGATCGCGGCGCACCGTTCAGGATGATGATCTGGCCGCTCATGCCCCTCCTCCTTGCAAACGAAAAAAGCCCCGTTTCCGGGGCTTTTCGACTTTCCTCAAGGTCAGTTCTTTCTGGGCAGTTGCGGGACGAGACTGCGCTTGCCGCCGTCCTTGCCCTTGGCTTCGGGCTTCTGCGCCACCAGCTTCTTGGCCGCCGGCTTCTTCGCTACGGCCTTTCTTGGCTTCGGCGTTTCTTCAGGCTCTTCCTTCTTCGGCTTCACCGGCGCCTCGTCGGCCAGCGATTCGAGCTTCAGGCCGGTCTCGCCGGTTTCCTTCTTCTCGACGGTGACGCGCACCGTGCCGCCCTTCTTGAGCTTGCCGAACAGCACCTCATCGGCCAACGGCTTCTTGATGTGCTCCTGGATCACGCGGCCAAGCGGCCGCGCTCCCATGCGCTCATCATAGCCCTTGTCGGCGAGCCAGGCGATCGCATCCGCCGACAGGTCGAAGGTGACGCCACGCTCTGAGAGCTGGGCCTCCAACTGCATGACGAACTTCTGCACCACCTGATGGATGACCGGCACCGGCAGCGAGCCGAACGGGATGATCGCATCGAGCCGGTTGCGGAACTCCGGCGTGAACAACCGGTTGATCGCCTCGACATCGTCGCCTTCGCGCTTGGTCGAGCCGAAGCCGATCGCCGCGCGCTGCGCATCCGACGCGCCCGCATTGGTGGTCATGATCAGGATCACATTGCGGAAGTCGATCTGCTTGCCGTTATGGTCGGTCAGTTTGCCGTGGTCCATCACCTGCAACAGGATGTTGAACAGGTCCGGATGCGCCTTCTCGACCTCGTCGAGCAACAGCACGCAATGCGGATGCTGGTCGACGCCGTCCGTCAGAAGACCGCCCTGGTCGAAGCCGACATAGCCCGGAGGCGCGCCGATCAGCCGCGAGACGGTGTGGCGTTCCATATATTCCGACATGTCGAAGCGGATCAGCTCGACGCCGAGCGAGGCGGCCAACTGCTTGGCCACTTCGGTCTTGCCGACGCCGGTCGGGCCGGAGAACAGGTAGGAGCCGATCGGCTTCTCCGGTTCGCGCAGGCCGGCACGTGCCAGCTTGATCGCCGAGGTCAGCGCGGTGATCGCAGTGTCCTGGCCATAGACGACGCGCTTCAGCTCGATATCGAGGCCCTGCAGCACCTTCTCGTCATCGGCCGAAACCGTCTTCGGCGGGATGCGGGCCATGGTGGCGATCGTCGCCTCGATCTCCTTGATGCCGATGGTCTTCTTGCGCTTGGCTTCCGGCACCAGCATCTGCGAGGCGCCGGTCTCGTCGATCACGTCGATCGCTTTATCCGGCAGCTTGCGGTCGTTGATGTAGCGTGCCGACAGCTCCACCGAGGCCTTGATCGCCTCGTTGGTGAACTTCACCTTGTGGAACTCCTCATAATAGGGCTTGAGGCCCTTCATGATCTCGATGGCGTCCTCGATGGTCGGCTCGTTGACGTCGATCTTCTGGAAGCGCCGCACCAGGGCACGGTCCTTCTCGAAGAACTGGCGGAATTCCTTGTAGGTGGTCGAGCCGATGCAGCGGATCGCACCCGACGACAGCGCCGGCTTCAACAGGTTGGACGCATCCATGGCGCCGCCTGAAGTAGCCCCTGCCCCGATGACCGTGTGGATCTCGTCGATGAACAGCACGGCGCCAGGATAGTCCTCGAGCTCCTTGACGACCTGCTTCAGCCGTTCCTCGAAATCGCCGCGATAGCGCGTGCCGGCGAGCAGCGTGCCCATGTCGAGCGCGAAGATGGTGGCGTTGTGCAGCACTTCGGGAACGTCGCCCTCGACGATGCGCTTGGCCAGACCCTCGGCGATCGCCGTCTTGCCGACGCCGGGGTCGCCGACATAGAGCGGGTTGTTCTTGGAGCGGCGGCACAGCACCTGGATGGTGCGGTTGATCTCGGATTCGCGGCCGATCAGCGGATCGATCTTGCCGGCCTTGGCCTTGTTGTTGAGATTGACGCAATAAGCCGTCAGCGCGTCCTGCTGCTGCTTCTTCTTGCCGCCTTCCTCTTGCGGCTCGGCGCCGTTCTGGCCGCCCTGCTCGTCATCGGCACCGCGCGGCGAGCGTGTCTCCGACGCGCCCGGACGCTTGGCAATGCCGTGCGAGATGTAGTTGACCGCGTCGTAGCGGGTCATCTGCTGTTCCTGCAGGAAATAGGCGGCATGGCTCTCGCGCTCGGCGAAAATGGCGACGAGCACGTTGGCGCCCGACACTTCCTCGCGGCCGGACGACTGCACATGGATCACCGCGCGCTGGATGACGCGCTGGAAACCGGCGGTCGGCTTGGAGTCCTCGTCGTAACCGGTGACGAGGTTGTCCAGCTCGGTGTCGATATAGGTGAGAACCGTGTGCTTGAGCTCATCGAGATCGACATTGCAGGCGCGCATGACGGCGGCCGCCTCGGTGTCGTCGATGAGCGCGAGCAGCAGATGTTCTAGGGTTGCATATTCATGGTGCCGCTCATTGGCGAGCGTCAGCGCCTGGTGAAGCGCCTTTTCCAGGCCTTGGGAGAAAGCCGGCATGTTACCTCACTTCTTCTCCATCACGCATTGCAGCGGATGCTGATTCTGTCGGGCGAAATCCATGACCTGGGACACTTTGGTCTCGGCCACCTCGAATGTATAGACCCCGCACTCGCCCACTCCATGATTGTGAACATGAAGCATGATGCGTGTGGCGGCTTCGCGATCCTTCTGGAAAAAACGCTCCAGCACGTGAACCACGAACTCCATCGGAGTGTAGTCGTCGTTGAGGATGAGGACCCGATAAAGGCTGGGCTTCTTGGTCTTGGTTTTGGTGCGCGTGATGACGGCCGTCCCACGGCCGGCCCCATTGCCGTTACCGTCGCCGTCTTGCATTCGCACCACTCGTCTCGTGGCAGTCAAACCTGAAGTCACGTATTCCTGCCTCTTTCGATTCCCCATGCGAGTTCGACATGTAGGTGTTCGATGTACGATTTTAAGCCCTTCTGGTTAGCTGACAATATGGCTAGGTCACCAACTTGGACGATTTTCGCAATCGTGAAGGGGCGCGAGGCTCTGGAACGGAAATTGACACGAAAAAAGCCCGGCCGCGTTTCCGTGGCCGGGCTTTTTCTCGGTTCAAAGGCTGAATCTGGGGTCACGTCAGGCGAAATCAGTTCGCCCGGGCAAAATTACTTTGCCTTGGCAACGATCGATTCGAATGGCTTGTAAGCTTCCTTGGCGAGTTCGGCATAGAGATCGCCGATCTTGGTGGCCTCGGCGACGAACGCCTCATAAGACTGCTTGGCGTAGTCCGACTGGATCTCGATCGCCTTTTCCAGCGACTTGGCTGAAAACAGCTTCTCCACAGTGGCGCTGCCGGTTTCAAAACTCTTCTTGGTGTATTCACCAGCTTCGGTGGCAATCGCCTGCGCGCCCTTGGACAGCGACGCGAAGCTCTTCAATCCGGTGTCGGCGAACTCTTTGCCGTATTTGCTGAAGTCCTCATAGGTCTGGGTCATTTCACGATTCCCTTGACGGTTGAAGCGTCCTTCTTCGGGGCGCCCTTGTGCAATGCAAGATAATATATTGTGCGCCGCACAAAAGTCAAGATTTCGCGGGCTTGCGGACCCGCCTGCGCAGCCAATGGCTAAAAATCGAATAAAGAGAACCTCAAGCCCGAAGAAAATGGTGAACGCGGCGGTTACCATAAACGGATTGGTAACGCTGCGCCGGTAGCTTGACCGGAAGCGAGGCAGGACCCTTTGCCGCCTCCAACGCAACGAAGAAATCCAAGGGAAGTACCAGTGCGTAAGGCGTTGTTGGGCATCGTTTCCAAATCCACCTCCCCTCTCAAAACGATGATGATCGTCGCCTTGGCGATGACATTCGTTTTTGGCGACGTTGCCTCGTCGCTGGCGGCCAGGCAGGCGGCCATCGTCGTGGATGCCAAGACCGGCAAGGTGCTTTACTCCGCCGATGCCAACGCCAGGCGCTATCCGGCTTCGCTGACCAAGATGATGACGCTGTATCTGACCTTCGAAGCGATGGCGAAGGGCAAGATCAGCAGGAACACGCCAGTGGTGTTTTCGGCCAAGGCCTCCGCCGAGGCGCCGACGAAACTTGGCGTGAAGCCGGGCGGTTCCGTCACGGTCGAGACCGCGATCCTGTCGATCGTCACCAAGTCGGCGAATGACTCGGCGACCGCGCTCGGCGAAATGCTCGGCGGCAATGAAACCACTTTTGCCCGCATGATGACCGCCAAGGCGCGTGCGCTGGGCATGAACGGCACCGTATTTAGAAACGCCAATGGCCTGCCCGACCCCGGCCAGTTCACCACCGCGCGCGACATGGCGACGCTCGGCATCGCGCTGCGCGAGCATTTTCCGCAGTATTACGGCTATTTCTCGCAGCGCTCCTTTCTCTACGGACGCAAGCGCATCAACGGCCACAACCGCCTGCTCGGACGCATCAAGGGTGTGGACGGCATCAAGACGGGCTACACCCGCGCCTCCGGCTTCAACCTCGTCTCGTCGGTTTCCGATGGCAATCGCCGCATCGTCGGCGTGGTCATGGGCGGCACCTCGGGCGGCAGCCGTGACAATCAGATGGCCAACCTGATCAACACCTATCTGCCGAGGGCATCGACTCGCGGCGGTGGCGATCTGGTCGCCAAGGCCGGTGGCAACAACCCGATCACCGCCCTCGCCAAGGTTCTTCTGCCCAAGCATGACGCTCCGACACCGGACGACAAGCCTGTCATAGCGCAGGACGATGCCATCGTTGCCGAGGACGCCACGGTCGCCGAAGACGACACCGCGCAGGCCGAGGAAGCAGCTCCCGTCGTCAAGACCAGAAAGGTCAAGACCGTCATCGTTTCAGCCCCCCAGGTCGCGACGGCCCAGGTGGTAGCGGCCTATGCCGAGCCGACGCCGGCGGCTGTCGACCCGGTCAACACCGCGTCGGTGCCGTCGGGCTGGGCCATTCAGGTCGCCTCGTCGCCCAAGCAGTCCGAGGCCCAGGCCTTTCTCGACAAGACCACCAAGCAGGCGCCCAAGGTGCTGGCGGACGCTTCCGGTTTCACTGTCGCCTTCGACAAGGATGGCGTCACCTATTACCGCGCCCGCTTCGGTGGTTTCGGTTCGAAGACCGCCGCCTGGAAGGCCTGTACCGCTTTGAAGAAGAAGAACATCGAGTGCTACGCCGTCCAGCAGTAGGACGGCGTGCAAGCCATCTCCCGGAAAAATTCTGCGTCGAAGGAGACTAGTTGTGATTGGAGAGCAAGACGTCCTTGGCTTCGTTAATCCGCGCCGCCAGGAAAGACGTGCCGCCGACATCGGGGTGCAGGCGCTGCATCAGGCGGCGGTGCGCCTTGCGGACATCCGCCGCGGCGGCCCCCGCTTCAAGACCAAGGACCTTGTAGGCCTCCTCCTTAGTCATGGCGCCCGGACCTGGCGCAACACCCAGCCCTTCGCCACCGTTCGTCTCAGCGTTTTTGCGCCAGACGGGAAATCTGCCGTCAAGATACGTCTCTAGCAGCTGTCGGCTCTCCGGGTCGCTGGAGAGTTCGCGGTAGAGGTGTTGCAATTCCGCCAGCCCCATCGCGCCAAGCATCTTGCCTTCGTGGCGGCCAGCCAGGACCAGTCCTTCGAGGCCGCCGGTATCGTGATCGAGCTCCATTTCCAATGCCGCCGTGCGCACCGTCGAGCGTTTGCCCGGGGCAAGGCCGGCCGGCTGGCCTTTCATTCGCATGGAACCATACCAGGCAATTGCCCCGGTGAGAATCATGCCGCCGATGCCTTCACGGCCGACCACAAGCACGGCGACGCCGACGACTGCCAGAAGAGCCGGCCCGAGCGTTCGCAGCGTGCTCGCCAGTTTCGCCGGCTCGGCACGCAGAAAGATCGTCACCGCGCCGAGAAGCAGCAGAAGCAACGCTACAAAAGCGATGATTGCGCCCATTATTTTCCGCCGCCCCGCAGATGCTCGATCATCAGCCGGTCTTCCGGCCTGCCCCTGGCTTCGAGCGCCTTCAACCCGCCGGTCGCATACACGGCGACGGCCGAAAGCAGCCCTGCCAAGGTCGCGGCAGCCCGCCGATCAAATCGAAACCAAGCCCCCTTGGAAAGCCGCGCAATCTCTTTGAACGCCTTTTCCGCGCCGGAATCATAGCCTTCCTGAAACACGAAGACAGGAACGCCATGAAGGCCGAGGCTGCCGGCCTTTTCGGCCAGATCGTCGATATTCTCTTCCATCGCGTCGCCGATGTAGACCAGCGCATTGACCTTGGCGGCCGCCGTCTGTTTCAGCGCATGCGTCAGGACCTTTCCGATCTGGGTGTGGCCGCTGCGGCATTCGATCCGCGTCATCAGCTGCTTCAAGGCATTGGTGTCGCTCACGAAAGCCGACGAACGGCACTCGCCGAGGCCGCGAAAATAAACCAGTTGCACGCTGAGGGTTCCGGCCTTGCCGACTGCGTCGAACATCTGGCCCTGCAGCGTGCAGGCCAGATCCCAGGTCGGCTGGCGGCTCATCGTCGCGTCGAGGGCAAGGATCAGCCTGCCCGAACCGGTCGCCGACGCGGCAAGTGTCCTCGCCTGACGAATGAAGGCGTCGATCTCGCCGGCGTTGGATTGAGGCTTGACCGGCGCAGGACTGGTCCTCGCTGGCACAGGCTGCTTCTTATCACTCATGAAAAACAAGATGTGGCGTTGCCACATCGCTTGCAAGCCCCACATCGGGCGGTGCAAAGGGCCAGGCGGTGATGCCACCTGGGTCAGAGCAGACCGAGATCGGCCAGCTCGCGCCTGAGTTTCGGCGGCATCTCGATCAATCCGGCCTTGCCCTTACCCAGATCGAGCGGCGCGTCCGCCGGTTTCAGGTAGCGCCAGCCCTGAAAAGCCCGGCGCGGCTGCCAGTCGGTGCGTACAACCTCGGGGTCGAGTATCAGATGGCAACGGCCTATGCCTTCACTGTCGGTGAACGGCCGGATTTCGGTGATCAACTGGCGGCACTGCACATTGCCCTTGATCACCCAATAGAGCGAACCGCCATCGGTAACCTCGGCGCCGCGCGTCGGCATCATGCGGGTGGTGTGATACTGCTCGACCGGCTCACCGGCGCGCCGCCGCTCGTCGAGGCGGAAGGCGATCCACTCTTCGAGATCCTCGACGCTGTCGCAGCCGACACAGAGTTTTATGAGATTGAGAGACATCGCTTAAGGTTAGTCCCGCACGCGAACGCGTCAACGACCGGATCGACTTCTCCACAGTGGCGGTTTAGGCCAGCCTTCAGCACTCCACGACGTTGACTGCAAGCCCGCCAAGGCTGGTTTCCTTGTACTTCTCGTTCATGTCGAGGCCGGTCTGGCGCATGGTCTCGATCGCCGCATCGAGCGGTACGAAATGGATGCCGTCGCCCTTGATGGCCAGTGACGCTGCGGTCACCGCCTTGACCGCGCCCAGCGCATTGCGTTCGATGCACGGCACCTGCACCAGCCCGCCGACCGGATCGCAGGTCATGCCGAGATGATGTTCGAGCGCGATCTCGGCGGCATTCTCGACCTGCTCGGGCGTGCCGCCCATGACGGCGCACAGGCCCGCTGCGGCCATCGCCGACGCGGAGCCTACCTCACCCTGGCAGCCGACCTCGGCGCCCGAGATCGATGCGTTGGTCTTGATGATGCCGCCAACGGCGGCAGCCGTCAGCAGGAAATCACGAATGCTCGGCTGGTCCGCCTCGGGATGGAAATGCAGCCAGTAGCGCAGCACCGCCGGCAGCGTGCCGGCAGCGCCATTGGTCGGCGCGGTGACGACGCGGCCGCCGGCGGCATTTTCCTCGTTCACCGCCATGGCGTAGATCGACAGCCAGTCGTTGGCGAGCAAGGGATTGGGCCGGTTCTGCTGCCATTCTTCCTGCAGCTTGTCGTGCAGCCGGCGCGCCCGGCGGCGCACCTTCAGCCCGCCCGGCATGATGCCATCCTGCGACAGGCCACGGTCGATGCAGCCCTTCATGGCGCTCCAGATTCCGTCGAGGCCGGCGTCGAGCTCCTCGCGCGTCATCTGCGTCTCCTCGTTGACGCGTTTCATGTCGGCGATGGAAAGACCGCTTTTGCCGGCCATGGCCAGCATCTCGACCGCATTCTTGAATGGATAAGGCACTTTCTTGCCTTCTGTCGTCACTGACCCCTTGGCCTTCATCCGCTGCAGTTCTTCTTCCGAAACCACGAAGCCGCCGCCGATCGAATAATAGATGCGTTTGAGCAGCAGGCGGTCGCCGGCATCATAAGCGTAGAACGCCATGCCGTTGGCGTGCCCGGTGAGCTGCGTCTTGCGGTCCAGCACCAGATCGGTGGCCGGATCGAAGCGATAGGAGGGGTGACCGGGAGGCGAAATGCGCTTTTCGGCGGTGATGCGGCCGGCAATGCCATCCGCCTGATCGGGATCAACCGTCTGCGGCGTCAGACCGGCAAGGCCGAGCATGACGGCGCGATCACTGCCGTGGCCAATGCCGGTGTAGGCGAGTGACCCGTGCAGGCTCGCGCCAAGCCGGTCAACCTTGACGCCCGCCGGACGCGGCCAGTCATTTCCCGCGACCTCGTCGAGAAACCGCGCAGCGGCGGTCATCGGCCCCATCGTGTGCGAACTCGAGGGTCCTATGCCGATCTTGAACAGGTCGAAAACCGAAAGGAACACGCGGCGTTGTCTCCTGGAGTCAGGTCGAGGACTACATATAGGAATTCCCACGATGTTTCCGCTCTTTTGGAAATCGCGGCGCTGCACCCGCCGACCTTGTTTGCTCCGGCAGCGACATTGGTACGATCGCTGTATGCGGACATCGAAGCGATTGCGCTGAATGTGATAAATTCAGTCCATGGGCGATTCCCTCGATCTTTCGACAGCCGATCTCGCGGCGCTGGCCTTCTTCCTCGTCGCGTGGCTGCTGCACACGTTCGCCTCCGACGGCAAGCTGGTCAGCCGCATGTCGCTGACGACGGCGATGAATGCACAGCGGCAAGCCTGGATGCGGACCATGGCCGAGCGCGAGATCCGCATCGTCGACACCGCCATTATGAGCGGGCTGCAGCAAGGCACCGCCTTCTTCGCCTCCAGCTCGCTGATCGCGATCGGCGGCTGCTTTGCCTTGCTCGGCGCGTCCGACCGGGTTCTTGAAGTGCTCAGCGACCTGCCCCTGGGTGACGCGCCGTCGCGCGCGGCTTTTCAGATAAAGGTGTTCGGACTGGTGCTGATCCTGGCGTTTTCGTTCTTCAAATTCGGCTGGGCGTACCGGCTGTTCAACTATTGCACGATCCTGATCGGCGCCGTGCCGATCCCGCATGGCGAAGCCTCACGCAATCCGGTCACCGAAACGGCGGTGTGGCGTGCGGCGCAAATGAACATGCTGGCCGGAAAGCACTTCAACTCCGGCCTGCGCGGGGTGTTCTTCTCGATCGGTTATCTCGGCTGGTTCGTCGACCCCATGGTGTTCGTGTTGTCGACGCTGTTGCTGCTGGCCGTTCTGGTGCGGCGCCAGTTCTTCTCGGCCGCCAGGCAGGCGGTGATCGGTCAGCCGCCTGGAAAAGGCTGATCGATCCGGCCAGACAGCCAATAGGCAAAAAGCCCGATCCATTCGCGGATGGCCATGGTGGTGGCCTGCAGTGAGTCGGCCGGATTATCGCGGAACAGCCCGATGCCTTCTTTGCCCGAGGTGCGATAGTCGACCGGCCAGGGAACGGTGGCGAAGCCAGCCTTGTCGAACAGCGCCTTGGCGCGCGGCATATGGAAGGCTGAGGTCACGAGCAGCCAGGTCTCGCCGGGCTTCGGCGTGACCAACTCCTTGGTGAAGACCGCGTTCTCATAGGTGTTGCGGGATTTGTTCTCCAGGATCAGACGATCGGCGGCCACGCCAAGCGCGGTGAGCAGGCGCGGCGCGGTTGCGGCATCGCCCTCGCCATCGAGAAACAACGCGCCGGTGCCGCCGGAGACGACCACCTTGGCGGTGGGAAAGCGCCGGGCCAGAACTGCGGTCTCGACCATCCGATCGCCGCTGCTGTTCAACTCATAGCCGCCGCGCGCCAGATTGATGGCGCCCTCAAAGCCGCCGCCGAGCACGACGATGCCGTCGACCTTTGCCGGCAGCGGCGGGCGCGCGAAGCGCTCTTCCAGCGGATTGAGCATCATGGCGCCGAGCGACGTCCACGCCGACAACGCAAGGACCAGAAATGCCAGAACGCTGCCGGTGGCCGCCAGCCGCCGGCGCCCTATCATGGCCGCGAGCAATCCCGCCAGCAGCAGGAAGATCGCCAGGTTCAGCGGCTGGATGAAGAACCAGAATATCTTGGACAGGTAGAAGAACATCGCTCACCCCATTGCAGCGCCGCGCGGGCGTGGGCGCTCAAAGGACGCTAACACTTTGATTTTGCGCAGCATCCTTCCGAAAATCGATTCCGACTTTCAGGGCATCCGCTAGACGAGCGACGTCCCTACCACCACTTCTCCGGCTGGAACGTGCCTGCGGCCTGCTCGATGACGGCGGCGGTCTGGAACAGGGTTTCCTCGTCGAACGGCCGGCCGATCAGTTGCAGCCCGAGCGGCAGGCCCTTGGCGTCGAGCCCGGCGGGTACGGCGATGCCCGGCAGGCCGGCCATGTTCACCGTGACGGTGAAGATGTCGTTGAGGTACATCTTGACCGGATCGGCAGCCATGTCCTCATCGGCGACGCCGAAGGCGGCGGACGGCGTTGCCGGGGTCAGGATGACATCGACGCCGGCGGCGAAGACAGTCTCGAAATCGCGCTTGATCAGATTGCGCACCTTCTGCGCCTGCAGATAGTAGGCGTCGTAGTAGCCGGCCGACAGCACATAGGTGCCGATCATGATGCGGCGCTTGACCTCGCGGCCGAAACCGGCGGCGCGGGTCTTCTCATACATGTCGACGATATCCTTGCCCGGCACGCGCAAGCCGTAGCGGACGCCATCATAGCGGGCGAGGTTGGACGAAGCCTCGGCGGGCGCCACGATGTAATAGGCGGGCAGCGCGTATTTGGTGTGCGGGAGGGAAATGTCGACAATCTCGGCGCCGGCGTCCTTCAGCCAGGCAATGCCCTTCTGCCACAGCGCCTCGATCTCTTCGGGCATGCCGTCGACGCGGTATTCCCTGGGAATGCCGACCTTCATGCCCTTGATCGGCTTGCCGATCGCGGCCTCATAGTCCGGCACCGGCCGGTCGACCGACGTCGTGTCCTTCGGATCGACCGAGGCCATCGACTGCAACAGGATCGCGGCATCGCGTACGTCGCGCGCGATCGGGCCGGCCTGATCGAGCGACGAGGCGAACGCGACGATACCCCAGCGCGAGCAGCGGCCATAGGTCGGCTTGATGCCGACCGTCCCGGTGAAGGCGGCCGGCTGGCGGATCGAGCCGCCAGTATCCGTCGCGGTCGCGCCGGCGCACAGGAAGGCGGAGACTGCCGTGGCCGACCCGCCAGAAGAGCCACCCGGCACCAACTGCGCATTGTCCAGGCTGCGCACGGTCCTCGTGCCGCCGGCCGAGACGAAGCCGCCGTCGCCCTGATGCGTCGTCGGCATCACCGCAGTATCGAGGCGCGAGCGCCGCCACGGATTGATGACCGGACCATAGTAGGACGTTTCGTTGGACGAACCCATGGCGAACTCGTCCATGTTGAGCTTGCCGAGCATAACGGCGCCGTCGGCCCACAGATTTGACGTAACGGTCGACTCGTAGCGCGGCTTGAACCCGTCGAGCACATGGCTGCAAGCCTGCGTGTGGACGCCTTCGGTGCCGAACAGGTCCTTGATCCCCAACGGAATGCCTTCCAGCGCACCGCCCTCGCCCTTGACCAACCTGGCGTCGGACGCCTTGGCCATGTCGCGCGCCTTGTCGCCGGTCACGGCGACATAGGCATTGAGCGCCGGATTGGCGCGCTCGATGGCGCCGAGATAGGCCTCGGTGATCTCGGTCGCGGTGATTTCCTTGCCGCGCAGCTTGGCGCGGGCCTGTGAAATCGTCAGCTGGGTCAGGTCGCTCATCAAAGGCTCTTTTCGTAAAACACCGACCACACAGAATCGGGATAATCCAGCACCGGGCCGCAACGCGAAAACCCGGCGCGTTCGTAGACTGTCCACGCCGCGGGATGACGATCGCCCGTCTCCAGCACCAGTCGCTTCAGTCCCTCGTTGCGCGCCAGCGCCTCGACCCGCTCGACGATTTTCGCGCCGATCTTCTGGCCGCGATGCGACGGCCTGATATACATGCGCTTGACCTCGCCAATGGCGCCGTCATGACGCTTCAGCGCGCCGCAGCCAATGGCCAGGCCTTTATCTCGGGCGATGAAAACCGTCGTGTCCTCACCGGCCATCTGCTCAACCGTCAAATGGTAGCAATGCTCCGGCGGCGTCAGTTCGAGCAAGGTCTCGTTGAGTTCGGTGACCAGCCCGCGCAGGTCGTCCTGGAGCGGCGTCTCAATGGCGATCTCGATTGCCATCGGCGGACTTACTCCACGACCTTCGGCACGAGGAAGAAATTCTCTTCGGTCGCCGGCGCGTTGACGACGATGTCGGCCGCCTTGCCGCCGTCGGTGACGACATCGCTGCGCTTCTTCATGTCCATCGGCGTCACCGAGGTCATTGGCTCGACACCGGAAACATCGACCTCGTTCAGCTGCTCGACGAAGCCCAGAATGGCGTTCAGCTCGCCGGTCATCCGTTCGGCATCCTCTTCGCTCACCGCGATGCGGGCGAGATGCGCGACGCGCTTCACTGTCTGAAGATCTACGGACATGTTTTTGCCTCGGGGAAAACCAGTTCGGGCTATAGCGGCGCCGCGCGCGCTGCGCAACATGCATCGTGCGAGAGACCAGGCTGTGCCGACGGCCCGCTCATCGGCTTTCAGAATACGTCTATGGCAGGGCAACGCCTTCGCACAGATAGTAGCTGCCGCTGTTGCCGCTTGCTTCGCTTTCGTCGTCGACGGGCCGAACCGACACGAGATCGATCTGCTTCGCGTTCATTTGCGTCACCGAGAGAACGTCGGGAAAGACATAACCCGGTTCCTGGCAGATGGCCGTCACCGCCCAGCTCGGCGAAGCCGTCGCCTTGCTGATCTGCAGAAACTCGCAATTGTATTCGACGCTTTGCAGGCCGTATGCCGAAAGCACGATGTTGCCGGCGTCGATCAGCGTTTGCAGCGTGTCCTTCTTGGCCTGTTTGCAAAGCTCCTCGGACTGAAGGTAGACGCCTTCGATGAAATCATCCGCGGCGAGCGCGGGCGACGCCGCGACCAGTATGGAAACGCAAAAAGATTGCCTCAAAGCCATGGTTTTATTCCATTTTGGCTGCTTCTAAATCGTAATCGTCTCGCCAATCTTGGGCAAAGCCACCTTGATGCCGGATCCTTCCAGGCCGGCCTCGAACTTGTCGGCGGTCGGGTCGATCATCGGAAAGGTGCCGAAGTGACAGGGAACCACGGTGTCGAACTTGAAGAAGCGCCGGCAGGCAAGTGCGGCCACCGCGCCGCCCATGGTGAAGCGGTCGCCGATCGGCACCAGGCCGATCTTCGGCTCGTGCAGCTCGTTGATCAGCGCCATGTCGGAAAAGATGTCGGTGTCGCCCATGTGGTAGAGCGTCTTGTCTTCCGGGAAATGCAGGACGAGGCCGCCGGGATTGCCGAGATAGGTGTTCTGGCCGCCATCGCCGGGAAATGAAGATGAATGCAGCGCCTGGACGAAAGTGGTGGTGAAGCTGCCGCAATCGACTGTGCCGCCGATGTTGCCCGGGTTGATCTTCTTGTCGCTGGCGCCCTTGCCGACCAGGTACATGCAGATCTCGAAATTGGCGACTAGCTGGGCGCCGCTTTTGCCAAGCACTTCCAGCGCGCCGCTGATGTGGTCGCTGTGGCCATGCGTCAGCAGTACATGCGTGATTCCCTCCGCCGGTCCCTCCCAGCCGCCCTTCCAGGACGGATTGCCGATCAGATAAGGATCGATGAGGATCTTGGCATCAGCGGTCTCGATGCGAAAGGCCGAGTGGCCGTACCAGGTCAGTTTCATGAATGCATTCCTCGATTTTTATCTTGCCAAAGGATAGAACGCCGACGGCCCCGAGATCAAAGGGTTACTGTGTCCACCACGCGTTTGACAAAACACGTGGTGGTGAAATGCGAAGGACGGCCGGTGGGCATTATCACGATCGAGGAATTGCCGGCGCGGCTGACCGGCGGCAAGACGCTGGCGGGACTTGACCTCGGCGACAAGACGATCGGCGTCGCGGTCTCGGACCAGAGATTTTCCTTCGCCCATCCGCGCCCGGTCATCATGCGAAGGAAATTCTCGCTCGATGCGGCGGTGCTGCTCGCCTTGCTGCGGAAGGAGAATGCCGGCGCGGTGGTGATTGGGCTGCCGATCAATATGGACGGTTCGGAAGGTCCGCGTGCGCAGAAATCGCGCGCCTTCGTTCGCAACATGGCCCAGATGAGCGACCTGCCCTTCGTGCTCTGGGATGAAAGACTATCGACGGTCGCGGCCGAAAGGACGCTGATCGAGATGGATTTCTCGCGCCGCAAGCGCGCCGGCAAGATCGATTCGGCGGCAGCCGCGTTTATTCTGCAGGGAGTTTTGGACCGGCTTCAGTCGCTCCACGCATCCGCTCGAACGGAACCGGACCCGCCCAGCGCTGTTTGACCCAGCCGGCGATTTCGCGGCGACGGCGGAAAGCCCAAAGCGCCATCAGCAGCAACCCGTCGAAGACGCACGTCTTCGCCACCATGCCGGGAATGATCGCCGGATCGATGCCGAGCATCTGACCATAGAGCTGGAAGAAGAAGTCGTGCATCTGTCGGCTGAGCATCGTGTAGCCGAAATTGAGATCATTGGCCGACAGATAGAACCAGCCCCAGAAAATCGCCATCGGCGCCGCCCAGAACCCGAAGATGTAACGCATCAGCGGCCTCCCCTGTGATTGGAGCCGGTCTTGGAGACCGTTCGGCCTGATATGAGTGAGAGCAGCGAATTGTGAGCCGCGGCTTTTGCCATGTCATGCGCGACGGCATGGATCTCGCTTTCGCCGGAAGCCGCTGCCGCAACCACGGACCGCCGCTCGGCAAGCATGGCGACATAGGACGCCAGAAGTGCCGTCAGCTGCACGGCAACCGCCATGAACAGCCCGTTGATGCCTTGCGCAGCACCTCCGATGACGATCAGCGACAACATGCCGGACGCGCAGATGAAGGCGATGCGGGCGACGCTGTCGGCGCCGGGACTGGTCGCGTCGTTGACCAGGGCTTCGACAAAGGCCCAGAAAAACAGAACCGCGACGACAAGCAATGCGGTGGCGAGCGGCGCCACGACAACGAAATTGTCGAGGTCGACGAAGCGGGTACCCTCGATTGTGGTGCCCAGCACGCCGAGCGCCGCCGCCACACCCCGGTTTCCGTCGATGCAGATGAGCGCAAGCAGGGCGAAAACAATCGCCCAGTGCAAGGCCAGAAAAGAGGTCAGTACCTGTCGCATCGGTGTTCCTGCTTCGCAAAGCAAGAGACGGCCAATCTGAACCATTCCCTGCTCGCGCCGGGACAGTGGGCCTTGCCGTCCGCCATCGCAACGGAAACCATTTGTTAAGGTTAACGGCGATCAGCCATACGCGTGAGTATGTCCGCCAACGCGTCAAAACTGTGGATGGCGCCGGTTTTTGCGATGCTCGCCGCTCAGTTCACCGGCGGATAGAGCGTGTCGATGATCATGCGTGCATCGTGGCGCGAGTCGACCATGCCATAGGTGTTGCGCCATTGGCCGGCCAAACGCGTCTCGACGAAAGCGTCGGCGATCCGCCCGGCCCCCAAACGGCGCAATTCCGCCGCCGCAGCCGACAGTGCCAGCTGCTCGGTCAGCAGCCGGGCCGAACCTTCGTCGGTTGAAGCAACCTGCATCGCCGCCTTCAGAACGCCGATCGTGCCGCGTCCGCCGGCGCCGAGATCACGGTCGATGCCGGCCAGCACATCCTCGAACAGGCCGGGCGCACGGCCGAGCACGCGCAGCACATCAAGCGCCATGACATTGCCCGAGCCTTCCCAGATCGCGTTGACCGGGGCCTCGCGATAGTAGCGGGCGAGTGGCGCCTCCTCGACGTAGCCGTTGCCGCCTAGGCACTCCATCGCCTCATAGAGCAGCGGGGGCGCGATCTTGCAGACCCAGTATTTGACGACCGGCGTCATGGCCCGGGCAAACGCCGCCTCGCCGCGATCGCTGGCCGCCTCGTCGAAGGAGCGCGCCAACCGGAACGACAGCGCGGTGGCGGCGGCGACGTCGAGCGCCATGTCGGCCAGAACGCGCTGCATCAACGGCTGCTCGATCAGCGTCGAACCGAATACCTGGCGATGGCGGGCGTGGTGAACGGCCTCGGCGAGGCCCGCGCGCATGATCGCCGACGAGGCGATGGCACAATCGAGCCGGGTCAGGGTGACCATGTCCATGATCGTCTTCACACCGGCACCGGGTTCGCCGACCATCTCGCCGATGGCATTGACGAATTCGACTTCGGAGGAGGCGTTGGAACGGTTGCCGAGCTTGTCCTTCAGTCGCTGAAAGCGGAAGCCGTTGCCCGAACCATCACCGAGAACGCGCGGCACGAGGAAGCACGACAGCCCCTCCGGCGCCTGCGCCAGCACCAGGAACGCATCCGACATCGGCGCCGACATGAACCATTTGTGCCCCGTCAGACGATAAAAACCGCTGCCGGCGCGTTCCGCCCTCGTCACATTGGCGCGCACATCGGTGCCGCCCTGCTTCTCGGTCATGCCCATGCCGAGCGTCAGCCCGGTCTTCTCGACCGGCGGTTTCTGGCTCTGGTCGTATTTGCGCGTCGTCACGCGCGGCGCCCATTCGCGAAACAGTTTTGGGCTGGCCATCAAGGCCGCCAGCGAAGCGTTGGTCATGGTGATGGGGCACAGATGCCCGGTCTCGAGCTCCGCCGTCAGATAAAACCGGGCGGCACGGACTTGATGGCGGCGGCCGATCTCGGTGTCGCCGTTCTCCCACACCGAGGAATGCAGCCCGTTGGCCACAGCGCGGCGCATCAAGGCGTGATAGGCGGGATGGAACTCGACCACGTCGATGCGCCGTCCCTGGCGATCATGCGTCCTGAGCTTCGGCGTCTCGACATTGGCGAGGCGCGCCAGTTCCTGCGCCTCCTGCGTCAGCACGAAGCGGCCGAGACCGTCGAGATCTTTGCGCACCGGATCGGAAAAACGCTCCGCGAGCTGGATCAGCAACGGATCGCCCCGCCAGGCGTTGCCGCCCGTCAGCGGCGGCGGCTGGTTCGTCACGTCGTCGGTCACGCCCAATCCTTCTATCGTCAGAAAGCCACGAATCCGAGGCTGTCGGCTAGATATAGCCAAGCCATGCAGCGCGCGCGATGAAAATACCGGCCGATACAATCGGCCATCTATACGAAAAAATTGAGGAGAACGGCTGCAATGCAAAGCTGGCGCTTGCAGCCGCAAAGTCTCCACCCTATAGCAGCGCCTTGAGATGACCGACGCTTCGTCCCCCTATCCTCATCGCCATCTTCTGGGCATCCGCGACCTTTCCCCCGCCGATATCGAGCTGTTGCTCGACAGGGCGGACCGGGCGGTCGCGATCTCGCGGCAGTCCGAGAAGAAAACCTCGACGCTGCGCGGCCGCACACAGATCAACCTCTTTTATGAAGCCTCGACGCGCACGCAGTCGTCGTTCGAGTTGGCCGGAAAGCGGCTCGGCGCCGATGTGATGAACATGTCGGTGGCAAGCTCTTCGGTGAAGAAGGGCGAAACGCTCATCGATACGGCGATGACGCTGAATGCGATGCGGCCCGACATCTTGATCATCCGTCACCAATCGGCCGGTGCGGCCGCGCTTCTGGCGCAGAAGGTCGGCTGCTCCGTCGTCAATGCCGGCGACGGCGCGCATGAACACCCGACACAGGCGCTGCTCGATGCGCTGACCATTCGTCGCGCCAAGGGCCCGCTGTCGAAGCTCATCGTGGCAATCTGCGGCGACATCCTGCATTCGCGCGTGGCACGTTCCAACATCATGCTGCTCAACGCGCTCGGCGCGCAGGTGCGCGTCGTCGCACCGTCGACGCTTCTGCCCACCGGCATCGAGAAGATGGGCGTCATCGTCACCCGCTCGATGGCCGAGGGCCTCAAGGACGCCGATGTGGTGATGATGCTGCGCCTGCAGCGCGAGCGCATGGAAGGCGCGTTCGTGCCTTCGGTGCGCGAGTATTTCCGCTATTTCGGCCTCGATGCGGAAAAACTGAAGGCGGCCAAGGGCGATGCGCTGGTGATGCACCCCGGGCCGATGAACCGCGGCGTCGAGATCGCCTCGGAAATCGCCGACGGTCCGCAGAGCGTCATCCAGGAACAGGTCGAGATGGGCGTTGCCGTGCGCATGGCCGTCATGGAAGCGCTTCTTGACCCGCGCCGCAATCATGAGGGCCGCGGCGCATGAGCATAACGGTCTTTGAGCGCGCCCGCATCATCGACCCGTCGCGCGGCATCGACGAAGTCGGCGCCGTCATCGTCGACGGCCGCAAGATCCTTGCCGCCGGCAAGGCGGCGCTGAACCAGGGCGCGCCCGAGGGCGCAACCGTTATCGACTGCGCCGGCAAGGCGATCATTCCAGGCCTGATCGACGGCCGGGTCTTCATCGGTGAACCGGGCGGCGAGCATCGCGAGACTATCGCGTCGGCAAGTGTCGCGGCGGCGGCCGGCGGCGTCACCTCCATCGTCATGATGCCCGACACCGATCCGGTGATCGACAATGTGGCGCTGGTTGAATTCGTGCTGCGCACGGCCAAGGACACGGCCATCGTCAACGTCTTTCCGGCCGCGGCGATCACCAAGGGCCTCGACGGGCGCGAAATGACCGAGTTCGGCCTGCTGCGCGAAGCCGGCGCGGTCGCCTTTACCGATGGCCGCCACACCATATCGAGCGCGCTGGTGATGCGCCGCGCGCTGACCTATGCGCGCGACTTCGGCGCCACCATCGTGCATGAGACGCAGGATGCGGACCTGGGTTCATCCGGCGTGATGAATGAAGGCCTCTACGCCAGCTGGCTCGGCCTCTCCGGCATTCCGCGCGAAGCCGAATCCATCCCGCTGGAACGCGATCTGGCCCTGGCGCGGCTGACGCGTGGTTCGTACCATGCAGCAAAGATCTCGACGGCGATGGCGGCAAACGCCGTCACACGTGCGAAAGCCGACGGGGCGACGGTGACGTCAGGCGTGGCGATCCACAATCTGTCGCTGAATGAAAACGATGTCGGCGAATACCGCACCTTCTTCCGCCTGACGCCACCTTTGCGCGCCGAGGAAGACCGTCTGGCAATGATCGAAGCGGTCAGGGACGGCACGATCGACATCATCGTCTCCTCGCACGATCCGCAGGATGTCGACACCAAGCGCCTGCCCTTCGCCGATGCGGCGGCCGGCGCCATAGGGTTGGAGACGCTGCTGGGCGCCGCACTGCGGCTCTACCACAATGGCGATGTGCCGTTGCTGCGGCTGATCGAGACCCTGTCCACCGCTCCCGCAAAACTGTTCGGCCTGCCCGGCGGCACGCTGAAGCCGGGCGCTGTCGCCGATCTTGCGCTTGTCGACCTCGACGAACCCTGGATCGTCAGCGAAAGCGGCATTCGTTCGCGCTCGAAAAACACCTGTTTCGAAGGCGCGCGACTGCAAGGCAAGGTCTTGCAAACGCTGGTTGCGGGCCGCACAGTGTTCTCCGTCTGAGCCGGCCACGGCGCATCGCGCCTGATCCGGCCGAACTGGGGAAATGCGGGGGAAACAATGACTTACAGCCTCATCCCAGCGCTCGTGTTCGGCTATCTGCTTGGCTCGATTCCGTTCGGGCTCCTGCTGACGCGCGCGGCCGGCCTTGGCGATGTGCGCAAGATCGGCTCCGGCAATATCGGCGCCACCAATGTTCTGCGCACCGGCAACAAGGCCCTTGCCGCCGCGACGCTGCTGCTTGACGCGCTGAAGGGCACGGTCGCCGTGCTGATAGCAGGCCATTTCGCGCCTGACCTGGCGATCTGGGCCGGTCTCGGCGCCTTTCTCGGTCATCTCTTCCCGGTCTGGCTCGGTTTCAAGGGCGGCAAGGGCGTCGCCACCTATCTCGGCGTGCTGATCGGCCTTGCCTGGCAGGTGGCGCTGATCTTTGCCGTCGCCTGGCTGGTGATGGCATTTCTGTTCCGTTATTCCTCGCTGGCGGCGCTGACGGCGGCGGTCATCGTGCCGATCGGCCTCTATGTCCTGAGCACACCGCAGAATGCGGCCTTGTTCGTGGTGATGAGCATCATCGTTTTCATCAAGCACCGGGAAAACATTTCGCGCCTGCTTGCCGGCACCGAGGGAAAGATCGGAGCCAAGGGGTGAGCGAGCCTGCCGCCGTGGTGAGTGGGCCGGCCGCAGGGCCGCGTCTCAGCGACCGGCAGCGGCTGAGCTGGCTGCGGCTGATCCGCACCCAGAATGTCGGCCCCGCATCGTTTCGCGACCTCATCAACCGTTTCGGTTCGGCCGAGGCGGCTCTGGAGATACTGCCGGAACTGATGATTTCAGGCGGCGCCATCCGGATCGCTCGCATCCCTTCCATTGCCGAAGCCGAGGCCGAACTGGAATTAGCCGGAAAGGCCGGCGCCCGCTTTGTCGGGATCGGTGAAGCAGATTACCCACCCCTATTGCGCAACATGGACCATCCGCCGCCGTTGCTGGCGGTAAAGGGCAACGCAGCTGTTTTTCGGCTGCCGGGTGTCGCCATCGTTGGGGCACGCAACGCGTCCCTGGCCGGCATCAAGATGGCACGCATGCTGGCGGCCGACCTCGGCCGCGACGGCTACGCAATCGTCTCCGGCCTTGCGCGCGGCATCGACACGGCGGCGCATCAGGGCAGCCTGGCGACCGGCACGATCGGCGTCCTGGCTGGCGGTCTCGACCTGCCTTACCCGCCTGAAAATGCCGGCCTGTGCGACGAGATTGCCGAGCGCGGCGCCATCATCTCGGAAATGCCTTTCGGCTGGCAGCCGCGCGCCCAGGATTTCCCGCGCCGCAACCGCCTTGTCGCGGGTGCGGTCCTTGGGCTGGTGGTGGTCGAGGCAGCGCAACGCTCGGGCTCGCTGATCAGCGCCAGGCTTGCGGGCGAAATGGGCCGGCTGGTCTTCGCCGTGCCGGGCTCGCCGCTCGATCCACGCGCCGCCGGCACCAATGGCCTGCTCAAGGATGGCGCCACCCTGGTCACCGACGCAGCGGACGTTTCGCGGGCAATCGCTCCGCTGACCGGCATGCGGGCGCCCGACGTGCCGCCGTTCGAAGAGCCGCCCGACTTCTCGGCCACACCACCGCCCGGCGAAAGCGACCGCGCCCGCGTCATCGAGGCGCTCGGCCCAACGCCAGTGGCGGTCGACGAGATCATCCGCCACACCCGCCTGCACCCGGCCCAGGTGTTCATGGTGCTGCTGGAACTCGACCTCGCCGGCCGCCTCGAGCGCCATGCCGGAGGGAATGTATCACTGGTGTTCGGGGAGCCTTCCGTCTGACGCTGTTCGCATTTTCGCAGCCGAACTCCTTCGAGAAGCTCGGCGAGGATGGCCTTTCCGCTTTGCCGCGTCTGCTCATCTGTTCGAACGCCAAGACCGGCCGGCGATTGTAGGGCAAAGGTCTGATATCCCGAGGCAAAGGTCTCAAGCAAAAGTTGGCTCTTGCCACTCGCGTCCGTTGGCACCAATCTCGCTCAGCCGCTCATCGGTGGATGTCGGCATGACAGGATCTTGCCATGACCCGCGATCAGATGCTCGCCCACCTGCGGTCCGCCGATGCCGTCGCGCGCGAGGCGGCGGCGCATGGGCACCATCCGTTCGGTTGCGTGCTGGTCGGGCCGGACGATCGCGTGCTGATGCGGCAGGGCAATCTCGACACGGTGCGCCATGCCGAGACGGAGCTCGCCCGGCGCGCGGCGGCGGCCTATGAGCCGGAGTTCCTGTGGCAATGCACGCTGGTCTCAACCTTCGAGCCGTGCGCCATGTGCGCCGGCACGATGTATTGGGCCAATATCGGGCGGCTGGTTTACGGGGTCGAGGAGACCGAGCTGCTGGCGCTCACCGGAGATCACGCGGAGAATCCGACGATGAGCCTCTCTTCGCGCACAGTCCTCGACTCCGGCCAGAAAAAGATCGAGGTCTTTGGCCCCTTCCCCGAAATCGCCGACGAGATGCTCGCACCGCACCGCGGTTTCTGGAAGCGCTGACGGCTTC
This sequence comes from Mesorhizobium sp. LMG17149, assembly GCF_024518695.1. Taxonomy (NCBI): domain Bacteria; kingdom Pseudomonadati; phylum Pseudomonadota; class Alphaproteobacteria; order Hyphomicrobiales; family Phyllobacteriaceae; genus Mesorhizobium; species Mesorhizobium sp. LMG17149. The sequence continues at coordinate 505,561 of NZ_JANIFL010000004.1, forward strand.
GAGACACCACCAGAACGATCAAAGGCAGCAGTGACTGTAGGATCGGTCGGGGCCTCTGCCGCCGCCGGGTAACAAAATCAAAGACTTACAGAATCAATGAGCCGAAGTCGGACGATCTTGTCGTGTCGTTGCCCGTGGCGAGATCCTGGAGAAAGTCACACGGACCGCGAAAAGTCGCACAGTCCTTGCTGTTTTCCAAAGAGTGAATTCTCCACCGCCTGAAGGCGGTGGAGAATTTACGGCTGCAGGAAGGTTGCGGCCAAAGCAATGATCACACCTGATGTGTTTGACTTCATGTTCAGCTTGGCGGCTTAGGGCTCAAGATCGCTACGATGTGCTCCAAACCGGCCTCCATAGACACATAGAGCATGCCATAGAGGAAAGCGAAAAGCGCTCCGTGCCATAAGCTGCCAAAACTCATATAGCCAAGAACTGCCAAGCCGAGCATGCCCCCGACAAGATACTTCCATGAATTGTTTTTTCCCAAGACTAACTCCTGCTTCGCCAGCCCTCAAAGCGCCGCTCCCGAAAGGGGGCGGCTTTTTTGCTTCTTGGCATTGTACTGCGTTTTCAGTCGATCGTCCGGAGTCCGCGCTTCTCATAGACGGATGGCTCAGCGTCTTGCTCATCCGCAATAGCTCGGTCGACTGCTTCTATAATTTCTTGAAGCGCCTTAAGTTGTTGACCCCACATGCCACCGTCGCCATTCGACTTTCGCAAATCAAGCGCCGTTCGAATTTGGTTGCGCCGCTCACTGACATATATTGCTCGGAACTCCTGTAAATCTTCTAGGTGTTGATTTTTGTCGTCCACTTCGTCCTCCATAGGAAATTGCTACAACAATAGATCGTGCCGGCTCGATGTTGTCTTCCCCCTATAGTCACCTTGGCCCGGAAATTAGATGACGTTCGCTGCTCGTACGGCTGCAATTAGAAAGAGCACCAGAGAAACGATCGCGGCAAGCGGCGTGATCCAGAGTGTCACCCGAGCAACCACCCTCTTTCCACCTTTCAGCGTCGGCTCTCTACCCTCTCTTATGTCCTTTAGGAAACCAGCGTAGACGTTTGCGACGATAGTGAAATTGATCCAAGCCAAGCCGCCTGCGATGAGCGTTGTGGCCACCCCATAGATCAGTAGAGGTCCGCAGGAGTGGTAAAGAGGTGCCCTGGCGGCTCCCGCTTGCGAGATCGCCAGCAAAGATCCGGCGTGGACCGCCAAGAGAGACGCAAGAAGCCATTTTCCATATTCATATTGCTTTTCAAGGGCAATAAACAACAGTTCCTTTTGCGCCTGATATCTCGTTTCAACAGGTATCAGTGGTGCTGTCGGCGATGGTGTCTCGACTATCGCGTTGGCTGGTTTCGGGGCGCCGCTTTTTTCCATTCTGGGGGTCATAGTTCTGTGGAGCCAAAAACATTCGAGATTTCGTCGGCCGTAAGCTCGGAAGGCAGACGTACTTCTACAGCCATAGATTTTAGCAAGTCTATCAAAGCTTCGTTGGCCTTGTGCCCTGTCAGCATTCCAGTATGAATACCACGATAGAACGCACCAAGCTTGTCACGAACTGTTTTCGAATCCGAGAATGCAACAACAGCGAGGTTGAGCGCTCGATTGGCTTCGCGTGAGCCGATCTTCGCCCGTTCCTGCATCAGGATGTTGAACACAGCTCTTTTCGAAGACAGGCGCGCATGCTCCTGCTCCGATCTTGCCCGCAATTTTTCAGATAGGTTTGCTGCCCACAGCGGGCCCCAAAGCGTCGCAATTACCGAAAACATGGCGGCGATAGCGCTAGCAATCGCTGCGGTCGTCTGAAGGCCTTGTGGTGACATTGTCCCCTCCCAAAAAAATGGATTTCCCATATTCCTGTCCCATGCCAAACCATTGAAAACAATAGAAATGGAGCCTGAAAAATAGTTCGCTAGCGAGGCGAAATCCATTTCGGTTCCGGGCTACTCTATCCCGTCAATTGAAATATGGGAGAAACCCAAATGAGCCCTAAAGCCGCTGAGGTCGCACGCGAGATCGAGGAACAATACCGGGACCGCCCCGTTGAAGCGCTCCTAGTGCTTTTGGAGTGGATGAGAAAGAACCTACCGGGCATCGGAGTTGTCGAGCCCTGACAATCCCCCCAGCGAAAGGATTCAGCCGCCCCTTTGTGTTTTGGGGCGGCGGCTACCCTCGCCGCGCGGAACCCCACCCGAATCCAGATTGCCTTTTCCCACAGAACATCAGTAGCACGAGCGGGTCAACATATTGATTTATTTGGTGAATTTGGTGAGCGCGATGGGATTCGAACCCATGACCTACTGATTAAAAGTCAGTTGCTCTACCGGCTGAGCTACGCGCTCCCGCGGGCGAAAGGCGGCCCTCGAAATTGCGCGGAACATAGGGAGAGTGCCTCGACCGGTCAACCGGAAAAAGAGAGCTCGCAAACACGGGTGGCTTCGGCCTGTCGCGACACTTGCCAGCCGCGCCACCGGTGGGAGAACAGCCAAGGGAACACTGGCATTTCTGCCCGACAGCGGCATCCAGTCTGGGGAACAATTGTATGCGCCGCTCGTTTTCCCGGCACAGGGACGTCCGCCAAACCATCGAGGAGAAAACCAATGAACAGAATCACAACGAGCCTTCTGGCGGCCACTCTCTCCGCCACATTCGTTGCGGCGGAGGCCGTGTCGGTTAACGCCCAACCGAACTATGTGCCGCAATCCCAGGTCGCGGTGCCGGATGTGCAGACAGTCCAGTACCGGGAGTGGCGCAAGGACCGCTACAATCGCAATTTTTCGCGTGACCGCAATTTTTCGCGCGACCGTAATTTTTCCCGCAATCGCGGCGCGTATTGGAACGGCCATCGCGGCTATCGCGAATATCGCCCCGGCTACCGTCGTCACGGCGATTATTGGTTCCCGCTTGCGGCGTTCGCGACCGGCGCGCTGATCACCGGTGCCATCATCAACAACGAGAACAACCGCGTCTACGGAGGCAACGCCCACGTCCAGTGGTGCTACGACCGCTATCGCAGCTACCGTGCTTCGGACAACACGTTCCAGCCGAATTACGGCCCTCGCAAGGAGTGCCGTTCGCCTTACTGATCAAGGCGCGTTTAAGTAGCTGAGATACGTTGAGTGGAGCTCGCGCCGGCAACGGCGCGGGCTTTTGATCGATTGGCCGGACGAGAACAGTTGCCGTCAACTTGCCCAGTTGATGCTCTTGAGCATCAGATAAAAGCCACCGCCGTCCTCTCTGTTGGGACAACGATAGATACCCAACCCATTGCAGATACGGGCCATCACCGCACTGAGTTCCCAACCAACCACTTCCAGCGCATTGTCCGCATCCGTCGCATAGGCTTGGGCCAGTTCGTCAATGCCATTCTGCTCTCCGAAGGATCGAACCAGCTTTGCATCGCTGAGGAGCTCGCTGGGCAGGCTTGAATTTGCCCAAGCCCACAGCCAGTTGCCGGCCTCGGTGCTCGTTGAGCCGACAATCTGGATCTCGGTGACCACCTTGGCGACCCGGTCTTGCGAGAACAGAAGCGTTCCGGCCGTCAGGTCGTAGTCATAGCGCGAGCAATCGCCGAGGCGAAACTCCTTGTTCGCGCGTGCATTTTTGGCCTTCAGCTGTTCGATAGCCTCGTCGCGCCAAGCAGGATACCAATCTGGCTGCATTCCTCGCGCCCTATCACCCACCACTGATGGCTGTTTATGACACGCTCAACGTCCGTCGCACAGCATCGCGCCAACCCGCGAGCTTGGCTACGCGCACGGAGCCATCCATGTCCGGCTGGAAGCGTCGTTCCAGCGCCCAGCTCTTCGCGAACTTCCTGGCATCCGGCCAAACGCCAGCTTTCGAGCCGGCCAGCCAGGCTGCACCGAGCGCGGTCGTCTCGAGAATGGTCGGGCGGTCGACCGGTGCATCGAGGATGTCGGCCAGACGCTGCATGGTCCAGTCCGACGCCACCATGCCGCCATCGACCCGCAACACGGTCTTGGCCGAAGCCCCCTTCCAGTCCTTGCGCATGGCGTCGAGCAGGTCGCGCGTCTGGTAGGCAACCGATTCCAAGGCGGCGCGGGCAAACTCCGCCGGGCCGGAATTGCGCGTCAGTCCGAAAATGGCGCCGCGTGCCTCGGCGTCCCAATGCGGCGCGCCGAGCCCGACGAAGGCCGGCACCAGGTAGACGTTTTGGGTTGGATCGGCTTCATCAGCCAGTTTGCCGCTTTGTTCGGCCTTGCCGATCACCTTGATGCCATCGCGCAGCCATTGGACCGCGGCGCCGGCAATGAAGATCGAGCCCTCCAGCGCGTAGGTCGTCTTGCCGTTCAGCCTGTAGGCAATGGTGGTCAAGAGCCGGTTCTTCGAACGCACAAGATCGCTCCCGGTGTTGAGCAGGGCAAAGCAGCCGGTGCCGTAGGTGGATTTCATCATGCCCGGCTCGAAACAGGCCTGGCCGATGGTTGCCGCATGCTGGTCGCCGGCGACACCGAGGATTCTTATCTCGGCGCCAAAGAGATTTTTCTCCGTGATTCCATAGTCATCGGCGCAGTCTTTCACCTTGGGAAGCATTTTTGCGGGGATGTTGAGGATCGACAGCAGCTCGTCGTCCCAGGCATTCTCAGCGATGTTGTAGACCAGTGTGCGCGAGGCGTTGGTGGCGTCCGTGGCGTGGACCTTCCCGCCGGTCAGCCGCCAGATCAAAAAGCTGTCGATGGTGCCGGCGAGCAGTTCGCCTTTCTCGGCGCGTTTTCTCGCGCCTTTCACCTTGTTCAGCATCCAGGCGATTTTGGTGCCGGAAAAATAGGGATCGAGCAGCAGGCCGGTCTTCTTGGTGAATGTCTTTTCCAGGCCCTGCTTCTTGAGTTTCTGGCACAGCGGCGCGGTGCGCCGGTCCTGCCAGACAATGGCATTGTGGATCGGCTTGCCGGTCGCCTTGTCCCAGATGACGACTGTTTCGCGCTGATTGGTGATACCGAGTGCCGCCACGTCTGAAGCATTCCGGCCGGCCTTCTTCAGCGCCGCCTTCACGGTCGACACCACACTCGCCCAGATATCTTCCGGATCGTGCTCGACCCAGCCGGAGGCCGGATAGTGCTGGGCGAATTCCTTTTGCCCGCTGCCGGCGACCTTCATCTCGCCGTCGAACAGGATCGCCCGGGTCGAAGTCGTGCCCTGGTCGATGGCAAGGATATATCCGGTCATTATGCCTCCCCGCTTAGTCTTTTACACAAACAGGGGAGACGGCAAGATGCCGCCTCCCCCAATGTCACACGGGCGCAGACGCCCGCTTAGAACAGTCTACTTCTGCCAGCTCTTCACCAGTTCGTCGTAATTGATAGTGATCGGCTTTTCCTTCTCGTTCTCGATCTTCAGCTGAGGAGCGAGATTGCCCTTCTTGACCGCGTCGGCGTTCCAGTAGGCGAGGTCATGCTCTTCGGCCATCTTCGGGCCGATATCGCCCTGGATGCCGGCCTTTTCCAGGCGTTCCATGACCTTTTCCTGCTCGGAGCAAAGCGAGTCCATCGCCTCCTGCGCCGTCTTGGCACCCGACGACGCATCGCCGATCGCCTGCCACCAGAGCTGTGCCAGCTTCGGATAGTCCGGCACGTTCGTTCCGGTCGGCGACCACTGAACACGGGCCGGCGAGCGGTAGAACTCGATCAGGCCGCCGAGCTTCGGAGCGCGTTCCGTGAAGCTCTTGTCCTGGATCGTCGACTCGCGGATGAGCGTCAGGCCGACATGGCTCTTCTTCACATCGACCGTCTTCGACACGACGAACTGCGCATAGAGCCAGGCGGCCTTGGCGCGATCGTCAGGCGTGGACTTGAGAAGCGTCCATGAACCCACGTCCTGATAGCCGAGCTTCATGCCGTCCTTCCAGTAGACGCCGTGCGGCGACGGAGCAAAGCGCCATTTCGGCGTGCCGTCCGCGTTCACGACCGGCAGCCCGTCCTTGACGAAGGAGGCGGTGAAGGCGGTGTAAGTGAACATCTGCTGCGCGACCGTGCCTTGCGACGGGACGGGGCCGGATTCGCCGAACGTCATGCCCTGGGCTTCCGGCGGCGCATAGGCCTTCAGCCAATCCAGGTACTTCTGGATCGAATACACGGAAGCCGGGCCATTGGTGTCGCCGCCGCGCGCGACGCACGAGCCGACAGGCTGCGACTTCTCGTTGACCTTGATGCCCCATTCGTCGACCGGAAGACCGTTCGGCAGGCCCTTGTCGCCATTGCCGGCCATGGACAGCCAGGCATCGGTGAACCGCCAGCCGAGCGACGGATCCTTCTTGCCGTAATCCATGTGGCCATAGACCTTCTTGCCGTCGATCTCGCGGCCGGTGAAGAACTCGGCGATGTCCTCATAGGCCGACCAGTTGACCGGAACGCCGAGGTCGTAGCCGTACTTGGCCTTGAAATCGGCCTTGTTCTTCTCGTCGTTGAACCAGTCGTAGCGGAACCAGTAGAGATTCGCGAACTGCTGGTCGGGCAGCTGGTAAAGGTCGCCGTCCGGAGCGGTCGTGAACTTGGTGCCGATGAAGTCGGCGAGGTCGAGGTTGGGGTTAGTGACGTCCTTGCCCTCATTCGCCATCCACTTGGTCAGGCTGCGCGCCTGCTGGTAGCGCCAGTGCGTGCCGATCAGGTCGGAGTCGTTGACGTAGGCGTCATAGATATTCTCGCCCGACTGCATCTGCGTCTGCAGCTTTTCGACGACATCGCCTTCGCCGATCAGGTCGTGGGTGATCTTGATGCCGGTGATCGCGGTGAAAGCGGGCGCCAGAACCTTGGACTCATAGCTATGCGTATCGATGGTCTCGGAGACCACCTTGATGTCCATGCCGGCGAAAGGCTTCGCGGCATCGATGAACCATTGCAGCTCGGCTTCCTGGCCGGCGCGATCGAGCGTCGACAAGTCCTTGATTTCGGTATCGAGGAAGGTCTTGGCTTCGTCCATTCCGGCATAGGCCTGGCCTGCTCCCCAGAGCAGGACAAGCGCAGTCGTTGATGTTAAAAATTGCCTTCGCATTTCGTTTCCTCCACTTTTCAGTTTCAAGTGCATCTGGAGCGGCCGTCGGCACGCGGTCGCTCCAACAGTTTCCCCCTCTATACGTAGCGGAACACGCCGACGGCGTAGACTACGGAGAGAGCGAGAGCCCACCACAGGTTGGGTCCGACAAGACCCAGCCAAGCGAGATGGATAAAGGCGCTGCCGAGCAGCGAAACAAAGAGGCGGTCGCCGCGCGTCGTCTCGAAGCGCAGGACGCCGACCCGGGGATTGCCGCCAGGCGAGACGTATTCCCAAGCCGCCATGCCACAGAGCAGCACCAGGATCGTGATGAAAAAGATCGCCGTCGGCAGCGTCCATGCCATCCAGGTGAGGTTCATGGGTGTTTCTCCATTGCCACTCGCTTCGCGAGGTCACCGTTTTCGGCGGCGTAGGCGACAATATTGATCAAGCCGGAGAGATGCATAAATGCGTGCCAAAGGGTGGTGTCGTCGTTGGGCCCCTGGACCTCTGCCCGCATATCGTTGAGATCGTCGTACACGTCGCCCATCACTAGCGTCGGAGGTCCGACCTCGAATGCATCAGCAAAATATACCTTCCAGTACTGACTTTGCCTCACATGGATACCGTCAACGCCTTGACCTTCCAGACAATCAAATAGGCTGTTGGTCAGGTGGCGCAGTTCTGAGATCTTGATATCCGCTTCCGCCATCAAACCCTCCCCAGGGCGAAGCCCTTGGCGATGTAATTACGGACGAACCAGATCACGAGCGCGCCTGGAAGGATGGTGAGCACGCCGGCGGCGGCGAGCACGCCCCAGTCGAGCCCGGAGGCCGAGACCGTGCGCGTCATGATCGCGGCGATCGGCTTGGCGGCGGTCGTGGTCAAGGTGCGCGCGATCAGCAGCTCGACCCATGAGAACATGAAGCAGAAGAAGCAGGCCACGCCGACGCCGCTGGCGATCAGCGGCATGAAGATTTTCAGGAAGAAGCGCGGGAAGGAATAGCCATCGATATAGGCGGTCTCGTCTATCTCCTTCGGCACGCCGGACATGAAACCCTCGAGGATCCAGACCGCCAGCGGCACGTTGAACAGGCAGTGTGCCAGCGCCACCGCGATATGCGTGTCGATCAGCCCGAAGGCCGAATAGAGCTGGAAGAATGGCAGCGCGAACACCGCCGGCGGCGCCATGCGGTTGGTCAATAGCCAGAAGAAGAGGTGCTTGTCGCCGAGGAACCGGTAGCGCGAGAAAGCGTAGGCTGCCGGCAGCGCCACCGAAACCGAGATCACCATGTTCATGACGACATAGATGATCGAATTGATGTAGCCCTTGTACCAGGACGGGTCGGTGAAGATCACGATGTAGTTGGCCAGGGTCGGGCTCTTCGGCCACAGCGAAAAGGCGCCCAGGATCTCCTGATTGGTCTTGAAGCTCATATTGACCAGCCAGTAGATCGGCAGCATCAGAAAGATGATGTAGATCGTCGGCACCAACCACCAGAACCGGGATTCTTCGCCGCGCCGGCGCATCAGCCGCGCAAGCTGGTCCTGCGACAATGTGCTGGCGAGCCCGTCCGAAACCGCCGTCTCACGCACCCGGTCCTGCCTCGTCGTTCCTTCGTTGGCGCCGCTCATCTCAGCGCTCCGCATCGACATTGGTCATGACGGTGTAGAACACCCAAGACAGCAAAAGGATGATCAGGAAGTAGATGATCGACATGGCCGCCGCCGGCCCGAGATCGAACTGACCGATGGCAATCTTGACCAGGTCTATCGACAGGAACGTCGTCGAATTGCCAGGGCCTCCGCCCGTGACGACGAACGGCTCGGTGTAGATCATGAACGAGTCCATGAAGCGCAGCAGCACCGCGATCAGAAGCACGCGGTTCATCTTCGGCAGCTGGATGTAGCGGAACACTGCCCAGCGTGAGGCGCCGTCGATCTTGGCCGCCTGGTAGAAGGCATCGGGGATCGAGACCAGTCCGGCGTAGCAGAGCAGAACAACGAGGCTTGTCCAGTGCCATACGTCCATCAGGATGACCGTCACCCAGGCGTCGGTCGGATCGTTGACGTAGTTGTAGTCGAAGCCGAGCGACGACAGCGTGTAGCCGAGCAGGCCAATGTCGATGCGGCCGAACACCTGCCAAATCGTGCCGACGACGTTCCACGGGATCAGCAGCGGCAGAGCCATGAGCACCAGGCAGACCGGCACGCCCCAGCCTTTCTTGGGCATGTTGAGAGCGATGAAGATGCCGAGCGGGATCTCGATGGCGAGGATGGTTGCGGAAAAGATCAGGTTGCGGACCATCGACAGCCAGAAGCGTTCCGACTCCAGGATTTCGGTGTACCAGTCCGAGCCGTTCCAGAAGAAGACGTTGTTTCCGAACGTGTCCTGCACCGAATAGTTGACCACCGTCATCAGCGGGATCACCGCCGAGAACGCCACCAGCAGGAGGACCGGCAGCACCATGAACCAGGCCTTGTTGTTCCAGGTCTTCTCCATCTAGGCCTCCATCTCGACACGCCAGGAATCGGCATAGATGTTGATGCCGGCCGGGTCGAACCGCACCTTCGGATCGGCGGGCAGGGTCTCGTCCTCACCGATCACGGCAGAGATATCGCGGCCTTCGAGCTTGGCGCGCACCACCTTGTGGCGGCCGAGATCCTCGACCTTGCTGACTTGCACGGCCATGCCTTCGCGACCGAGCCGGACATATTCGGGACGGATGCCGAGCTCGACGGCGCCGCTGCCTGCCTTGGGTGCACCCGGCAGTTCGATGCGCTGTGAGCCGAGCGTCGCCGTCTTGCCGTCGATTGCCACCGGCATGACGTTCATGCCCGGCGAGCCGATAAAATAACCGACGAAGGTATGGCGCGGGCGTTCGAACAATTCGGCCGGTGTGCCGATCTGCACGATGCCGCCATCATACATGACCACGACCTGCTCGGCGAAGGTCAGCGCCTCGGTCTGGTCGTGGGTCACATAGACCATGGTGTAGCCAAAGCGGCGGTGCAACTGCTTCAGCTGCGAGCGCAGCACCCACTTCATGTGCGGATCGATGACGGTCAGCGGCTCGTCGAAAAGGATGGCGTTGACGTCGGAGCGCACCAGACCGCGGCCGAGCGAGATCTTCTGCTTCTGGTCGGCGGTCAGGCCCCTCGCCTTCTTCTTCGCCCACGACGCCAGATCGATCATCTCCAGCGTCTCGCGAACCTTGCGGTCGACATCGGCTTCCGGCACGCCGCGGTTGCGCAGCGGGAAGGCCAGATTGTCGTAGACGGTCATGGTGTCGTAAATGACCGGGAACTGGAACACCTGCGCGATGTTGCGCTCCTGCGTCGACAAATTGGTCACGTCCTTGCCGTTGAACAGCAACTGGCCGTGCGAGGGGTGCAACAATCCCGAAATGATGTTGAGCAGCGTGGTCTTGCCGCAACCGGAGGGCCCGAGCAGCGCATAGGCGCCGCCGTCCTCGAAGACATGATGCACTTCCCGCAGCGCGAAATCGGCATCCTTCTGCGGGTTCGGCAGGTAGGAATGCCTGACATGGTTGACGTCGATGCGTGCCATCTCTTTGCCCTCAAGCCGCCAGCTTCGGCGCAGTCACGGCGCTGCCGTGCTCGTCGAAAACCATGATGTGGCGCGGATCGATGAACACCTCGACCACCTCGTCCGGCTCGAAATGCCTGATACCATGGGTCAGCATGACCCAGCGCGCATCGGCGAAATCGAGATGGATGAAGCTCTCCGATCCGGTGATCTCGGTGATCGTCACCTTGGCGCGCACCGGTACCGCCGCCGCATTGGGCCGCTCGAGCGACAGGTGGTGCGGCTGAAAACCGATCGTGTACATGGCATCGGCAATGCCGGAGAGCTCGGCCGGCACCGGCAGGTTCACGCCGCCCTCGAGCAGGAAATCCCGGCCCTTCTTGGCAAGCACGATGGTGTTGAGCGGCGGATCGGAAAACGTCCTGGCTGTCACCAGGTCTACCGGCTTGCGGAACACCTCGATGGTCGGTCCGAACTGGGTGATCTTGCCTTGCGAAAGCGTCGCCGTGTTGCCGCCGAGCAGCAGGGCCTCGTGCGGCTCGGTCGTGGCGTAGACGAAGATGGTGCCGGCGGCGGCGAATATCCTGGGCAATTCGGCGCGCAGTTCCTCGCGCAATTTGTAGTCGAGATTGGCGAGCGGTTCATCGAGCAGCACCAGGCTGGCGTTCTTGACGATGGCGCGCGCCAGCGCGGTGCGCTGCTGCTGGCCGCCCGACAGGCTGAGCGGCGTGCGATCGAGATAGGGTGTCAGCTTGAGAAGAGCGGCGGCTTCACGCACCTGGCTGTCGATCCTGGCCTGCTCGATGCCGGCCACCCTGAGCGGCGAGGCGATGTTCTCATAGACGGTCATCGCCGGATAATTGATGAACTGCTGGTAGACCATAGCGATCTTGCGCTTCTGGACCGGCACGCCAGTGACATTCTGGCCGTCGAACCAGATCGAACCGGAGGTCGGCACGTCCAGGCCGGCCATCAGCCGCATCAGGCTTGTCTTGCCGGAGAGCGTAGGTCCGAGCAGGACGTTGAGCGAGCCGTGCTGGAGCGTCAGCGACACGTCGCTTATATGCTCGACCGCGCCGACCGCCTTGGTGACGTTTCTCAGTTCCAGCATGACGCCTCCTCCCAGGCCTTCCGCATCAGCTCAAACCCCTCTTCATTCGGCAGCCGCAACATGGCGCCGGCTTATGCCGCGCATGAACTCATCGAGGGCCGCCACCTGCTCGCGGCCGAGATGCAGGCCGCGCTTGGTCCGGCGCCACAATACATCTTCCGATGTGACGGCCCATTCGTTTTGAACGAGATAGCGCACCTCGGCCTCGTAGAGATCGGCGCCGAAGTTGCGGCCGAGATCGACGTTCGATTTGGCCAGCCCCAGCAGCATCCTCGCGCGGGTTCCATAGAGCCGGGTCAACCGGCGAGCCAGGCGCGCGTCGAGGAATGGATAAGCGGTTTTCAATTTCGCCACTTCGGCATCGAAACCGGTGGCCGGGAAATCGCCGCCCGGCAACGGCGCGTTTGCCGTCCACGGCTTGCCGCGTTTGCCGAGAAAACCCTCGATCTTTTCCAGCATCGATTCCGACAGCCGGCGATAGGTGGTGATCTTGCCGCCGAAAGCATTGACAATTGGGGCAGCGCCCTCGCCGCCATCGGCCTTGAGCACATAGTCCCGCGTCGCTTCCTGCGCCTTGGAGGCTCCGTCATCATAGAGCGGACGGACGGCCGAATAGGTCCAGACGATGTCCGAGCGCTTGACGGGTTGAGCGAAATATTCGCTTGCCGCGGCGCAGAGGTAATCGATCTCGGTGTCGCTGATCTTCACGTCATGCGGATCGCCGGGATAATCCTGGTCGGTGGTGCCGATCAGTGTGAACTCTTCCTCATAGGGAATGGCGAAGATGATGCGACCATCCTTGTTCTGGAAGAAATAGGCGCGTGGATCGTCGAACTTCCTGGCGATGACAATGTGGCTGCCCTGCACGAGGCGGACATTGTGCACATCGTTGAGCCCGACGACGCCGGACAGCACATGATCGACCCAGGGGCCGGCGGCATTGACCAGCAGTCGCGCCTTGATCTCCTCGGTCTCGCCGCTCTGCAGATCCTCGATCTGGATCGTCCAAAGGCCGTTTTCGCGGCGCGCGCCGGTCACTTTCGTGCGGGTGCGGACCGTGGCGCCGCGGTCGGCGGCATCACGCGCGTTCAGCGCCACCAACCGTGCATCATTGACCCAGCCATCCGAATATTCGAAGGCCTTCTTGAACAGCGGCTTCAAAGGCTTGCCGGCCGGATCCCTGGCCATGTCCAGCGTCCGGGTCGCGGGCAGCAATTTGCGCCCGCCAATGTGATCGTAGAGGAAGAGACCGAGCCTGATCAGCCAGGCCGGACGCAGGCCTTTGGCATAGGGCAGCACGAACCGCATCGGCCAGATGATGTGCGGCGCGTTCTTCCACAAAACCTCGCGCTCCATCAGCGCCTCTCGCACCAGGCGGAATTCGTAGAATTCGAGGTAGCGCAGGCCGCCATGGATCAATTTGGTCGAACCCGAGGAGGTTCCGCTGGCTAGGTCGTTCATCTCGGCGAGAAACACGGAAAAGCCACGACCGACGGCATCACGGGCAATGCCGCAGCCATTGATGCCGCCACCTATGACGAAAATGTCACGGATCGGAGATGCGTCCACAATTCCTCCAACGATTTCGCATTGCACCATTTTTGGGCTTTTACGAAACCGTGTCGGAATTATTTCGAAATGATAACGAATGTCAAACGAAATATCACGAGCGCGTGATATCGGGCAGAAACCGCCTAGGCGAGCGACGTCTCGATCAACTGAACCTCGGCCTCCTGGCAGATCTTGCGCACTGACGGGATGTCGCAACGATCGGTGATGAAGGTGTTGACCTGCGACAGATGGCCGATGCGCACCGGTGCGGTTCGCTCGAATTTGGTCTGGTCGGAAACCAGGATGACATGCCTTGCATTGGCGATGATCGCCTGCGCCACCTTGACCTCGCGAAAATCGAAATCGAGCAAGGCGCCGTCATGGTCGATGGCGGATGCACCGATCACCGCATAGTCGACCTTGAACTGCCTGATGAAGTCGACCGCCGCTTCGCCGACCACACCGCCATCGGAACCGCGCACAACCCCGCCGGCGATCACCACCTCGATCGAGGGATATATCCGCATCCTATTGGCAACATTGATGTTATTGGTGATGACCATGAGCCCGTTGTGATCGAGCAACGCCTTGCTGACCGACTCGGTCGTGGTGCCGATGTTGATGAACAGCGAGGCATTGTCGGGGATCAGCCTGGCGGCCGCACGGCCGATCGCCTCCTTCTCGTCGGCGGCGATCTTGCGTCTCGCCTCATATTCCATGTTCTCGATGCCGGAGGGATACAACGCGCCGCCATGGATGCGCGAGAGCAGCCGCTGGTCGCACAAATCGTTGAGGTCCTTGCGTATGGTCTGCGGCGTCACATTGAAGTGGGTGGCCAGATCATCGACCAGCACGCGGCCATGATCCTTGGCCATCTGGATAATCTCGGCATGGCGCGGCGACAGATACATAGGCAACCTCCCGTTTTCGTTTTTCTTGTCTATAGTCGAAAACGAAACCGATGAAAAGGCATAAGCCGGCTAATGAAATGCATGTGATTGCCAAGGTGAATACGAACGCAAACCAGATTGTGCCCGATCAATCCATTGCGCGCGCGATTTCCGTGATGACGGTGAAGGCCGTATCAACATCGGCGGCGGTCGCCTCGAACTGTCCGACCTGGAACCGGATTGCGATCCTGCCATCGACCTTCGTCTGCGTCAGGTAGATGCGGCCATCGTCGTTGATCGCATTGACCAGGCGCAGATTGTGCTCGTCCGCGTCGGTTGCGATCTTGTGTCGGAACGAGAACAACGACAGCATCGGTTCGCTGACGATCTCGAAATCCAACTCCCTTGCCAGCCGCGCCGCCAGCGCTTCGCTCCACCCGACATGATTGCGGATCATCGTGCGCAGATTTTCCAGGCCATGGGCGCGCAGCAGGAACCACAATTTCAGCGCGCGAAATCGCCTGCCGAGCGGCACCGACCATTCGGAATAGTTGATGATGCCGTCGTGGCCGTGTGTCTTCAGATAATCCGGCTTGATGGCCAGCGTCCTCACATGGCTTTCGGGATCGCGCAGGAACTGGATAGAGCAGTCGAACTGGGCGCCCAGCCATTTGTGCGGATTGAAAACGATTGAATCGGCGCCTTCGACGCCTGTCCAGAAATGCCGATATTCCGGACAGATCATCGCCGATCCCGCCCATGCGGCGTCGACGTGAAGATAAAGCCCATGCCGCCGTGCGACCTCGACAACCGCTGCAATATCGTCGGCGCCCCCGGTGCTGGTGCCGCCGACGCAAGCGATGATGCCGGCCGGCAGCATGCCGGCTTCCCTGTCGGCGATGATTGCCGCCTCGAGTGCCGCCGTATCCATGGCGCGAAAGCGGCCGGCGACGGGAATGCGCACGAGATTGTCCTCGCCTATGCCGGACACCCAGATCGCCCGGTCAATCGAAGTATGCACCTGGTCGGAGGAGTAGATGCGCAGCCGCGCCTGCCCTGCCAGGCCTTGTTTGTTGCCTTGCCAATCGAGCGCCCGTTCGCGCATGGTCAGCACTGCGGCCAGTGTCGCCGACGAGGCTGAATCCTGGACTACGCCCGAGAAACCTTCCGGCAGGCCGAGCGCCTGGCGCATCCAGTCGACGGTGCGCGTTTCGAGTTCGGTCGCCGCCGGCGACGTCTGCCAGAGCATGCATTGCGCGGCCATCGCCGAAACCAGATATTCCGCCACCACCGAAACCGGCGCCGCATTGGCCGGGAAATAGGCGAAGAAGCGGGGATGCTGCCAATGCGTCATTCCCGGCAGGATCTTCTCTTCGAAGTCGGCGAAGATCCGGTCCATCGGCTCGGCGTCTTCGGGCGGCGAAGCCTCAATGCTTCGAAAAATGTCGCCCGGTTCGACCAGCGGCCGCACCGGCCGCTCGCGTAGCGTATTGCGGTAGTCGGCGCCCCAGTCGGCGGCGCGGCGCGACCATTGCCGGAAATCATCGTTGTTCATCCTGTCCTCCCGACATGATCGACCGCCACCATCCATCGCGGCTGGTCTCTTTATTAATTAACGCGTGAAATAGACGCAACCGACAACGGATGCCGCACGCCTCAGCCCGGGAAATCCGGCAGGCTGGCAAAGGCCGTCTTCAGCGCATTCGACCAGCCGTCGGAGATCGTGCGGTAATACTGGTCGTCCTGGCCGATCCGCTTCTTCAATCCGACCTTGAAGGCGTCCTTCTCCAGGAACAGCAGGTCGAGCGGCAAGCCGACGGACAGGTTCGACTTCAACGTCGAATCGAACGACACCAAAAGCAGCTTCACCGTCTCGGCGAGGCTCATCGTCTTTTCGTAGGCGCGGATGATGATCGGCTTGCCGTATTTGGTCTCGCCGATCTGGAAAAACGGCGTGTCATCGGTCGATTCGATGAAATTGCCTTCGGGATAGATCATGAACAGGCGCGGCTCGCTGCCCTTGATCTGACCGCCGAGGATGAAGGACGCATTGAAATAGGAATCCGCCTTCTCGCCAGCGGGTGACGAATTGGCGATGACCTCCTTGACCGTGTCGCCAACAATGCGGACCGTTTGGTACATCGACGGCGTTTCGAGCAGCGTGGAATGTCTTTCGGAGATCGCCTTGGTGCGCTCGTCGAGCAGGCTGACCACGGCCTGCGTCGTCGCCAGATTGCCCGCCGACATCAAAACGATGACGCGCTCGCCCGGCTCTTCCCAGACATGCATCTTGCGAAAGGTGGAGATGGAATCCATGCCTGCATTGGTACGCGTGTCCGACATGAACACGAGCCCGCGATCGATCTTCAGGCCAACGCAATAGGTCATGGAATCTCTTCTAGAGCAATTCCAGGAAAAGTGTGAAGCGGTTTTCCGTCCGGAATTGCGTTAAAACAAGGGGATAGAGCGGTTCGGCGTTTCCTTGAAACGATGAATCGCTCGGCAGCAATCTTGCGAGGATTACTGCTCCACCGTGACGGTGACCGCAAGCTGTTCTTCCGCCTGTCCCAGCCGAATTCCCGACACCGGCGTGGCGTCGCGGTAATCGCGGCCCGTTGCCACCTTTACATAACGCTCGTCGGGTGAAATGCCATTGGCGGCATCGAAGGCAACCCAGCCGAGACCCGAAACATGCGCCTCGGCCCAGGCATGGCTGGCCGCCTGCTCGACCGTGGCTTCCAGCATCAGATAGCCGCTGACATAGCGGGCCGGAAAGCCCATGGCACGCGCCGCGGCGGCAAAGATATGGGTATGATCCTGGCAGACCCCGGTTTTCAGCGCCAAGGCTTCCTCCGCCGGCGTCGTCGCACTGGTGGTGCCGGGCGTGTAGACAACGCGCTCGCCGATGACAGCCATCAGCCGGTGCAGCCTTTCGATGTCGCTGCCCTTGCCGACCGATGCGGCGAGTTCGCGGATACCGCTGCCGATCACCGTCAATGGCGTCTCATGGCTGTACAGCCAGAGCGGCGTAAAGCCCTGGTGCGGCCCCGAGACACCCGCGGTGTCGCGTGTCACCACTTCGCCTGATGCTTCCACCGTGATGAAGTCGCGCTCGCCCTCGACGCTTAGCAGCCTTGTGTCATTGCCGAAATGGTCGACAAAGCGAACTTCTTCGCGCGCGCCTTCGATGGTCAAGGCCCAGGACAGAACGGTCTGCGTCGACCCGCTGACCGGAAGCAGCCGCAGCCGCTGCAACAGATAGTGCACCGGCGCGTCGTAGCGGTATTCGGTCCGATGGGTGATCTTCAGCCGCATGCTTCTATTCCGTTTGTGAGCACGATCTCCGGACAAACGGTTTCATTTGTCCGAGAAAACCGGCTCCCACCTTTCGGGACCATGCTCAATTGAACCGGTAATCTTGTGCGATCTCTTCGCCCAGCTTGGTGTTGTCGCGAATGAAATTGGCCAGGAATTCATGCAGCCCGGCGTCGAATATGCCCTTGATCGACCCGGCTCTCAGCATTGTCTGCGTCTTCTCGGCCGTTGCGTGGCAGGCATGGCGTTCGCCGTAATCGTCGCCGAGGAATTTCAGGTGCTCCGACAGGAAGCGATAGCAGAACATCAGCGAACGCGGCATGCGGACATTGAGGATCAGATAGTCGGCAATGTTGGTCGGCTTGTAATCGGCGTCGTAGACCCAACGGTAGGAGCGATGCGCCGAGACCGAACGCAGGATCGATTCCCACTGATAATTGTCGAGCGTCGAGCCGACCCAGGAGATCGACGGCAGCAGCACATAATATTTCACGTCGAGGATGCGCGCCGTGTTGTCCGCGCGCTCGACATAGGTGCCGAGCTGCGAGAAGTCGAAGATTTCGTTGCGCAGCATGGTGCCGTAGAACGAGCCGCGGATCAGCGCCGTCTCGCGCTTGATGGCGTCGAGTACGCTGGGCAGGTCGCGCTCGTCGATCGGCTTGGCCAGCATCCGCTTCAGCGACATCCAGGCTTCGTTGATGCTTTCCCAGGTTTCGCGCGTCAGCGCGGTACGCACCATGCGGGCATTGTTGCGGGCCGTCTCGATCGACGCCATCGTGCTCGACGGGTTCGACGTGTCGCGCAACAGGAAGTCGGCGACGTTGGCCGCGGTATAGTCAGAATATTTCTGGCTGAAGGTGACGTCGGAACCGGCGCTGAGCAGCACCGAATTCCACTCTTCCGAGGCACTCTGGGTACGAGTCAGCGCCATGCGCAAACCGGCATCGACCAAGCGCGCCATGTTCTCCGCCCGCTCGATATAGCGATTCATCCAGTAAAGCCCGTTGGCGGTGCGGCCGAGAAGCATATCAACGTGCCCCGATTTTGAGCGAGTAGCGAGTAGCGAGTAGCGAATAGGGAATGCGTCTCATGATTGCTGCGTCCCCCTGCTCGTCTCAATCATCCAGCACCCAAGTATCTTTCGTCCCGCCGCCTTGCGAGGAATTCACGACCAGCGAGCCTTCCTTCAGCGCGACACGCGTGAGGCCGCCCGGCACGATCTGGATGCGATCGGAGACCAGCACATAAGGCCTGAGATCGACATGGCGCGGCGCCAGCCCCTTTTCCGTCAGGATCGGGCATGTCGACAGCGCCAGCGTCGGCTGGGCGATGTAATTCGAAGGTTTTGCCTGGAGTTTCTTGGCAAAGGTCTCGCATTCCTTCTTGGTCGCAGCCGGCCCGACCAGCATGCCGTAGCCGCCGGAACCATGGACTTCCTTGATCACCAGTTCGTCGATGTGCTCGAGCACGTATTTCAGGCTGTCGGGCTCCGAGCAGCGCCAGGTTGGGATGTTGCCCAGGATCGCCTTGCGGCCGGTGTAGAATTCGATGATCTCGGGCATGTAGGAATAGATCGCCTTGTCGTCGGCGATGCCGGTGCCCGGCGCATTGGCGATGGTGATGTTGCCGGCCCGATAGACATCCATGATGCCGGGTATGCCAAGTGCGGAGTCCGGCCGGAAGGTCAGCGGGTCGAGGAAGGAATCGTCCACGCGCCGGTAGAGCACATCGATCTGCTTGTAGCCTTCGGTCGTGCGCATCGCGACATGGCCGTCGACGACGCGCAGATCCTGGCCTTCGACCAGCTGCACGCCCATCTGGTCGGCGAGGAAGGCGTGTTCGAAATAGGCGGAGTTGAAGCTGCCGGGCGTCAGCACCGCAATGGTCGGCGCGCCCTTGATGCTTTGCGGCCGCACCGCCGCCAGCGACTGGCGCAGAAGCTGCGGGTAGTTTTCCACCGGCCGTACCTTGATCTTCTGGAACAGCTCGGGGAACAGCTGCATCATCGTCTCGCGGTTCTCCAGCATGTAGGAGACGCCCGACGGCGTGCGCGCATTATCCTCCAGCACGTAGAATTCGTCCTCCGAGATGCGGACGATGTCGACGCCGATGATGTGGGTGTAGACGCCGGCCGGCGGCCTGACCCCGATCATCTCCGGCAGGAAGGCCTCGTTCCTGGCGATCAATTCCCTGGGGACGCGCCCTGCGCGCAGGATTTCCTGGCGGTGGTAGATGTCGTCGAGGAAGGCGTTTAGCGCCTGCACGCGCTGCTCGATGCCCTGCGTGAGGCGCCGCCATTCATTGCCTGAAATGATGCGTGGAACGATATCGAACGGGATCAGCCGCTCGGAAGCTTCCTGCTCGCCATAGACGGCGAAGGTGATGCCGGTCTTGCGGAAGACGCGTTCGGCGTCCTGCATCTTCTCGGTCAGCCTGACCGGATCCTGCTCCTTCAGCCAGCGATCATAAGCCGAATACGGTCTTCTCAATCCGGAGACTTCCGGAAGCATTTCATCGAACGCTGCCAATCGCATACTCCCCTGTGACGCCATTTCACTGACGTCGCCGGAGAAAATCAAGCGCAATCGGTGATTTGGGAGATACGGGCGATCAGTATGTTGCGCCTGCCTAAAATTGAGGCAGGTGAAATATGACCTTGATCAGCCTTTGCCTCGTGCCCGGGCAAACGCGTTTCCAGGCTAGAAAGCGCGAAACGTGACGACGGTGAACGTGTCCTTGATGCCGGGGAGAATCTGCACCTTCTCATTGACGAAATGGCCGACGTCTTCCTCGTCGTCGACGTAGAATTTGGCGAGCAGATCGTAATTGCCGGCGGTGGAGTAGATTTCCGAGGCGATCTCGGCATCGGCAAGCGCACTGGCAACCTCATAGGATTTGCCGAGCTCGCATTTGATCTGCACGAAAAACGCCTTCATGGCTTCGTCCCGCTAAACGTCCAAGTCCAGCGGCCCTTCTGGCAGACTGGAGGCGGGCTTTCAAGCGCTGGAATCCGTACTCAGCCGGCCCAGGCCTGGGCCCCGACCTTCCGCAGCTCCTACACCGGCATGCAACCTGCCGCCGATCGCCAGCGATTATTCGCAATCGCTGAAACCGCGATGCGCTGCCAAGCGTATGTTATGATGCGCCTTCGGACAGCAGCATTTCGAAGGAAGATATTTCGCGGGACAACGGAGACAGGCCATGCGCCGCGCCTTTTTCGCAATCGCAGTCGTTCCATTCCTCTTTGTGTCGTCGGCATTGGCCGGCGATGCCGAGATCAAGGCGGGCCAGTCCGTCATCGATGGCCAGTTGAAGGCCCTCATCGCCGATGACGGCGCCACCGCCTACAGCTTCGCCGCCCCGAATGTGAAGCGGATCTTCCCGACCGTCGATGCCTTCATGAATATGGTGACCAACGGCTACCCGCCGGTGCGCAAGCCGCGGACCTATTCCTTCGGCAAGGTCGAGGAGACGGCACCGGGGTCGATTGTCCAGCAGGTGCTGATCGTCGGCCCTGACGGCAAGGATTACGAGGCGGTCTACACTTTGCAGCAACAGCCGATGGCACGTTCCAGATCACCGGCTGCAGCCTGCGCGCCTCGAATTCGCTCAGCACTTGAGGCCTCACAGCAACGGGATATCGCCCCTCGCCCAGCCCTCGGTGATTTCCGCGCCGCGCGCCTCGAAGGCGCCGGTCTCGATCGCAGCGCGGATGTCCTGCATCAGTTTCTGGTAGTAGGAAAGGTTGTTCCAGGTCAAAAGCATAGCACCGAGCGCTTCTTGCGAGCGCACCAGATGATGCAGATAGGCGCGTGAGTAGTCCCGGGCGGCCGGGCAGTCGCTTTCCTCGTCGAGCGGCCGTGGATCGTCGGCATGGCGGGCGTTGCGCAGATTGACCTTGCCGCGCCTTGTATAGGCAAGGCCGTGGCGGCCGGCCCGTGTCGGCATCACGCAGTCGAACATGTCGATGCCGCGCGCCACCGATTTCAGGATATCGTCGGGCGTGCCGACACCCATCAGATAGCGCGGCTTGTCCGCTGGCAGTTCCGGGCAGGTGATGTCGAGCATCTCGAGCATCACCGCTTGCGGTTCGCCGACGGCCAGGCCGCCGACCGCATAGCCCTTCAGCTCCATCGCGCTCAGCGCCTGCGCCGAGCGCTCCCGCAGCGCCGCGTTGTCGCCGCCTTGCACGATGCCGAACATCGCCTTGCCCGGCTGATCGCCGAACGCCGTCTTGCAGCGCTCGGCCCAACGCAACGACAGCTCCATGGCGCGCTCGATTTCCTTCATCTCGGCCGGCAGCGCCGTGCATTCGTCGAGCTGCATCTGGATATCGGAATCGAGCAATCCCTGGATCTCTATCGAACGCTCCGGCGACATCTCGTAGGCGGCGCCATCGATATGCGAGCGGAAGGTGACGCCCTTTTCGGTCAGCTTTCTCAGCTTCGACAGCGACATCACCTGGAAACCGCCGCTGTCGGTCAGGATAGGATGCGGCCAGCGGGCGAACTCGTGCAGGCCACCGAGCCGCGCCACACGCTCGGCGCCGGGCCGCAGCATCAGATGATAGGTGTTGCCCAGGATGATGTCGGCGCCGACACCGCGCACCTGGTCCATATACATGGCCTTGACGGTGCCGCCGGTGCCGACCGGCATGAAGGCCGGCGTGCGGATTTCGCCGCGCGGCATGTCGATCACGCCGCGTCGCGCCTTGCCGTCGGTTGCCAGAACCTTGAAGCTGAACGGCTTAGCCATTGAATTCCTTGTCGTGGATC
Organism: Mesorhizobium sp. LMG17149; assembly: GCF_024518695.1. NCBI lineage: Bacteria > Pseudomonadati > Pseudomonadota > Alphaproteobacteria > Hyphomicrobiales > Phyllobacteriaceae > Mesorhizobium > Mesorhizobium sp. LMG17149. The sequence continues at coordinate 527,749 of NZ_JANIFL010000004.1, forward strand.
GGGGCGTCCGGCGCCTGATTGTCGAGCGACTGGCGGTAGTGGATGCAGCCGCGCATGGCGGAATCGAGGTGCTGGCGAATGCCGGCGCGCAGCTTTTTCAATTCCGCATTCAGCGCATAGCGGTCAAAGGCTTGCAGATCATCGTCCATCGCTCGTCTCCGCTCGGAAAAGCAGGCTTGCGTCGCCATAGGAATAGAATCTGTAACGGTTCTCGATCGCATGGGCATAGGCCGCACGCATCGTGTCGAGGCCGCTGAAGGCCGAGACAAGCATGAACAGCGTCGAGCGCGGCAGATGGAAATTGGTCATCAGCACGTCGGCGGTGCGAAAACGGTAGCCGGGCGTGATGAAGATATCGGTCGGACCGGACCACGCAGCCAGAGTACCGTCCTCACGCGCCGCACTCTCCAGCAGTCGCAGCGAGGTCGTGCCGACGGCAACGACGCGCCCGCCTCTTGCTCTTGCGGCATTCAGGGCGTCCGCAGTGGCTTCGCTGACCGAACCGGTCTCGGCATGCATCTTGTGGTCGGCGGTGTCGTCGGCCTTCACCGGCAGGAACGTACCGGCGCCGACATGCAAGGTGACGAAGCGGCGTTCGATGCCCTTGCTGTCAAGCGCTGCAAAAAGCTCCGGCGTGAAATGCAGGCCCGCTGTCGGAGCCGCGACGGCGCCTTCCTCGCTTGCATAGATGGTCTGGTAGTCGGCCCGGTCGCGTTCGTCGTCGTCGCGTTTCGAGGCGATGTAGGGCGGCAGCGGAATGTGGCCGACCGCGTGCAGTGCCTCGTCGAGGAAGGGCCCCGACAGGTCGAAGCCGAGCAGTGCTTCGCCGCCCTCGCCTTTCTCGATCACCGTGGCGTCGAGCTGACCGAGGAAACAGGAATTGCCGTCATGGCCGAAATGGATGCGGTCGCCGGCGGCTATGCGCTTGCCCGGCCGCATGAAGGCCAGCCAGCGGTCCGGCGCCATGCGCATATGCAGCGTGGCTTCGACCTGCGCCGTCGCTTCGCCCCGCCGCCTTATGCCTTTGAGCTGCGCTGGAATGACCTTGGTGTCGTTGAACACCAGCACGTCGCCGGCCCTGAGCAAGGACGGCAGGTCGCCGACCGTCCGGTCCTCGAGCCCTTCGCCTGATTTGACCAGAAGCATCTTGGCGCTGTCACGCGGCTGCGCCGGGCGGAGCGCGATGCGCTCCTCCGGCAAGTCGAAGTCAAAGAGATCGACGCGCATCAGTAGAGCCGGACGAGCAGCGCTCCGGCCAAGAGCAGCACCGCGCCGGCAACGCGGCCGAGCGAGATTTCACGCACCGCGACGCCGAGGATGCCGACGCGGTCGATGAGCATGCCGGCCAGCAACTGGCCGGTGACCAGAAACGCCATCAGCGCGGCCGCACCGATGCGTGGCGTCAGGATAGTCGACAGCGTGACATAGAAACCGCCCAGCATGCCGCCGGCCACGAACAGCCAGGGCGCCGGCGCCTTCCAGTCGAGCGAGATGCCTTGCAGCTTCACCACTGTGACGGAGATGATGCCGAGCACGATCGCGCCCGACAGGAACGAAAACGCAGCCGCCGCGACCGGGAGGCCCAGGCCGCGCGCCAGCTGCGAATTGATCGGCGCCTGAATGGCAATGAAGGCGCCGGACAGGATGCCGAGAAGCGACCAGACGACGCCCATCATTGTCGTTTGCCCTTACTTGACGTCGGCCGCGACCTTCAGCGACACGATCTTGTCGGGATCCTGCACCGGCTCGCCGCGCTTGATCTTGTCGACATTGTCCATGCCTTCGATGACCTGGCCCCAGACCGTGTACTGGCGGTTGAGGAAGGCGGCATCGTCGAAGCAGATGAAGAACTGCGAATTGGCCGAGTTCGGGTTCTGCGAGCGGGCCATCGAGCAGGTGCCGCGAGCATGGTTGGCGTTGGAGAATTCAGCCTTCAAATCCGGCTTTTCAGAGCCGCCCATGCCCGCGCGGGACGGCGCGAAGGAAGGCTTGCTCGAATTGCCGAACTTGACGTCGCCGGTCTGCGCCATGAAACCCTCGATGACGCGGTGGAAGACCACGCCGTCATAGGCGCCTTCCCTGGCCAGTTCCTTGATGCGGGCGACATGGCCGGGCGCCAGGTCGGGGAAAAGTTCGATGACGACCTTGCCCTTGGTCGTTTCCATGATGAGCGCGTTCTCGCGATCCTTGATTTCGGCCATGTCAGATATCCTTTTGAGAAAACAGAGTTATTCGACAATTTACTTGTCGGCGGCGATGCGCACCTTGATCATCCGGTCGGGATCGGTGACCGTGCCGTTGTCCGCCTGGTCGCCCTTCTTGATTTGGTCCACCAGTTCCATGCCGCTGACGACATTGCCGACGATCGTGTACTGGCCATCGAGGGGCGGTGCCGGAGCGAACATGATGAAGAACTGCGAATTGGCCGAATTTGGGTCCTGCGAGCGGGCCATGCCGACCACGCCGCGCTTATAATGTTCGGTCTGTGAGAATTCGGCCGGCAGGTCGGGCAGGTCGGAACCGCCGGTGCCGGCGGCCTCGGCGCTGAAACCCTTTTTCATATTGCCGAACTTGACGTCGCCGGTCTGCGCCATGAAGCCGTCGATGACGCGATGGAAGGCGACGTTGTCATAGGCGCCTTGGCGCACCAGCTTCTTGATCTGCTCGACATGCTTTGGCGCAAGATCGGGCCTCAGCGCAATGGTGACGTCGCCGTCCTTCAGCGTGATGATCATTGTGTTTTCCGGGTCGGCGGCGAAAGCCGAGACCGACACAGCCACAAGACCGGCGAGCACGACAAGGAACGAGGCTAGCTTTTTCAGCTGCATGGTTTTCTCCGAAAACTTACTTCTTGAACTTGGCTGTGAGCGCACCGGCAACCGCCGCCGGCACGAAGGGGCGAATGTCGCCGCCCATCGAGGCAATCTGGCGAACAAGTGTGGCGGTAATGGTGCGTACCGAAGGACTGGCGGGCAGAAAAACCGTCTGCAGTTGAGGCGCCATGGTCTCGTTCATGCCGGCCATCTGCATCTCATAGTCGAGGTCGGTGCCGTCGCGCAGGCCGCGGATCATGATCGAGGCGCCCTGCTTCCTGGCGGCGTCGATGACCAGCCCGTCGAAGGCGACGACCTTGATGCGGGCACCGTCGCTGCCGAATTCCGTCTTCGTCGCCGTCTCGATCAGCTTCACCCGCTCCTCGAAGGAAAACAGCGGTTGCTTGCCCGGATGGATGCCGATCGCCGCATAAACGATATCCGCCACGGCCAGCGAGGCCTTCAGCACATCGAGATGGCCGTTGGTCAGCGGGTCGAAGGAGCCGGCATAGAGGGCAATGCGTTCAGTCATGGCAGGTGCTTCTAATGCATGATCCCAAAAAGTGGAAACCGGTTTTTGGAAAAGATCATGCTCAAATGAAAGCTAGAGCCCGTTCCGTCTTCCGTCCATCAAGATGGGACAGGCTCTAGCGAGCCTCTCTCGCAAAGGCAAATCCGATCGGCGCGCCGGCCGTGAACCTTTTCCGGCACATGAACGACAGATGAACACGCTGATCACGAAGCCTTCACGCAGCGTTCACTAGGTTGCACCTTAATAAGATGAAACCAAAATCCCATCTATCCGTTGTTAGGCGCAGGAGAACACGCACATGCTGATCTACATGCTCGCCACCGCAATGACCGTCGCCATGCTGATCGCCACCGTATTTGGGCTGCATCAGGAGGCGCAACGCATCCGCGTCAAGGCAAACACCAAGCGCTTCGAAGGCTTCGGCCCGCGCAAGCCATATCGTCACTACTGATAAAGCCTGAACTTGCTGCCGCGCCGGCCACCTGGCCGGCGTTGCTATGTCAAAACCCGGGTGCTGGACTTAGTCCGCACCCTCCGGACCGGCGTCAGGCGCCGGAGCGGCATCAGCACCACCCTCGACCGTCTCATCGCTTTCTTCGTCCGCTTGCGGTTCCGAGATCCGCTCGACCGAAACCACCTTTTCGCCTTCAGCCGTGTTGAAGATGGTCACGCCCTTGGTGGCGCGGCTGGCGAAACGGATGCCGTTGACCGGAACCCGGATGACGGTGCCGCCGTCCGACACCAGCATGATCTGGTCGTCATTGCCGACCGGGAACGTCGCCACCAGCCTGCCAATCTCGGCTGCCTTCGACACATCGGTGGCGCGGATGCCTTTGCCGCCGCGTCCGGTCAGCCGGAAATCATAGGACGACGAACGCTTGCCGTAGCCGAACTCGGTGACCGTCAGCACGTACTGTTCGTGCGCCTTGAGCTCTTCGTATCGGTTGTCGGAAAGCTCCGTCTCCTCGCCGATCTCCTCATTGGTCAGCGCGATCTCTTCCTCTTCGCCGGTCGTTTCCGTGGCAAGCCGCCGCTCCGCCGCCGCGCGCTTCAGGTAAGCGGCGCGTTCCGCTGGCGAAGCATCGACATGCTCTATCACCGACATCGAGATGATGCGGTCGGTCTCGGCCATGGTTATGCCGCGCACACCGACCGAATTGCGGCTCTGGAAGACGCGCACGTCGCCGACGGAGAAGCGTATGCACTGGCCGGAACTGGCGGTCAGCAGCACGTCGTCCTTGTCGGTGCAGGTCTCGACGCCGAGGATCTCGTCGCCTTCTTCCTCCAGCTTCATGGCGATCTTGCCGTTGCGGTTGACCTGGACGAAGTCGGATAGATCGTTGCGGCGCACGGTGCCGCGCGTGGTGGCGAACATCACGTAAAGTTCGCCCCAGCTGGCCTCGTCCTCCGGCAGCGGCATGATGGTGGTGATGCGCTCGCCCTGCTCCAGCGGCAGCATGTTGATCAGCGCCTTGCCGCGTGACTGCGGATTGCCGATCGGCAGCCGCCAGACCTTTTCCTTGTAGACGATGCCGCGCGAGGAGAAGAACAGCACCGGCGTGTGGGTGTTGGCCACGAACAGCCGGGTGACGAAATCCTCTTCCTTGGTCGACATGCCGGAGCGGCCCTTGCCGCCGCGACGCTGCGCCCGGTAGAGCGACAGCGGCACGCGCTTGATGTAGCCGGAATGGCTCACCGTCACGACCATGTCCTCGCGCTGGATCAGGTCCTCGTCTTCCATGTCCGAACCGCCGTCGGTGAGTTCGGTGCGGCGCGGCGTGCCGAACTCGTCGCGCACGGCAGCAAGCTCGTCCTTGACGATCTGCTGGACGCGCGCGCGGGACGACAAAATGTCCAGGTAATCGATGATTTCGGCGCCGATCGTGTTCAACTCGTCGGCGATCTCGTCGCGGCCGAGCGCGGTCAGGCGCTGCAGGCGCAGTTCGAGGATGGCGCGCGCCTGTTCCTCTGACAGATTGTAGGTGCCGTCTTCGTTGATCCGGTGACGCGGGTCATCGATCAGGAGGATCAGCGATTCCACGTCGCCAGAGGGCCAGCGCCGCTCCATCAACTGCTCACGCGCCGTCTGCGGATCCGGCGCGGTGCGGATCAGCTTGATGATCTCGTCGATGTTGGCGACTGCGATGGCGAGACCGACCAGCACATGGGCGCGGTCGCGCGCCTTGCGCAGCAGGAATTTCGTCCGCCTTGTGATCACCTCCTCACGGAAGGCGACGAACGCCTTCAGCATATCGGTCAGGTTCATCACTTCCGGCTTGCCGCCGTTCAGTGCCACCATATTGGCGCCGAAGGAGGTCTGCAGCGGCGTGAAGCGGTAGAGCTGGTTGAGGATGACGTCGGCAACGGCGTCGCGCTTCAACTCGATGACGACGCGGTAGCCCTGGCGGTCGCTCTCGTCGCGGATATCGGAAATGCCCTCGATGCGCTTGTCGCGCACCAGTTCAGCCATCTTCTCGATCATCGACGACTTGTTCACCTGGTAGGGAACCTCGGTGATGATGATCGACTCGCGGTCGTTGCCGCGCTGTTCGATGTTGACCTTGCCGCGCATGACGATGGAGCCACGGCCGGTCGAATAGGCGTTGTAGATGCCCGAACGGCCAAGCACGATGCCGCCGGTGGGGAAATCCGGTCCCGGAATGATCTCCATCAACGCCGGCAGGTCGATCGCCGGATTGTCGATGAGGGCGATGGCGCCGTTGCAGATTTCGCTGAGATTATGCGGTGGAATGTTGGTCGCCATGCCGACGGCGATGCCGCCCGAGCCGTTGACCAAAAGGTTGGGAAACCGTGCCGGCAGAACCTTCGGTTCGCTGCCCGACGCGTCGTAAGTGTCCTGGAAATCGACGGTATCCTTGTCGATATCCTCCAAAAGCTCGTGCGCGACCTTGGTCAGCCGCGCTTCCGTGTAGCGCATCGCCGCAGGCGGATCGCCGTCGATGGAGCCGAAATTGCCCTGCCCGTCGATCAACGGAACGCGCAGCGACCAGTCCTGTGCCATGCGCACCAAGGCGTCATAGATGGAGGCGTCGCCATGCGGATGGTATTTACCCATCACGTCGGCGACCGGACGCGCCGACTTCACATATTTGCGGTTCCAGTGGTAGCCGCTCTCATGGGCGGCGAAGAGAATGCGGCGATGCACCGGCTTCAGGCCGTCGCGCACGTCCGGCAGCGCACGGCTGACGATTACGCTCATAGCGTAATCGAGATAGGAGCGCTGCATCTCCTCGACGATGGATATCGGCTCGATGCCGGTGGGGCCGCCGTCGGCGCCGCGCGGTGTCTTCTGGTCGGTCAAATCGGATCACAATCTAATCAGGAATCACTTGGTGCTTATATAGGAAGCAAGCCCGAAACTCCAACCTTCACGGCACTTTTCCAATGTCATTTTCGGTGGTAATTTCAAATGGATACCGCTGATTGCGACGATATGGCCAAGGCAGTTTTCGCCGCCCTGACGCAAAAGCCTGCGTGTCTGCCTTGGCGGGCGCGGGGCCGATTCACGAAGCAGAAACGGCCGATGCGCCACGGCGGCTGCGATACTGGCCCGGCGTCTCCCCGATGATCCGCCGAAAACGACGATTGAAGGTCGACAGATCGTTGAAGCCTGCCTCGAAGGCGATCGCCGAGACCGCATCGTTCGACAGGCGTAGCCGCACCGCCGCCCTGTGCAATCGCGTCCTGAGCAGGAATTGGTAGGGCGTCATGCCCGCCACCTGCCGGAAGATGCGCAGGAAGTGATACGGACTGGTCGCCGTCTCATCGGCAAGTGCTGAAAGCGAGACCGGCCCATCGGCGTCCAGTTCGATCCGCCGCACTGCCTCGGCCACCCGTTTCTGATCGCGGCGGCTCGGCGCGCGCCCGACATGCGTAGCGCCAGAGGCTGTAGCCACGGCAGCACCGGCCAAGCGCAGGGAAAGTTCCTCGAAGGCGTCGATGTCGGCCATCTCGCGCGCGGTCTCCGCCTCGGCCAGGAGTGGCGCCAGTACCGGCAAAGGCGGCAGGCGCGCCGCCTTGAAAGCCAGCTTCCTGGTGCCCGGCACGCCAGCTGCGATTCGTTCCATGTAGGCCGGATCGAAATGGAACGAGAGGCAACGGTCGCCGCTGCCATGCTCGTGCCCGCATTCGTAACATGTGCCGGGATTGCCGAGCAGGAGCGCGCCGGGCGCCAGCATCGCCGTGCCTTGTTGGGCGCGGTAGCGAAACGTGCCGCTGGTGACCGCAGCGACGCAGAAATCCTGATGCGCTTCCTCGAACGGCCGGTCGCCGGCGCCGGCCGTGCAAATGACGTCCGTCACGTGCCAACCGGCTCCGAATGCGAGACTATGCGTGGTCGTCGTCATAGTCGAAATATAGCAATTTTTCCCACGCTCAGAACCCCGTCACCGCCTACTCCTAACGGTCTCCTGACAAGAAGAGGCCGCAGCCATGTTCGATCAATCCTCGTTTGCCGAAGCCCTGCATAGCTCCGGACCGATCGAAGGGCTTGCCGAAAAACTGAGCCTTTACGGCCGCTTCGTCGGCGCCTGGACGTTTGAGGCCTCGCGCCACCTCGAGGACGGCACTGTGCTGACAGGGCGTGGCGAGGTGCATTTCGGCTGGGTGCTGGAAGGCCGGGCGATCCAGGACGTGTGGATCCTGCCCGCGCGGGACGCCGGTCCATCGCCATCCTTGGGCACATGGACTTTTTACGGCACGACGCTGCGCGTCTATGATCCCGGCGCGGATGCCTGGCACATCTTCTGGAGCGACCCGCGCAACCAGTATTTCAGCCGCCAGCTCGGCCGCGCCGAGGGTGACACGATCGTGCAAGTGGGCGCCGACGACACCGGCAGCTCGGTACGCTGGAGCTTTTCACGCATCACCGAAAACTCCTTCCGCTGGCTGGGCGAACGCTCGCAAGACAATGGCGCGACATGGCGGCTGGAAGTCGAGTTCCTGGCGCGGCGAGCGGTTTGATCTCCGAGGATTGCAGCAGCCCAGAATAAAAGCGTCGCGATCCTTCGCGCTGCCCTCTGTCCCGCATCAACCACTTTCTCACGAACGGTTCCCACCGAACGGGCTTTGCTCTACCAATATTCTGGCACGGGCACAGCCCGGCGGGAGGGTCAGAGATGCCGAGTTTCGACAGCCTGTTCAACGCTTTCGTCACCATTCTCGTGACCATCGACCCGCCCGGCCTGGCGCCGCTGTTCCTCGCCGTGACGCGCGGCATGAACCGTGAGGAGCGCCAGCAGGTTTCGGTGCGCGCCTCGATCATCGGTTTCCTGGTGATGGCGCTGTTTGCGGTTGCCGGGGCCTCGATCCTGTCGGTGTTCGGCATAACGTTGCCGGCCTTCCGCGTCGCCGGCGGTTTCCTGCTGTTCTTCATCGCCTTCGAGATGGTGTTCGAGCGCCGGCAGGACCGCAAGGAGAAGATCGGCGACGTCGCCATCACCAAGGACATGATCCACAACATCGCCGCCTTCCCGCTGGCGATCCCACTGATCGCGGGCCCTGGTGCCATTTCGGCAACTGTGCTGCTTTCCGGCTCGTTTCAAGGCTTTGCCGCGCAGGCGGCGCTGGTCGGCATCATCTTCGTCTGCCTCGCCATCACCTATCTGGTGTTCGTGCTGTCGGAACGCATAGACCGCATCCTCGGCCAGACCGGCCGCTCGATCCTGACCCGTCTGCTTGGCGTCATCCTGGCGGCACTGGCTGTGCAATTCGTCGCCGACGGCATCAAGGCGCTGATAGCGGGCTGAACGACAGTCCCTACTGCCTACTGCCTACTGCCTATTCGCCGTCGTGTCGATGACCTCGAAATCGTGGGTAATCGTGGCGGTCTTGGCCAGCATCGCGGAGGCCGAGCAATATTTTTCGATCGAAAGGTCGATCGCGCGTTTCACCTTGACGCTGGAGAGTGCCCTGCCCTTGACGACGAAATGCATGTGGATGCGGGTGAACACTCTTGGCTCGGTTTCGGCCCGCTCGGCATCAAGCTCGACCACGCAGTCCTCGACCGCCTCGCGGCCCTTTTCGAGGATATGCACGACATCATAGGCCGAACAGCCACCGGTGCCGATCAGCACCAGCTCCATCGGGCTTGGACCCGGCGTCCTGCCTTCCGGTCCGTGCGCTGTTCCGAGCACGACCTTGTGACCGCTGCCGGATTCCCCGACGAAGGTGCGCTCCTCGACCCACTTTACCCGTGCTTTCACCGAACTCGTCCTTTCACCGTATTTCCTTGATCGGTCTGGTCAGCCCTTGAAGCACGATGCAAAACCCCGAAAGTCCATGAACGACTCTCGGGGCACTGTGTCTGACATAACTGTTGCGATCAGAACGGGATTTCGTCATCCAATTCGCGCGACGAACCACCGCCGCCGCCGCTCTTGGCACCGCCGCCACCGCGATTGAAGCCTTCGCTCGGGCTGGACTGGCCGAAATCGGAACCACGGCTGCTGCCGCCACCGGTATAGCCGCCGACCTGACCGCCCTCGCCCTGTCCGCGTGCGTCGAGCATCTGCAGCTCCCCGCGGAATTTCTGCAGAACGACTTCCGTCGTGTACTTGTCGGCACCGGTCTGGTCCTGCCATTTGCGCGTCTGCAACTGGCCCTCGACATAGACCTTCATACCCTTCTTCAGATACTGCTCTGCCACCTTGGCGATGCCCTCATTGAAGATGACGACGTTGTGCCACTCGGTTTTTTCCTTGCGTTCGCCGGAATTCTTGTCGCGCCAGCTTTCCGATGTGGCGATGCGGATGTTGACGACCGGTTCACCCGAATTCAGACGACGGATTTCGGGATCCGCGCCGAGATTGCCGACCAGAATGACCTTGTTGACGCTACCCGCCATGATATTTCTCCGCGCTCATCCGAAACAAATTTTTGTCGCAGCACCTTACAGGCTGCATGCGATCGCCGCTTGCCATGGCTGCCTTTACCCACAAGGTTTTTGTTCCCTTTTCGTTCTTATCCGCATCGCTGCTTATTGTCAAGGAATGGCAGCAATGCCGAAGCCGATCATATGGGCCCGAAAAGATCGCTTGCCAAATCGATAAGTATGCACTTATGTTTTTGGCATGATCGAAGCAGAGATTTTTCGCGCACTGGCCGACCCGACGCGCCGCGCCGTCTTTGAGCGGCTGGCCGCCGGCGAGATGAGCGTGTCGGAATTGCGCACCGGGATGACGGTGTCGCAGCCCGCGGTGTCGCAGCATCTGGCGGTGCTGCGTGGCGCCGGGCTGGTGGTCGAGCGGCGAGCCGGCCGCAACGCCTATTACCGCGCCGATCCGCAGGGGCTCGCCCCCTTGCTCTCATGGATCGAACGCTACCGGACCTTCTGGCCGGAGCGCATCGAAAGGCTGAAGGCGGTTTTGAAGGACATGGATCAATGAAGAAGGCGGGATTAGCGGCCAACGACGGCCAAGGCGACGCCGCGGATGCGCTTGAGTTCGAGTACGAGCTCGCCGAGCCGCCGGAAAAGGTCTGGCGGGCCCTGACCATACCGGAATTGCTGGCCGCCTGGATGATGCCGAACGACATCAGCCCCGAGATCGGCAACCGTTTTGCCTTCGCCGGACCGGACACGCCGATCGAATGCGAAATCCTCGACGCCGAACCCGAGAAGCTGCTGCGCTATTCATGGCGGGAGCAGCCGGGCGACGCAGCCAGGCAGGATCCGCTCGACAGCACCGTCACCTTCACACTTGCCCGAACCGTATCCGGCGGCACGCATCTGCGTATCGTCCATGACGGCTTTGCCCGCAAGGCCATGCCTGCCGTCGCCATGGCAGGCGCCGGCTGCCGGGTTTCGCTCGGTGCGAACAGGTCATCTAAGCCAATCGCCGCAAACACGCCTCGCCTCCTGCTTCGCGCGGCCTGAAAACAAAACGGACGGAGAGAGACAATGAGCGGTGTTGCCAGTCTGGTGCCGATGGTCATCGAGCAATCGAACCGCGGCGAACGTGCCTTCGACATCTTTTCGCGGCTGCTGCGCGAGCGCATCATCTTCATCAACGGCGAGATCAACGACGACATCTCGGCGCTGGTCTGCGCGCAGCTTTTGTCGCTGGAATCGGACAATCCCGACAAGGAGATCTCGCTCTACATCAACTCGCCGGGCGGCGTGGTGACCAGCGGCTTCGCCATCTACGATACGATGCAATATATCAGCTGCCCGGTGTCCACCGTATGCATGGGCTTTGCCGCCTCGATGGGCTCGTTCCTGCTGATGGCAGGCACACCGGGGCGCCGGATTTCCCTGCCGAATGCCACTATCCTGCTGCATCAGCCGCTGGGTGGGTTCCAGGGCCAGGCATCCGACATCCAGCGCCATGCCGAGCGCATCGGCCGGACGAAACGGCACATGGCCGAACTTTACGCGCAGCATTGCGGCCGCAGCTATGAAGAGGTGGAACGCACGCTCGACCGCGACCACTTCATGACCGCCCGCGAGGCCCAGTCCTGGGGCATCGTCGACCATGTTTTCGACACGCGAAAGAAAGCGGCGTAAGCCAGGGCCGGATCGGAGACCGTCCGGCAGGTAGTCGAAGATTTGACGATGCCGGTCTGGTTCCATCGGCGGCGCGCCACTATAGTCCTGGGATGACCGACACTCATCAGTCCAGATCATTGCACCGCGTCATCGCCGTTGCAGCGCTCGCCATTGCGAGCCTCATCAGCGGCGCGGCACTTGCCGACGACAGTTCGTCGTCGACGCAAAAAGGCGCCCTGCCCGGCGTGACCGGCGACTACCGCATCGCCAAGCCGGCTCCAAAGCCGGACGATGCGCTGCCAGCCGGCGAGAACGGCACATTCAAGATCGGCGATACCGATGTCAGGATTTCCGGCAGCATCACCGTCGATGTCGGCGCCGGCTCGATCGGGCCGCCGCGCCACTGACAGCGCGTGTCGCGCTGCGCCTGTCGCCCACAAGACAATCCGCACATGAAAACGGCCCCGCCGTGCTTTGCGCAAACGGACGGGGCCTTTTTGGATCTCAAATCCAATTTTACCGGGAGTGTACTGCCGGCGTTTGATTTCGGATGCACCGCGGCATTCAGCCGACGATCCGACTAGTAGTCTCTGATTTTTACGAGAGATGGCAGGTCACGGTTTGCCGGCTGGCGAAAACGCTGAACCCTGGCACTTATGCCTGCCTCGGCTCCAGTGACAACTGGAACCCTGGGGGACGATCCGGTGGCGTCATAGCTCCGCTCCTCTGTCCGTTGCGATTGTTGTCAATTCGAAGCACAAATCGCAAATGCCTGCGGCGTCTCGCAGGCCGCCTTTGGGCGGCGAGGCCATCGAAAGACGGCCGTCTTCGTTGACTGCTGGAGACTGCTCCCGTCAGCTGCTGGCGTCAACCATCAATAGCCGGTTACCGAAAAATGTGATCGCCGGGAGGTTACGTGCAAGTCAGTTTTTGCACAGCTTTGTCAGGAGCGTGTTCGGCCTTTGTTCTTTCCGCTTGCCCGTTCACGCGAAAGACGCTTAAACGCTCTCGTCGGGAATTGTGGCGTATCTCGACGTGGCGGCAAAACTACCTACATAGGGGATGGCCGGGAAAACCCGCCATTCCAGGAAATTCCAGATTCTGAGGCGGCGACCGGCTATGGCCGACCATAAATATCTTTCCATTCGCGGGGCGCGCGAACACAATCTGAAGAATGTCGATCTCGACTTGCCGCGTGACAGCCTGATTGTCATGACCGGCCTGTCGGGGTCCGGCAAGTCATCGCTGGCCTTCGACACGATCTATGCCGAGGGCCAGCGCCGCTACGTCGAAAGCCTGTCGGCCTACGCGCGGCAATTCCTTGAGATGATGCAGAAGCCTGACGTCGACCAGATCGACGGCCTGTCGCCCGCCATTTCCATCGAGCAGAAGACCACCTCGAAGAACCCGCGTTCAACGGTCGGCACCGTCACCGAGATCTACGACTATATGCGGCTGCTTTTTGCGCGCGTCGGCATACCCTATTCGCCGGCCACCGGCCTGCCGATCGAGAGCCAGACGGTTTCGCAGATGGTCGACCGCGTGCTGGCGATCGAGGAAGGCACGCGCCTGTTCATCCTGGCGCCGATGGTGCGCGGCCGCAAAGGCGAGTACCGCAAGGAATTGCTGGAACTGCAGAAGAAGGGCTTTCAACGCGTCAAGGTCGACGGCGTCTTCTATGAGATCGCCGACGTGCCGGCGCTGGACAAGAAGTACAAGCATGACCTCGACGTCGTCGTCGACCGCATCGTCGTGCGCGGCGATCTGGCGACGCGGCTCGCCGATTCCATCGAAACGGCGCTGAAGCTGGCCGATGGGCTGGCGGTCGCCGAATTCGCCGACAAGCCGCTCGATTCCAGCCAGACCGGCGAGGATTCGGTCAACAAGTCGAAGAACGAGACGCATGAGCGCATCCTGTTCTCGGAAAAGTTCGCTTGCCCGGTCTCCGGCTTCACCATTCCGGAAATCGAACCGCGGCTGTTCTCGTTCAACAACCCGTTCGGCGCCTGCCCGACCTGCGACGGTCTCGGCAGCCAGCGCGCCATCGACGGCAATCTGATCGTTCCGGACGAGAACATCTCGCTGCGCGACGGCGCCGTCAGCCCGTGGGCGAAATCGACTTCCCCCTATTACGCGCAAACGCTGGAAGCGCTGGGCAAGGCCTATGGCTTCAAGCTTGGCGACAAGTTCAAGGATTTGTCCGAAGAGGCCAAGGAAGCTATCCTGCACGGCACGGGTGAGCGCGAAATCACCTTCCAGTATGATGACGGCCTGCGCTCCTACAAGACCACCAAGACCTTTGAAGGCGTCATTCCCAATCTCGAGCGGCGCTGGAAAGAGACCGAATCCGCCTGGATGCGTGAAGAGATCGAGCGCTTCATGTCGGCCACGCCCTGCCCGGCCTGCAAGGGGTATCGGCTGAAGCCGGAGTCGCTGGCGGTGAAGATCGCAGGCAGACATATCGGCGAAGTCACCGAGCTTTCCATCCGCAAGGCCGACCAGTGGTTCACCGACCTGCCCGCGTCGCTCAACGACAAGCAGAACGAGATCGCGGTGCGGGTGCTCAAGGAGATCCGCGAGCGGCTGCGCTTCCTCAACGATGTCGGGCTCGACTACCTGACGCTGTCGCGCAATTCCGGCACGCTGTCAGGCGGCGAGAGCCAGCGCATCCGGCTGGCATCGCAGATCGGCTCCGGTCTCACGGGCGTGCTCTATGTGCTGGACGAGCCGTCGATCGGCCTGCATCAGCGCGACAATGCCCGCCTGCTCGATACGCTGAAGCACCTGCGCGATATCGGCAACACGGTGATCGTCGTCGAGCATGACGAGGACGCCATCCTGCATGCCGACTATGTCGTCGACATGGGTCCGGCCGCCGGCATCCATGGCGGCGAGATCATCGCCCAGGGCACCCCGCAACAGGTCATGGCCAATCCCAATTCGATCACCGGCAAATATCTGTCCGGCGCGCTCGAAGTGGCGACGCCCGGCGTGCGGCGTGAAGCGAAGAAGAACCGCCGCCTGAAGATCGTCGGCGCGCGCGGCAACAATCTGAAGAACGTCACCGCCGAAATACCGCTCGGCACCTTCACCGCCGTCACCGGCGTGTCGGGCGGCGGCAAGTCGACCTTCCTGATCGAAACCCTGTTCAAGGCTGCCTCGCGCCGCATCATGGGCTCGCGCGAGCACCCGGCCGACCACGACCGCATCGAGGGCCTCGAATTCCTCGACAAGGTCATCGACATCGACCAGTCGCCCATTGGCAGGACTCCGCGTTCGAACCCCGCCACCTATACCGGCGCCTTCACGCCAATCCGCGACTGGTTCGCCGGCCTGCCGGAGGCCAAAGCGCGCGGCTACCAGCCCGGCCGCTTCTCCTTCAACGTTAAGGGCGGCCGCTGCGAAGCCTGCCAGGGCGACGGCGTCATCAAGATCGAGATGCACTTCCTGCCCGACGTCTACGTCACCTGCGACGTCTGCCACGGCAAGCGCTACAACAGAGAGACGCTCGACGTCGTGTTCAAGGGCAAGTCGATCGCCGATGTGCTCGACATGACGGTCGAGGAAGGCGTCGACTTCTTCGCCGCCGTGCCCGGCGTGCGCGACAAGCTCGACACGCTGAAGCAGGTCGGCCTTGGCTATATCCATATCGGCCAGCAGGCGACGACGCTGTCAGGCGGCGAGGCGCAGCGCATCAAGCTGGCCAAGGAACTGTCGCGCAAGGCAACTGGCAAGACGCTCTATATCCTCGACGAGCCGACCACCGGCCTGCATTTCCACGACGTCGCCAAGCTGTTGGAAGTGCTGCATGAACTGGTCGACCAGGGCAACACGGTGGTGGTCATCGAGCACAATCTCGAAGTGATCAAGACCGCCGACTGGGTGCTCGACCTCGGCCCCGAAGGCGGCGACGGCGGCGGCGAACTGGTTGCCTCCGGCACGCCGGAAGCGATCGTGCGCGAGAAGCGCAGCTACACCGGCCAGTTCCTCAAGGAGCTTCTGGAGCGGCGCCCCGGAGGCAAGCGCGAAGCGGCGGAGTGATCGGACCGGTTGGCGCCTGGAGAGCTTTTGAATGAAAATCAGAAGAGCGCTTGCCGGTGATCTCCAAACCGTCGTCTCGCTGACGCAAGCGGCCTATGCGCCTTACACTGCACTGTTAGGCGCACCGCCGATCCCAGTCACCGAGGACTATGCGCCGCGCATTGAGGGCGGCGAGGTGTGGGTGTTGGAAAGTGGCGGCGGACTTGCCGGACTGATCGCGCTCGAACGGCATGACGACCACGCGATGATCTTCTCCGTAGCGGTCTCTCCTGACTTTCAGGGCAAGGGCTTCGGCATTGCGCTGCTGAAACACGCGGATGAGCTGACCCGTCTCTGGGGTCTGCCAGAAGTGCGGCTTTACACCAACGCCAGGATGGAGCGGAACATCGCGCTCTATCTGGCCTACGGTTTCCACGAAACGGGTCGCCGGCCCAATCCCTACCGGCCGGGATGGGTGCTGGTCGACATGGCAAAATTGGTACACGAGAGCACAGCGGCTGATCTTCTGAACTTGGGAGGATGAGATGAGCACATCGGGAACAATCCGCGCCGGCATGGGCGGCTGGACCTTCGAGCCCTGGGATACGTCCTTCTATCCCGACAAGCTCTCCAAGGCCAAGCAGCTGAACTACGCCACTCGGCAGGTGCCGAGCATCGAGGTCAACGGCACTTACTATTCCAGCTTCAAGGAGCCGACCTTCGTCAAATGGGCCAGCGAGGCGCCGGACGGCTTTGTCTATTCGCTGAAGGGCAACCGCTTCGTCACCAACCGGCGCGTGCTGGGCGAGGCCGGCGAATCGATGATGCGTTTCCTCGGTTCGGGCGTTGCCGCACTCGGGGAAAAGCTCGGGCCGATCCTGTGGCAGTTCGCGCCGACCAAGAAATTCGATCCGGACGATTTCGAGGCCTTTTTGAAACTGCTGCCGGAAAAGCAGGACGGCGTTGCGCTGCGCCATGCGCTCGAAGTCCGTAATGACAGTTTTGTCGTGCCGGAATTCGCAGCACTTGCCCGAAAATACAAGGCCGCGATCGTCTACGCCGACCATGCCAAATATCCTGATATCGCCGACGTCACCGGCGATTTCGTCTACGCCCGGCTGCAGACCGGCAGCGATGACAATCCCGACTGCTACACGCCGAAAGGCCTCGATGAATGGGCCGCGCGGGTAAAGATCTGGGCGCAAGGCAAGCAGCCGGCCGACCTGCGGCGCGCCGACCCCGCCACCGATGCGCCGGTCAAGCCGCGCGACGTGTTCGTCTACTTCATCACGGAGGGCAAGGTGCGAGCGCCGTTCGGCGCCATGGCACTGATGAAGCGGGTGGACCAGGGCCTGCCGGTGCCCTGACGCGGCGGAATCATGGCATCTTCGCCATCGTCGTAACCTTATCGATACCTCCTTGCTGCATGAATCCAGCTGAACCAGTCGCAAATCTGGGCCGCCGCGGGCAAGGACGAGGGGCATGTCGCTCGACTACACTTCACTTCTGCTGGCTGTCGGTTTTTCCGCTGCCTGCCTGAGCCTGACCTTGTTTGGCATGTGGCTGACCGCCCGCTCGGAAAAATTCCTGCTGACATGGGCGGTCAGCCTGGTGTTCGTGGTCGGCGATATTTTTTTCTATGACGCCTATATCGATATGCCCGGGCGCCTGCTGGGCATCGCCACGCTGGCTTTCCTCCTGCTCGGTTTCTCGACAATGCTGGGCGCGGCCTACCAGTTCAGAACCGGCGGCTCGCCAGTGCCGCGAACGGCGTTTGGCAGCGCCATTTCGCTGGCCGTGACATTGCCTCCCATGGCTCTAGGCTATGACGGGCTGGGCTTCATGTTCGAAAATGCCTTCGCCGCGTTGCTTCTGTTCGCAACGGCGGTCGAATACTGGAAAGGCCGCGACGAAGCCCCTGCCCTGACAACCGGTATCACCGCGCTCTATTCGGCCACGGCCGCATCCTTTGCTCTCTGCGCCATGGTTTTGGCCTGGGAGGGAAAGCTGGTCCTTGGACATGCGCCAAGCAACTGGGCCGAGGAACTGAGCCTCATCATCGTTATCGCCAGCATGACCGGCATCGGAGCGCTTTCCCTGGCCCTGAACCAAGGGCGTCTGGCCCGGCATCACCGCCACAATGCCCTGACCGACCCGCTGACCGGCCTGCTCAACCGCCGCGCCCTATTCGACCTGCACGGCGATGCGCCGGTCGGTGCCTTCACGGCGGTGGTCGTCTTCGACCTCGACAACTTCAAGGCCATCAACGACGAATTCGGCCACGCCGCCGGCGATGAGGTGCTGAAGGTATTTGCACGGGAACTCGCCAGCAATCTTCGCCCGGGTGATGTCGCCGCGCGCATGGGCGGCGAGGAATTCGCGCTGGTGCTGAAGCGGACCTTGCCCGAAACGGTGGAGGCCACCGCCGAGGCCATCCGGGCAGCTTTCGCCGCGCACCACATCGAAACCGAGACAGGCTCGCTGATATGCACGGTCAGTGCCGGATTTGCTTTCGGCACCAAGGAAGGCCTCGGCTTCGACAAGGTGCTCAATGCCGCCGACAAGGCGCTCTACGACGCCAAGCGCGCCGGCCGCAACCGCGTCACCGCTTCTCCGTTCAAGCGCGCAGGCTGATCGCGTGTGTCAACACCGGCCTCTGATCGTGGCGAGACGAATGCAGCTCCTAGGCCGCCATGACAATCTCATTGAAGGTATCGAGATCGACATAGAAGACCTTGGTGATCTCCTCGATCAGATCGTCGTAATCGCAGCCCTGTGATCTCAAGATGTTGATGGCAGCGATGATATCGACACGTTCGATAAGCCGCCGCTTCTGGTAATCCTCGACGTAACGTTCCATGGCTGTCCCTTAGCCTGTGTGCCCAAACGCGTTTGAACGACAGAGATCGCAGGAGGGAAGCTAGGCAGCCTTGCTTGCGTGAAACTTGCCCGGCATTGGCCGTGCTCCTCGATCTGCGATAAACCAGACTGGTACGGAAGCGGCCGACTCACAAAAGCCTAGGAAAAGACTAGCACGCAGCTGCCGATGCACCAGAGACGCTGGTGCAGGGCCGGAGAAATACTGGACTTGCCAAGGACTTCGGATCGTCAACTGAAGTGCGTTGGCGATTCTAGACCGTCAGGAACTTCCTGACATCAGCACGGTCCAGATCTTCCGCCGGACCGGTATGGACGATCACGCCACGGTCCATGATGTTGACCTCGTCGGCCAACTCGCGGCAGAAATCGAGATATTGTTCGACCAGAAGCACGGCGATGCCGGCCTGGTCACGCAGGTAGCGGATGGCGCGGCCGATGTCCTTGATGATCGACGGCTGGATGCCCTCGGTCGGCTCGTCGAGCACCAGCAGTTTCGGCCGCATCACCAGCGCCCGTCCGATGGCGAGCTGCTGCTGCTGGCCGCCGGAAAGATCACCGCCGCGGCGGCCGAGCATCTGCTTCAGCACCGGGAACAATTCGAAGACATGCGCCGGAATGTTGCGGTCGGCCCGTTTCAGCGGCGCAAAGCCTGATTCCAGGTTCTCCCGCACGGTGAGCAGCGGAAAGACCTCCCTGCCCTGCGGTACGAATGCGATGCCCGACCGGGCGCGGTCATACGCCGCGCTCCGGTCGAGCGCCTTCCCCTCGAAGGCAACGCTTCCGCTCGTCAGCCGGTGGTGGCCGACGATCGATCTCATCAAACTGGTCTTGCCGACGCCGTTGCGGCCGAGCACGCAGGTGATCTTGCCGGCGCCCGCCTTCAGCGACACGCCGCGCAGCGCCTGGGCGGCGCCGTAGTGCAGCGTGGCATTGGAAACTTCGAGCATGTCAGCGCCTTTTCCAGAACCGCAGAAACGACAGATCGAAATGATGGAACTGCACCCGCCAGACCATGCTCATCTCCCCAGATAGACTTCGACGACACGCTCGTCGGCCGACACGAAATCGAGTGTGCCTTCCGAGAGCACCGAGCCCTCATGCAGGCAGGTGACCTTGACGCCGAGCTCGCGCACGAAATGCATGTCATGCTCGACGACGATGACCGAATGGTCGCGGGCAATATCCTTGAGCAGCCGCGCGGTCTCCTCGGTCTCGGCATCGGTCATGCCGGCGACCGGTTCGTCGACCAGAAGCAGTTTCGGGTCCTGCGCCAGGAGCATGCCGATCTCGAGCCACTGCTTTTGTCCATGGCTCAGATTGGCCGCCAGTTCGTCACGCTTGTCGCCAAGCCGGATGATGCCGAGGATGTCATCGATCTGCCGCGTCTCGGCGGTCGAGCGGCGATGGAACAGCGCCGGGAAGATCGAGCGCGGTCCCTTCAGCGCCAACATCAGGTTTTCCTCGATCGTGTGGCTTTCGAACACGGTCGGCTTCTGAAACTTGCGGCCGATGCCCATCATGGCGATTTCGGCCTCGTCATGCTTGGTCAGATCGACCTGGCCGTCGAAGAACACGTCGCCTTCGTCGGGCCGCGTCTTGCCGGTGACGATGTCCATCATCGTCGTCTTGCCGGCGCCGTTGGGGCCGATGATGGCGCGCATCTCGCCCTTGTCGAGCACCAGCGACAGATTGTTGATGGCGCGAAAACCATCGAAGGAGACCGAGACGCCGTCGAGATAAAGGATCGTGTTCGACTTTGACATGGTCGCTCACTCCGCCGGCTGCGGTTCGGGGTTGCTGGCTGACCAGTCGCCGGGCTTTCTCGCCTCGCTGCGAACGATTTTCGCCGGCGGCGGAACGTCGGGGTCGCTGCCGGCTTCCTCGGCAATCGAAGCTGCCCGCAACGCCTTGGCGTTGCCGCGCCAACTGTCCCACATGCCGATGATGCCTTTGGGCAGCAAAAGCGTGACGGCGACGAACAGCCCGCCCAGTGCAAACAGCCAGAACTCCGGCAGCACGCCGGTGAACCAGGATTTGCCGGCGTTGACCAGCAGCGCACCGATGATCGGTCCGACGATGGTGCCGCGCCCGCCGACAGCCGCCCAGACGACGACTTCAATCGAATTGGCCGGCTCGAACTCGCCCGGATTGATGATGCCGACCTGCGGCACGTAGAGCGCGCCGGCTATGCCGGCCATGACAGCCGAGACGGTGAAGGCGAACAGTTTCACGTTCTCGGCCCGCCAGCCGAGGAAGCGCGTGCGGCTCTCGGCATCGCGTACCGCCATCAGGAGCTTGCCGTATTTGGAGCCGACGATCGCCCAGGTGACGAACACGGCAAGCGCGAGCATCACGGCGCTGGCCGCGAACAGCGCCGAACGCGTCGCGTCGGCCTGCACGTTGAAGCCGAGAATATCCTTGAAATCGGTCAGGCCGTTGTTGCCGCCGAACCCCATGTCGTTGCGGAAAAAGGCAAGCAGCAGCGCGTAGGTCATCGCCTGGGTGATGATCGAGAGATAGACGCCGGTGACGCGGCTGCGGAAGGCGAACCAGCCAAAGACGAAAGCGAGCAGGCCGGGCACCGCGAGCACCATGAGGCCGGCGAACCAGAAATGGTCGAAACCGTACCAGAACCAGGGCAATTCCTTGTAGTTCAGGAACACCATGAAGTCGGGCAAGATGGGATTGCCGTAAACGCCGCGTGAGCCGATCTGGCGCATCAGATACATGCCCATCGCATAGCCGCCGAGCGCGAAGAAGGCGCCGTGACCGAGCGAGAGGATGCCGCAATAGCCCCAGACCAGGTCAAGCGCCAAGGCGAGCAGCGCATAGCAGAGATATTTGCCTGTCAGCGCGACGATGTAGGAAGGGACGTAGAAGGCGCTGGTGGGAGACACCGCAACGTTGAGCAGCGGCACGATGACGGCCACTGCCAGCAGGATGAAGATCGTGATGGCGATGCGGCGGTCCGCGCCGGCGGCAAAGAAGCGTCCCGTGATCATGCTTCCACCGCCCTGCCCTTGAGCGCGAATAGGCCGCGCGGGCGCTTCTGGATGAACAGGATGATCAGCACCAGCACGACGATCTTGCCGAGCACCGCGCCCGCATAGGGCTCGAGGAACTTGTTGACGATGCCGAGCGAGAAGGCGCCGACCAGCGTGCCCCACAGATTGCCGACGCCGCCGAAGACGACGACCATGAAGCTGTCGATGATGTAGCCGCGACCGAGATTGGGCGAGACGTTGTCGATCTGGCTGAGCGCGACGCCGGCAATGCCTGCAATGCCGGAGCCGAGCGCGAAGGTCAGCGCGTCTACCCATGGCGTCCTGATGCCCATCGAGGCGGCCATGCGCCGGTTGGCGGTGACGGCGCGCATCTGCAGGCCCCAGGGCGTGCGCTTCATCACGTAGAGCAGGATGCCGAAGACAGCGAGCGCGAAAACCAGGATCCACAGCCGGTTCCAGGTGATCGCCAACTGGCCGAGATTGAACGAGCCCGACATCCAGGATGGGTTGCCGACCTCCTGGTTGGTCGGCCCGAAGATCGAGCGCACGGCCTGTTGCAGGATCAGCGAGACGCCCCATGTCGCCAGCAGCGTTTCAAGCGGCCGGCCATAGAGGAAACGGATGACGCCGCGCTCGATGATCAGGCCAACAAGGGCCGCGACGAGGAACGCCAGCGGCAGCGCAATGACCAGCGACCAGTCGAACAGGCCGGGAAAGGAGGTGCGGATCACCTGCTGGACGACGAAGGTCGTGTAGGCGCCGAGCATGACCATCTCGCCATGCGCCATGTTGATGACACCCATGACGCCGAAGGTAATGGCAAGGCCGATTGCCGCCAGCAGCAGCACCGAGCCCAGCGAGATGCCGTACCAGATGTTCTGCCCGGCATCCCAGAAGGCCAGCGTCGAATTGATGTTGGCGATTGCGGTCGTCGCCGCTTGCTTGACCGCGTCGGTGGAATTCGCCTCGACCGAGGTGAGCAGGGAAACCGCATCGCGGTCGCCACGCGCGCCGATCAGGGCAATTGCAGCGAGCTTGTCGGCTTCGGGCCGGTCGGAGACCAGAACGGAGGCGGCACGAGCCTGTTCGAGCAGCGCCTTGACGCTGGCCACGGTCTCACTGGCGATTGCCGTGTCGAGCGGTCCGATGTTTGCGGCGTCGGGAGTCTTGAACATGGTGTCGGCGGCGGCAACACGCACGGCCGGGTCCTTGGCGCCGAGCGTCAGTGTGCCCAACGCATCGCGTATGACGCGACGCAGCGTGTTGTTGACCTTGATCTTGGTGATGCCGTCCTTGGCCGCCTCGCCCGACGCCTCGCCGCTCAACGGGTCGGAAAGCTGGACGCTTTCGCCCGCTTCCTTGCCGACAAACACAAGGGAATCAGCCTTGCGGACATACAGGTTGCCGTCGGCAAGTGCCGCAAGCGGCCGCTCTACAGCCGGATCGCCGGCGGCCGCCAGTTCGTGGACGACGGCCCCGATCTCGGAAAAGCCCTTGGCCGTGGCGAATTTGGCGATGATGCCGCGCAGATCGGCTTCGCCGGCGCCGGAGGACGACAGCGTCGCCAGCAGGAACAACAGCATCAAACCCATGCGGATCAAGATCATCGGTCTCTGGTAACCCCTGAAGGTTGAAGTGGGCGTCCGGACGGCGGAGGAAGCCGTCCGGACGCGCGCGGTCATGGGCATGGACCTGAAGGTCCAGCCCGGGGAGGATCAGTTCGTGCCCTTGCCGCCGCACTTGCCGGTGGCAACATTGAAGTTGCCGCAGGACAGAGGCGCGCGCCAATCGGAGATCAGGTCCTTGGAATCAGGCAGATAGTCGGACCACTCGTCACCCATCACCAGGCCCGGCGTGCGCGACACGGTTTCGAACTGGCCGTCGGCCTGGATTTCGCCGATCAGCACCGGCTTGGTGATGTGGTGGTTCGGCATCATCGTCGAATAGCCGCCGGTCAGGTTCGGCACCGACACGCCGATCATGGCGTCGATGACCTTGTCCGGATCGGTGGTGCCGGCCTTCTCGACCGCCTTCACCCACATGTTGAAGCCGATATAATGGGCTTCCATCGGGTCGTTGGTGGTGCGCTTGTCGTTCTTGATGAACTTGTGCCAGTCGGCGATGAACTTCTTGTTCTCGGGCGTGTCGACGCTCTCGAAGTAGTTCCAGGCGGCGAGATGGCCGACCAGCGGCGCGGTGTCGAGACCGGCTAGCTCTTCCTCGCCGACCGAGAAGGCCATGACCGGGATGTCCTCGGCCTTGATGCCCTGGTTGCCGAGTTCCTTGTAGAACGGCACGTTGGCATCGCCGTTGACGGTCGAGACGACGGCGGTCTTCTTGCCGGCCGAACCGAACTTCTTGATCGCCGAAACCTCGGTCTGCCAGTCGGAGAAGCCGAACGGCGTGTAATTGACCATGATGTCTTCAGCCGCCACGCCCTTGGCCTTCAGATAGGCCTCGAGGATCTTGTTGGTGGTGCGCGGATAGACGTAATCGGTGCCTTCCAGCACCCAGCGCTTCACCGAACCACCATCCTCGCTCATCAGATAGTCGACAGCCGGGATGGCCTGCTGGTTCGGCGCAGCACCGGTGTAGAACACGTTGCGCTCGCTTTCCTCGCCCTCATACTGGACGGGGTAGAACAGGATGTTGTCGAGTTCCGAGAACACCGGCAGCACCGATTTGCGCGACACCGAGGTCCAGCAGCCGAACACCGCCGCGACCTTATCCTTGGAGATCAGTTCGCGCGCTTTTTCGGCAAACAGCGGCCAGTTGGAAGCCGGATCGACGACGACCGCCTCGAGCTTCTTGCCGAGCAGACCACCCTTGGCGTTCTGCTCATCGATGAGCATCAGCATGGCGTCCTTCAGCGTCGTCTCCGAAATCGCCATGGTCCCCGACAGCGAATGGAGAATGCCGACCTTGATCGTGTCGTCGGCGGCCTTCGCCGGAGCGGACGTCAACAGGCCGGCGGCGACCACACCAGCCGAAAACATTTTTGTTATTGTCGAGAAATTACCCCTCATATTACAGACTCCCAAGCTAGTTGATTGCACCGCAACACTACAATGCAACCCCCATGCCAACCGCTCTGGCAATCCCGAAAGGGCACAAATAAATTATAGATATCAGCACCTTGGAATATAGGGCTTACAAAACAAAGAGAGGTGGCCAGAAATCGATTGAGGGAATTTTGCGCAGCTTGCGCAGCCTCTGCCTATTTTTCGATCATTTACCAAATCTGCCTAGATTTTGAACTCACCAGTGCCTCAGGCGACCGATGTTGCGGCGCGGTGCAAAAATAGGGCAAGCTCGCCCTTCAAGCGAGCGACGTCATGGTTTCAGGTATTTCACGTATTTTCATCGGCATACTGTTTCTGGCTGCAGCAACCGTGGCCGCGCGAGCCGATTTCAGCGACGGCAAGATGCCTGACGGCGCCTATCATTGCGAAGTGTACCTGCTTGGCATGTTCCTCAGCCTCGGCGACATCACCATCAAGGGGAACGTCTACAGCGGCCCCGTCTACGCCAGCCTCGGCGTCTTCGGCACCGCGCGGCAGGGCTACAACTACCAAATGGACGCAAACGGCGTGATCTCGTGGCTGGGGCCGCTGGGCGGATATACCGCCGGCGGCAATTCACTGTCGCTGACCCAGGCGACGCTGGACGGCGAAACCGTGCCCTCCTTCGACATCATCATGAAGCAGCCCGACGGCGCCTTCACCGCCTCGACCTGCACCAAGCAGTGAGGCGGCAAGAAAAAGGCGCGGAACCTTGCGGGTTCCGCGCCAGCAGTCCGTCGGGAGGATGTGACTAGATCGTCTTGGCCGACATTTGCGCCGCGATGTAGTCGGCCTGGCGGATCGCGAGCGACACGATCGTCAGGGTCGGGTTTTCGGCGGCACCGGTGGTGAACTGGCTACCATCGGACACGAACAGGTTCTTGATGTCGTGCGCCTGGCCGTGCTTGTTGACGACGCCGTCTTCCGCTTTCTCGCTCATCCGGTTGGTGCCGAGATTGTGGGTCGACGGATAGGGCGGCGTCGGGAAGGTGCGGGTGGCGCCGACCGCATCATAGAGTGCCGTAGCCTGCTTGTAGGCGTGGTTACGCATCGCGGTGTCGTTCGGATGGTCGTCGAAATGCACGTCGGCGATCGGCATGCCGTGCGCATCCTTCTCGTCGGCATGCAGCGCGATGCGGTTCTCCGCGCGCGGCATGTCCTCACCGACAATCCAAAGGCCGGCCATGTGATCGTAGTGATCGAGCGCGGTGGTGAACGAGCGGCCCCAAGCGCCCGGATCGAGGAATGCGGCCATGAACGGCAGGCCGAGCGACAGCGTCTCGAACTCGTAGCCACCAACGAAACCGCGCGATGGATCATGCCGCGCCTCGTCGCGGATGATGCCGGCCATGGTCGTGCCGCGATACATGTGCACCGGTCTGTCGAAGATGGCATAGACCGAGCCGGTGGTGTGACGCATGTAGTTCTTGCCGACCTGACCCGACGAGTTGGCAAGCCCATCGGGGAATTTCCCCGACTCCGAATTGAGCAGCAGCCGCGGGCTCTCGATCGAATTGCCGGCAACCGCGACGATGCGCGCCTTCTGCTCCTGCAGCTTGCCGTCTTTGTCGGCGTAGACAACGCCGGTCACCTTTCCGCTGGCGTCATGGTTGATCTTGATCGCCATGGCATTCGGCCTGACTTCGAGATGGCCTGTCGCCTCTCCCTTGGGTATCTCGGTGTAGAGCGTCGACCATTTGGCGCCCCATTTACAGCCCTGGAAGCAGAAGCCGGTCTGCTGGCAGGACATGCGGTCGTCGCGATCGACCGAGTTGATCGCCATGTTGCCGGTGTGGCATTCCTTGTAGCCGAGCTTGTCGGCGCCGGCCTTCAACACCTTGAAATTGTTGTTGCCCGGCAGCCGCGGCC
Source organism: Mesorhizobium sp. LMG17149 (assembly GCF_024518695.1). Lineage (NCBI taxonomy): Bacteria > Pseudomonadati > Pseudomonadota > Alphaproteobacteria > Hyphomicrobiales > Phyllobacteriaceae > Mesorhizobium > Mesorhizobium sp. LMG17149. Next base: position 554,436 of record NZ_JANIFL010000004.1, read on the forward strand.
AGTCATTGGTGCCGGTGACGCCCATCTTGGCTTCAGCCTTGGCATAGTAGGGCTCCATCTCGGCCAGCGTGATCGGCCAATCGAGCAGGTTGGCGCCTTCCAGTTTGCCGTAGGTCGACAGCCCCTTGAACTCATGCTCCTGGAAGCGCAGCGAAGCTCCCGCCCAATGCGTGGTCGAACCGCCGACCGACTTGACGATCCAGGCCGGCAGGTTGGGAAAGTCCTTGGCCACACGCCAGTCGCCCGACGTGGTGCGCTTGTCCGTCCAGGCGAGCTGGCTGAACGAACCCCACTCGTCATTGATGAAGTCTTCGTATTCGTGGCGCGCGCCGGCTTCCAGGATGACGACGTCGACACCCTTCTGGGCGAGTTCGTTGCCGAGCGTGCCGCCGCCGGCGCCCGAGCCGATGATGACGACCACGCCATCGTTGTTCAGATCAAATGAAGCTGCCATGGTTTCCTCCCATGATTTCTGTTTGCGGGTTCAAGAACGACGGGGCTCAGAGCCACTCGATGTCGTCGAAACCGCGCGCGATGTAGCCGCCCTTGGAATAGGACTCGCCCTCGTAACCGAAGATCGGCCACACCTCTTTCTGGTTGTAGAGGCTGACCACGAGGCCACCCCGGATGGCCTGGAAGAACGGCGTCGCCTCGATTTGCTTCAGCACGGCGACGCGCTGGTCCTCCCAGCCAAGGCCGCGGTAGCCGCCGTCACCGGACTTCTTGTCGAGGTCGGCGATGCCATCTTCGAGCATAGTCTTGTAGGCGGCGTCCTTGCCGGCCTGTTCGTCGTGGCCTTTCACGGCAATGGCGTAATATTTGTCCGGAACCTGATCGTGCGGATAGATGTCACGCGCCATCTGGATCAGCGTCGCCATGGTTTCGGGCTTGAGTGCCGATGTCTCCAGTCCCCAGGCATGCTCGGGGCTGATGACGGCGCTGCCTGAGATGACGAGCAGCGCGCCGATGCCGCCGCGTTTGAGAAGCTCGCGACGGGACAGCCCGGGCTTCGCGTCATAGATCGTGACCATTTTATTCCTCCCTGCTTGCTATGTGCGCTCTCTTCAGAACGCCGTTGCTGGCGCGCTGCCCCCGTCAGGGGACGGCTGCGATGTCTCCTATTGGAAGCGACCTCCGCGTTGCAGAACCTCGATCTTGTAGCCGTCGGGATCCTCGATGAAGAAAAAGCGGGCGATCAGCGACCCGTCGCGGTTGAACTCGACGATCTTCTTCGGATTGAGGCCAAGCGCGCCGAGACGGTCATGTTCGCTGTCGAGGTCGGCGACCGAGACCGCCAGGTGACCGTAGCCGTCGCCGAGCCCGTAAGGCTCCTGCCGATCCTTGTTCACGGTCAGTTCGAGCTCGAACCCTGCCTCGGCATTGCTGAGGTAAATGAGCGTGAATGTCTCGAAATCCAGCCTGTCGGCGACATCGAGCCCGAAGGCGTTTCTGTAGAAATCGACCGATCGGGCTTCGTCGAGAACCCGGATCATACTGTGGATCGCCTTGGCCAAATCAGTCTCCGTTCTGGTGTGGAGGCGATTATGCGCGGCACGGACAAAAGGTGGTGGCAGCCGGTTACCACGCCCGCAGCCGCGAACGGGACGAAAGTCCGATTGCCGGACCGGCAATTTTGCCCGACAATGCATGTGGGGACAGGTCAAGCAGTATCAAACTGCACGCCCGTCCACCCAAGACCAACAATCATGGGAGGTTTGTCGGATGTGCAGGGTGTTTGCGGGCCAGGATCCCGAAGGCTATCGCCAGATCAACCGGTCGATTCGCATCGACGGCCACTCGACCAGCATCCAGCTCGAAGCGACATTCTGGGCTTTGCTGGACGAAATCGCCGAAAACCAGGATTTGACGACGCCAAAATTCATTTCGAAGCTTTATGACGAAGCCATCGAGATCAACGGCGCCATCCCGAACTTTGCGTCGATGCTGCGCACCACCTGCGCGCTCTATCTGCGGGGCCATCGGCCGGGAATGGATGAGCAGATGGTGCCGAAGCGGGAGGCTGCTTAGCGCATTGCGCTCAGCTGAGTTCTTGCGCGAGCCCGATGAGAAGCCCTCCAGGCCCTCGAATGTAACATAGCCGATACACGTCTTTATACTGGACGACTTCGCCTTCGAGCCGCGCACCGCGATTGCGGAGCCTTTCAAGCGTCCCGTCAATGTCGTCCACGGTGAACATGACGCGGAGGTAGCCCAGGGCGTTAACCGGGGCGTTGCGGTGATCGGCGACGACAGGCGGCGTGACGAAACGGGACAGTTCGAGCCGGCTGTGGCCGTCCGGCGTCCGCATCATGGCAATCTCGACGCGCTGATCGCCCAGTCCAGTGACACGTCCGGCCCATTCCCCTTCGATCATGGCCCGCCCTTCGAGCTCAAGGCCGAGTTCGCCAAAAAAACCAATCGTCTCTTCGAGGTCATCGACTGTTCAGGTCTATAAGGCGTCGTCCAGGCCGTAAACTCCTTAGGCTGCTTGCCAGCTGAGCAAGTGCGATCAAGGGATCTGGAGTGCCGCGTGATGCGTCGCGGTGGCGCCCTGATATTGACCGCGACCTCGAACGCCAGCCGGTCAGTCGCAGGTCCTGATTCATGCCTGATGGCACGATGCTGTTTCTATCGGTCCAGCATCCGGGCAGGTAGGCCGGATGCTTGGCGGGATCGTGGCCCGGCTTCCGGGCAGTCATCTGGCTTCAACAGCACAACCAGAGCTGATCGGCAGTAGACCGAACCCTCGCTAACGATTTTGTGATGTGGTTGACGAGGTCATTTTCATCTCGCAGTCTATCCGCATTCGATCTGCGGCTTAACCTAACTATCGTTGTCATGATTACTTGGGCATCACTTCCCGAGCGCTTTCTCTTATTTTCGAGATCCCTAATATGGACCATCGCAACCCTGTCCGAATGAATCGGCGTCTTTTCCTGTCGTCCGTTGCAATGTTTACCGCAACCGCCACATCGGCCGGTTTTGCGCGATCGTTCTCGGGCACTTTGCCCTGGACGCCAATGGCATCCGATCCACCAACGCAGGTCGTGGCCGGCGGCTGGCACTTTTTCTCAGCCCAGGAAGCAGCCCTTGTCGAGGCGATCGTCGACCGCATCGTTCCGGCCGACGAGCTCAGCATGGGCGGCAAGGAAGCCGGTTGCGCCGTCTATATCGACAGGCAGTTGATGGGGGCGTTCGGGGCGTCGAGCCGGCTTTACACGCAAGGCCCGTTTCTGCCTGGACTGCCCACCCAGGGCTATCAGGGCGAGGCCAATCCGGCGCAGCGTTACCGCACCGGGCTTGCCGCCATCGACGCCTTCCTGAAGCAGCGGGACGGCAAGACATTCGTCGAGCTCGCACCGGCCGAACAGGATGCCTTCCTGACGGCGATGGAGGCTGGGAAAGTCGACCTGCCCAATGGCGTCAAGGGGCCGGGTTTCTTCGGGCTTCTGCTGCAGAACACCATGGAAGGGTTCTTTGCCGACCCCGTCTATGGCGGGAACAAGGAAATGGTCTCGTGGCGCATGCTTGGTTTTCCAGGTGCCCGCTACGACTACCGCGACCATGTCAGCAAACACAATCAGCCATACCCTCAGCCGCCTGTCTCGATCATCGGGCGTCCCGAATGGCTCGGCAAAGGCGCCTGATCATGACCAAGATACTGCCTCGCAAGGACGTCGTCATCGTCGGCCTCGGCTGGACGGGATCCATTCTGGCTCACGAATTGACCGATCAGGGCCTGGACGTTGTGGCCATAGAGCGCGGCCCCTGGCGCGATACGGCAACCGATTTCAACATCGGCTATGCGCAGGATGAGTTGCGTTACAGCATCCGGCGCGACCTCTTTCTGCAGCCGACCGTGGAAACCATGACGGTGCGCAATGACCCGTCGCAGAAGGCGCTGCCGATGCGCGATTTCGGCTCCTTTCTCCCTGGCAACGGCGTCGGCGGTGCCGGTGTCCACTGGAACGGCCACACCTGGCGGTTCTGGGATTCGGATTTTCAGATAAAGACCAATCTGACGAAGAAATACGGTGCATCGAGAATCGCCGATCTCCAGGTCGAGGACTGGGGCGTGACCGGCGCGGAGATGGAGCCCTATTACGACCAGTTCGAGTATCTGGCAGGCATCTCGGGCAAGGCCGGTAATATCAAGGGACAGTTGCAGGAAGGCGGCAATCCGTTCGAGGATCCAAGGTCGCGGGATTACCCGAACCCGCCGATGCAGATGACCTACGCACCAACCCTGTTTGCCGAGGTCGGCCGGTCGATCGGCCTGCATCCCTTCCCGACTCCATCCGCCAACATGTCGCGGGCTTATGTCAACCCGCTCGGCATCGCCATGGGTCAATGCACCTATTGCGGGTTCTGCGAACGCTTCGGCTGTGCCAATTATTCGAAGTCGAGCGCCCAGACCACTATCCTTCCCGTGCTGATGAAGAAGTCGAATTTCGAGGTCCGCACCGACAGCGAGGTGCTGCATGTCGATCTGGCTCCCGGAGGCAAATCGGCGCGCGGCGTGACCTATATCGATACGTCAGGCGAGGAGTACTTCCAGCCGGCCGATCTGGTGCTGCTGTGCGCCTACGGCCTGCACAATGCCCGACTGATGATGCTGTCCGGCATCGGCAAGATCTACGACCCCGGCAGTGGCGAAGGAACGGTTGGGCGCAATTACTGCTACCAGACCAATGCCGGCGTGCAGGTGTTCTTCGACGACAAGAACTTCAACCCGTTCATCGCCGCCGGCGCGCTCGGCCAGACGATCGACGATTACAATGGTGACGCGTTCGACCACGGCGCGCTGGACTTCGTCGGCGGCGCCGGCATCAACTGCATTCCCACCAACGGACGCCCGATCGGAACCAGGCCGACCCTGCCCGGCACGCCGAAATGGGGCAGCGCCTGGAAGAAGGCAACGGTCGAGGGCTACAAGAGCACGCTTGGCTACTCGTCCCAGGGAAGCAGCTACGCGACGCGCAACAACTACCTCGACCTCGACCCGACCTACAAGGATCGTTTCGGTCGGCCGCTGATGCGCATGACGTTCGACTTTCCCGACAACGACATCCGCATGTCGAACTATGTCTGCGACCGCATGGAAGAAATAGCCAAGGCGCTCGGCGGCAAGCAGTACGCCGTCAGTCGCCGCAAGAAGGGCTGGGACAGCGTCCCCTACCAGAGCACCCACAATACGGGCGGCGCCATCATGGGGACGGACCCGAAGAAGAGCGCAGTCAACACCTTCCTCCAAAGCTGGGACGTCCCCAATGTCTTCGTCATCGGCGCGTCGGCCTTCCCGCAGAATGCCGGCAAGAACCCGACAGGAACGGTCGGCGCGCTCGCTTTCCGCGCCGCCGATGCCATTCGCAATCAATATCTGCGCAATCCCGGTGCACCCTTGGTGCAGGCATGAACAAGCTCGTTCTCGCGCTCGCCATCGGCGCCGCGGCCCTGACCGCAGGCCCGGCACGAAGTGCCGACCAGGCGGACAAGATCATACGTGGACAGTATCAGGCTGTGCTCGGCGACTGCGCAGGCTGTCATACGCAGGCCGGGGGCAAACCGCTGGCCGGCGGACTGCCGCTCGAAACGCCGTTCGGCGCGATTGTGCCGCCCAACATAACGCCTGACCGCGAGACGGGCATCGGCAATTGGTCGGAAGCCGATTTCCGCAACATGATGAAATCAGGCGTCGGCCACAATGGTGTGCGGCTTTACCCCGCAATGCCCTATCCCGCCTATACCAGGATGAACGATGCTGATATCGCCGACCTGTGGGCCTATCTGACGACGGTTGAATCGATATCGAACAAGGTCGAAGCCAATCAGCTGCCGTTTCCATTGAACATCCGGCTGGCGATGCTGGGCTGGAATGCCCTCAACTTTACAGAGGCAAGCTTTCAGCCGGATTCCTCCAAGTCGGCGGAGTGGAATCGCGGCGGCTATATCGTCCAGGGTGCAGGACATTGCGGCACCTGCCACACGCCCAAATCCTTCCTTGGCGCCGACAAGGACAGCGAGTTCCTGGAAGGCGCCTCCCTGCAAGGCTGGTTTGCCCCCGACATTACCAACAATGCGCAATCGGGCCTTGGCAGATGGTCGGAAGAGGATCTGGTCAAATACCTCAAGAGCGGCGTCAACGCGCATTCGATTGCCTCTGGTCCGATGGCGGAGGCCATCGAGAACTCAACGTCGAAAATGACCGATCCCGATCTCAAGGCGGTTGCAGTCTACCTCAAGAGCCTGGGCTCGGATGTCGATAGCGCCCAACCGGCAAAGCCTGACACGACACGGATGGCAGCGGGCGAGGCAATCTATCGCGACAATTGCTCGGCTTGCCATGGTGGAGATGGTGCCGGGTCAGGCGTGCTTTTCCCTTCTCTTGCCGGCAATTCTATCGTTGCGCAGGGCAGTTCCGAAACATTGGCCCGGCTCGTCCTTGCCGGCAGTCAGGCCGTGCATACGGCTGATGCGCCGACAACGCCCGCCATGCCGTCCCTGGCCTGGCGCCTGAAGGACCAGGAGGTCGCCGACGTCCTGACCTATGTGCGCGCCAGCTGGGGCAACACCGCCCCAGCGGTCGCCTCCGACGATGTGGCAGCCGTGCGCAAGCAATTGCTCCCGTAACTCGGCTAGCTCTCGGCTGCGACAGCGAGCGCCAGACGGCTCATGTCGGTGAAAAGCGCCTGGCGCTCGGAATAGTCGGTCTGTTCGCCGGTCTCGATGTTGTCGACCACGACACACATCGACAGCGCGCGCGCTCCGAAATGCTCCGATATGCGATATAGCGCGCTGGTTTCCATATCCACGGCCAGGGCTCCTTGCGCCCGCGCAACGGCAAAACGGGCGCGCCCTTCCGGGTGATAGAAGATGTCGCTGCACACCGTCAGGCCGGCATGATGGTCGATGCCGAATTCTACCGCCTTGGCCAGTGACGATGCGAGGAGCGCCGGGTCGGGGCCAGCGGGTCCATAAAGGCCGAAAACCTGGCCGCTCTGGGCGCTTTCCGCCTGTGCCGATTGCGAGATGACAAGGCTGCGCAGTTTTGCCTTTGCGGTCAGGCTGCCGCAGGTGCCGGTGCGGATCAACGTCCGGGCGCCATAATGGTCCAGCAATTCATGCGCATAGATCAGAAATGATGAAACGCCGATGCCCGTCGCCTGAATGCTGACGGGTTTGCCGCCAAACAGCCCGGTGAAGCCAAGCGCGCCGCGGCGGCGATTGATGCAGCGCGGCGCTTCCAGGAACGTTTGCGCCATCCACTCGGCGCGCTGCGGGTCACCCGGCAACAAAACCGTGTCGGCGTAGTCGTCCTTGTCCGCTTCGTTGTGCGGCGTCACCAGTTGCTCCCCCTAAGCCTTCCTGCCGTTTCACCCGCAATCATGGCGTTGTCACGGCGTTGTGCAAGGTGGAACATGGGAAAGGCTCTAAGACTCCAGCACGTCCTTGACGATCGTCGCCAGTTGCTTGAGCGAAAACGGCTTGGGCAGAAAGCCGAAATGCGCATCTGCCGGGAGGTTTCTGGCGAATGCGTCCTCGGCGTAGCCGGACACGAAGACGAACTTGATGTCCGGCTGGCGCTTGCGCAATTCACCAAGCAGTGTCGGTCCGTCCATTTCCGGCATGACCACATCGGAAACGACGATATCGACCTTGCCGCCCAGCGCCTCGAACACTTCCAGCGCCTCGACGCCCGACGATGCCTCGTGCACGGTGTAGCCACGCGAGGTCAGCGCCCGCATGCCGCCCATGCGCACGGCATCCTCGTCCTCGACGAGCAGCACCGTGGCCGAGCCCGACAGATCCTTGGCCGGATCGGCGACCTTTGCCGGCGCCGCCGGCGCATCGCCGGGCTCGCCTGCTTTTTTCGCTTCGGCGATGTGACGCGGCAGGAAAATGCGGAAGGTCGAGCCTTTGCTGACTTCGGAATCGCAAAAGATGAAGCCGCCGGTCTGCTTGATGATGCCGTAGACCATCGACAGGCCAAGGCCGGTGCCCTTGCCGACTTCCTTGGTGGTGAAGAAAGGCTCGAAAATCTTCTTCAGCACGTCGGGCGCGATGCCGCTGCCGGTGTCCTCGACTTCGACCACGACATAGTCCGCCGGGGCGAGTTCGCGGTAGGAAAAGGCCTTGCACTCCTCGGCGGTCACATTGCGGGTGCGCACGGTGAGATCGCCGCCCGCCGGCATTGCGTCGCGCGCGTTGACCGCAAGGTTGACGACCACCTGCTCGAACTGCCCGATATCGACCTTGACCGGCCACAGGTCGCGGCCATGATCAACCTTCAGCTTGATGTCGTTGCCGACAAGGCGGGCGAGCAGCATCCTGAGATCGGCGAGCACGTCGGTCAGGTTGAGCACTTCCGGCCGCAATGTCTGCTTGCGCGAGAAGGCCAGAAGCTGCCGCACCAGCGAAGCCGCCCGGTTGGCGTTCTGCTTGATGTTCATGATGTCGGGGAAGGAGGGGTCCGACGGACGGTGGTTGGTCAACAAAAGGTCGGACGCCATGATGATGGCGGTCAGCACATTGTTGAAATCATGCGCGATGCCGCCGGCAAGCTGGCCGACCGCCTGCATCTTCTGGCTCTGCGCCATCTGCCCTTCGAGCGCCTTCTGCTCCGTCGTCTCGACGGCGTAGACGATGGCCGACTCCTCGGCGCCCTCGCCGCCGGTGCCGTCGGCGACGGCGTTGACGTAGAAGCGGATGTGCCGTTCGTCGTTGCCCGGCAAAAGCGTGTCGATCGGCTCGATGTCGGCCTGCCGCTGCTGCGCTTTCTCGAAGGCAGCCGCAAAGGCCGGCCGGTCGCGTTCGTGGATCACCGTGTCGAGCCTTACGCGACGGTCGACGGCGTCGCGATCGACGACAGACGAAAACAACGACAGGAACGGCGCATTGGTGCGCAGGATGCGCCCATTGTGGTCGACGCCGGCGATCGCCATCGGTGTCGAGTTGAAGAAGCGGGTGAAGCGCACTTCCGAAGCCCGCAAATCGGCAGAGGCATCCTCGCCTTGCGTGCGGTTGAGCACGATCGTGCGTGTCGGCCCGTTCAATCCTTCGCGGCTGGCCGAAACACGGTGCATGAAGCGCACCGGCAGCGCTTCGCCCGTCGTGGTCGTCAGGTCGAGATCGATCACCGCGTTGCGTGTGGTGCCGGGGTCGGCCTTGACCGAGCGGACCAGCGCCATGCCGTCGCCGGCCACGATCTCCGACAGAGACACGGCGCCGGGCGTGAAGCTGGTGAGGTCGATGCCAAGCCATTCGGCGAGCGTGGCGTTGATATAGGTGACGCGGCCCTCCTGGTCGGCCGAAAAGAAGCCGGCCGGCGCGTGGTCGAGGTGATCGATCGCCTTCTGCAGGTCGAGGAAGAAGCGCTCCTGCTCGGCCCGCTCCTGCGAGATGTCGGCAAGCTGCCAGGCCAGCATCGGCAGCCGCTGGCCTGGAACGCTGAAGGCGCGGGCGCGGGCCCGGTACCAGCGGGCGCCAGGCTCGGCACCGGGCCGAATGGACTGTGCGAGCCTAAACTCGCCGTCGCCCGACTGGCCGTCGCGCAGGCCGGACGCCAGGCGATAGATCGTCACCGAGGCTTCGGGGACATCCGAGAGCAATCCCTCGACGGTCTTCAGGTCGGCAGCGGACGATGCTCCGGTCATATCCGCATAGGCGCGATTGGCATAGACGACGCGGCCCTTGGTGTCGGTGACGAGAAGCCCCTGCGACATCGAATCGACGAAGGATTTCGACAGTTCGTCGCCTGTCGAGCGTGGCGTGACCTGCACGAAGCCGATCGCCGTCGCGAACAGGAAGCCGACGCCGATCATCGCCAGCACGCCGAGCATGCCGAGCAGGAAAGGATCGCCGAGGCGCTCGCGGAAAAGCCCGAAGACGATCGCCGCCCCAGTCAGAACGACGATGAAAATGATAAGCCGGGTGACCGCGCCGGGTCGCGTATTCTGGTCGACGATCGGTACCGGATAGAAATCGCCGCGCGCTTCCTTGGCCATGTGCCCCCTGCTCGTGAATTCCGGTGTTCCGACACCCGCCCCTAGCGGGTTGAATCACATTCTCCTAGTCCGGAAAAGGCCTGGGCGGCAAATGTCGGATAAAAATGATGTCTTCCGGGCTTCGGAGTTTTTCTAGCTGTTCACCGGCGTGAAACGCAACTTGCGGTGGCCCGCTGCAACGGTCTAGTGTCTCGTCACTTCCAAGGGCGATCAGGGGAACCCAATGCAATGGCTCGATAGCGTGGCAGGTCCCGGTTATGCCGCAGCATTGTTGTGGACGTTTGCAGCGCTTGTCCTGCTGGTCATCGTTCTCGTCATCATCAAGCTGGTGCGCAACCTGACATTCGGAACCTTCGTCGCCGGTGGCCGGAACCGCAAGACGCGACTGGCCGTCATGGATGCCACCGCCGTCGACAGCCATCGCAGGTTGGTGCTGATACGCCGTGACGATATCGAGCACCTGCTTCTGATCGGCGGCCCGACTGACGTCGTCGTCGAGCGCGATATCCGACTTTCGGCGCTACGCCGGCCGGCATTGACTGGAGACGGTGGCTTGCAGCCGGTCCCGGCCACCGCGGCCCCGGCAGCAACAAGGCCACGTCCGCCGCAACCCGCTCCGCCGCCGGCGAGACAGGCACCCGCTCCACAGCCGGTGAACACGACGCCCGCCCGCCCGCGGGCAACAGCGCCGCCGGCACCGGCACCGAAGCCGGCAACGCAAAGCTATCAGTCGACCAATGTCACGCCGTTGCCGGCCTACGGCTCCGCCAATGCCAACACCGCCCGGCACGCCCCGCCACCACCGCAGCCGGTGCAAGACAGCATCGACGACACGCTGATGAGGGAACTCGAAGTGTCGCTGGACCAGCCCCGTTCGGGCGGCCCCGTGGGCAAGCCGGCGGCGCCGCAGTCGCTCGACGACGAGATGACCAAGCTTCTCGGCGAACTCTCCAGTCAGAAGAGATGAGCGGCGGCCGGGTCGCTATCCCGCGAAACATCGTCGCCGGTCCGCTGCCGAACCACCTCGTCCAAGCGCCAAATATCAAGGGTTTGCGGCCTTCGCGCGCCTCAGAGCGGTGGATGCCGCACCAATAGAAATGGCCGGAAAACCGGCCATTTTCAGGATCGAGTTCGTTCGGGACAGCCGGCCGTGCGCCGCCGGCCTTGACCTTCAGTCGTCGCGATAGACTTTTTCGCGGCGCTCATGCCGCTCCTGCGCTTCGATCGACAATGTCGCGATCGGACGCGCATCGAGCCGCTTCAGCGCGATCGGCTCGCCGGTCTCTTCGCAATAGCCGTAAGTGCCTTCGTCGATGCGCTGCAGGGCGGAGTCGATCTTTGCAATGAGCTTGCGCTGACGGTCACGGGCCCTGAGTTCGATGGCACGGTCGGTTTCCGAAGAGGCGCGATCGGCCAGATCGGGGTGGTTGGCGTTTTCTTGCTGCAGGATTTCCAGTGTTTCGCGCGCTTCGCGCAATATGTCATTCTTCCAGGTGACGAGCTTTGAGCGGAAGTAGGATTTCTGCCGCTCGTTCATGAACGGCTCGTCTTCGGAGGGTACGTAATCGGCGGTAACGATGTCGTTCATTCGACTCACCCAAACTGCCCCAAATTTGGCGCCTATATATTCGTCGTCCGACGCCTGCACAAGCGCAATCGGCCGCTGTTTCACGCAATTGTTAAAGTACCCCGCCACGGGTCTTTGCAGCCGCGTACGGTCGCTTTGGTACAAACTCCGCCGAGACACTTTGGATCCGGTGGCACATGCTTTCCGAGATCGGCCGTGATCCCGGGGCGATACGCAAGCGCCTTTGCAGCAAGCAGCATTGGGTGATTCGCTGTGTTTGAAGAGCACGGGCATTGTGCGCAACGCCGTTCTCGTGGCTAATCCCGGGAGGCTTCGGCATTCGGAGGTTGGGTGAGCAGGCTTTATCTGTTGCGACATGCAAAGGCTGGCTGGGCACTGCCCGGCATGCGGGATTTCGATCGCCCGCTCGACGCGTCCGGCCGTTCCGATGCCGAAATGATGGGCGCCGCCATGCGCTCCCGCCTCTATGTTCCGGACCGCACACTCTGCTCCAATGCCAAACGCGCCAAGGAGACGCTGGAAGGCCTGGCCGGCCAGACCGACACCGGCCGGGTCTTGTTCTTCGACGCGCTCTACAGCGCGGACGCGGCCGGTTACCTCCACCTTATCCGCGACAATGGCGGATCGGGCTCATTGCTGGTCATTGGCCACAACCCGATGATGGAAGACCTCACCATGGCAGTTTCGGGCGACGGCGACGAAACCGCGCGGGCCACGCTGAACCACGGGTTTCCGACCGCAGGCCTGGCGGTCGTCCGCTTCGACGGCGATCTTGCCAGCGCCGCCCAAGGCGCCGGCTATCTCGAAGCGTTCCTGACGCCGGCCATCTGAAGCCATTTCAAAGCCTGGTTGTAGAGCCTATATCGGACGGACCGAAGTCCGAGAGAGCATATTTTGGCATCATCGCTGACCACCTTCACCGACGAGGCGAGGATTGCCCTCGACACGCTGTCAGGCCGCGCCACCGGGCTTTTTTCCCCATCGCTGCGCCTCGGCGTGACCGGATTGTCCCGCGCCGGCAAAACGGTGTTCATATCGGCCCTAGTCCACAATTTGATCCATGGCGGCCGCCTGCCGCTGTTCGAGGCGCAGAAATCTGGGCGCATCGCCCGCGCCTTCCTCGAGCAGCAGCCCGACGACGCGGTGCCGCGTTTCCAGTACGAGGACCACATCGCCGCCCTGGTCAACGATCGTGCCTGGCCCGATTCGACGCGCGCCATTTCGGAACTGCGGCTGACCATCGAATATGAATCGGCTTCCGGCTGGAGCCGCATGTTTTCTTCAGGCAGACTGTCGGTCGATATCGTCGATTATCCCGGCGAATGGCTGCTCGATCTGCCCCTGCTCGGCAAATCCTTCGCCGATTTTTCGCACGAAGCCTTTGAAATGGCCGTTCTGCCGGTGCGCGAGGACCTGTCGCAGGCCTGGCGGGCGCTGTCGGCTGGGATCGATCCGGACGCCGATGCCGACGAGATGACGGCGCGCCGCCTGGCCGAAAGCTTCGCCGCCTATCTGAAGGCCTGCAAGCTCGACGAGCGGGCGCTTTCGACCTTGCCGCCCGGCCGTTTCCTGATGCCGGGCGATCTCGAAGGCTCGCCGGCATTGACTTTCGCGCCCCTGGCCGGGATCGGCGACAGGCGTCCGCGCGCAGGGTCGCTGCACGCCATGATGGACCGGCGCTACGAGGCCTACAAGACCCATGTCGTCAAACCCTTCTTCCGCGAACACATCACCCGCCTCGATCGCCAGATCGTGCTGATCGACGCCATGCAGGCGCTGAATGCCGGCCCCGGCGCCATGGCCGACCTGGAACGCGCGGTAACCGAGATCCTCAGCTGTTTCCGACCCGGCCGGGGCAGCTTCCTCACCGACCTGTTCTCGCGGCGCATCGACCGCATCCTGGTTGCCGCGACCAAAGCCGACCATCTGCATCACGAAAGCCATGACCGCCTGCAGTCGATCGTGCGGCGGCTTGCCGACCGCGCCGTGGCACGGGCGAATTTCACCGGCGCCGACGTCGATGTGGTCGCCATGGCGGCGGTGCGCGCGACGCGCGAAGGCACCGTCAAGCAAGGCCGAGAGACGTTGCCCGTCATTATCGGCACGCCGATCGCCGGCGAGAAGATCAACGGCGAAACCTTCGATGGAAAAACTGAAACAGCCATATTTCCTGGTGATTTACCGGAGAAAATTGATGCGGTTTTTGATCTTTCGGGAGCCGATCACAAGCAGGATGCCGCGGACCCTGCAATCCGCTTCGTCCGTTTCCGTCCCCCAAAGCTAGAACGCACGGCTGAAGGTATCACCCTGTCGCTGCCGCATATCAGGCTCGACCGTGCCTTGCAGTTCCTGATTGGAGATCATTTGGCATGATCGCGCCCCGCAAGCCGGCGGCATTCCGCATCGAGCCGGAAGCCACATCAAGACAAACGCACCCAGAACCGCGCCCCCAGGCCGATGCCCAGCGCAAACCGCGCGCGATGAAGACCGATGTCGCGATGGTCCTCCCGGCGGAAGTCGATGTCTTCGACGAGCCCGACATCATTGCCGCGGAGCCGCCACCGGCCATCGCGCCCAGGAAACGCTCGCTGCTCGGCAGCATCTTCTTCGGCGCCTTTGGCGTGCTGGTTTCGCTGGCTGTCGGCTTGTGGACCGACCAGCTCATACGCGACCTCTTTGCGCGCGCCGAATGGCTGGGCTGGCTGGCCGCCGGCATGGCTGCCATCGCCGTGCTGGCGCTTGTGGTGATCCTGATTCGCGAATTCCTGGCGATCGCCCGTCTCGCCGAGGTCGAAAAGCTGCAGAAACGGGCGCTCGACGCAATCGAGCGTGACGATCCCAAGGCGGCACGATCGGTCGTCGACGAGCTGTCGGCCTTTGTCGCGGCCAAACCCGAGACCGCGGCCGGCCGGCGCGCGCTGGCCGAACTGCGCGGCGAAATCATCGACGGCGGCAATCTCGTGCGCCTGGCCGAGGCAGAAATTCTGGGCCCTCTCGATGCCAGGGCAAAGGTGATGATCCTCGAGGCCGCCAAACGCGTTTCGCTGGTGACGGCGGTCAGCCCGCGCGCACTGGTCGATGTCGCCTATGTCGTGTTCGAGGCCGGGCGGCTCATTCGCCGTCTGTCGGAACTCTATGGCGGACGGCCCGGAACGCTGGGTTTCTTCCGCCTGGCGCGCAGCGTGCTGGCGCATCTGGCGGTTACCGGCTCGATCGCGGTCGGTGACAGTTTCGTCCAGCAGATCGTCGGCCACGGCCTAGCCGCGCGCCTTTCGGCCAAGCTTGGCGAGGGCGTCGTCAACGGCATGATGACGGCGCGCATCGGCATCGCCGCGATGGAGACGGCGCGACCCCTGCCCTTCAGCGCCGCCAAGCGTCCCGGATTGGGCGACTTCCTCTCGGCGCTGACATCGTTCGCAACCAGGAAAGATGGTGAAACGACCCCATCCGGCAAGTGAGACGGGCTGGAGTGTCCGGACATTCGGAATCGTTACCGGACTGCTTTGCGGCGGCCCCTCGGTGACGAAGCATTAACCAATCTTGTTCATGGTCAGACGGGTTCCAAACAGCATCTTTGTTGCCGGGTGTGGTCGATGAAAAGCGTAATTCTATCCAGCGTCCTGCCCTTGGCAACGGTGATTGCGGCAGTCGTCGGCATTGCCGGAATGGCCTCTGCGGCGGAGCCGGACAAGCAGTTCTTCCAGTCTGCTGAAGGCAAGTGGATCGGTCCCGGCGAAATCGTCGCCGGCAAGTACAAAGGCACCAAGTTCAACTGTAGCTTCACCGGCTCGACGCCCGACGGCAAGGTCGGCATGTCGCTCGACGGCGGCTGCCGGGTTGGCATGTTCACGCAGCAGATGTCGGCCAAGATCGAGCGCAAGGGCCGTGAGGGCTACAAGGGCAGCTTCATGGGTGGCGCGACCGGTTCCGGCCTCGACATCATCGGCGGCAACGTCGTCGATCCCCGCAAAGTGGTCTTCACCATCAACCGCAACCAGCTGCGCGGCGTCATGCAGGCTCGCATCCCTGACGACAATTCGATGACAGTGACTATTGCCGTGCGCGTCGACGACCAGTTGGTGCCGGTGATCGGCATGAGCCTGAAGCGCGTCGACGCAGTCGAAGTCGGCTCCATCGCGCCGAACTGAAAAAACCGAAAAAAAGGCGGCGACCCAACGGTCACTGCCCTCTCCCTTGACCCATCGAATCAGGCGCTTAGGCCTTGATCTCAAATCAGGGCGTTAGCCTTTGATTGTGGCCGTCAGTTCGTCATAGGCCTTGCAGGCGTCGGCCAATGTCGTAGCGCCCTGATACTTGGTTGTCACCGCCTGGACCTTGGCCGTCAGATCAGCCGCTTTGGACGGGTCCTTGGTAATCGCTTCCTGCAGCGCGGTAGCCATGTCCTGCGCCTTCTTGGTCGCGATTTCCGCCGTGCACTCGGGCGCCTTCGAGCAAGCCGAACCGGCAAGCACCGCCAGGCCGACGGCAACAAACAAAAACTTCTTCATGTCAGTCATCTCCTCAAAAAGGGCGCGACTTGATCGTCGATCACCCTCCAATGGCCGAAGCCGAGCGTCCTTAGCCTTCGATTGCGGCAAGATGCAACGTGTTCCCGGCCTCAACTTGTGTATCGCGCCTGCAACATCGGCGGCGGCCCGGATTCAGGCTATTTTATCAGCGGCAGCAAAGTTCAGCTGCGTGGCTGCAGCAGCGCCAAGACGGCGGTCGATGCGGCAAGGACAGCGGTCAGAGTCAAAGGCCCGGTCGCGCCATAGGTGTCCACGACATAGCCGCCGACAACCGCGCCGATGGTGATGGCAATTTGGAAAGAGGTGACCATCAGGCTGCCCGCTGCCTCCAGCGCATCAGGCGCCGCGCGCGACATATTGGTCGGCAGCACCACCGGCGCCATGCCAAAGGCGAAACCCCACAGCGTAACGAAGCCGAAGGCAACGCCCATATGCGAGCCCCAAAGCACCAAAGTAAGTGCCGCAACCGCCATCAACGCCGCGGTGACTGCGAGGGCCATGTGGATGTTGGTGTCGGCCATGCGGCCGCCGGCAACATTACCGATCACGGCAGCGATGCCAAACCCGAGCAGAGCCAGGGCAATCGGTCCGGTTGTAAGGAGTGTCACCTGTTCGAGGAAGGGACGCACATAGACCGAGCCGGCAAAATGCCCCGTCATCAGCAAAACAATGGCCAGCATGCCGAGTTGGATGCCGCGCCGCCGGGTCAGCCGAAATACATCTGCAAGGCTGTTGCTTGCCGTTGCAGGCAAGGTCGGCAGGCTGAGAAACTGCAGCAGCATGGCAAGCGCGGCCAGCCCCGCCGTCATGGCCATGGCACTGCGCCACCCTATCCAGTCACTGATCAACGCGCCCATAGACGGTGCGGCAATGGTGGCAAGCGAGACGCCGAGGGTGACGATCGCCATGCCCCGACCTGTCGCATTGGCGCCAACCAGCCTCGCCACGACGGCGACCGAAAGTGCCCAGAAAGCGCTGAGAGCGATGCCCAGCCCGGCCCGGCCCAACAGCAACAGCCAGAAATCGGTCGCCAGCGCCGCCAGGATATTGGAACCGACCGCAAGGGCGCTGAGACCAACCAGCACCGCCTTGCGGTTCAGGCGGCCGATGAGAACATTGCTCAACATGGCCGTCACGGCGCCGACGGAAGCGGTGGCGGTGACGACCTGGCCGGCCGTCCCCTCGCTGATGCCGAGATCGCGTGCCATTGGCGTCAGCAGACCTGCGGGCAGGAATTCGGCCGACACCAGGGCAAAGCTGGTGGCCGCCAATGAAATGACCGCGAACCAGGTGGCTGCGCTCCATGCGGCTGGTGCATCGGCATCAAGGCCAATCGCGGCGTCTTCAAGCTGTAATGTTGTGTCAGTCACGGAAAGATCTCCAAAGTTTGGAGGTCTTAAATAGGCGAGTCCACTCGGATGATATGTATCTTAGAATCCGAAATTCATATCCATTCGTCCGGGAATTGTGCGGCGCACAACGCCCGGCGAGACATTGGTGATGCGCTTGAACGCGCGCGCGAAGGATGCCTCGGAATCATAGCCCAAACGGGTAGCGACTTCGGCAACCGACAAGCCGTTTTGGCCCAGCAATTCGCGGGCAAGCTGCATGCGCAGGCGGGCGAGATAGTGTGCGGCACCCTCCCCCAATACCGCACTGAAACGCTCGGCGAAAATCGAACGCGATTGGCCTGCCACGCCGGCCAGGCTTCCCAGCGTCCAGTTGTGGCCGGGGCTGCGGTGCATGGCCGCCAAAGCGCGGCCTATATGGGGGTCGCGGATGGCTGCGAGCCAACCGGTGGTCGAGGCTCCGTTGCAATTGACCCAGCAGCGTATGAGCCGGGCCGTCAGCAAGTCGGCCATACGCGACAGAATCGTGGCGCTGCCCATCTGCGGTTGCGAGGCCTCCACCGTCATGGCCGCCAGCAAAGGACCGACGACCGGGTCATTGCCGGCCACGTCGCAACCCTTGATGACAGGCGGCATCAACGTGATCAATGGGTTGAGCGCATAGGAGTCCAAGGCCATGGAGCCGCAGAAAAGGGTGCTCGTCGCGCCCGTTCCTTGCCGTACCACTTCGCAGACGTTGCCCCCCAACTTGATCACCTGGCAACCTTCGAGCGAGTCCCCTGCAACGTCCGGTGCGCTCGCCAGCCGATGGGCGATGCCTTGCGGCAGCAGCACCAGATCGCCATCGCGCAACTCCTGCCAGCCTTGCGATTCAGTATGAATCCAGCACGGGCCCTGGCCGACAAAGTGAAACCGAAGCAGCTGTTGTTGCGGAAAGTCTATGCTCCATGGGTGCCGGAGCTCGCAGCGGCCATAGTTGACACCACTCAAGCGAAAGTCTTGCAGAACTTCGCTGAGCGCATCCATCGGGATATGTGGCGTCGAAGACGGTCGGGACGAATAGTCAGGCATGTGCCTGATATAGATGCCGAACGTCCGGCAGGCAAGCGGGGACCGTTGTCCACCAGGTGAATCGTTGCAGCGGCACCCCTACCCTTCCCGGCAGATTTCTCGCCTTGCCTCCCACTCCAACTGCATGCAAGGAGTTCTGATACACACAGGGACAAGAGGCATGGCGGCGGAAGCATCGGGCAGTGATCTGATTCAGGTGGTGGCACTGCTTGCTGCCGGCGTCGTTGCCGTTCCGATCTTCAAGCGCATGGGCCTTGGCTCGATCCTCGGCTATCTGGCCGCCGGCGTGGTGATCGGTCCGTTCGGCCTCGGCGTCTTTTCCGAATCGGAAGCCATTCTTCATGTCGCCGAGCTCGGTGTGGTGATGTTCCTGTTCATCATCGGGCTGGAAATGCAGCCATCGCGGCTGTGGGGCCTGCGCCGCGAGATCTTCGGCCTCGGCGCGCTGCAGGTCGGCGTCTGCGCGCTGCTGCTGACCGGTGTCGGCATGGCGGGAGGGTTTCCGATCGCGCAATCCTTCGTCGCCGGCGCCGGCTTCGTGCTGACCTCGACGGCGATCGTCATGCAACTCCTGGAGGAACGCGGTGAAATCGCCGCACCGAAAGGCCAGCGCATCGTATCGGTCCTGCTGCTCGAGGACCTTGCCATCGTGCCGCTGCTGGCCCTGATCGCGTTCCTGGCGCCCGGTGGAGCCGACACCAGCCTGTCGGAGCGGCTGACTGAGGTCGGCATCGGCCTTGCCGCGATCATCGGCCTGGTGGTGGCCGGCCGTTATCTGCTCAACCCGTTCTTCCGCATCCTGGCGGATGCCCGTGCCCGCGAGGTGATGACCGCCGCGGCACTTCTGGTCGTCCTGGGGTCAGCCCTCGCCATGCAGCTCAGCGGCCTGTCGATGGCGATGGGTGCCTTCCTGGCCGGCGTGCTTTTGTCTGAATCGACCTTCCGCCACCAACTCGAAGCCGACATCGAACCCTTCCGCGGCATCCTGCTTGGCCTGTTCTTTCTCGCGGTAGGCATGTCGCTCGACCTGCATGTGGTCGCGGCGAACTGGCGGCTGATCGCCATCTATGTCGTCGCCTACATGGTGATGAAGGCATTCGGTATCTACATCGTCGCCCGCATCCTGAAATCAGGCCACCGCGAAGCCCTGGAGCGCGCGGTCTTCATGGCACAAGGCGGCGAATTCGCCTTTGTCCTTTACTCGGCGGCCGCGGCGGTCGGCATCATCGATGGCCAGGCCAACGCGACGCTGACGGCGATCGTCATCATCTCCATGGTGCTGACGCCGCTGGCCATCATCGCCTTGCGCTATCTGACGCCGCGTGACGAGCAGTCGCTCGACGGGGTCGATGTCGCCGATGGCCTGACCGGCAGCGTGCTGGTCATTGGTTTCGGCCGCTTCGGCCAGATCGCGAGCCAGCCGCTGCTGCTGCGCGGCATTGACGTCTCGATCATCGACAATGACGTCGAAATGATCCAGGCGGCGGCCGATTTCGGCTTCAAGGTCTATTATGGCGACGGCACGCGACTGGACATCCTGCATGCCGCCGGCGCCGGCCGTGCGCGCGCCGTGCTGATCTGCGTCGACAAGGCCGATGTGGCTGTTCGCATCGCCCAGTTGATCAAGGCTGAGTTTCCTTTGCTCACCGTGCTGGCCCGCGCTTTCGATCGTGGTACCGCGCTGCAGCTCATTCGCGCCGGCGTCGACTACCAGCTGCGTGAAACCTTCGAATCCGCACTTGTTTTCGGCGGCTCGGCCCTGGAATCGCTGGGCGTCGACCCCGAAGACGTGGCTGAAACGATCGAAGACGTCAGGCGCCGCGACACCGATCGCTTCGAAACCCAGCTTGCCGAAGGCATTCGCGCCGGACAGCGCTTCCTGAGAGGCAATATCGGTACGCCGATTCCGACACCGCTCTCCACGCCGCGCCGGCCTGGTCAGGCACTCAATGAAGAAACCGCGGGTGTGCTGCACAAGTCCGAACCCGCCGATTGAGCAAGGAATTAGGCATGGAATTGGACAGCAGGGCCCTGTCGGTCACCAAATTCTGGCGCGATGCCGGCGAGGATGCCTGGTTCGAGAAGAACGAGGCATTCGATGCCGAGTTCCGCGACCGCTTTCTCGGCCAGCACTACGCCGCCGCGCGGCGTGAATGCGACGACTGGCTGGAACATGCCGAAGGCGCGCTGGCGCTGATGATCCTGCTCGACCAGTTTCCCCGGAACTGTTTTCGCGGCACCGGCCATATGTACGCGACCGATCCGCTCGCCAGATATTTCGCAGAGAGGGCGGTCGCGGCTGGCCATGACCTGGCACTCGAGGAAAGACTCCGTGTTTTCCTTTATCTGCCGTACGAGCATTCGGAACTGCTGGCCGACCAGGACATTTCGGTCGAGCTGACGCAGGCCAGGGCCGAGCCCTACCTGAAATACGCTGTCGAACACCGCGATATCATTCAGAATTTCGGCCGTTTTCCGCACCGAAACAAGATGCTTGGCCGCGAAACCACCCCGCAGGAGCAGACGTTCCTGGATGGCGGCGGTTTCTCCGGTTAAGACCCCGCTCCAAGGTGTGTTGAGATTCAGGTCAGGCCGAGTCGAAAACGGTGGGTTCCGAGAACCGGAGCGGAGCGTACATTTGGGTACGTGAGCACCGGAAGCGCAGGAACTCGCCGTTTGCAGGCCGGCATCACCTGAATATCAACGCACCTAGGCCAACCACCAATCCCGGCCGGAGGACAATCGCTCGATGCCTGAAGTATCGACGGCGACCAGACGGTCGGTGATGCTGCGACCGCTGACAACCAGGCCGGGCGCGATCTCGGCCAGCGGCGCCAGCACGAAGGCGCGCTCCAGCATGCGCGGATGCGGCACCTCCAGCCCGGTCTCGTGGATGACGCGGTCGCCGAACACCAGAATGTCGATGTCGATCAGCCGCGGCCCCCAGCGCTCCTCGCGCACCCGCTTCAGCTTGCGCTCCGCATCGAGGCAGAGGTCGAGCAAGGCACGCGGTGCAAGCACAGTGGAAATTTCGGCGGCCGCATTGAGAAAATCCGGCTGATCGAGCTTGCCCCAGGGCGGCGTGCGATAAAGCGAGGAGACGCCGGTGACACGCGTATCCGTGTCGGCATCCAGCATGCGCAGCGCCGCGCCCATGGATTTCGCCGGATCGCCAAGATTGCCGCCAAGGCTGAGATAAACGGTACTATTCGGGCCAGACAACGGTCACCTCGACATAATCGAGCACGCCGGGCACCGGTGCGTTCGGCTTGCGCACCGTGATCTCGGCTTTCTTTATCTGCGGAAAACGCGCTGTCAGCGCACGGGCCACTTCGAGCGCCAGCGACTCGATCAGAAAACGGCGCTGCCCGGTGATGATCTTTTCAATGACTGTGAATGCAATGCCGTAGTGGACTGTATCCTCGATCGAATCCTCGGCCAGTGCGCGGCCTGGATCGACGGTCAGAACGGCATCGACATAGAAGCGCTGGCCGAGCCTTTCCTCCTCGTCCAGCACGCCGTGCCGGGCAAAGAAAGCGCAGTTCTTCATGCGGATGACATACATCGCTCAGTTTCTCGCTCGGTCCGTCCGACGCGCCAGCATAGCATCCGCGAGCGCCAAAGCGTCCACGTTGAATGCGACATCGTGGACGCGAAACAGATCGGCGCCCTGGAGCCTCAAGATGACGCTGGTCGCCGATGTTCCGACCGCTCTGTCGGCGGCATCACGGCCGGTGACCGTGCCGATGAAGCGCTTTCGCGACGTACCGGCCATCAGCGGCAAGCCAAGTGCATGCAATTCCGAAAAGCGTGCCATCAGGTCGAGATTTTCCTCCGCCGTCTCCTTGGCGAATCCGAAACCGGGATCGAGCACGATATGATCGTCGGTGATGCCGTTCTGGCGGGCGATTTCCAGCGACCTTCGCAGGAATGTCAATTGATCGGCAATCACATCCGGCAGCTTCTGGCGATCCCGCCCCGTATGCATGATGACAAGCCCGGCGCCGGTGTCGGCGGCGACGCGCGCAATATCAGGCTCACGCTGCAAACCCCAGACATCGTTGACGATATGCGCGCCGGCGGCAACCGCCAGCCGCGCCGTGTCGGCGCGATAGGTGTCGATCGAAATCAGCACCTCGCTCACGCCCGCCAGCGCTTCGATCACCGGCAGGATGCGGGCCTGTTCCTGGCTGGCCGATACCGCAGCGGCACCCGGACGGGTCGATTCTCCGCCGACATCGACAACCCGTGCCCCTTCCCCGATCATGCGGCGCGCCTGGGCCAGCGCCTTTTCAGGGGCGTCGAACTGGCCGCCGTCGGAAAAGCTGTCGGGCGTGACATTGAGGATGCCGACGACCACGGCCTTGCCGCCAAGGTCGAGATGGCGTCCATGCGCCAAGTGCCATCGCCTGGCCGTCATTGCTCATCGACCATGGAGTTCATCAATCATGTGTGATCCCTGGCGGATCAATTTCATTGCGCCGGCAACGGCCGTAAAGCAAGGTGGTCGAAGAGGCAACATGATGAAACGATCCATGCTTGGCATGAAAAAACAGTCCTTGGGAGTGAAACAATCTCTGGCTTGCGCGCTGCTGCTCGCCATGACCCCGCACCCGGCGGCGGCGGCCAATCTCGTCAAGACGTACAGCTATTTCGCCATTGGCGGCAGCACGCTCGACGACATCGAGGCACAACTCTCCAAACGTGGGCCGGAGGTGAAAAGCACCGGCACGCGGCACCCCGGCGCCACGCAAATGGCCTTCACCACCCGCATCAGCTATGCGCAGACACCGAGTGCCTGCCGGATCGCCGACGCGGTGGTGACCGTCAAGGTGAAGGTGATCCTTCCCGAGTGGCGCCGCCCGCGCAAGGCCGATGCCGATGTCAGGCTGTTCTGGGATACGCTGTCCGCCGACATCAAGCGCCATGAGGAGCGCCATGTCGAAATCGCCAAGAACCATGGCGGCGAACTCGAAGAAGCCTTGAAGGCCACCTACCCGCAAAAGAACTGCGACGCCGCCAAGGCCAAGGCGGCCGCGATCACCGCGGCTGTTCTGGCCAGGCACGACCGCGCCCAGCTTCAGTTCGACCGCGTCGAAAGCGTCAATTTCGAAAGCCGCATCTTGCGGCTGCTGCGCTACCGCATGGAGCGCATCGGCAACGGCCGACTGCCGCCGGCCTGAACGCACCCGAACTGAAAGCCAAATTCGCCGAAGCGTAGTGCCAGATTCGAAAAACTTTCGAGCCCCTTTCGAAACCGGCCTATATGGGACGACATATATCAGGCTCGCCAGACGCGAGCTTTAAACACCAATGCGATCCAAACGGTCAAGAAACCGGAACGGCTGAACAGCGCCGGTCAAATCGCAAGCTTATGGATGAACGATCATGGACCAGGCTGTCGATAACAAAACGATGGCGGAAACCGGCACGCCGATAACAGAGAGCGAAAAGAACGCCATCATCGGCGGCGTGCTGTTGTCGATGCTGTTGGCGGCACTCGATCAGACCATTGTCGCGCCAGCCATGCCGACCATTGGGCATGCGCTCGGAAACGCACACTATCTGCCATGGATCGTCACCGGTTATCTCCTGACTGCTACCGCCGTGGCCCCGCTCTACGGCAAGATTTCCGACGTCTACGGCCGCCGGCCGACCGTCTATGCCGCGATCCTGATCTTTTTGGCGGGATCGCTGGTCAGTGCGATGGCTCCCAACATGTTTGTGCTGGTTGTCGGGCGGGCGATCCAGGGCGCCGGTGGCGGCGGCTTGTTCGCTTTGACGCAGACCGTCGTCGGCGATCTCGTGCCGCCGCGCGAGCGGGCACGCTATGCCGCCTGGTTCTCCGGCACATGGGCGGTCGCCAGCGTTGCCGGTCCGTTGCTCGGCGGCACGTTCGCCGAGCACCTGCACTGGTCGCTGATCTTCTGGATCAACATTCCGCTTGGTGTTCTTGCGATGGCGATCATCAACAAGCCGCTCAAGAAACTGCCCGTTGCCGCAAAGCGCCATCGCATCGACGGCCTGGGCGCGTTGCTTCTGATCGTTGCCACGGCCCTGCTGCTGCTCGCATTGAATTGGGGCGGCAGTGCCTATCCCTGGATTTCGCTTGAAGTCATCGGCGTTCTCTGCGGTTCGGCGATTTTCTGGGGCGCTTTTGC
Source organism: Mesorhizobium sp. LMG17149 (assembly GCF_024518695.1). Taxonomy (NCBI): domain Bacteria; kingdom Pseudomonadati; phylum Pseudomonadota; class Alphaproteobacteria; order Hyphomicrobiales; family Phyllobacteriaceae; genus Mesorhizobium; species Mesorhizobium sp. LMG17149. The sequence goes on from NZ_JANIFL010000004.1 coordinate 579,138, forward strand.
CTTGCGGCTTACGCGAGCCGCCGAGCCGCTCATCTCACTCGAAGTGCTTGGCAATCCAATCGTTCTGGCGGGTACGCTTTCGATGTTCCTGCTTCAGGCCGCAAGCGTCGGCATGGCTGTGTACCTGCCCGTCTATCTTCAGGCGGTGCTCGGCCTGTCGGCAGCAGAGTCGGGCATCGCGATGCTTGGGCTTCTGCTGGGGACCGTCGGCGGCGCGGCATTCAGCGGGCGCATGATACCGCATTTCACCCACTACAAGCGCATTGCAATGGTGGGCGTCGTCTTCAGTATGCTGTGCCTCTGCGTGCTGGCCGTCGTCGCAGGATATGCAACGCTGCTGGAGGTGGAGGTCTTGACGATCTGCATCGGGTTTGGAACCGGAACGACGTTTCCGGTCACCACCGTGTCGGTCCAGAACGCCGTCGATCGCGTGCATCTGGGCGTCGCGACGGGCGTGCTGACATTCCTGCGTTCGCTTGGCAGTGCGCTTGGGGTCGCGATGCTCGGCGCGGTCGCTCTGGGCTACGGCTTGCCGCTTGCCGGTGAAGGCGTGCGGATCGCTGGCCATAGCGCGACGGTCGAGCCGTTCGTGATGATCTTTGCCGTCGCCGCCGCTACATTGCTGCTGGGGCTGATCACGCTGACGCTGATGCCCGAAAAGGAGCTTCGCGGTTACGCCGACAATGCGGCGCCGATACTGGCCGAGTAAAGTTCAGCCGGAGACGCCAAGCTTCTTCTGCAGGCTGGTCGATGAGGTCGTGTACTGGAAAACGATGCGCTCGCCGGGGCTGATGATGCGCTTGGCTGCCTGCGCCATCAGGGCCACTTCGTGGAAGCCCGACAGGATCAGCTTCAGCTTGCCCGGATACCAGTTGATGTCGCCGACCGCGAAGATGCCGGGCACCGATGTCTGGAACTTCTCGGTATCGACCGGAATAAGGTTCTCGTGAAGGTTGAGACCCCACTCCGCGATCGGTCCGAGCTTCATGGTCAGGCCGAAGAACGGCAGCATGCGCGTGCAAGGCACCTCGACGTCGCCATCCGGTCCCTTGATGGTGGCCGATGACAGTTGGCCGTCGGCACCGGTCAATCCGGTCACCTGCCCGACCTGGAATTCAAGCTGCTTCATCTCCTGCATGGCATACATCTTGTTGACGCTGTCGGGGGCGGCACGGAACTCGGGCCGCCGGTGCACCAGCGTCACGCTCTTTGCCACCGGCTGCAGGTTCAGCGTCCAGTCGAGTGCCGAGTCGCCGCCGCCGACAATGACGAGGTCGTGGCCGCGAAAATCCTCCATCCGGCGCACCGAATAGAAGACACTCTTGCCTTCATAGGGCTCTATGCCGGGGATCGGCGGACGCTTGGGCTGGAAAGAGCCGCCGCCGGCGGCAATCACCACCACCTTGGCCTCGAACACCTCGTTTTCGTCGGTGGTGACGCGAAAACTGCCGTCCTCCAGTTTTTCCAGGCTGGAGACCATTCGGTTGTAGCTGAAATCAGGCTTGAACGGCGCGATCTGCTCGAGCAATTTGTCGACCAGCCCCTGCGCCGAGATCGAAGGCCAGCCTGGAATGTCGTAAATCGGCTTTTCCGGATAGAGTTCCGCGCATTGGCCGCCCGGCCGATCGAGAATGTCGATCAGGTGGCACTTCATGTCGAACAGGCCGAGCTCGAACACGGCAAACAGGCCGACCGGCCCTGCCCCGACAATAAGCACGTCTGTCCTGGTGATGTCGGTCATGCCTGTGCCTCGCCGCGCATGACCCCGAAAATCGGATCGATTTTCGGAAAGGATCATGCGCAAATAAAAGTGCTACACAGCAGGACACTGCATGACCATCGCTCCGCTGCCAAGCCACAGCGGGAAAAATCAGTTGGCAAAGATACCGCGTCTATCCCTGGCGGGCGGGCACTCGCACGACCAGGCCGTCAAGCGCATCGCGGACCTTGATCTGGCATGACAGGCGCGAGTTGGGCTGGACGTCGTAGGCGAAGTCCAGCATGTCCTCTTCCATCGCTTCCGGCTCGCCGACTTCGGCCGTCCAGGCTTCGTCGACATAGACGTGACAGGTGGCACAGGCGCAGGCACCGCCGCATTCGGCCTCGATCCCGGGCACGGCATTGCGGATCGCGTTCTCCATGACCGTAGAGCCGTTCTCGGCGTCCATGTCGAAATGCGTGCCGTCATGGGCAATGAAAGTCAGCTTGGTCATTTGTCACCTGAAGGGAGTTCCAGCCGAGATAATCACTCCGGCTGACAAGTCAACTGCCGCATGAAAGCGCCACCCGATGACGTTTTTCCGCAAATCGGGTTCGGCGCGGATTCAGCGGTTGATGGCGGCGATGAAATCGCGCACTTCGTCGATCAGCGTGCCAAGCCGCTTGAGCGTCTGGCCGTCTTCCGGCCGGTGCTCGATCTCGGTGGCGCAGTCGGCGATGGCAAAGGCGCCGACGCCCCGCGCCGAACCCTTCAATCCATGGGCGAGCAGAAGCCGGTCCTTGATGTCGGCGTCGACTATTCTGTCGCGCACCGACAGCGCCTGCTGTACAAACAGCGCCAGCACCTCCTGCTCGAGGCCGCGGTCACCCATCGTCTGGCGGGCAAGGTGTGCCAAATCGACCGGGCGTGACCGTCTTGGTCCGGATACGTCGCCCCCGGGCATTGAGAAGGCAATGCCGCTTTCGCCACGCATGAACTCGAACTCCGTTTCTTCGATTCGCCCAAAAACCTAGGCGAATCCAATGGACAACGGGTTAATGAATGGCCGGAAAAAATGTTGCCAAAGCGGCGCTCAAATCACAGTTCCGTTAACCTTATATTTAAAGTTTTACGTATCCCGCGGAATGCATGTTTTCTTTACCCCCCTGTGTCATTACGATACGAGGGGTCCATTTTCAGCCTCCTGCGCGTGGTACGACAAACAGAATTATAAGCCCGCGGCAGCTAGTACAGGGTAGCGAAGGCATGGCAAAGAAACCAACGACGACGAGAACTCTCGACAGCGAAGTGGCCAGGGAACTGGAAAAGGCGCTCGATCTCGACCTCAGCAATGAGATCGGCAGCGGCGACCTCGACATCGCGGCTTCGATGGAGGATCTGGAAGCGCAGATATCCCAGGCGGCTGACGAGTTGGCGCGCGAGGGACGCGATCATAGGCCGGAACAGAACCCGGAGCCCGTGGTGAATCAGAACCACGCCGCGAAACCCGCGCCCAAGGCCAAGCCTGCCGAATTGCGCCCCGTGGAATCGCGCAATGGCGCCCAGCCCGCAGGTTTCGCGCCGGCCAATGACGATCGCCAGAAGGACTACAAGACGCTCCTGCACAGCCTCAACAGGCGTGCCTCGAACACCATTTACTGGGTCGTCGCCTTCGTTTCGCTCGCCTGGTTCGCCGGCGCCGGTGGTTTGGCCAATCTGCTTTTCGGACCGAGCATCTGGAGAATCCGTACGCTCGACCAGTTCCTTGCCCGTCCGGAACTGATCGGCCTTGCGGTCGCGGCCATCGTGCCCGTCATCCTGTTCTGGGCCTTCGCCGCCATGATTCGCCGCGCCCAGGAAATGCGCATCGCCGCACAGTCGATGACCGAAGTGGCCTTCCGCCTGACCGAGCCGGAAAACCTTGCCCAGGATCGCGTCATGATGATCGGCCAGGCCGTTCGTCGCGAGGTCGCGGCCATGGGCGAAGGCATCGAACGCACGCTTGCCCGCGCCGTCGAACTGGAAACGCTGGTCCACAGCGAAGTCAACCAGATCGAACGCTCCTATTCCGAGAATGAATCCCGCATCCGTTCACTGGTCGACGGGCTCGGCAGCGAGCGCGAAGCCGTCGTCACCCATGCCGAGCGCGTTCGCGCCTCGATCACCGGCGCGCATGAGACGCTGAAGGACGAGATCGGCGCCGCCTCCGACATCATCCGCGACTCGATCCTGAATGCATCGACCAAATTGTCGATGACGATCACCAATTCCGGCGACACGCTCATCGACCGCATCAACGAAAGCTCGATGTCGATCTTCGATTCGGTGGAAGGCCGGCTCGATTCGATCACCGACCGGCTGTCGACCTCGGGCGAGGCCTTCGCCAGCCTTCTCGACACCCGCATTGCCAAGCTGACGGACACCACGGACGGCCTGACGCGGTCGTTGACCGATCTGCTCGACGATCGCACCACCGGTATGGTGTCGCTGCTTGGCGGCGCCGCACGCACCCTCAATTCCGAATTCGAGGCCAGCCTCAACGGCATCGAGCGCACGCTCGCCGAACGCGGCCAGGCACTGATCAGCGAGTTCCAGACCCGCGCCGAGGCGCTTGACACAGGAACGCAGAAGCTCAATGCGGCACTCGAGGCCCGCGCCCGCCAGATCAACGAAACGCTGGTCGAGCGCGCCCGTGAAATCGCGCACGCCTTCGCCGAGAGCAAGGACACGCTGTCGGCGATGATCGATCAGGGCAAGACCCAGATCGGCGCCGACATGGCCGACATCGTCACCTCGACCTCCTCCATGCTCGAAGCCCGCGCCAGCGACTTCGCCGGGCGCATGGAAGCCGCCCGTCACGTCGTGTCGCGTTCGTTCGACAGTGACATCCAGCGGCTCGCCGACGCCCGCGTCGGCATCGAGGAAGCTGTCGAGAACCACAGCAGGAAACTGTCCGAAAGCCGCGAGCGCATGGCCGCGGCCATGGAGACCGACCTGGCGAAGTTCGCCGAGGGCCGCGCCGGCATCGATGCGGCGGTGACCAACCAGGTGCAGAAGCTGGCCGAAGGCCGCAGCCTGATCTCGCGCGCTCTCGAAGAGGATCTGCGCAAGGTCAATGAATCGCGGGCGGCCATCGATGCATCGCTCGGCAGTCATCTCGAAAGGCTAGAAGAAGGCCGCAACAGGCTCTCCACTGCCCTAAACGAAGACTCCGGGAAATTGGTGCAAGCCCGTACGATCATTGATGAAATGGTCGCAGGGCATGTCGGCAAGCTCGCCGAGGGCCGCAACATTCTGTCGCGCGCCTTGGAAGCCGACCTCGGCAAACTGTCCGACAGCCGCGCCGACATTGACGGTCTGGTCGCCGGTCAGGTGGAAAAGATCGCCGAGGGCCGCGCCGTGCTCGCCAAGGCGTTGGAAAACGACATCGTCGGCATCAAGAGCCTCATCGAAACCCATTCCGCCAAACTGGCGGAGGACCGCACGCAGCTTTCCCATTCGCTCGACAGCGATCTGTCCGGAATACGCGGCCTGATCGAAAGCCACTCGGGACGGCTGGCCGAGGACCGCAGCCTGCTGTCGCAGACGCTCGAAGCCGACCTTGCCAAGCTGGCCGAGAGCCGCTCGAGCATCGACGGTCTGGTCGCCGGTCAGGTCGAGAAGCTGGCGGAAGGCCGCGACATTCTCAAGCGCGCGCTGGAATCCGACCTGAACACGATCAAGGGCGTTATCTCAAGCCAGTCGGAAAAGCTGGCCGAGGATCGCGGGCAGCTTTCGCGGGTCCTGGAAACCGACCTGCAGAATGTGAACAGCGTCATCGCCGATCACATGAACAAGCTTGTCCAAGACCGCTCCGCCCTGTCCAGGGCCCTTGAGGACGACCTCGCCAAGCTGGCCGACAGCCGCTCCAGCATTGACGGGCTGGTTGCCGGTCAGGTCGAGAAGCTTTCCGAGGGTCGCGACATCCTGCGGCGCGCGCTGGAATCCGACCTCAATGCGATCAAGGGCACCATTGCCGACCAGTCGCAGAAGCTGGTCGATGACCGGGCACAGTTCGCCCGGGCACTCGAGGCCGATCTCGAAAGCGTCAACGGCCTGGTCAACAGCCATTCCGAAAGGCTTGTCCAGGATCGTTCAACGCTGTCGAAAGCGCTTGAGGCCGACCTCGAAAACGTCAGCGGTCTGATTAACAGCCATTCCGAACGGCTCGCCCAGGATCGTTCGACCCTGTCGCGCTCACTTGAAGCCGACCTCGAAAATGTCGGCGGCCTCGTCAGTAGCCACGCGGAAAGGCTTGTCCAGGAGCGCTCGACCCTGTCGAAGGCGCTCGAGGACGATCTCGCCAAGCTGGCCGAGAGCCGCTCCAGCATCGATGGCCTGGTCGCCGGCCAGGTCGAGAAGCTCGCCGAAGGCCGCGATGTTCTCAGGCGCGCGCTGGAAGCCGACCTTGCCAAGCTGGCCGAAAGCCGCTCCAGCATCGACGGTCTGGTCGCCGGCCAGGTCGAGAAACTTGCCGAGGGCCGCGACATTCTCAAACGCGCCCTCGAAGCGGACCTGCAGAAGCTGACCGAAAGCCGCAGCGGTATCGACGACGTCATCGCCGGACATGTCGGCAAGCTGTCCGAAGGCCGCAATATGCTGACCCGCGCGCTGGAAGACGATCTCGGCAAGCTCGCCGAGACCCGCAAGGACGTCGACCGCTCGCTGTCGGGCCATATCGACCAGATCGCCGCCAGAAGCTCGGACATCTCTGCCGCGATTGCAGGAGATGTCGAAAAAATCGAGCAGGCGTTCAGCCGCCAGACGGGCATCATCGAGGAGCGCGCCGGCACCATGGAGCGCGCGCTCTCGACAGGCGTCGACAACGTCCGCGCCGTGCTCGAGAAGAGCGCCGTGTTTGTCGCCGGCGCACTGCGCGAAAAGGTGCTGGAAGTCACCAGCACCCTGCACGAGCAGGCCGGTGCCGCTTTCAGCGACGCCGACCGCAAGATCGCCGAGCGCGCCGAGCAGACGTCCGCCGCCCTGCTGACGCGGGCCGAAGACATCGCCCGCACCTTCGAGGAGGCCGACCGTCGCCTGCACGCCCGTGCTGAAGATACGTCGAACGCCTTGCTTGCCCGTGCGGACGACACGTCCAGCTCGCTGCTGGCCCGTGTCCATGAAACCGCCGATCAGCTCGCAGCTCGCGCAAATCAGATCGCCGGTACCTTCGAAGCGGCAGACCAGAAGCTCGCCGCCCGCGCCCAGGAAACCGCCGATCAGCTGACCGCGCGGGCTCAGGACACCGCCGACCATCTGGCAGCTCGTGCAAGCGAGATTGCCGGCACGTTCGATGCCGCCGACCAGAAGCTGGTCGCCCGCGCCATCGAAACGGCCCAGTCGCTGGCCGCGCGCGCCGGCGACATCCTGCGCAACTTCGAAGGCGCCGACCAGCGGCTCGGCATGCGCATCGGCGAATCGGCCGAAGCGCTTGCCGCACGCGCGTCGGACCTTGGCCGCATCTTCGATGCCGCCGACCAGCAGCTCGTCTCGCGCATCGCCGAAGGTTCGGAAGCGCTGTCCAGCCGTGCCTCGGAAATCGGCCGCATCTTCGATGATGCGGATCAGCGTCTGGTGTCACGCATCGCCAACAGCACCACCACGATCGGCGAGCATGCCGAGACAATCGTCGGTGCCTTTGCCGATACCGAGCAACGGGTTGCCGAACGCGCAAGGCGGACCGGCCAGGAAATGGCCGTGCATGCCCGCGAAATCGAGCAGGCGCTTGCCGGTGCGGACGAGCGTTTCGCGTCGAGTGCCGCGGCCGCGGCAGCCCGTGTCGAAGAGCAGGTCTCAGGCGTCGAGAACCGCCTCGCCTTCACAGCCGAGACGATGGGCCAGAAGCTCAACGAGCAGGTGTCGAATGCCGAGGCGCAACTCGTCTCGCGCGCCAACGTGATCGCCGAGACCTTCACCGCGGTTGGCCAGCATATCGGCCAAAGCACCAACGATGCCGCCAAGACGATCGGCGCCAACACCCGCGAACTCAACACCATGCTTGCCGCACGTTCGGCCGAAATGTCGAAGATCCTCGACGAAACCGCACGGCCCTTGGTCGAGCGTTTCGCCCAGGGCGGCTCGGAACTGCAAAAGAGCATGGAAGAGGTCACCGAACGCGCCACCGAGAAGCTGCGCAGCGAGAATGCCGCGCTTGTCGACGCGCTCGCCAGCCGCACCGCCGAAACCTTGTCGGCGGTCGAAGGCGCCCGCTCGTCGCTGTCCGACAGCGTCGCTGATCTCATCGGCCGCATGACCAAGTCCAGCTCGCAGCTCGGTCAGTTGATCGACCAGGCCGCGGTCAATCTCGGCCAGGTCGATGAACGGCTGAGCGGCAGCACGCAAAGCTTCGCCGCCACCACGGAAAAAGCCGCGCAGACCTTCGCCAGCTCGGCACGTCTGGTCGATTCGAACACGACGAGGCTGACGGAACTGTCGTCGTCCACCTTGCGCGAGGTGGCGTCGATCGCCACCAAGTTCGACGAACACAGCCGTCTGCTGTCCAGCGCTTCGGACCTGCTGAGCTCGGCCCAGAGCAATCTCGAACACACGCTCGAACGGCAATCGTCGCTCGAAGACCTCGCTGTCGGCCTGGTCAAGAAGTCGGAAGATCTCGAAAGGGTCATGCGCTCGTTCGAAAATCTCGTCGGCCAGACGCTGCAGAACGCTGAAGGCAAGACGATGGAGTCGGCCGACAAGATCCGCAACGCCATCACCGACGTCGTCGATTCGGCAACCAAGCGCTTTGCCGATGCCACCGAGGAGATGCGGCGCACCGCCGGCTCGATCAAGAGCGAACTCGACCTGACCCGGGCCGAGCTCAAGAAGGGCGTCATCGAAATGCCCGAAGAGGCAAAGGAATCGACCTCGGCCATCCGCCGCGCCGTTTCCGAGCAGATCAACGCCCTAAAGGAGCTTTCGGACATCGTGGCCAAATCCGGCCGCGGCGGCGGTGAGGGATCAGAACCACGCAACCTGCGCCCGGCGCCGCAAGCGCCGGCCGCACGCGCTGCCGAGCCGCCGCGCCGCGCACCGGCACCGCAGCCGGATCTGCGCACGCCTCAGGCGCCCTTGGGCGGCCCTGCATTGCGCGGCACGCTCGACCTTGAGCGTCCTGCCGAGGCTGCACCGCGTCCGCGCGGCGATGCCAGCGCCCGCACGCCCCAGGGCGGCTGGGTGCGGGATCTGCTGACCGCGGCATCGAACGATGAGGACCTCAGGTCGGCAGCCCCTACGGCCCCCGTGGAAGCGCAGCGCGCTACCCCCGCCCAGCGCTCGCCCCTGCATGTCGTGGAATCGCTGAACTCGCTCTCCGTCGATATCGCGCGTGCCATCGACCACGAGGCTTCGATCGAGCTGTGGAACCGCTACCGGCGTGGCGAGCGTGACGTGTTCACGCGGCGGCTCTACACGCTGAAGGGACAGCAGACGTTCGACGAGATTCGTCGCAAGTATCAGGCCGAGGCCGAGTTCCGCGCCGCCGTCGACCGCTACTGCGACGATTTCGAGAAGCTGCTCAAGGATGTCTCGCGCAACGACCGCGACAACATCATGGCGCAGACCTACCTGACGTCGGACACCGGCAAGGTCTACACCATGCTGGCCCATGCGAGCGGCCGCCTGCACTGAGCGGGCGACGAGGATCACAATCGGTCGGCGCCGCCCCTCATCCGCCTGCCGGCACCTTCTCCCCATATAGTGACGGGGAGAAGGAGATGGCCGCACTCCCGGCGCCCATTCGGCAACGTTGGCGATTGGCGAAATCTTCGGCGACAACGTCTTTCTCCCCGTCACTATACGGGGAGAAATGCCCGGCAGGGCAATGAGCGACTATCTGTGGTGTCAAGTTGCATTGGCGAACTCCATGCGCGCATCGCGTGCTTTTGCATTGAGAATGACGAGGAGTT